>JAXGTO010000020.1:0-46239 GCA_040774885.1 Eggerthellaceae bacterium | reverse complement strand
ACACTACGCTGCGATTCCGTGCGCCTTGCGAGAGGGCGCGACGGCAACGGAGCCGGACGGCGATGCTGGGCGAGGTGGCCTTCGCATCGCCCGGGCGCGTTGCGCGAAATCTTACGTGGGCACACTACGCTGCGATTCCGTGCGCCTTGCGAGAGGGCGCGACGGCAACGGAGCCGGACGGCGATGCTGGGCGAGGTGGCTTCGCATCGCCCGGGCGCGTTGCGGTTTTCCCTGGCTAGGACTTCAGCGGGCGTTTGCGTTTGGTGGCACAGCTTGATCGGTGATGACAAAGGCGGCAGTCGCCGCAATGGTATTTGGCGCGGCCGGTATCGGTGCTGAACACAGCAGCGTGCACTTCTTCGTGCGGGGGCAAACCGCACATCGGGCATACGGGGGCATCATCTTCGATTTCCGCACCGCAGTTTCGGCAGTACATCGCACCTCACCTACCTTGGCAAACCATCGATCCATGCTTGCACTGCATCGGCAGAACAGGCAACCTCGAGCAGCTTATGGCGGCTCGTATCCCCGCGTTTGACACCCACCGAGCTCTTGGAAATACCCAACTGCGAAGCAATCAGCTTGCACACCGCCTTGTTGGCCTTGCCTCCGTCAGGCGCCGCCGTCACGCGAACGCGAACTTCATAGGTGCCGTCATCCGAATACTCAAGCCCAACGATCTCATCGCGCCCCGAACGAGGCGTAACGTGAACCGCTATAAGCCGAGCATCCGACAAAACCCCACCTTCCCGCAATAAAAAACCGACTCCCACAAGCGACCAAGAAAAGCTAGGGGCGCAATGAAATCATAGCCGAAGCACACCCCTTCCAGCACATTGGAAGCAGAATTCCTGGAGCCTATACGAAACATCATTCGTCACGAAATCAAGGTTTTCTGCAAGGAATTCGGGTTTGTGCGGGGATTGAGGTAGCTCTTCCCCATCGCGGCAACGCACGACCTGGGCATATGCTGAAATAAGCGAGCGTTGCCCTCGATTACATCCATTTCGCCCCACAGTATCCCAAATTCCGTGCAAAAAGGAGCATCTTCATGACGAATGCGCCTCTGCGCGCAGCGGCCGTGGACACAGCAAAGCAAGAGCCGCCCACCCACGAGCCGCAACCCGAGCAAAGCCTCCACAAGCGGTCGAGCGAAGAGAGGGCCGCCCCCAACGAGCCGCAGCTCAAGCAGCACCTCCCGGTCCACCAAAATCAGCGAGAGCCCGCCAGATGTCGGAGGCGCCCCGTCATGCGGCCGAGCGTGCTTCTGCACGTGAGGGCAAGCATGAAAGGAAGCGCATCCGGCGCCTGGCGGGCTCGCAGCGTCGACTCTTCCGCTGTTCGTAGAACAGCGGCACCACAAGCCTGGCGGACTCGCAGCATCAAGCAGTTGCGCCGTTCGTAGAACGGCGCAACAAACTAGTCGATATCGTCGAACTCAAAGCCGTCGTCGGTGTCACCGAAACCGCTGAAGTCCTTTTCGACCTTGCTGGCCTGGGGCTTTGCGACAGGTGCGGCGCTCTTGGAAGGTGTGGTGTAGGCGGCCGTGGTGGCGCTCACCGCTTCACTGACAGAGGTGCCGGCGGGAACATAGGTGGACACGCCATGGCTGCCACGGCTCTTGCCCGATTTGCCCGGAGCGATATCATCGAGCACGTCTTTGGCGCTGCCGATGAAGTCGTTGAGCATGTCCTGATAGCGGACGCGGGTCTCTTCGCGATCATCTTCGAGCTTCTTGATCTCGTCGAGCACACGCTGCTTTTCGTTGTTGGCCTTATCCAGAATGCGCTGAGCCTCATCCTCGGCATCTTCGCGCGTCTTGTCGGCATTCGAATTGGCATTGGCGACGATTTCGTCGGCGGAACGCTGCGCGATGATAAGCGCCTGAGCGATGGCGGAATCATCGGCACGCTGTTCGGACACCTGATGCTCGAGCTCGTCGATGCGTGCATCGCGCTCGTTGATGTCGCGCTGCGTGTAAGAATCCTTGTCGGAGCCGGAAGTGATGGCCACCGGGCCATCGTTTTTCGCTGAAGCACTGCGAAGCTCGTCCTGAAGCTGAGCGATGCGACCGTTCAGCTCGTCGAGGTCGTCGGCGATACGCTCGAGAAACGCGTCGACTTCATCGACGTTGTAGCCCTTGCGATCGATTGAGAAACTCTGGTTGTTTACATCGGCCGAGGTCATAGCCATTTTTGAACATCCCTTCGTCGTCGTGGACAATCTCAATCCACTTTAGAACAAACTCGTTATCAGCCTTACACCCAATTGTAGTACAAGCAGCGCCAGAATGGGCGTCACATCCACCGTGCCGCCGATTGGCGGTATCAACCGTTTGAACAGGTCGAGGTAGGGATCGCACAGTTTTCCGAAGAATCGGTAGATGTCCCCCATCACACCGTTGCTATGGGGAATCCACGACATAAGCACGTAGATGATGATGATCCACGAATAGCAATCCGCGATGGTATTGACAAATGAAGCGATGCTCATGCGCCAAGCTCCTTGGATCGGTCGACGGCCGCTTGCACGCCGTCGATGATGGAAGTGCTGAAACCGCCCTGCTCCATAGCTCCCAAAGCAGCCAACGTGGTGCCACCTGGACTGCAAACGTCAACGCGGGTCTGGCTGGCACTCTGGCGCCGTTGCACCATGAGTTCCGCCGTACCGTCTACGGTAAGCACGGCGAGCTGCTCGGCCAATTGGATATCGAGCCCTTGACGGTGGCCCGCCGCAGCCAAAGCCTCGATGAGCGCGGCCACATAGGCCGGCCCAGAGCCGTTGATGGCCCCAGTGGCATCCATCAACGATTCATCGACGGCAAACGACGCACCCAGGCACGCGAACATGGCGAGTCCGAGCTCCAAGTCTTCTTTCGAGGCAAGGGACCCGGCGCACAACGTGGTGACACCGCGTCCGATGAGCAACGGCGTGTTGGGCATGGCTCGCACCACGCGAGCGCCTGCGGGAAGGAGTTGCTCCAAACGAGCGGTGGAAAGACCCGCCGCAACGCTGATGAAAAGCGCAGACGAAGCAAACGGAAGGTGCGAGACGACTGAGAGGACCTCGTCCATCTTCTGAGGTTTCACCGCCAAGACCACGATATCGGCAGCGGCGAGCTGGGAAGAATCCTCCACGCAACAAACTCCGTAAGCCTGCTGCAAGTGCTTGCGTTTTTCACTGCCCGGATTGACCACGGTGAAGGCATCGGCGTTCCAAGCAGCGGCGCATCCCTGATGGGCGGCAAGAAGGCCGCTCAAAACAGCTTCGCCCATCTTGCCTCCGCCGATGATGGCTATGCGCATGGCATCCGTCATCAAAGAACGCCCTGGTTATGAAGTTGCATGGTTTCTTGCTCGCTGAGACCTTTGCCGCGCGTTATGACGAAAACCTTATCGGCGGCGCAATCGACGCTGCCATCCAAAGCGCTCGCAACGCCGAAGGCGAAATCGAGGATGCGTTTGGCCAATTGGTTTTGCGTGTTTCGCAAAGACAAGACGACGGCATCGCCGGCCTTCAAGCACCGTGCGACTTCCTCCACTTCGCCGTAGCTGACGGGCGTGAGGACGCGCAACTCACGCGTGGGCTTGTGAGCCGAAGCGCCCGCTCCTTCATACGCATCATAGGGATCGTAGGAGCGAGAAGAGCCGGAAGACGCGGCGGGGCGCACCCCCACACCGACGGCGCTGGCAGGTTTTGCAGGAACGCTCGATTCCGAAAACAACGAGTCGAGCCCCGGAGAACGCGAAGCAGACGTTGAATCAGACGCAGCAGGAACGTCTTCGGCAGGAGCGCCATATCCCAGATCGGACTCCGATCCCGAACGAGCATAGTCATTGGCATGGCCCACCACGTTGCGCGTGGCGAATCCGCTCGAATACGAACGGCGAGGGGGAAGCGGATCGCGATTCAGACGATCGGGAACCTGCGTGCTGGCACGCACGTCATCCATCGAGACCAAACGAGGGTGCGACTCCGCACCTCGCTGAGCATCGAAAGACGAAGCGGCAGCGGCACGATACGACGTGCGCCGCTGGCGATTGGTACCCGCCGTACGCGTGGTGACCGGCGCATACGATGAATAAGAATCATCTTGATCGGCATCGCCGCCATCCTGCGCGGCGGAATCGTCATAATCATCCGAGTAATCGTCGTAGTTGTCGTAATACTCGTCGTAATCATCATCTTTGGCGAAGCCCAACTTGTTCTTTATTCCGTCAAGCATGACGCCTCCTTGGCGTTGCAGCCATTATCAATTCCGAAGGCAAGCGAACCCAACCCTCGGCTCGGTCATCAAGCGACTGAAAATTCGTCGCTGAAAATAGCCCGACCTATACGGACTATGGTAGCGCCCTGCGCCACGGCAATGCGCCAATCTTCACTCATGCCCATAGAAAGTTCAGATAGAGTGCGGTCCCCATCTGCGATTTCCATCTGTTCGCGCAAGTCCGAACGCAGACGATGGAGGGCCGAGAAACAGGCTTTCGCCGCCTTCGGGTCTCCTTGGGGAGCCATGGTCATCAATCCCGCCAAACGAATCGAATCGAATGTGCTCGCATAGCGGGCGAATTCGAGAGCCGTTTCAGGTGCAAGCCCGCTTTTGGATTCCTCTCCCGATACGTTCACTTCCATCAGGATGTTTTGGACTTTGCCGAGCTTGGCGGCAGCGGCATCGATCTTGGGCAGGTGATGCTGTTGGTACACGGAATGGATGAGGTCGGCCGCGCCCACGATGTCCCCGATGCGGCGAGACTGCACATTGCCGATGAAATGCCAACTGCACTGAGGAAATTCATGCTGTTTCATGACGATCTGGTCGGGACGGTTCTCTCCAAATGACGTCGCACCGGATGCCACGGCAGCGCGAACCCCTTCGCAATCAACCGTTTTGGATACGGCTAAAAGCAAAACCCCTTTCGGATCGCGACCGCTTGCGCGACAGACCTCATCGACCTCTTCGCGCGTGGCGCGGTATCTATCCCCTATGCCCATATCTTCCATCCGCCTTTCATCTCATCTATTCGATTCGCCCATGATGCGCACAGCGAATGCACCGTGGCGACCGCATGTCCCGCTTTGCGCCCGATAGCTGAAGAACCGTTCGTTTTCGCATACCGTGCAGATATCCGCATCGGCAATGCGCTCGGGCGCCACACCGATCCTTACCACCTGACTGCGCACGGCAGCCCCCAGATCAACATGGCGGCTGTCGGGCACGCAAGCGTCACCGTAGGCTTTGCGGAACCGGTCCGCAACCTCGGAACCCACCTCGAAGCACTCGGAATGGATATAAGGGCCGATGTAAACGTTGCATTCCTCAGGAGAACACCCAGCCCGGCATACCGCTTCAACGGCCTTTGCGGCAATGCCTCCCACCGCACCGCGCCATCCGGCATGCGCAATGCAGAACCCGCCGCCAGGAGCCACCACCGCAACGGGAAGGCAGTCTGCAAAGCAAAGCAAGACCGCAACATCGGGCAGCGATACGGCCACGGCATCTACGCCGGCGGCCAGACGCTCATCGGCCCCATCGAGATCCGCATCGGCAGCAACGTCGAGCACGTCGGTGCCATGCACCTGGTTGGGCACGAGCAAACGAGCATCACGAGCACCCAAGACATCGAGCAGATGCCGGCGGTTGAAGGCAACGGCATCGGAATCATCATGGACATGGCTGCCCAGATTGAGCGCGGCAAAGGGCCCTTCGCTCACGCCCCCTTCGCGCGTTGTGAAAGCGATGCGCACGCCGGTGGCCTCCCACAAACGCTCGTCGGTAAGAACGGGGACACCTGCAGCATCGGAAGAACCTGCAGCATGGCCTCCGGGCATGAAACGACCCCCGGACAGACGCGGAAGCGGCAGTACGGGGGTCGATCGCATGCGGATTAGTTCTGGCGCTTGAGGAAGTCGGGGATGTAGTCCTCGTCGGCGAAACGCCCAGGCTGGCTGCCGCCCTGCTGCGCGCTGTAATTGGACGGATACGCAGGAGCAGGCTGCTCGGCAGGAGCAGGAGCCGGAGCGCCCGTGGAAACCACGCCGGTGAGCGGATTGGATTTCTTGGTGTTGGCGAACAGATCGTCGCGCACGAAGTTCATGGCCTGCTGAGCGGCTTCCATCTGGAATCCGGTGGCGATGACCGTGATGCGGATGCTGTCGTCCATGCTCTCGTCCACGATCTGGCCGTAGATGATGTTCGCACTTTCGTCAGCGCACGCCTCGACCACACGAGCCGCTTCGTCAACTTCGGTGAGCGTGAGATCCGGACCGCCTGCGATGCTGAAGAGCACGCGCGACGCACCGGCGATGCTGGCCTCGAGCAAGCTCGAATTGGTGGCCTGTTGGGCAGCTTCGGAAGCGCGGTTTTCGCCCGATGCGATGCCGATACCCATCATCGCCGTGCCCGCATCCTTCATAACCGTGCGGATGTCGGCGAAGTCGAGGTTGATCAAACCGGGGATGGTGATGAGGTCGGTGACGCCTTGGATGCCTTGGCGCAACGTATCGTCGGCGATACGGAATGCCTCGAGCATGCTGGTCTTCTTGTCGACGATCTCGAGCAGACGATCGTTGGGAATCACAATGAGCGTGTCGACCTTCTGGGAAAGCAGGTCAACGCCTTGATCGGCCTGGTTGCGACGCAAGCGTCCTTCGAAGCTGAAGGGCTTGGTGACGATGCCCACGGTAAGCGCGCCGATTTCTTCACGTGCGATTTCTGCGACGATGGGTGCAGCGCCCGTGCCCGTGCCGCCGCCTTCGCCGGCGGTGACGAACACCATATCGGCATTGGCCAGGGCTTCGCGAATCTCGTCACGGCTTTCCTCTGCCGCTTGGCATCCCACTTCGGGGTTGGCGCCCGCGCCCAAACCGCGCGTGAGCTCTTCGCCGATGTGGATGGTTTGATCGGCATCGGACATCAGCAGTGCCTGATGATCGGTGTTGACGGCGATGAATTCAACGCCTTTGACGCCAGCTTCTACCATGCGGTTGACGGCATTGGTACCGCCGCCGCCCACTCCGACAACCTTGATGACTGCCAGATTCTGGGAACCAATTTGTGTAGGCATCGTTTCCTCCATGAGGTGCTGCGTTTTCTGTGCGTTTCAATCAATTGAGGCGTGCATACTTGCACGTCATTGAAGAATTGTACACGAATGCACACCCTTTGCAAACCGAAGAAGAACTGCGCCGCGCCAATCATCGCGCTGCATACACATTTGCCGCCCATTGCAAAACGAATTCGGTTGGCGCGCTCTTAAGAAATCGCCCGCCATGTGGGCGATTCGACCGTGCTTACGTTGATATAGGCTATCTGGTCGGGATACTGATCCATGAGCTGCAGGCACACACGCTCTTTTTCGCGGATATCATCATCGGTTCCAAACGCGATTTGAACGCCGTTATCAAGCGTGAGCAATGTGTTGTTGGTGCTGGTGGCGCTCACCGTGGTCACTTGATCGGCCAAACTGGTGGTCAAGCCGTCGACGATTCCCAGTGCGTTTTGAACGCTTTCATCGGTGCAGGTGGACCCCACTTCGGGACGCACCCCATAAGGCACATCGGTTATATGGAGCACGCTGTCGGCGTCATCGTACACGGCAGACGACACATCGGCTGCTTCGGCAGAATCCTTATCGGGAATCTTCATCAACCACATGTTGTCCGATGCGATGGCCCAGTTCTCAGTCTGCTGGTCAGACGTCGAAGTGATGGTGACAACTGCGGCGATGGGCCGCTCCGTGATCTCAATGCCCAGCGTGTTGGGGAATTCGCGATTGATTTTGACATCGAGAACCCAAGGATTCGATTTGAGACGCTGCGTTATGCCGTCGACGTCCACACGCAGCAACGTCGATCCTGAGGGAACGGCAGCCAACTCGGTCATTTCGGATGCCGTGAGGTGATCGACACCGGTGACATCGACGGATTCGATGGTGAATGCGGAAGAGTTGTAGAGAGCAGCCGCCCCGATGCCCAGAGCCGCCACGATCAAAATGATGACGATTGCTTTCCCCATGCCCCCTTGGCGACGGCGCGGCGCAGTTGGGTTCGTGCCGCCGGACATTCCCAAATCGCCCACGCGCACGGTTTGAACCCGCGAAGATGACGAACCGGAACGCGCAGATGACGAACGGGTGCTGCGCGGATTGGAAGTGGGCATCGGAATGGAACGACCCGCACCTGAGCGCTGCCGAGGAGCCGACGAGCGCGCCGTCGAAGTCGGCTTGGCTGACCTAGGACGTGAACCCGAGGAAGCGGACTTCCGGTTGTAGTTCGATGCCATAAACTCGTTTCACCTCACGTCGGGCCGTATCGATGAGTTCTGCGACTTCCGACGCCTTCGCATCGCCTCGATTGACGATGAAATTGGCGTGCTTTTCGGATATCTGGGCCCCACCGCAACGACGGCCTTTAAGACCGACATCTTGGATGAGGGCGCCGGCGCTTTGTCCTGCAGGGTTGCGGAACACGCTTCCGCAGCTTGGATATTCCAACGGCTGGGAGGCTTTGCGGCGCGCCAACGCGGCATCCATTGTGCCACGGATGGCATCGGGCTCGCCTGGATGCACCGCCAAAACACAATCTAAAACGATGGCATCGACGGGAATGGACGAAGATCGATACGACCAATCGATGTCCGATCCCGCACATCGGTGCAAGGTGGCATCGGACATCATCCATCGGAGTTCCACCACGCGGCATCCGATGCCATCGGATGCCGTGCCTGCATTCATACGCAGGGCACCGCCCACGGTACCCGGGGTTCCGCAGGCGAATTCCATGCCGCTCATTCCCTGACCTGAAGCGGCCTTGACCACCCCCGACAGCGGCGCGGCGGCACCCACGCGGAATTCGAAACGCTCTGGCACGAATGCGATATCGGAAAAGCCCGAACCCAGGGTTATGGCGCATCCACGGTATCCGGAATCGGACACCAGCAGATTGCTGCCGCGGCCCAAAACGGTCCAGGGAATTCCTTGTGTGCTGATTTGCTGGAAGACAAGGGCGAGCGCATCGACGGTGTCGACGCGCACCAGCATGTCGGCCGGACCTCCGATGCGGTATGTGGTATGCCCCGCCAACGGCTCGTCGAGTGCAACGGAACCTGAGAACCGGGCATCGGCCATCAAGGCTGCGCGCATCGCTTCTGCCGAATTCACGAAAGCCGCCGCTATTCACCGGCCTGCAGCGCCTCGAGCAGCTGCGGACCTATGGCGGTCACGTCGCCGGCACCCATGGTGATCACCAAGTCACCCGGCTTGACCTTGGACTGAAGGTAGGAAACGACATCTTGCCTATCGGGAATATACGCGGCATCGGGATGGCTCTGCGCATCGAGCACCACGTTGAGGAACGTCTTGCCCGAAACGCCCGGTACCGGCATCTCGCCGGCAGGATACACGTCCATGAACGTGACCGCATCCGCATCGTCGAATGCATGGGCGAATTCATCATGCAAAACCTCGGTGAACAGCTTGACGCGCGAATAGCGGTGCGGCTGGAAGAGCACGAGCACACGCTTGAAATCAAGTTCGCGGGCAGCATGGATGGTCGAGGCGATCTCGGTGGGATGATGCGCGTAATCGTCGACGATGGTCACACCGGCGGCTTCTCCCACCAAATCGAACCGGCGGCGCACGCCGGCGAATTCGGCCAGGGCATCGGCTGCCGAAGCGACATCGAAGTCGAGGGCCCAGAGCAGCGCAAGGACCCCGGCGGCATTGCGGACGTTATGGATGCCGGGATTCTGCTTGACGCCGGCATCGACGCGGGTGCCGTCGGGAAGGATGATGGAAAATGCGCTTCCCACCCCCGCCGATTCGGCATCCACGATGCGAATATCGGCATCGTCCGACGTACCATATGAAACCAAGCGACGTCCTGTATCGTGGGCCACGGCCATGAGCCGCGGTTCATCGGCGCACGCGACGACGACGCCGTCTTCGGGCACGGAGCCCATGAACTCGGCGAATTTATCTTCGATTTCCTCGATTCCGCTGTAATGGTCGAGATGGTCGGCTTCGATGTTGGTGACCAAAACGGCATAGGGATCGAGATAGGTGAATGACTTATCGCTTTCATCGGCCTCGACGACGTAATACTCTCCCGACCCGGAATGCGCATTGGTGTGGTAGGCGCGCACGATGCCGCCGATGAGAAACGTCGGATCGCAGCCGAGGGTGTCGAGCGTGGACGCAAGCATGGAACTGGTGGTGGTCTTTCCGTGCGTGCCGGCGACAGCCAGAGTCCGTTTTCCCCGCCCGAGTTCCGCGAGCATCTTGGCTCGATGCCAGATTTCGAGGTTGCGGTCATGCGCGGCGATGAGCTCCGGGTTGTTTTCCAAAATAGCAGTGGATACCACCACCACGTCGACATCGTCGGGGATGTTGGCCGGATCGTGGCCGATGAACACCTGCACACCGGCATCTCGGAGCTGTTTGGTGTAACGGCTCTCCTTGAGGTCGGACCCGCTCACTTTCATGCCCTGGTCATGCGCAACATGGGCAATGCCGCTCATGCCGACGCCGCCTATGCCAATGAAATGGACGGATTGAATGGGGTGTTGCGTCATGGTAAGCGACTGCCTTTCATGTACTGGTAAGCACGGCATACGAACCGTGCAGCAGATTCATTGTAGTGGTTCTAAGAAGCGCTCACCGCGCCGGCCACAACATCTGCCAATTTGGCAGCGGCATCCCGCGTCTCGAATCGTGCGGCCGCCTCGTGCATGCTGCGACGCGCATCATCGTCATCGAGGATGTGCAGCAACTCGCGGCGAAACTCCTCTTCTTCCACCCGATCATCGGCGACCATGCAGGCCGCTCCGGCGGCGACGTATTCGCGAGCATTCACCGTCTGGTGATCCGCAGTGGCATAGGGAAAGGGAACCAGCAAAGCCGGAATGCCCAGCGCCGAGATCTCGGCCAGCGAAGTGGCGCCGGCGCGCGATACCGTGCAGTCGGCAGCGGCCAGGACGCAACCCATCTTGTCTTCATAGCCCTTTACCTGCCAACGTGCGGCCTGATCGGGCGTGAGCGCCAAAAGCTCGACCACCGAATCATATTCCTTGGGGCCGGATATCTGGACCACCCGAACGCGAGGCCGCGCCAGAATGTCTTCTTTGAGCGCAGCCAGAGCCGTGTTGATATGGCGCGCCCCCAGACTCCCGCCGAACACCAGGAGCATCAGCGCATCGTCGGGAATGCCCAAATAGGCTCTTCCCTCACTTCGCGTGGCCGAATACACGCTGGCGCGCACGGGATTGCCCGTCACCACGCATCGAGACCGATCCGAGAGCTTCTCGCCCGCCACCGCATACGTGAGCGCAACCTTCTTCGCTTTGCGCGCAAGATATTCGTTGGCCATGCCCATGACGGAGTTTTGTTCGTGCACTACCACGGGGATACCGCGCTTTTCGGCGGCTCGCCCCACCGGCAAGCACACATATCCTCCGAAGCAGACCACCGCATCGGGCTTTATCTGGTCGAACCACGCAGCGGCCTTTTTAGTGGAAGCCGACATGAGCCTCAGAGCGCGAACGATGCTGGCCGGATGGTTTCGGTTGAAACCCGCAGCTTCGAATCCGGTGAAGGGAATACCGGCTTGGGGCACCAAGCGCGCTTCGACGCCCTCGGGGGTGCCGGCGAAGAATACGGCATGCCCGCGGCTTTGCAGTTCGGTGGCAAGCGCCAGGGCGGGATTGATATGCCCGGCAGTGCCGCCGCCCGAAAGCACGATGTTCATGGTCTGTTCCTTCCCTTCGACCGACCGGTCGAGTTCTTTCGACGTCCATCATACGCCTGGCGACCGGCTGAGCGCGATGCGTTCGAGCGGCGCGCACCATGAGAAGTTGCCATCTGCGGAGCGCGGCGGCCATCGGCAGCACGCACCACCTTGAGGTTTTCACGCCGCGCCCGGTACACGGCCGAATCGTCGCCCTGGGCAAACGACACGGCCAAGATGACGCCCACCAAGAGCATTGAGCCCATGAGCGAAGACCCACCTGCCGAAATGAACGGCAAAGGCTTTCCGGTAGTGGGCATCAGCCCGATCACGCAGCCGATATTGATGAACGCCTGCGAAACCAGCATGACCGTGCAACCGGCAGCCGCCATGCGCCCGAAGGCATCGGGAGCCTGACGGGCTATCTTCAAGCCCGCGTACAAAATGAGCAGGAAAGCGACGATGACGGCAACGGCCCCCACCAGCCCGAATTCTTCTCCGATGATGGCATAGATGAAGTCGGTTTCCGACTCAGGAAGATAGAGGTACTTTTCAGTGGAATTCCCCAGCCCTACCCCGAACAGCCCGCCATCGGCGAATGCGTAGAACGATCGAATGAGCTGATAGCCGCTCCCGTAATAATCGGAAAAAGGGTCGAGGAAGATCATGCGGTCCGAGCGATATCCCGTTCCGAATGTCGCATATAAGCAGAAAGCCACACCAGCGACGAAGATGACCACGAACCACATGACGGGAAGATCGCCCATCCACAGCACCGTAACGATGCCGATGACGCAGATCAAGGTGGTTCCCAAATCGGATTGCGACGCGAAAATGAGCAGCAGGGGCAACACGATGCCGATTCCCGCTTCTATCCAAGCGTGGCGCACATCCACTTCGTCGTCGCGCATCCGGCACATGACGCGCGCAGACATCAAGATGATGCCCACTTTGGCGAATTCCGAAGGCTGGAAGCTCACCGGCCCGATGACCAGCCATCGTTGCGCACCGAGCCCCACGGTGCCGATGGCCGCTGTGAGCAACAACAGCACGATGCATATCCCCATGAATACATAAAGCATTTCGTTGGAAAGCCAGCGATATGGCACGACGCGCACCACCAGCACGCAAAGCACCAACCCCACAAGGGCATACGCCACCTGATGCCACAGATAATAGGCGGGGTCGTTGCCTTCGTCGATGGCTTCGACGAACGACGAAGAATAGACCATCACCAGGCCGAACATCACCAAGACGAACACCGTCACCACCAAGATGAGACGGGGTATGACGACTTCGCGCGGACCTTCCAGCATCCTCAAAGAACGGGAAGCGGTGGCGGGGGCGCTGCGATTGATTGGTATGTTGCCCGACCGTGTCATGTTGGTTGGATGCGCTGCTTCCTTACCGTCAGCCCGTGGCGCGCTCGGCCACGAGACGCTTGAACGTTTCGCCGCGTTCTTCGAAACAGCTGAATTCATCGAAACTGGCACAGGCCGGCGAGAGCACGACTACATCGCCTGCCTGGGAATGGGCAAGGCCTTCATCGAGCGCATCGGCCAGACGATTCGCAGAATAAACGGGAATCTGCGCGCCCTCGAAGGCATCGAGGAATCGAGGGGCCGCCGCACCGAAGCACACGACCGCTTTGCAATGGATCTGCGCCTGCCGCACAAGTTCGGCAAGGTCGGTGCCCTTGTCGTCTCCGCCCAGCAAGACGATGGGGCGACGCGGGTCGAACGCAGCGAGCGCCTTGAGCGTCGCATCGACGTTGGTGGCCTTCGAATCGTTGTAGCAGACCGTCCCCGCCACGCTGCCGCACGGCTCAAGGCGGTGCTCCAAGGCGGCAAAGCTCTTGAGCGCATCGGCCACGGAGGCGCGATCGCATCCCAAATAGATGGCCGCACACGATGCCGCCAAAGCGTTGGCGACGTTATGAAGCCCGGGAATGCGCAGCTCATCGGCCGTGCACAGTTCGTGCTCCGCACCATCGATCGCCACTATCAGGCGACGATCCGACGAACGAAGGAAAGCCGCGTTGCGGCTGCCGCATGCGGCACGCATATCCCCTTCGAGTCCGGAAGCCGTGCCAAGCGGCACATAGGAAAATCCGCGCTGTTCGTCAGACAAGGCGGCCAAGCTCCTGACTTTGGCGCGAACCGTGTCGTCTGCAGCGTCGAGGATGGCCAATCCCCCGCTTTCGGCCAAGTTGGCAAGCACCTTGAACTTCGCCTGGACATAGGCCTCATGGGTTTTATGCCACTTGATATGGTCGGGGGTGATATTGAGGATGATCGCCGCATCGGGTGCGAAGTCCACGGTAGATGCCAGCTGATATGAAGACGTTTCGGTCACATAGATATCTGCGGCATCGTGCGCAACGGCTTCAAGACAGGTGTCGCCGATGTTGCCTACCGCCACCGCCCGTCGCCCGCAGCATTGAAGGATATGCGCCGCGAGCGCCGTGGTGGTGGTTTTGCCATTGGTTCCCGTCACAGCCACCCAACGCGAGGCCTCCGGGCTTTCGCGCCATGCGAATTCGACTTCGCTCACGATGCTCGTGCTGGCAATCTGCGCGTTGCGGTAGAACGCTTCGAATTGCGAGATACCGGGGCTTGCTATACACAGATCGTAGCGCCCTTCGATATCCGTGCGGTCGAATACCACGCGAACGCCGAGAGCTTCGAGCTGTCGAGCAGCGGACTGCGCCGATTCGGAAGAGGCGCCGGCGGCCACCGTGACGCTGTCTGCGCGGGTTCGGATCAAGCGCGCGCAATACTCCGCCGCTGCACGCCCGCTTTTGCCCAAACCGAGCACCAGCACATCGCCCAGATGCTCAGGAGCTGCCTTGGTTCCCGCTATGATTCCCGACCGACCCATGATCAGGCAATCGCCATGAGGGTATCCAGGAAATAGAGCGAGAAGCCGAATGCGGCCAACATGCCCGAGATGATCCAGAAGCGCACGACCACCTTGACTTCGCTCCAGCCCTTCTTCTCGAAATGATGATGCAGCGGAGCCATGAGGAACAAGCGCTTATGCGTGCGCTTGAAATAGAACACCTGGATCATGACGGAAAGGGCCTCGGCTACGAACAGGCCGCCGATTATCAGCGAAATGACCTCCGTCTTGGTGACGACGGCCAGGCAGCCCAAAGCCGTCCCCAAGGCGAGCGAGCCCGTATCTCCCATGAAGATGTCCGCGGGAAACGCATTGAACCAAAGAAAGCCGATGCAGGCGCCGCCCAAAGCGGCAGCGAATACGGCCGATCCCAGCAGATCGCATCGATACGCGATGGCCGCCATGACCATCATCACGATCATCACCGTGCCGGCCGCCAAACCATCGAGACCGTCGGTGAGGTTGACCGCATTGCTCATGCCGGCCAGCAAGATGAGAACGAAGAGCACGTAGAGCCACGGAATGTCGATACCGCCGGCAATGGGCAGCGTGGTGGTGAACACGCCCAAATCGAGCGTGCAGATGAACGGGATCTCGACGGTAGGAGCAATTCCCAGCCAGTTGACCGCCACCAAGCTGAAGGCGATGGCGATGGCGAATTGACCGATGAGCTTGGCTTTCGGTGTAAGTCCGAGCGAGCGCTCCTTGATCACCTTGGAAGCATCGTCGAGCAATCCGAGAGCACCGGTGAGAAGCGTAGCCGAAAGCAGCACGATGGTCTCGGGATTGACCTGCCCGATGATGAGCACCGTGACCAGAGCAGCCAACAACATGACCACCCCTCCCATAGTGGGAGTCCCCTGCTTCACCAAATGACTTTGGGGGCCGTCGGCGCGCACCTGCTGCCCGATATGGCTCTTATGCAGGAACTTGATGAGCATCGGAGTGAACACCATGGTGATGACCATGGAAACCACGATGGCCAAAAACACCAAAAAGGTCGGATACGATGAAAGAAAATGCAGCATATCAGTCAGTCAGCTCCTCGACGATATGCTCGAGTCCCATGGAATGGGAGGCTTTGACGAGCACGGCATCGCCTGGTTCGATTTCTTGTTGCAACAAGTCTAGCGCATCGGCGCGATCGGCGAAGCAGGCGATGGATCCTTGCGCCATCCCCGCATCGGAAGCGGCCTGCGCGATGATGCGCGCCAAACTGCCGACGCAGATGAGCCGATGAAGTCCGGCAGAAGCGGCGAGCGTCCCCACTTCACAGTGACCGTCTTGGGCGAAATCACCGAGCTCGCCCATATCTCCCAACACAGCGAAACGCCGCCCGGCAACTTCCATTTGAGAGAACAGCGCAAGCGATGCCCTCATGGAATCGGGATTGGCATTGTATGAATCGTCGATGATGGTGATGCCGCCGGCGGTCTCGATGACCTCTTGCCGGCCGCTCATGGGACGAGCCGCCTCCAACGCCGCGACGATGGCATGGGGAGCCAAACCCATGCGCCATCCCACCGCGGCGGCCGCGGCGGCATTGTGCACATTGTGGGCGCCACGCAGCCCCAATCGGCACGGAATACCTCCGTCAGGCAGGCACAATTCGAAGGAGGGACGGCCCAGGGAGTCCAAACGAATGTCGCGCGCATAGACGTCGGGGCGAAGCTGTGCCGAACGAGCAGAAGGCAACGTACCCGATCCGTCGAAGAAAACGATCCGAACACCGCGCTCGCGCAAACGCGCATGATCGACGAGGAACATCGCAAAAGGATCGGATGCATTGACGAACGCCGTGCCGCCCTGCGGAAGCGCGCAGAGCACTTCGGCCTTGGCGCGGGCGATGTTCTCGCGCGACCCCAACAGCTCGATATGGCTTTCGCCCACATTGGTTACCAGGGCCATATCGGGCTGCACGAATGAGCACAGCTCTTCCAACTGGCCGCTGCCGCGCATTCCCATTTCAACCACGACGGCACGGGTGTCTTCTTGCGCGGCAAGCAACGTGCGCGGAACACCGAGCTCGTTGTTCTGGTTGGCTTGGGTGGCCACGGTGGCCAAGCGCTTGGAAAGCACGTCGCGCACCAGATTCTTGGTGGTAGTCTTGCCGCTCGATCCGGTGAGGGCCAAAACCGTGCCGTTCAATCGACGGCGCCATGCCCCGGCCAATTCAGTGAAAGCCGCAGCCGTATCGGGAACCTGCACGATGGCAGCTCCGCGCGCATCGGCGGCCGCCAAGGCTTCGGCATCGAGGTCATGGGAGGTCAGCACGCAGCGGGCACCGGCCTCGATGGCTGCAGCGGCAAAGCGATGGCCGTCCACGCGATCGCCCGGCAAGGCGAGATACAGGCTATCGGCTGGAACATCCCGAGAGTCCCATGTCACGTCGACGATGGGCGCTACAGCCGCTTCGCCGCCAGAAGGAAAGCGGACCGCATCGGCATGCGTGTATTCAGCGATATGCGAAACGGACAGGCGCATCGATCAGCCGAATATCCGGGCCAATTCCTCGCCCGCGACTTCCACGTCATCGAAATGGATAGTGCCCGAATTCAAAATCTGATAATCCTCGTGCCCTTTGCCGGCGATAAGGATGGCGTCT
Source organism: Eggerthellaceae bacterium (assembly GCA_040774885.1). Classification (GTDB taxonomy): domain Bacteria; phylum Actinomycetota; class Coriobacteriia; order Coriobacteriales; family Eggerthellaceae; genus JAXGTO01. The sequence continues at coordinate 29,012 of JAXGTO010000020.1, read as the reverse complement.
CCGGCTTGAGCACGCTCGATAGCGCAGGCGATGGCCTTGCGTCTATCGGGCTGCACTTCGAAACGTCCCTTGCCTGCCGACATGCCGGCCACGATGTCCTCGATGATGGCGTCGGGATTTTCGGTACGAGGATTGTCGGAGGTCACCACCGCATAGTCTGCCTCGAGCGCAGCCGCGCCCATGATGGGCCGCTTGGTGGCATCGCGATCTCCTCCGCAGCCGAACACAACGAGCGTGCGGCCTTGGTTGAGGACCTTGACGCTGTGTACCGCCTTCGTAAGCGCATCGGGCGTATGGGCGTAATCGACATACACCGAAATCCCACCGTCGTGCGCCGCATCCACGCGTTGCAAACGGCCCGGCACCTGGGGCGCTTCGATGAGCGCGTCGACGATAGTTGCTGCGGGGATGCCCAGTTGCAAGCCGATTCCGAAAGCGAGCATAGCGTTGCTCACGTTGAAACGGCCGACCAACGGATAGGTGAACGAATAGCGGGTACCGCGCACATCCAGCTCGAGCTCGGTATGAGTGGACGTGTAGTCGACGGAAACGGGATGAATCTGAGCAGCCGGATCGAATCCCACCGAAATGATATTGTCCTCACGCACGGAGCATCGCCGCAGCAGTTCACGGCCCCATTCATCATCGATGCAGATAACGCGGCGGGCGGGATACTCTTTGGAAAACAAGCGCGCCTTGGCTTCGAAATACGCTTCGAAGGTCTTGTGGTAATCAAGATGGTCTTGGGTGAGATTGGAAAACGCCGTCACGGCGAAATGAGTGCCCCAGGTCCGCTCCAAATCGAGCGCGTGGCTGCTGACCTCCATGGCCACCACGTCCAGTTTGGCTTGGGCCATGCGGGCGAAGGTCGCTTGCAAATCGCTCGATTCGGGCGTGGTTCGATCGGCGTGTTCCATGGTGGCGCCGATTTTGACGCCCACCGTGCCGATGACGCCCGTTCGCTTGCCGGCGATGCTGGCGATATGCTCGACCAGGTAGGTGGTGGTGGTCTTGCCGTTGGTGCCGGTTATCCCCACCAGATCGAACGCATCGCAAGGATGCCCATAGAAATTGGCAGCGGCGGAAGCCATCGCCTTGCGCGTATCGGAAACGACCACTTCGGTGACATCGGTGGCATCGGCCAAGTAGACCTTGCGCTGGACCACCAGCACCTTCGCTCCGCGGTCGATGGCATCCTGGGCAAACGTATGGCCGTCCACGGTAAGGCCCACGATGCAAAAGAACGCATCGCCCGGGACCACCTTGGCGCTGTTGTACGCAATGCCCTCCACCGATTCTTCGGCATTGCCGATGATGGTGCATTCGAGGCCGTCGAACAGCTCTTCGCACGTCTTTGACATGGGCGGGATTCCCCTAATCCGAAGTGATTTTATAGCGGTTGATTGCGTACGTCATTATATCCTTAAAGGCACCGGTGGTGACATTGTCGCCAGGAACCTCGGACACACTCACAAAACATACCAATTCGCTGCTCGAATCAGGAAGATATCCTACAAAAGATATGTTGTTCCATCCCGACACATACGTTCCGGTGTCATCGACGTATTCGGCGGTTCCCGTCTTGCCCGCCGGCGAGAATCCCTCTATCTGCGCGCCCGTGCCGGTGCCGTCCGACACCACCGTTTGAAGCATCGATGTCATATCCGAAATCGCATCGGTATTCTCAATCACCTGCTCGGTATCGTATTCCGGAGTCTCGCCCGATTGCGGCTTCTGGATGAGAAAATGCGGCGTGCATTCCACTCCGTTGTTCGCCAAGGCGCCGTAGAACCGCGTGATCTGCAACGGCGTCACCGAGATGCCCTGGCCGAAGCTCACGTTGTACGACTGAATGGTGGACCAAGTGGATTCATCGCTGCAATACCCTGCCGATTCGCCGGGATAGTCGACACCGGTGGTGGAGGTCAGATTGTAGCGTTGGATATGGTCGTAGAGAGGACCGAATCCCATCTTCTCCGTCGCCAACGACATGCCGACATTCGAGGAATACTGCAAGATTTGTCGCAAGGTATACGTGGTGTCTCCGCGTTCGTGGGCATCGGAGATGCTGTATCCGTCTGCAGAAATAGACGATGGGCAGTCAAAGGTATCGTCGGGCGTCGAGGAACCCGTTTCCAAAATAGACATCATGGAAACGCTCTTGAAGATCGAACCCGGTTCGTACGGATACGAAATGGTCTTGAGTTCGGTGGCGCCTTCCTCGACGTTGTTGCGGTCGCCGGGGTTGAGATAGGGAGTGGATGCCATGGACACGATTTCGCCATTGGAGGCATCGTAGACGATGGCGCACCCGCTTTTGCCATTGAGCTGCTGGACGCAATCGGTCAAACGGGATTCCACGTATTCCTGCATATCGACGTCGATGGACAAGACGATGTCCTGGCCGTCGACCGCAGCGGTTTCTTCATGGAGCCCGCCTGCTATGGGATAGTCGCCGCTTCCCCGCTCGGTGGTCAAGTGGCCCTCGGTGCCCTTGAGGATATCGTCGTAATACAATTCGAGCCCAGACTGGCCGTTTCCATCAACATCGACCATTCCGATGATCTGGCCGGCCGTTTGGCCGCACGGATAGACCCGCTTGCTGTCAGAGAGGAAATATATGCCATCCAAGTTAAGTGATTTCACCTGATCGGCTGCCGATTGATCTGCCTTGCGGGCAACGTAGGCGAACGACGTGTTGGACGAAGACAGGGCATCTTCGTAGTCGGAGCGGTCGCCACCCAACAGTGCAGCCAGCTGTGCGGCTTCACCTTGCACATCGGTCACTTCATAAGGATTGCAATAGATGGTGGTGGCATCGACGCTGGTCGCCAACACGGTGCCATTGGCATCGTAGATGGTTCCGCGGCGGGGCGACAAATCGACATCGATAGTGCGCGTTGCCGAAGCCTGGCTGGAGTACTCGGGAGCAACGATGACGCATAGGTACACCAAACGCCCTAGGAAGACGACGGCGACAATCGAGAACAAAATCAAGATAGGCCAAAGGCGCGAACTGCGCGCAACGGCAGGAGCCTGCATCATAGTGCGCGAAGACGAACGGTCGGAAGGACGGTGTCCCCTCTGGGACGCTCTTTGTCCTGAAGTACGCCGAGACACCGATCAACCTTGAGCTGCGACGGCCAGGCTGTCCGCAAGCGATAGGTTGCCCTGCGCGTCAGTGGCAACCACGTCATCGGCAAGCGAGATGGTGGTAGTCTCGGCAGGCGCCGCCATTCCCAACTGGGTGGAAGCGATGTTCTTAACATAGGTAGGATTGGTGAGGTAGCTTTCTTGCACTTCAAGGTCGTTGCCGGTGGAGCGGGCGCTTTCAACCTGAGCTGCCGTATTCTCGCTGGCGATAGCCGTGCTCACCGTGGCCGAAGTGAGGCCGATGCGCACGCAAGCGACCACCGCGAACACGACGACGAGGATCATAGCGGTTTTGATGAGGGTAACGGCGGCAGGGGAAACAGCTTGTCCGCGACGACCGGGGACCACTTGGATCGAGGGCGTGCGGACAGGACGCGGTGCGGCTTGACGCGTTGCGTAATTTGAACGATATGCAGGAGCGGCGCCGGCCATGTCCTCTGTGATTCCCTTCTGTGTTTGGAGGTGTTTGGAATCGGATGAATCGTTATGAAGTTTTCAGATATGCGCGCTTCCCTATGCTTCGGGGAGCTTTTCCGCCACCCGCAGCTTGGCACTGCGAGCGCGCGGATTGCGCTCAATTTCCTCTTCAGTAGGCAAAACGGGTTTGCGAGTGATGATGCGCAGTATCGGCACGTGTCCGCAAACGCAGACGGGAAAGTCGGGCGGGCAAGTACAGCCCTGGGAATGTTCGGAGAACACGCCTTTGACGATTCGATCTTCCAACGAGTGGTAGCTGATCACCGCGATGCGGCCGCCCGGATTGAGCCACCTGACGGCAGCCTGCAAACCTTGGCGAAGCACATCGAGTTCGCTGTTCACTTCGATGCGCAGAGCTTGGAACGTCCGTTTTGCCGGATGCCCCCCACTGCGACGCGCTGAAGCGGGAACCGCCGCCTTGATGATGTCGACCAACTGCCCGCTGGTTTCGATGCGGCCGTTTTCGCGGGCGGCAACGATGAACTCGGCGATGCGGCTGGCCCATTTTTCATCGGAGTATTCACGGATGACCCGAGTGAGATCTGCTGCGTTGTAAGTATTGACGATCTCTTCTGCGGTTAGGGTTTGTTTGCCCGGGTCCATCCGCATATCAAGTGGGGCCATCTCCTTGAAGGAGAAGCCACGGGACGGCGTATCAATTTGGACGGAGGATACCCCCAAGTCGAACAAGAACGCGTCGACTCCGGGAACGGGGACCTGCAACAGCAGGTCGTCCAACCGTCCGAAATTGCCACGCAGCAGTTCCAGTTGGGGCCGAGTTTGCTCAGGCAGGCTTTCGAGCTTGCGACGGGCAGCCGCGATGGCCACTTCGTCTTGATCGATGCCTATGAGCACCCCTTCCGGACCGAGCTGCTTGGCAGCCTCGATGGAATGTCCTGCGCCTCCGAGCGTTGCATCCACGAACGTATCATGCGGTTGAAGCCGCAGCTGTTCGAGGCACTCGGAAAGCAGAACCGGTGTATGCCGATATTCGCTTGTCACTTCGCTCACGTCTTGAGACTCAATCGCCGAACGAGAAGAGGGCGGAAAGATCATCGTCCATCTGCGCAGCGGTTTCGTCCCAACGCTTTGCGTTCCAGATCTCGAAATGGTCGGCATCGCCCACGAGAACGACTTCTTTGTCCAAGTCGACTGACGCACGCTGGTCTGCGGAAAGGCCGATGCGGCCTGATCCGTCCAACTCGACGGCTTTTGCCCGGGAATTGAGCAAACGACGCGCATGCGCGTGTTCCTTGTTGCCCGGCTGGAAGCCGCCCACGTTGTCGAACAGGGACATGACCCACGCATCGAAGTTCTCACTTGCGAATGCGAACAGGCAGTCCTTTTCGGGCGACAGCGTCACCACGAGATCCTTTGGAAGCGCTTTGCGAAATGCAGAAGGGAGGGAAAGACGGCCCTTGGCATCCAGCTTGTGCCGGTATTCGCCGCGGAGGTTCGCCATCCCATCTCCTTTCCATGTTTGCACTGCTCTTCCAACGGCTGCCATTCTATCCCACTTCGCCCCACTTCGCAACATATTGGCGGCATTTCAGCTGCTTTTCACACTTGAACGCAACGTAGTCAGATGGATTACCAAGAACCCTATCAAGATAAGGAATACCAGGCCATCCCCTACCCTAGATATAGGGGTAAAGGCGTTGTGGAGAGATGGTGGGATAAAGTGGGAGGCATTGAAGGCAGCGCTGCCGAATCGAGTGCGCTGCACCCAATCCATCCAGGGTAAAAGAACTGGCTTGACGCATTGGGCGAAAGAAGCCGAACGGGGACGCCGCGAAATCGGGTGCGCGGCAGGAACCATCGTACGAAGATGCTGCAAAATCGGACGAGCAGGGGGAAGCACGGGACGAAGGTGCTGCAAAATCGGACGAGCAGGGGGAAGCACGGGACGAAGGTGCTGCGAAATCGGGCGAGCAGGGGGAGATGCCCGACATGGATTCCGTGATAATCAGGCAGCAGCCACTAAGACCACAGAAGGTCGAGAAGCTGCTTCGAACAGGGCGGCCGGAGGAGGACCGACTCTCAGAAAATCGTGCAGTACCTCTTATTTCGAAATAATGGTCGTCGAATCTGAGGTACAGCATCATTTTTGATCGTTTTTCACTGGTGCTGCTGTAATGAACTGGCAAAACGCTTCCATTTCTCATGCAATTTCATGCCATACCTCAAAATCGAATTCGAATACAAAATAAAACGAGGTACTGCACGATTCAGACACGGCAAACAAACCGTTTGCATGCAGCTGGCGGCAAGAAACCAGCGCACCCAACAAGGAGGATTGCGCAAGCCGCCAACGAAGACTATGGGGGCGTTTAAGACAGTATGGGCAAAAGGCCATCCGGGAGCAGTCGGCCAACAGCCCCCCGGAGCCGAAGCGATCATAATTTGCAGAGAGATTGAATGGATCGGGCTCTTCGAGGCCGTTCAAGACTGCAATGGAGGCACAACCGCCCGCATGCCTTCAAGCCAGTTGAGGAGCAAAGGGTCAGCCGCTGATTTAATCCAAAGCACCGTGACCCCTCCGATCTTAGAAGGGAACCCCGAATTCCTTTCCGTTGGCGACTGGTTTCAAATAGTTGCCTTGGCTCGCTTGCAGCAAGGATGGAATATCACCACTGAAAGAGTGGGAAAAATAGGTGAAGTTATCTTGGCTCAATTTCAACGAGCTTGAAACAGGGCGATGGCTCCGGGGTGGCTCGAATACTGGTTGCTGCGGCTCAGCTTCTGACCGAAACGGAATGCCACGGCTTCAAAGGTGATGTCACGATTCAACTTTTAGCAGAATCGGGATGCAGGGTCGCACGCTGCATACTCGACACCCAGGTTGCCGCGATTCAACTTTCGGCGGAATCGGAATGCAGGGCCGCACGCTGCGCACTCGATGCCCAGATTGCCGCGGCTCATCTTTCGGCGGATTGAGAATGCGCACGGGGATGGGCGTGCAGGTATTCTTCGCGAATATGGTCTTGCTGGACGTGCGTATAGATCTGGGTGGTGGAAATATCCGAGTGGCCCAGGATGTCTTGGATTACACGCAGGTCGGCCCCGCCCTCGAGCATATGAGTGGCGAAGGAATGGCGCAACGTATGGGGATGCAGGTTGTCCACGCCGATGACCATCCCGGCGCGTTGGACGATGGCCGCGACGCTTTGGCGCGAAAGGCGGCCGCCGCGAGCATTGAGGAACACGGCTGCAGTCGGCTTGGAATAGCGCTGCACAAGTTGGGCGCGACCGGCATCCAGATATTTGGCCAGCCATCGCTCGGCAGCACCCGAAAGCGGCGTGATGCGCTCTTTGTCCCCCTTGCCGATAACGCGGATGAACCCGTCGTCGAAAAAGATATCGTCTTTATTCATGCCGACGAGCTCGCTGACGCGCACGCCGCATCCGTAGAGGACTTCGAGGATGGCGCGATTGCGCAAATCGATCGGCGTTTCGCCATCGACGCTTTCGATGAGCTGGGTAACCTGTTCGATGGAGAGCACATCGGGCAAGCGCTCGGGCTTCTTGGGAAGCCCGATGGTTTCAGTGGGATCGCTTTCAAGCCGTCCTTCGCGCACCATGAATTTGTGGAAGCTCTTGAGCGCGGCCACACAGCGGGAAAGGCTGGTGGCCTTGTACTTCTTGGTTTCCGCCAAATAAACCTCGAAATCGGTGACAGCCTTACGGTCTACCTGGGAAAACGAAGTGAATGTCCGTGCCGCTCCCAACTTGGGATCGCTCAAGTAGCTTCGATACAACGCAAGGTCGTGACGATAGGCGGAAATGGTGAGCGGTGAAGCTCCGCGCTCCACCGCCAGATAACTCAAGTATTCTTCGATGTCGTCTTCCATCGATTGCGCGCAGGTTCAGCCCTACTGCCGCGCCGCCTGCTTTTCGGCCGCAGATGCATTGCGATGCTGCACGGCAGACGCCGCAACGAAATCACGGAACAAAGGATGCGGATTCCAGGGACGGCTCTTGAATTCGGGATGGCCTTGGCTCGCCACGAACCACGGATGGTCGGGCAGCTCGATCATCTCGGTGAGGCGGCCATTGGGCGAGATACCCGAAATGATCAAGCCGGCCTCTTCGAGCTTGCCGCGGAACTGGTTGTTGACCTCGTAGCGATGACGATGACGCTCGTAGATGACCTCATCGCCATAGGCCGCATCGGCCTTTGTGCCGGGAACCACCTTGCAGGGATAGGCGCCCAAACGCATGGTGCCGCCCTTGTCCTCAACGTCCTCTTGCTCAGGCATGAGGTCGATCACCGGATATTCGGCGGTTTCATCGAACTCGGCCGACGTGGCGCCGGGCATATTGGCAACGTTGCGCGCGAACTCGCACACAGCCGCCTGAAGGCCCAGGCAGATGCCGAGATAAGGAATCTTGTTCTCGCGAGCGTATTTGGCGGCGAGGATCTTCCCCTCGAAGGCGCGTTGTCCGAAGCCGCCGGGCACCAGGATACCGTCCATTTCTCCCAGCTGCTCTTTGACGTTTTTGGCCGTCAGCTCTTCGCCGTCGACCAGATGCACGTTGACATGCACGCCATTTGCCACGCCGGCATGGCCCAGAGCTTCGATGACGGAAAGGTAGGCATCGGGCAGGCTGACATATTTGCCGACCACGGCGATATCGATGTGGCGACGGCACTTCTTGGACTTTTCCAAAAACGTTTTAAGCGGAGTCAGGTCGATGTCGGGCGATTCCATGCCCAGGCGATCGAGCACTTTACGGTCGAATTCTTGGGCGTGAAGGCCCAGCGGCACTTCGTAGATCGAAGGCGCATCGCTGCATTCCAGCACGTCTTCGGGAGCAACGTCGCAGAACAGCGCGATCTTCTCGCGAACCTTTTCCTCAACTTCATGGTCACTGCGGCACACGATGAAATCGGGCTGCACGCCGATGCTGCGCAGCTCTTTGACGCTATGCTGCGTAGGCTTGGTTTTGACCTCATGGGCAGCGGCGATATAGGGAACCAACGTGCAATGCACGAAGATGACGTTTTCGGCGCCTTTTTCTTTGCGGAACTGACGGGCGGCCTCGATAAACGGCTGGCTTTCGATGTCGCCGATGGTGCCGCCGATTTCGCTGATGACGATGTCGGCATCGGTCTGGTCGGCAATGCGGCGCAGGCGTTCTTTGATGGCCTCGGTAACATGCGGGATGACCTGAACGGTTCCGCCCAGGAAGTCGCCGCGGCGCTCACGAGCGATAAGGCTCTGGTAGATGGATCCTTGCGTGAAGTTGGACTCACGGGTGAGATTCTCGTCGATGAACCGCTCGTAGTGCCCCAGGTCGAGGTCACCTTCATGGCCGTCGTCGGTGACGAACACCTCGCCATGCTGGAACGGACTCATGGTGCCGGGATCGACGTTGAGATACGGGTCCATCTTCTGCATGGTGACCTTGTATCCGCGGGCTTTGAGCAGATGGCCCAGGGAAGCGGCAGTGATGCCCTTGCCCAAACTGGATACGACGCCGCCGGTCACGAAGATGTGCTTGGTCATGATGCTCCTCACGTATGCGAAAACGATGGCGCAGCGGGGCGTCGGGCATGCGGCATATTGAGAGGGAATGCGCCCGAACACCGCGCGAATCTGCGCGCTTCAAACGCTTGTTTATTCTACGGCAAAACCATCCCTACATCCGTGTCACCGAAAAAGTTTTCGCCGTCAGCAGAAAAAACCGACAAGCGCGCATTCATTCCCGGCGAGAAGCGCTCTGGGGGCGCGATTTCGCCCGCCTTTCGCGCGCCGCGTACTCGCTGCTACGCAAGCGCGAAAACAAGGGCGAAAGCGCGCCCCCAGAGCGCTTCTCAGAAGAAGACGCTTGAGGCGTGGGCGTAGAACCCTTCACTCTTGTAACGCAGAAGCACCGTGGGGTCGGGGCCGCGCATCACGCAGATGCGGCGCACGGGGCGATCGAAATCGATTTGGTTTCCGTCGATGAAGAGCGCGGCCTCGTCGGTGGCGGGTCTGCCGCCGTCAAGGCCGATTTCGACCACATCGCTGGGGCCGGTCACCACGGCGCGCGATTTGATGGTGTGGGGTGCCAAAGGCACCGCAACCAATCCGGTGAAGCTGGGGGCAACCAGGGGTCCGCCGGCCGAAAGCGCATAGGCGGTCGACCCGGTGGCGCTGGCCACCACCATGCCATCCCCGCGCATCTCGGCGATACGGGCACCGCCGATACGCAGCGAGAAATCGATGATTCGACCCGACACCCCGCGGGTGAGGGCCATCTCGTTCAAGGCGAAGAATTCGCGCGCGGGCTCCCCCATCACCTGTTCGACATCGAGGTCTTCGTCGCCATCGCATTCAACTTGCACGGAAAGGTTGGAGCGTTCTTCGCGCTGCACATCGCCGGCCAATGCGGCGCCGACCACTTCCAAGACGCCTTCGTCGCTGCCGTTTGCGAGAAAGCCCAACCGCCCGAAGTTGATGCCCAGAATGGGTGTGCCGGCCCCGCCGATGAACCCGGCGGTACGCAAGATGGTGCCGTCGCCGCCGAGCACCACGGCCAAATCGAAACCGGCGGGATCGGCCGTTTGGGAAAGAACGGCAAGTTCGAAGGCATCCACGTTGGTGAACGCAATCGACTGGCTGGAACAATAGGCCTGCAACAACACCGACGCCTCGACGGCGCCTTTGTTGGAATCATTTCGGACGATCAGGATGTGCATGCGTGCTCCTATGCAGCAGGTGGTTCGAATGCATACACAGTATAGCCCTACCGCAGGCGCGCCTCGGCATCGGCTATCCGCGATGCAGTTTGGCCTTGAACTTTCCCGTGATGGCGTGGACGGTGTCGGCGATGAACTTGGCCCCGGGCAGATTGAGCTTGATAGCCAGTCCGAACGTCACGACGACGGCAGGGACGCCGGCGATAACCGTGTAGACGAACGCGCGCCAGATGCTGCCGTAATACGTACCGAAGAAGGTCTGGAGCAGGTACAGGATGAGCCAGCCAACCGCCGCGCCCAACAGCCCCAACGCCAAGCTGCGCACGAACGTGACCACCACATGGCGAATGCCGAACGATCCGTAGCGCTTGCGCAAATACAAAAAGCAGATGATGTCCGAGCAGATGAAGAACACCGATTCGCCCAAAGCCACCGCTTCAAGCGCATAGTTGGTGTCCGCCATAATGACCGTGCCGAACAACAGGGTGAAACCGATCTGGATCAAGGCGCAGAAGATATTGATGACGGCGAAGCGTTTCATCTGGCGCAAAGCGCTGAAGATCTTCTGCAGATAGGTATTCACACCGTAGAACGGCAGCGAAAGCGCCAGGGCGGTCAGGTAATACGATACCTGGAAGATGTTTTCTTCAGTGAAGGCGCCGGCATGATAGAGCGTGACCAATGGAATGGCGAACACGATGAGATAGAGCGCAAACGGCGTGGTGAGGAAGACTATCTGCCGCGTGCCGTTGATGATGGACGACTTGAAATCTTCCCTGTTGCCGTTGGCCTTCATCTCGGAAAGCTCGGTGAACATAGCCGTGGTTATGGGCACCGCCAAAACGCATAGGGAAGCGTGAACCACAGCCGTGCGTAGCTGATGATGGAGGGTCCGTTGCCGGCCACTTCGTAGGCAACGGAATTCTGCACCGAAACGATGACGCACGACGTGGCCATCACGATGATGGCGGGCACGCCGATCGAAAGCGTTTCGCGAAGAGCCGGATCATGGATGTTGATGCGGAAATTGATCTTGATGCCATGGCGATGCAATGCGGGAATCTGCATGGCCATCTGCACGAACACACCCAGCGGATTGCCGATGGCGATGATCCACAAGGCCAGTTCGGGATTGGTGGGCGACACCAGGGCATAGGCAACGAAAGTGATGATGACGATGACGTTGTTGAACGAAGGTGCCAGCGATGACCAGAGGAAGTCGCGGTTGGCATTGAGCACGCCCGACACGATGGCCGACACCCCGTAGAAGACGATCTGAATGGCGAAGAAGCGGAAGAAGAACACCGCTGTTTCCATCTCGGACTGGTCGTTCATGAAACTCTGGGTGTAGATGAGCTGCGGCGCGAACAGCGTGCAGATAAGCGCCACCACGCCTAAGAAGATGATGGTCAATCCCAGCAGATTGGATGCGTAGGCATTGCCGCCGGCGTCTCCCAGCTTCTTTTTAACCGACACGTACACCGGCAAAAACGCAGTGACGATCATGCCGCCCACGGCAAGTTCGTAGAGCATATTGGGCAGGTTGTTTGCCACCTGATAGGAACTGGCAAGCAGTGTGGAGCCGAGCGCGAAGGCCATGGCCCACGTGCGCAAGAAACCGGTGATGCGGCTGACGATGGTGCAGGCGGAGATGAGCGCCGCCGAAGATCCTACCGACGAATCGAGCGTAGTACCGGTTTCCGTTTCGCCTGCATCCTGGGCGGCCTGATTCGCTTCGCGTTCCGAATCATCACGAAAATCAGGCTCGGCGGTGCCGTCCCGTTTAGCGGAGTCGTCCAGCAGTTCTTCGTCGACGGACCCGACCATATACCGCTATGCCACCTTGGTCTTGGGAGCGAGCTTCTGGCTGGCCGTGCCGAAGAACACCTCGTACCAGCACAAGAAGCAATACACGTTCCAAATGCGCATCATCTTGAGCTTGCCGCGTCCTTCCTGCGTGCTGAAGTCGGCTTGATGGTGGTCGTCGAGCATCTGCATCAGATAATCGGTGTTGAAGAACTTCTCGGCCGCCGGGCTGGTAAAGGCCTCCTTGATGCGCTCGTAGTACAGATCGGTCTGAAGCCACACGGTGAGCGGCGTGATGAACGGCTGCTTGGGCATGTGCGCCACGGCCTGGGGAAAGCCCAGCTTCTCGGCGGCCTTGCGCAACGCGTATTTGGCATGTTCGTCGGTGACGCGGCAATCGGTGGGCAGCTGCAGCGCCACATCGAGCACCTTTTTGTCCAAGAAGGGAACGCGCAGTTCCAAGCTGTGCGCCATGGACATCTTGTCGGCCTTCAGGCAGATGTCGAAGGGCATGTAGCTCACCATGTCCACGTACTGCGTCTGCGTGATGACGTCCAAATCGGGCTGCTTCTGACGCACCTCGTCGAAATGCGGCTTCACCCATTCCCAGGGCTTGCAGGGACCGTCGTAGCCTTTGAGCACGCGGGGCACTTCGTCCCACATGTAGTTCATGCACGTGCGTTGGTACGACTTTTCCGGGCCGCCCGATCCGCGCATGGCGAAATGACGGCCATGGAACGGTGGCAGCGCCTGGGCAACCGCACCGGCGGCGGCACGCAGAAAACGCGGGACACGGAAGTACTTGGAGAACTCGTACTGGTCGTGATAGATCCAATACCCTCCGAACAGCTCGTCGGCGCCTTCGCCGCTTTGCACCACCTTCACCTGCTGATTCGCCAGCTGGCTGACGAAGTACAGGGGGATGGCGCTGGGAGCACCCAAAGGTTCGTCCATGTGATACTGCTCGGTGGGAACCACGTCCAAGAATTCCTCGGCCGAAACGGTGACATCGTAGTTGGGCAGACCCGCCCATTCGGCAAAGGAATGAGCATCTTTGAGTTCGTCCAACTTGATTTTGAAACCGCTGGCCTCGGCTTTGGCACGCGCTTCTTCACTGCCGGTGGTGTCGTAGCCCACGCTGAAAGTCTTGATATCGGCATGCTGGCCCATATCGTAGGCGGCCAGGCTGCTGTCGATGCCGCCTGAAAGGAAGCTGCCCACTTCGACGTCGGCGATCTGATGGGCCTGCACGCTTTCATCGAAGGTCTTGCAGATGATGTCGGCCCATTCGTCGATGTCTTTGGTGTCGTCGATCTTATAGGTGATGTGGTAGAAGCACTCGATATCGAGCTTGCCGTTTTCAAACACCATGAAATGGCCGGGCAGCAGCTTGTTGACATCCTTGAACATGGTCTGAGCGTCGTTCATGTACTCGAAGCACAGATATTGCGGCAGCATGTCCGCATTGAGTTCTTTTTCAAAGGCGGGATGCGCCAAGAAACTCTTGATTTCCGAGCCCCAGATAAGGCGGTCGCCTTTGTGCTGGTAGTAAAACGGCTTGATGCCGAAGATGTCACGGGCGCACACCAGGCGCTCATGGGCGGCATCCCAGATGGCGATGGCGAACATGCCGCGCAGACGCTGGAGCACATCGGTGCCCCATTCTTCATACCCGTGCACGATGGTCTCGGTATCGCCGTTGGTTTTGAAGTCGTAACCGGCTGCAATGAGCTCTTCGCGCAGCTCTTGGTAGTTGTAGATTTCACCGTTGAAGGTGACGGTCACGCTGCCATCGGCATTCTGCATGGGCTGATGGCTGCCCTCGAGGTCGATGATGGACAGGCGACGAAAGCCCATGGCCACATGGTCGTCAACGAAATAACCGTCATCATCGGGACCGCGATGGATGATGCGATCGGCCATGTCGTGGACAATGGCCTCGTTGACGGCACGTTCGTAATCGACAGTGGTGAATCCCACGAATCCGCACATGAGTCGGCTGCTCCTGTTCTGGCGCGCGGCTACGGTGCACGGCACCGGCGCGGCGCCTCGGTTTTTCCTGGGCGCTATGATACGCCAACACCTGCGACACGGGGCCTCGCCCGCCCCGCTCCCCCACAACAGCCGCATGGTTTACACCGAACGCCCACACGCAAGGGCCCCACGCAAACGCGAACCATCGCTGCAGGTGTGCGATAATATCCGCGACCTATCTTACGGACCCGGAGAGGAAACCATGTCCACAGCCAATCCCATCCATTCCGAAGCCGACGTTGCGCGGCTGCTGCAACCCGTGGTGGTGGGCGGCGACGTGCTGGCTTACAGTTACGTGCGCGAATTCCATCGCGCCTATGGCATCGAGAAAACCATCGTGCTGGCAACCCAGGACGTGAAGCACCTTTCCACCAGCCGTTTTACCGACTACCGCATCTGCCCTGGTATCCATGAGCCCGAACCGCTCTATGCCGAGCTCGAAAGCATCGCGCAAGAAATCGGCGGTTCGAAGACCCTGCTTCTGGTAGGCTGCGACGACTGCCACGCCCGAATGATATCGGCTGCCAAAGACCGCCTTCAGGCCGCAGGTTACGTGATTCCCTACATCGACTTCGATCTGCTCGACGACATCACGCAAAAAGAGCGTTTCTATGCGCTGTGCGAAGAACTGGACATCCCCTACCCCAAAACCTGGTACTTCGATTGCAGTGACGCGAATCTGGAAATCGATGCGGCCGCCTTCGACTATCCGCTCATCGCCAAGCCGTCGAATTCCGCCGAGTTCCAAGATGCCGAGATCCCGCACAAACGCAAGATCTACGAGATCCAAGACGCCGATGAGCTGCACCGCGTATGGAAGGACATCCGCGATTCCGACTACAACCGCGAACTGGTGATCCAAGACTTCATCCCCGGCGGCGACGAGGCCATCCGCACCTTGACCACGTTCAGCGATTCAAAAGGCGACGTGCGCGTGGTGTCGGGCGGCATCGTGTGCCTGCAAGACCACGACCCCACCGCGCTGGGCAACCCCGTCGCAATCATGGGACGCAAAGAACAGGCGATCGTCGACGATGCCGCCAAGCTCTTGAAGTGCATCGGATACCGCGGCTTCGCCAATTTCGACATCAAGTTCGACGAACGCGATGGCAGCTTCCGCTTCTTCGAGGTCAATACCCGCTGCGGACGCAACACGTACTACATGAGCCTGGGCGGCGTGTGCTTCGTCACGCTGTTCGTGGAAGAGTTCATCCTGGAACGCGAGATTCCCTATCAAGAAGCCTACGAACCGTTCTTGTATTGCGTGGTGCCGAAAAAGGTGCTGAAAAAGAGCATGGAGCAGCCCGAACTGCTGGGCCAGGCGCTCAAACTGTGGCCGGGGCGTCCCCACTATCCGCTTCACTACGCGCCCGACAGCTTCCTGCATAACTTCTGGGCGCGCGTCATGTTCTACAACCAGGTGCGCAAATTCAAGCGCTTCTACTGGGATACCGAAGGCAAGCAGCTGGAAGTCTGATACCTTCGCGTTGGATGCCGCCGAGGCCGCCATAGGGTGATGCCGAGGCGAAGTCGTGATAAGGCTGCAATGAAAAGCCGCTATTGGGCGACACCGAGATCAGGCCATAACGATGCGGCAAGGCAAATCTGCTATAGAGCGACACCGAGATCAGGCTGCCATGAGGTGAAGCCATGATGGGGCGAAGGCATGATGGGGTGAAGGCATGATGGGGCGAAGGCATGATGGGGCGACGTTGGTGCTGAAATGACCTGCCAGGGGATTTAAATCGTGCAATACCTCATTTTTTCGAAATACCTAAACGGAATACGAGGTATTGCACGACTGACGAATCGGAAGCGCAACGCCCACCTGAGACAATGCATCGGCGAGATGCCTCGCCGCATCCAAATACCTCGCTTTTCCGTGCACTACTTCATATTCCGCTTCTGTTTTTAGAAAAATCGAAGTAGCGCACGAATCGCATACTCGGGAAACGCAACCGCAACGTCAGCGTTTGTTTCCTAGTCGTTCACGGGGCGTCGGTGGTCGGGTTCGGTGGTTATGATGACCGGACCGTCGGCTGTGATGGCCACCATCTTCTCGAAGTGAGCGGAAGGCTTTCCGTCGGCGGTCTTCACCAACCAGCCGTCGCCACCTTGCTTGGTCTTGTAGGTGCCCATGTTGATCATGGGCTCGATGGCCAGCACCATGCCCTCCACCAGCTTGATGCCGTGGTGCTTGTGTCCGTAATTGGGGACGTTCGGATCTTCGTGCATCACACGACCCACGCCATGACCCACGTATTCGCGCACCACGCCGTATCCGGCGGCTTCGGCGATTTGCTGGCACGCATGGCCGATATCACCCAGATGATTGCCCACGCGGGCGGCATCCAGTGCAGCCCACATGCATTCTTCGGTGGTATCCAAAAGCGCCTGCTTTTCGGGGCTGATCTTTCCCACGGGGAACGTCCAAGCGTTGTCGCCCACCCAACCGTCCACCGTAGCTCCGGTATCGACGGAGAGGATATCGCCTTCTTGCAGAATGACGCTTTCAGAAGGAATGCCATGGACGATCTGGTCGTTTACGCTGGCGCAGATGGATCCGGGGAATCCGCCGTAACCCTTGAATCCGGGGATGCCGCCTTCAAGGCGAATCAACATTTCGGCGTAACGGTCGAGCTCGAGCGTGGAAACGCCGGGTTTCGCACGGGCTCCCACTTCTCGCAACACCTTGGCCGACACGCGGCCAGCTTCCTTCATGGCCTCGATTTGCTCGGGCGACTTCAACATGATGCTCATGGATTCAGTTCTCTTTTCCGTGTTTGATGTGCGTGATTTGTCAATCAAAGTGTAGCACAGGCGCACGAAGGCGATGCCTACGCAGGCGGCACCTGGGAAATGGCGTGATGGACTTCGCCCGACCCCACGCTGAGCACTTCGATCATATCGCCCACCTTGACCGTGCCGGGCTGCACCACCCATCCGAACACGCCTTCGCGCGGGAAGATGCAATCGCCCGCCAAGTAATAGATGGCGCATTTGCGATGGCACACTTTTCCGATCTGGGAAATCTCCACCTCGGCCGTTCCCACGCGCACGCGGGTGCCCAGCGGCAGGCCTTTCATGTCGATTCCCTGGCATGTGACGTTCTCGCCGAAGTCCCCCTCGCCCACATCGAGTCCGGCCTCGCGCGCCTTGGCGATGGATTCCTCTGCCAAAAACGACACCTGCCGATGCCAGGGGCCGGCATGGGCATCGTCTGCCACCCCGCTGTCGCGCAGCAAGTCGACAGATCCCGATTCGACCGGAGTTTTGCGCGTTCCCTTCTTTTCGGAAATGTTGACCGAAGTCACTTCGCCCGTCTCGCCTGTTTTCGCCATCCGATTTCCTCACTGTTCGCTCATCGTCTATCTGCCTGCTATGCGGCCGTTTGCCAGCCGCGGTCTTGAACGAGAAGGGGCAGCGACCCGAAAAGCCGCTGCCCCTTCGAACTGCCGATTGGACGATCAGGCAACTTCGTCGTTGATGTCAGACTTCGGCTTCTTCAGCCCCTTGATCTCGATGTCATGCTTCTCAGCGTAGTCCCACAACGCCGCATGGATGGCCTCTTCGGCCAGAAGCGAACAGTGGATTTTCACCTTGGGCAGTCCGTCGAGGGCTTCCATAACGGCCTTGTTGGTAACTTCGAGGGCTTCTTGGACGCTCTTTCCCTTGACCATCTCAGTGGCCATGCTCGAAGTGGCGATGGCAGCACCGCACCCAAACGTCTTGAACTTCGCATCGCGGACAATCTGGTTGTCGTCGATGTCCAGATAGATGCGCATGATGTCGCCGCATACGGCGTTGCCCACCGTGCCGCATCCGCTCGGGTCCTCGATTTCACCCACGTTGCGGGGATTGGTGAAGTGGTCCATCACCTTTTCGCTGTATTCCATAGCCATGAGAACGGCTCCTTTCATCTTCGATGGCCCGTGCGATACGCGTCGCACCAACCATGATTCGCTTTTTGTCAGCTGGCCTTTTTCTGCTGTTTGATAAAGTCCTCGTACAACGGGCTCATGGAGCGCAGGTTGCCGATGGTCTTTACCAAGCTGTCCACCAAAAAGTCCACGTTGGCCAGCGTGGTTTCCCGCCCCAGCGTGGCCCTCAGGCTGCCGTGGGCGATTTCGTGCGGAAGGCCGATGGCCAGCAGCACATGGCTGGGATCGAGCGATCCGCTGGTGCAAGCCGAGCCGCTCGACGTGCAGATGCCGCGCCCCGCCAATTGCAACAGCATGCCCTCGCCTTCGATGAAGCGGAAGCACACGTTGATGTTGTTGGGCAGGCGCTTGGTACGGCTGCCGTTGACGCGGCTGTAGGGAATCTCGGCCAAGATGCGGTCGATGGCGTGATCGCGCAACTCGCTTTGACGCTGCATCTCATCGGCCTGTTCCGCCATGGCCAGCTCTACCGCCTTGGCGAATCCGACGATACCGGCGGTGTTCTCGGTACCGGCGCGCAAACCGCGTTCCTGGGCGCCGCCGTGAATAAGATTGTCGATGCGCACGTTTTTGCGCTTGTATAGAAACCCGATGCCCTTGGGACCGTACACCTTGTGCCCCGATGCCGACATCAAGTCGATGCCCATGGCGTCCACGTCGATGGGCACATGGCCGAATGCCTGAACCGCATCGGTATGGAAGATGACGCCGTGGGCATGGGCGATGGCTGACAACTCGGCAATGGGTTCGATGGTCCCGATTTCATTGTTGGCGAACATGACGGAGGCCATGACGGTATCGGGGCGAATGGCCGCCTCGAATGCCTTGGGGTCGACCAGCCCTTCTTCATCGACGGGAAGGTACGTCACTTCGTAGCCGTCTTTTTCCAAGAATTCACAGGTATGCAGCACGGCATGATGTTCGATGGCCGTGGTGATGAGGTGCTTGCCCTTCTTGGCGTTGGCATGCATGACGCCTTTGATTGCCCAGTTGTCGGCCTCGCTGCCCCCACTGGTGAAGTACAGTTCGTCGGCAGAACCGCCCAGCGATTCTGCGATGGTGGCACGCGCCTGGCGGACGGCCGCTGCGGCCTTCTGCCCCACCGGATAGATGGAAGAGGCATTGCCGTAATCCGTGGTGAGATACGGCATCATGGCCTCGAGCGCTTCGGGACGCAAAGCCGTGGTGGCCGCGTTGTCCAGATAAATGGTATCCATAGTCGATCCTCCTAATCGGATAGCATGGAAAGGTAGCGCTCGCCGGTGTCGGGCAGAATGGCGACGATGGTCTTGCCGGCGAACTCAGGTCGATCGGCAAGGGCCTTTGCAGCGGCAACCGCTGCACCGGATGAGATTCCGGCGAATACGCCGGCACGCGTGGAGAGCAGTTTTTGATATTCGAACGCTGTGGCAGACGAAATGGGAATCACTTCGTCGTAGATCTGCGTGTCGAGCGTCTTGGCGATGAATCCGGGTGCGATCCCTTGGATCTTGTGTGCGCCTGCGGGCTTGCCGGCAAGCACCTGGGATTCTTCGGGCTCGACGGCGGCGATGTGCACGCCGGCGTTTTTCTGGCGCAGAAAACGACCGGTACCGGAAAGGGTGCCGCCCGTGCCGACGCCTGCCACGAACGCATCGACCGAACCTGCGGTCTGTTCCCAGATCTCGGGACCCGTGGTTTCATAGTGTGCCTGCGGATTGATGGGATTGTCGAACTGATGGGGCCCGAAGCTTCCCGGCGTGGCGGCAAGGAGCTCTTCGGCTTGGGCGACCGAGCCCGTCATGCCTTCCGACCCAGGGGTGAGGACCAACTGGGCGCCGAAGGCGGCAATCAGCTTGCGGCGCTCCATGCTCATGGTCTCGGGCATCACGGCAATGAACTTGTATCCACGTGCAGCGGCGATCATGGCCAGCCCGACGCCGGTGTTGCCGCTGGTAGGCTCGATGATGGTGGCACCTGGTTTCAACGCGCCCTTTTCTTCGGCATCGTCTATGATGGCCTTGGCGATACGGTCTTTGATGCTTCCGCCGGGGTTCATCGCCTCGAACTTCGCCATAATCGTGGCTTGAGCGCCCACCGCTTCGGTGACATCGAGAAGGGGCGTGTCTCCTATGAGGTCGTCGATGCGGCCCGCCGTTTTCAGTGTCATGTGCTTTCCTCTCCTTATTTCCTAGTTGTTCACTAGGTTTTATTGACTGGATGGTACGATACCCCTGCGAATAGGGCGTGTCAACAGCATTTCCACCAGGATGCGCATAATTCCCTATTTTGCACTATGATTTACGAAACGCATCTAGAATGCCATGCCCATCCATGATGGAACCGCATCGGCCCTGAAAGGAGAGCGACCATGAAGATATCCACCAAAGGCCGCTATGCCCTGCGCTTTGCCATCGAAGTGGCCCGCAAGCAAGGCGATGGTCCGGTGCCGCTGCGCGAAGCCGCACAAGACCAAGGCATCTCGATGAAATATCTGGAACAGCTTGCCGGCCAGCTGGCCAAAGCGGGACTGCTCAAAAGCACCCGCGGCGCCCACGGCGGCTATTCGCTTTCCCGCGCGCCTGAAGACATCACCGCCGGTGAAGTGCTGCGCATCTGCGAAGGCGGCACGGCACCTGTGGCCTGTCTCGAAGACGACTACGGCATCTGCCCACGGCGCAGCGAATGCGAGACCATCGCGTTTTGGGAAGGTCTGGACCGCGTGATAGAAGATTACGTGAACGGCATCACGCTGGCCGACTTGATTGCGCCTGAAGCCGGTTCGTTCAAATAAGATGCCCCACCGCTTCGGGCTGCATGCCCGCCGTCAGCTTGTAATCAACGTAATCGCTGTCGCGCACGGTTGAAATGGCACCTGTAAGCGGATTGCCGTCATCCATGTTTTCCAGAAAGCTGCCCAGCATGGCTTTGAGATAGGCTGTGCCCGGTTGCTCGGACAGACGCACCAGCACATCGGATCCGCGGAAGAACACCTTGACGATGCGCGAATCGGCCACCTCCAAAAACGAAAGATGGACCACCAGCACTTCCTCTTCGTCTTCATCGGTGGTAAAACGCGCTGCAGCGGCGATGCGATACGACTCGTCATGAAACGGTTCTTCGCACACGGCCGGCGCGGCGAAGCCCAAAGGAATGCGATGGGTCTCATCGGCTTCTTTGAACACCAAGGTGAACGTATCGCCCTGCAGCTCGAAGCCGATGCTTTCCAAACCGTGGGTGAAGTTGTTCTGCATGGACTGCACCACCAACGGCAAAAGGCCCATTCCCCCGCACCGATCGGCCTCGAACGCATAGGTCTCCCCCGCATGAGAACGACATCCCTCGGGCAAAGGCACCGGTGCGCTGGAAGAAGCGAACAGCCGACGGAAGAAGCCCTTGTGACGCTCCTCGGCCGCATTCGGGTGCTTGTCCCCCAAGCTATCGAGGGTGTCCCTCAAAATACGCTCCCCCTCCCCATCGGCGGGCAGCGGGCCTGTTGGCAACGCGGAAGCGAACAAGTCGCGGCACAGGCCGAAGAACGCGCCTTCTTGGAATGACTCGTCATTTCCCGCCGTTGAGACCACTATGATGCGGTTTTCGGGGTAGCACAGCAGATTCTGGCCGAACAGCCCGTTGAACAAAAACGAGCGGTCATCGCGACCCGCCCATATCTGATAGCCGTAATCGAAGGCCGAGCCGCTGTTGGCGGCAATCTGCACGGAAGTGCTCTGGGTGGCCCATTCATGCGAGATCAGACGCTTGCCGTTCCATTCCCCGTCTTGGAGCAGCAGCTGCCCCACCTTTGCCATGTCTTCAGGGCGAATGTAGAAACCCCAGCCGCCCTTCTCGATGCCTTTGGGACAGCACTCCCAGTGAATCTTCTCAATGCCCAACGGGCCCCACAGCCGCGGCTGCAGATAGTCCATCAAGCCGACACCGCTCACTGCGTGCACGATGGCTGAGAGCATATAGGTGTTCATGCTGTTGTAATCGAATTGCTCGCCCGGATCGCACTTTCGCCCGGCATCAAGATATCCCCGCACCCAGTCGTCGGTCATCAGCGCGCCCGATTCGTTGAATGCCACACCGCTGCTCATGGTAAGCAGCTGCTGCACGGTGATATCCTTTTTGACCATCTGGGTGATCTGCGAAAGCGGTGCCATGCGCTCACCCAGCAGTTGCCCCACGGTATCGTCCAAGGAAAGCGATCCTTCGTCCACCAGCATGCCGATAGCGATGCCCACGATGGATTTGCATTCCGAATACGTGGCACTCCATAAATCGGGGGTATAGGGTCCGAAGCTGACCTGCGACACTACCGCACCGTCGCGCAAAACCATCGCCGTATGCGGATTGGGGGAAGCGTATTCGCCCAACGCGCGGAACAATTCGGCCAAAGAACGCGAGGACAGCCCCTTTTCTTCGGGCGTGCAACGGGGAAACGCCTGTCGAATAGGCGATGGATCGCCGAAGGCCGGCTTGCGGCCCATTGCGGGCAACTTGATATCGGTGGGCTTGGTGCGGTCCATCACCTGCCAGATGAGCTGCGCTGTCCCTACTTGTTCCATGATCCCCATGCAAAGCACCTTCCACGATGTGTTTGCAGAAACGATAGCACACCTATCAGCAGGAATTGAGCTCCGCGGCCGGAGGGGGCGCGGGATGCGGGCGGATCAAGCGCTCGCGCCCGGTTTCGCCGCATGGGCCTCACTCGGTGAAGTTCGCTGCGCGAAAGAGTTCAGCCAACAGATATGAGCGGCGAAACCCGCTCCCGAATGATCCGCCCGCATCCCGCGCCCCCTCCGGCACACATGCCAAGGAGAACAGCATCACCGAAGCGGCGAGCGAAGCGAAGCCGCCCAGCGACCCTCGCCGAGTGCCAATTCGCTTTGAGATGCCCCGATTTCGCCCGCCCGAAGAGCGCAGCGTATCTGCATACGTAAGCGATGAGGAAGGGTGAAGGCGGGGCATATCAAAGCGAATTGGCTGGGCCGCCAGGATTCGAACCTGAATAGCTGGTACCAAAAACCAGAGTCCTGCCGTTGGACGACGGCCCAGTGAGAAAACGCGCCGCAACCGATAGGCCGGCCGCGCGAAACGCGTTAGGCCAGTGTATCGGTGGTACCGCTATTCGTCAAACAAAATAGTGCTGAAATATCGTTCTCCCGTATCTGGAAGCACGGTTACCACGGTCTTGCCTTTGCCGAGCGCTTTGGCAAGGCGGATGGCGGCGGCTACGTTGCTGCCGCTGGAAATGCCGCACATGAGACCTTCTTCGCGGGCAAGACGGCGGCTGGTGTCGAGCGCTTCTTCGTCGGTGATGACGCAGATATCTTCATAGATGCGCTTGTCCAGATTGTCGGGAATGAGCCCATCGCCGATACCCATCTGCAGATGGGTGCCGATGCTGCCGCCGGAAAGGATGGCGGCATTTTCGGGCTCGACAGCCCAAATCTTGATGTTGGGGTACTGGTTTTTGAGCGTGGCGCCGATGCCGGAAATGGTTCCGCCGGTGCCTACGCCGCTGCAAAAGCCGTGGATGGGACCGCCGACGTCTTCGAGGATCTCAAGACCGGTGTGGTATTTGTGCACCAAGGGATTGTCGGGATTGCTGAACTGCTGCGGAATGTAGATGTTGGGCTCTTCGCGCTGCATGCGCAAGGCGGTCTGCAGGCAATCGTCGATGCACTTCCCAATGTCGCCATCGTCGTGGATCAGCACCACATCGGCTCCGTAGGCACGGCACAGCTTGCGCCGTTCCTCGCTGACGCTGTCGGGCATGATGATGCGAACCTTGTAGCCGCGCACCGCGCCGATGAGGGCCAAACCGATGCCCTGGTTGCCGCTGGTGGGCTCGCAGATGATGGTGTCAGGCCCGATTTCTCCACGGCGGACCGCTTCTTCGATCATGTTGTACGCCGTGCGGGTTTTTATGGAGCCTCCCACGTTGACCGCTTCGTACTTCACCAGAATCTCGGCACCTGCGGGGTCGGGCAGATGGTTCAAACGCACCATGGGGGTATGGCCGATGGCTTCCAAGATATCGTCGTAAATCATCTGAGCACTCCTTATCAGGGCGAAGCGGCAGGCCGAAATGGCCGAAACGCGTGCGGGAAACAATGTAGCGCAACACGGGGAAAACGAAAACCCCCGCACGCCTTTAGGCGAACGGGGGCCAGTCAATGCAGGTAAACGATGCTATTCGGCAGCTCCGGTGTAACCGCGGGTAACACTGGAATCGATGCTCACCGAAGGGCTCATGGTGGTGGACACCTTGATGGACTTGACGAACTTGCCCTTGGCGGCAGCGGGCTTCATACGGATGATCTCGTCATAGACGGTTCCGTAGTTTTCAGCCAGCTGCTCGGCGGAGAAGCTTGCCTTGCCCAGGATGACATGGCAGATGCCGTAACGGTCGGCGCGATATTCCACACGGCCGCCCTTGAGTTCTTTGATGGCCTTGGCCACGTCGTTGGTGACGGTGCCGAGCTTGGGGTTGGGCATCAAGCCGCGCGTGCCCAAGATCTTGCCCAGGCGGCCCACCTTGGCCATCTGGTCGGGGGTGGCAACGGTGGCATCGAAGTCGATGTTGCCGGCCTGGATGTCGGCGATGAGGTCGTCGGAACCGACGATGTCGGCACCGGCCTCTTCGGCGGCGCGGGCATTTTCGCCCTCGGCGAACACAGCCACACGGACGGTCTTGCCGCTGCCGTTGGGCAGGCTCACCGTGCCGCGCATCTGCTGGTCGGCCTGGCGGGTGTCGATGCCCAAACGGATATGGGCTTCCACCGTTTCATCGAACTTGGCGGACGCGCATTCCTTCAGCAGAGAGAACGCCTCCAAAGGAGCGTAATCCTTTTCGGCGTCGATCTTCTCGACGGCTGCCTTGTAATTCTTTCCCTTGCTCATAATGCTTCCTTTCGTGGTGATAACGAGCTTTCGCTCTTCCACACGCCCATCGGGGGCGCGCTGATTCCTGATTTAGAACTATTCTTCGGTAGAAGCGGCTTCCGCTTCGGCGGCTGCGGCCTTGGCTGCGGCTGCCTCGTCTGCTTCCTCGATCTCTTCTTCGGCCGTCTCGGCGTCGACGCCCTCGGTGATCATGACCTTCAGCTTGCGGCTGGCGGTGTAGACGTGCTTGGGCTTGCGACCCTGGATGGTGACGCCCATGGAACGGGCGGTACCGGCGACGATCTCCATGGCAGCCTCGATGTCGTTGGCATTGAGGTCGGGCATCTTGATCTCGGCGATTTCACGCAGCTGATCCTCGGTGAGCTCTCCCACCTTCTGCAGCTGCGGGATGCCGCTGCCGCTGGGGATGCCGAGCTTTTCCTTGATGAGCACAGCCGCGGGAGGCGTCTTGCACACGAAGTCGAAGGTCTTGTCTTCGTAGACGGTGATCTCGACGGGGATGATGGTGCCGGACTGATCCTGCGTGGCGGCGTTGAAAGCCTGGCAGAACTGCATGATGTTGACACCCTGGGCGCCCAGAGCGGGGCCGACGGGAGGAGCGGGGTTCGCGGCCCCCGCGGGGATTTGCAGCTTGATGAAGCCGCTTACGTTCTTCTCAGCCATTGGTGGTTCCTTTCAGCTGAAACTCTTGTCTGTTAATCGTCTTACCTGTATCAACAAGCGGTGCGCGTGAGAAGCCCTTGTCCACGTAAGGCGCGCGCCTCCGCGTTGTCATCTATGTTTGAGCGCTGTGGAAGCGCTCCCGCTAAATGCGGGAAACCTGATCGAAGGAAAGTTCCACCGGGGTCTCGCGACCGAAGATGGATACCATCACCTTCACCTTGCCGGCCTCAGGCGAGACCTCCGCAACCGTGCCATCGAAATCGGCCAGGGGTCCGGAGACCACCTTGACGGACTGCCCCACTTCCAGATTGGTGGAAGTCTTCTTGGGCGCTTCATGGCTGGTGCGCTTCATGATCTTGTTGTACTCTTCGCGGGTGAGCGGGGCAGGATTGCCCTGGCTGCCCACGAAGCCGGTAACGCCCGGAGTGTTGCGGACCGCAGCCCAGCTGCGATCGTCAAGCTCCATGCGAACCAGCACGTAACCGGGAAATACCTTCTTTTCGGACTCGACCCTGCGGCCGCCGTCCTTGATCTCGGTAACGGTTTCGGTGGGAATCTCGATGCCGAACACATTGTTCTCGAGTCCCATGGTTTCGACACGCAGTTCCAGATTCGTCTTGACCTTCTTTTCGTATCCGGAATAGGTGTGAAGGACATACCACTTCTTAGACATGGATCGCTACACTCCCAAGTTCGAAATCGCAACCAGGATGGGGGTTACCACCCAGTTGTCGAGAATCAGCACATATACACCAAAGAAAACCAGGGCGGCCACGACGACGCCGCTCCAACGTGCGACATCCTGACCGGTCGGCCAGGTGACGCGCTTCAATTCGGAGCGCACTTCGCTCAAGAAGCCAGGCTTCTTGGCGGGCTTTTCGGCTTTTTTCTCTGCGGTCTTCTTCTCAGCCTTAGGCTGGAATTTGACCTCGGAGGACTTTACGGAAGTATCGTCGGCCTTCTTCTTGAAGGGCAACTTTCGTTCCTTTTTCGGGGCCTCGGCTTCCACCGATTCCTCAACAACGGCGTTCGGAGTTTCTTCGGTCTGCGCCTTTTTAGCGGCGCGGTTAGCCGAAGCCTTCGCTCGTTGCGTCTTTGATTTCTTAGCCATCGCGTTCCTTCGAACTCTCGGATTGCGGATCGTGATCTTTCGTTACTCTATAACGCCAAACAAGCAGCTCTCGAGCTGCTCGATAAACAAGCTGGCAGGCCAGGAGGGACTCGAACCCCCAACATGCGGTTTTGGAGACCGCCGCTCTACCAATTGGAGCTACTGGCCTATTGTGCCTGATTCGCTATCGTGTTTCCTTGTGCAAGGTGTGATGTCCACACCATTTGCAGTACTTCTTGTACTCGATGCGATCGGGATTATTCTGCTTGTTTTTCTTGGTCGTATAGTTACGGCGCTTGCACTCGGTGCAGGCCAGGGTGACCAATGTACGCATGAATGCTCCTTATTCTTGTGCCTTCCGGCTGCTTGATTTGTCTGTACACAGCAGCGCTTGCAGCAGGGAGTCCGTCAAACGGACTCCCTGCGATGATGCGAGGTAAGTCGAGTTACTTGATGATCTTGGTAACGCGACCGGAACCCACGGTGCGGCCACCTTCGCGGATAGCGAACTTGAGGCCCTCTTCCATGGCCACGGGGTGGATGAGCTCGGCGGTGATTTCAACATTGTCGCCAGGCATAACCATCTCGGTGCCCTCGGGAAGATGCGCAACACCGGTGATGTCGGTGGTGCGGAAGTAGAACTGCGGACGATAGCCGTCGAAGAACGGAGTGTGGCGGCCGCCTTCGTCCTTGGTCAGGATGTAGACCTGGCCGATGAAGTTGGTGTGCGGGGTGACGCTGCCGGGCTTGCAGAGAACCTGGCCACGGATGACGTCTTCGCGCTTCACGCCGCGGAGCAGGCAGCCGATGTTGTCGCCGGCCTGAGCCTCGTCGAGCAGCTTGCGGAACATTTCGATGCCGGTGCAGACGGTCTTGGTGGTGTCCTTGATGCCGACGATTTCGAGTTCGTCGTTGACATGCAGGGTGCCGCGCTCGACACGACCGGTGGCAACGGTGCCACGGCCGGTGATGGTCATAACGTCTTCGACGGCCATCAGGAAGGGCTTGTCAACGTCGCGTTCCGGAGTGGGGATCCACTCGTCGACGGCGTCCATGAGCTCCCAGATCTTGTCCTGAGCTTCTTTGTCGCCTTCCAGCGCCTTCAGAGCGGAGCCGCGGATGATCGGGGTGTCGTCGCCGGGGAAATCGTAGGAGCTGAGCAGCTCGCGGACTTCCATCTCGACGAGCTCGAGGAGCTCTTCGTCGTCAACCATGTCGCACTTGTTCAGGAAGACTACGATGTAGGGCACGCCAACCTGGCGGGCCAGCAGGATGTGCTCACGAGTCTGAGCCATGGGGCCGTCGGTGGCGGCGATGACCAGGATAGCGCCGTCCATCTGGGCAGCACCGGTGATCATGTTCTTCACGTAGTCGGCGTGACCCGGGCAGTCGACGTGCGCGTAGTGGCGCTTGTCGGACTCGTACTCGACGTGCGCGATGGCGATGGTGATGCCGCGCTCGCGCTCCTCGGGAGCCTTGTCGATCTTGTCGAACGGGGTGAAGTCGGCCATGCCCTTTGCCGCACGACACTTGGTGATGGCTGCGGTGAGCGTGGTCTTGCCGTGGTCGACGTGACCGATGGTGCCGACGTTCATGTGCGGCTTGGTGCGCTCGAACTTCTGCTTGGCCATGAACGTATCCCCTAGCCCTGGTCGCTGACGCCGGACTTGGCGACGATCTCATCGGCGATCGACTTCGGCACCGGCTCGTATGCCTTGAACTGCATCGAGTACGCGGCACGACCCTGAGTCCGAGAGCGCAGGTCGGTAGCGTAGCCGAACATGTTAGCCAACGGAACCTTGCCGTGAACGATCTGGGAGTTACCACGCGGCTCCATGCCCTCGATGTGTCCGCGGCGGCTTGAAAGATCGCCCATCACATCGCCCATGAACTCCTCGGGCGTGTCGACCTCAACGGCCATGACCGGCTCGAGGATGACCGGAGCAGACTTGCGCAGTGCCTCCTTGATGCCCATGGAACCGGCGATCTTGAATGCCATCTCGGAGGAGTCGACGTCGTGGTAGGAACCGTCCACGAGCTCGACCTTGATGTCGACGACCGGGTACCCGGCGAGCACACCGGTGGTGATGGCCTCCTGGATACCCTTATCGACCGAGGGGATGTACTCCTTCGGTATCGACCCGCCGACGATCTTGTTCTCGAACACGTAGCCGTCGCCGGGCTGCTGCGGCGATACGTTGAGCACGACGTGCCCGTACTGACCGCGGCCACCGGTCTGCCGCACGAACTT
>JAXGTO010000019.1:0-47022 GCA_040774885.1 Eggerthellaceae bacterium | reverse complement strand
ATCATCGAGATCGGAAATCGCGTCGACAGAGCCCAATGCGGTGAAATCCCCCGCGCTATCGATAAGCTCCTGCTCGATCATCTGCCGCAATTCGGCTTTCATATGCACCCCTTTCGCAATTCGATGCCCGCCATTGTAGCAAAGCGTCATATCGATGCTGGATTGTGCTCTTTGCAAAAAAACAATGGATTGGGGGTTGTGCGCCCATATGCCACTGCATATACTGCCATCAGTCCTTTAAAAGCGGTACAGAGAGACCGACAAGGCTTGCAAGCTGCATCTCATTCTCACATACGCAGCAAGCAACTCGGAAGCCTTTGTCTGTCGCAGAGGCATTTTTTATGCCCTGCGGTAGATGGCACGCGGTGCATGGGCCGGATGCAACCGGCACGACTCCGTTCGGGTTTGTCTGTACGCACTCATCAATCGAAGGGAGTGTGTATGAAAGACAGCTTGGTTAAATCCGTCGTAATGGACGCGGCGGAAATCGACCGTTCGCTCACGCGCATCGCGCATCAAATTCTTGAAGCGAATCACGGCGCAGGCGACATCGCCTTGGTGGGCATCGTCACAAGAGGTGACATCCTCGCTCGCAGGCTGCAGGGAATCATCAAGGAAATCGAAGGGGTCGACGTGCCGCTCGGCAGCCTCGACATCAGCTTCTACCGAGACGATTTCATGACCCACGTGGCGCCCGAAGTCCACGAAACGCGCATCGGCTTCGACCTGGACGGCAAGAGCATCGTTCTCGTCGACGATGTGCTGTTCACCGGTCGTACCATCCGTGCAGCGCTCGACGCCCTCATCGACCTTGGCCGTCCGGCCAATGTGCAGCTGGCGGTGTTGGTTGATCGCGGTCATCGCGAACTTCCCATCCGCGCCGACTATGTGGGCAAAAACGTGCCTTCCGCCGGTGATGAGAACGTGCGTCTGTTCCTTGAAGAAGTCGATGGCAAGTCCGAAGTCGAGATACTCGATATCAAACCGGGCGCCCGTGCCGGCTCGGCTCCGCTGGGAGGCGAATAACCATGGCATTCAACCACAAGCATTTGATAGACATCACCGAGTATTCAGCCGATGACATCATGCTGATACTCGAGACCGCCACCAAGTTCAAAGAGATCAACGAACGCCGTATCAAGAAGGTTCCCGCGCTCAAGGGCTATACCGTCATCAACATGTTCAACGAGCCTTCCACGCGCACGCGCTCCAGTTTCGAGTTGGCCGAAAAGCGCCTGAGCTGCGATACGCTCAATTTCGGCGGCAGCTCTTCTTCCAGCGTCAAGGGCGAGAGCTTGGCCGACACCATGGAGACGCTCGACAGTTACAAAATCGATATGGTGGTGGTGCGCGACAAGCACGCCGGCGTGCCGCGTTTCCTCACCGAGCACACCCCGGCCCACATCATCGATGCCGGCGACGGCAAGCATCAGCATCCCACCCAGGCTTTGTTGGATCTCTACAGCATCTGGCAGGCCAAAGGCGACCTGAACAAACTCAAGGTCGGCGTGGTGGGCGACATCGGCCACAGCCGTGTGTGCGGCAGCCTGATTCCCGCGCTCAAGATCATGGGCTGCGAAGTGACCGTCGTGGCACCGCAAACGCTGATGCCCGCGCGTCCCGACATTCTGGGAGCCGACCATATCACGGACAATCTGGATGAGGCCCTGCCCGACCTGGATGCCGTGTACATGCTTCGCATTCAGCGCGAACGCTTGGAAGGCGCACCGTACCCCAGCTTGCGCGAATACAACCAGATGTTCGGCCTGACGCGCGAACGCGACCATTTGATGAAGAAGGATGCCATCATCTGCCATCCCGGTCCCATCAACCGCGGCGTCGAGCTCGACAGCTTCATGGCCGATCACCCACAGCGCTCGGTCATCCTGGATCAAGTCTATGCAGGCATCCTTACGCGCATGGCCGCGTTGTACCTGCTGTTCGGAGGGAGCGATGATGGCATTACTGCTTAAGAACGCGCGGTTGATCGACCCGCAGAAGAAGCTCGATAAGGTTGCGGACGTCTTGATCCGCGACGGAAAAATCGTCGAGGTCGGCAAGAACCTGAAGATGGAGAAGGGCGTGGAACGCGACCTTTCCGGCAAGATCCTCGTTCCCGGTTTGGTGGATATGCACGTCCACCTGCGTGAACCCGGCTTCGAGCAAAAAGAGGACATTGCCAGCGGCACCAGGGCGGCTGCCCACGGCGGCTTCTCCGCAGTGTGTTGCATGCCCAATACCTCTCCGGTCATAGACGATGCCACTGGAGTGGAGTACGTACAGGCGCGCGCCGCTGCGGTGGGGAAGTGCCGTGTCCATGTGGCTGGCGCTTGCAGCAAAGACCTCAAGGGCGAGACGCTCTCCGACATGGGCGACATGGTTGCACACGGTGCCGTGGCCTTCACCGATGACGGCCGTGGCGTCCAAGATGCCGGCATGATGCGCCGCGTTATGGACTACGCCCATATGTTCGGCAAAACGGTCATGTCCCATTGCCAAGATGAGGCGCTGGTCGGCGACGGCCAGGTGAACGAGGGAATCGCCTCCACCCGTTTGGGTATTTTGGGATGGCCGGCCGAAGGCGAGGAAATCCAGATTTCCCGCGATATCGCGCTGTGCCGCCTCACCGGCACGCCGCTCCACATCCAGCACATCACCACTGCTCGCGGTTTGGACATGGTGCGCGCTGCCAAGGCCGACGGCCTGCCTGTTACCTGCGAGGTCACGCCCCATCATCTGTTCTTGGATGAAGATTCGATCGGCTCCGATTACCCGACATTCCTCAAGGTCAATCCGCCGCTTCGCACGGCCGACGACCGAAAGGCTCTTATCGAGGGCGTCAAGGATGGCAGCATCGATTGCATCGTCACCGACCACGCCCCCCATGCAGCATGGGAAAAGGACTGCGAATTCGAACTTGCGCCCAATGGAATGATCGGACTTGAGACGAGCTTGGGATTGGTGCTCACCGAATTGGTCCATACGGGGATGATCGACCTTTCCGCCCTGGTCCGCCTGATGGCCGTTGCCCCCCGTGCAATCCTCGGTTTGGAGCCGGTGACGATAGAAGCCGGGTCCACGGCGGACCTGACCGTTATCGACCCCGATGTCGCTTGGACTGTCGACCAAGCCGAGTTCCTGAGCAAAGCGACCAACTCCGGGTTCATCGGAACCGAGCTCCATGGCCGTGCCACCGATGTGTACGTCGGCGGTTTCGCCACGATGGAGCAGGGTGCGATCGTTGAGTAGCGTCGAGGAGGGCCTCCTTTCTGGAACCGCCTCCGGCATCCGTCCTCCAGCACTTCTGGTGTTGGAGGACGGTACCATGTTCGAAGGTCGCGGGTGCGCTGCGGCAGGCGAGGTGTTCGGAGAAGCCTGCTTCAATACATCGCTCACCGGATATCTCGAGATCGCAACCGATCCTTCCTATGCCGGTCAGATCGTTGCACTCACGTACCCTCAGGTGGGAAATTACGGCGTGGAAGAAACCGATGCCCAAAGCGATGCTCCCGCGCTCAGCGGGCTGGTGGTTCGCGATATGTGCTTCACTCCTTCCAACTGGCGCAGTTCTTGCTCGTTTCCCGATTATCTTGTGAAACATGGCGTCGTGGCCATCGAAGGAATCGACACGCGGGCCTTGGTGCGCCATATCCGTGACAACGGAGCCATGAAGGCTGGTATTTCGACCATCGAGACGGATGCGGGCTCGCTGCTTGAACGTGTGCGGGCATCCGCCTCCATCGTCGGAGCGAATCTTGTTCCGGGCGTTTCTTGCCAGGACATTCAAAACCATGGATCGGGGGACTTGCCCCAATCCCATGATTTCGCGCTCAATCGTCCAGCCGAGTCGCGTTATCGCGTGGTTGCCTACGATTGCGGTATGAAGCGCGGTATTCTCGAGGGTCTTCTGCGTGCCGGCTGCTTCGTGACGACGGTCCCTTGGGATACCGATGCGCAAACGGTGTTGGACATGAAGCCCGATGGCGTGTTTCTGAGCAACGGCCCCGGTGACCCCGATGCCGTCGAACAGACGTATCTGCAGGTAGAAAAACTGCTGGGCAAGGTTCCCTTGTTCGGAATCTGCTTGGGACATCAGATGCTGTGCAAAGCATGCGGTGCCCAAATGGAAAAACTCAAGTTCGGCCACCGAGGTGGCAACCAGCCGGTCATGAACCTTCTGACGCGACGCGTCGAGATCACCGCGCAAAACCATGGATTCGGCTGCGTGTTCCCCAGCTTGGGTCCTCTCGTGTCGTCAGCAAGCCGCGGCCATGTGGGCCACGAAGACGACCTGCGCTTCTGGGTCGAGGCGGGATGCGCTCCCCAGGTGCAAAACGAACGTGTGGGCAGGATGCAGCTCACCCATGTCAATTTGGATGATGGCACGTGCGAAGGCGTGCGCTGCCTCGATGTCCCTGCATTCGGCGTGCAATACCATCCGGAAGCTTCCCCAGGACCAACCGATGCCCACTATCTTTTCACGGCGTTCACTCGTTTGATGGACGGACGCGAAGACTATCTCGATATAGACAGCGGCGCCGATCGTCTGGGCGAATGGCGCTTCGGCGCATCCTGCAGCGGTTCCGGATCGATGGAAGGCGGCTGCCATGCCCAAGCGTGAGGATATCAAGACCATCTTGGTCATAGGCAGCGGCCCCATCGTCATAGGCCAGGCGTGCGAATTCGATTATTCGGGCGCGCAAGCCTGCAAGGTTCTGGCCGAAGATGGATACGAGGTTGTGCTCGTCAACAGCAATCCGGCCACCATCATGACCGACCCGCAGCTGGCTGCCCGCACCTATGTCGAGCCCATTACGCCTGATTGCGTCAGCAAGATCATCGAACGTGAACGTCCGGATGCGCTGCTTCCCACCCTCGGTGGGCAAACGGGCTTGAACACGGCGGTCTCTCTTGCCAAAAGCGGTGTTCTCGATGCCTATGGCGTCGAGATGATCGGCTGCGATCTGGCGGCCATCGAGCGGGGAGAAGACCGCAAACTGTTCAACGAGGCCATGGAAGACCTGGGCATCGAAACCGCGCGCAGCGGATACGCCTATTCTGTCGACGATGCGCTTGCATTGGCTGCCGACCTCGGATTCCCTGTGGTTTTGCGCCCGAGCTTCACGCTGGGCGGTGCCGGCGGCGGCATAGCCCACGACCAAGAGGAGCTTCGCACCATCGTCACGCAGGGCCTCGAGCTTTCAGCCGCAGGCG
Organism: Eggerthellaceae bacterium; assembly: GCA_040774885.1. Taxonomy (GTDB): domain Bacteria; phylum Actinomycetota; class Coriobacteriia; order Coriobacteriales; family Eggerthellaceae; genus JAXGTO01. The sequence goes on along the minus strand of JAXGTO010000019.1, from coordinate 41,808 downwards.
AGGTTTTGGTGGAAGAGAGCATCGAGGGGTGGAAAGAATACGAGATGGAGGTGATGCGCGACCATGCCGGAAACGGCATCATCGTTTGCTCCATCGAGAATTTCGACCCAATGGGCGTGCATACGGGCGACAGCATAACGGTGGCCCCCGCCCAAACGCTTTCTGACATCGAATACCAACGCATGCGCGTCGCCAGCCTGGCTATCTTGGAAAAAATCGGCGTTGAAACGGGTGGATCGAACGTGCAGTTCGCCCTCAACCCCGAAAACGGCCGCTTGATCGTCATCGAGATGAACCCCCGCGTTTCGCGTTCTTCGGCGCTGGCTTCGAAGGCGACGGGTTTTCCCATCGCCAAGGCGGCGGCCAAGTTGGCGGTCGGTTTCACCCTCGATGAAATCGTTAACGATATCACCGAAGTCACGCCGGCCTGCTTCGAACCCTCCATCGATTATTGCGTCGTCAAGATGCCGCGGTTCGCCTTCGAGAAGTTCCAGGGAACAGACGACACCCTTACCACGCGTATGAAAGCGGTGGGCGAGGTGATGTCGATCGGCCGTACTTTCGAAGAGGCGCTGGGCAAGGCGGTTCGCAGCTTGGAAGACGGCCATGTGGGTTTGGGCGACCAACCCGGGCAGGTCTTCGATGAAGAGAACTTCGACAGCCTTTGCCACCGTCCCACGCAAGAACGCATCCACTACGTTGCCGAAGCGCTCCGTCGTGGCCGCACCATCGACGAGATCCATGCGGCAAGCGGCATAGACGAGTTCTTCCTCAGCCGGATCGCCGATATGGTGTCGGTGCAAAAGGCCTTGGCCTCTTTGCGCCTCGACCAGATCGATGCGCCAGCCATGCGGGTTATCAAGCGCTTCGGCGTATCTGATGCCCAGATTGCCTATTTGACGGATTCTGATGAGCGCTCCGTTCGCGCATACCGCAAGGGATTGGGCGTTGTGCCCGCTTTCAAAACGGTCGACACCTGTGCTGCGGAATTTCAAAGTGCAACCGAGTACCATTACAAGACCTACGATGCCGCCGAGACCGAGATCGAACCCGGCTCGAGCAAACGCGTGATGATTTTGGGTGCCGGGCCGAACCGCATCGGACAGGGCATCGAGTTCGATTACTGCTGCGTCCATGCCAGCTATGCATTGCACAGGGCCGGCTATCAGACCATCATGGTCAACTGTAATCCCGAAACCGTGTCCACCGATTACGACACCTCCGACAAACTCTATTTCGAACCCCTGACCTTTGAAGACGTCATGGACATCATCGACGTCGAGCAACCTGACGGCGTCATTGTCACGCTGGGCGGGCAGACTCCGCTCAAACTTGCCGCCGCCCTCCAGGATGCCGGCGTTCCCATCTTGGGCACGCAGCCCGAAGCAATCGATCTGGCTGAAGACCGTGAGCGGTTCAGTGCCATCCTCGATGAGCTCGATATCGCCTATCCGCGTGCTGGCCGGGCGTCGGATGGTGCTGAAGCACGTGCGGTGGCCGACGATATCGGTTACCCGCTCTTGGTACGGCCCAGTTATGTGCTCGGTGGTCGTGGCATGGGAATCGTCTACGATGCCGCCCAACTCGAGCGCTTCATGGAACGCGCCGCAAAGATTTCCCCCGACCATCCGGTGTATCTCGACCGCTTCTTGGAAGGCGCGGTGGAATGCGATGTCGATGCTTTGTGCGATGGGGAAAAGGTGTATGTCGGCGGCGTGCTGGAGCATATAGAGATGGCCGGCATCCATTCGGGTGACAGCGCCTGCTGCACGCCTCCTTTCGCTTTGTCGGAGGCTATCGTCAGCCGTCTGCGCGCTATTACGCGCTCGCTTGCTTTGCGTCTGGGCGTGGTGGGAATCATCAACATCCAGTTTGCCATCAAAGACGAGATGATCTACGTCATCGAGGCCAATCCGCGCGCCAGCCGAACCGTTCCTTTCGCTTCCAAGGCCACGGGCGTGCCGTTGGCAAAATGCGCGGCGCTCATCATGGCCGGCGCCTCTATCGACAGTCTGGGGCTGCCCGACGATGAACGTCGTCTGGACCACTACAGCGTCAAAGAGGCGGTCATGCCGTTCGGGCGTTTTCCCGGTGCCGACGTGGTGCTCGGGCCCGAGATGAAGAGCACGGGCGAAGTCATGGGCGTCGCTTCGACGTTCCCGGCGGCTTATGCCAAAACGCAGCTGGCCATTCCGTACGAAATGCCGGAAGAAGGAACGGTCTTCATTTCGGTATGCGATAGGGACAAGCGCGCCATTCCGGCTCTGGCTCGCGACATCGTCCGTCTTGGGTTCGACATCGTGGCTACCTCCGGCACGGCTCAGGTGCTGCGCGCCGTCGGCGTTCCTGTGCGCGAAGTCGGAAAAATCCATGAGGGCAGCAGCACTATCCGCGATATGATTGCCCAAGGCGATATCGTGTTCATGGTGAACACGCCCCTGGGCCATGAAACCCGCGATGACGGTTATGTGCTTCGTCGCGAGGCGGTGTCCCATGGCGTCATGCACATCACCACCATGGCCGGTGCCCAAGCGATGGTTTCCGCCATGGAAACCATGCGCACCGTCGGTTTGGATGTGGTCGCGCTGCAAGATCTTCCGCAGACGGCCATCGAAGAAAGGGTTGATTCGTGACCGGACTCGTCAACGAAACGGGGACTGTCGTATCCAACGAATGCGTTGGACCGCGCCTGTTCATCATGGTGATCGATGCTCCCGTTATCTGCTCTCGACTGCTTCCAGGGCAGTTCGTCCACATGAAGATTCCCGGCATGGAAGATCATATTCTCAGGCGGCCTTTTTCGGTGTTTCGCACAGGCGAATCCACCGTTGAGATCCTGTACCAGGTTGTCGGCTTCGGCAGCGATCGCATGGCGGGCCTTGCTGCCGGCGAAGAGGTCGAGATGATCGGTCCCATTGGTTATGGATGGCAAGTTGATCCTGACTCGCGGCATGCTTTGCTGGTTGCCGGCGGTGTGGGTGCCGCGCCGCTGTATCTTCATGCTCGCGCTTTGGTCGAGCAAGGGGTGGATGTCAAGGTCGTCATGGGCGCACAGAGTGCCGATGCCCTTGTGTGCCGTGATGCCTACCGCGAGCTTTTGGGCTGCGACCCCATCATCGCCACCGATGACGGATCTTTGGGGCATGCAGGGTTTTGCACGGCGCCGGCGCAAGAGGTGCTCGATTCTTCACCTATCGATGCCATGGCATGCTGCGGCCCCGAGCCGTTGATGCGCATCGTGGCTCAAATGGCGCAAAAGTCCGGAGTTGCCCTTCAGGTTTCCCTTGAGCGCAGGATGGCCTGCGGCATCGGAGCGTGCCTGTCTTGCGTGGTCGATACGGTCGAAGGAAAGAAGCGTGCCTGCGTCGATGGACCTGTCTTCAACGCAGAAGAGGTGGTGTGGTGATGGTGCAGGAAGTTTCGATGGCCGTCGATCTGGGCGGTCTGTCCATGAAGAATCCCGTGACGGTGGCATCGGGGACGTTTGCCGCCGGACGCGAGTACAACGATTTCGTTCCCGTCGAAACCCTGGGAGCCGTCACCACCAAGGGCGTTTCCCTGAATGGGTGGGAAGGCAACGACAGCCCGCGCATCGCAGAAACACCGAGCGGCATGCTCAATTCCATAGGCTTGCAGAACCCGGGTGTGGCCGTGCTTCGCGAAAAGGATCTATCTTGGCTGGAGGGCAAGGATACTTCCGTCATCGTGAACGTGTCAGGCCATAGCTTCGATGAATACGTTCAAGTTGTCGAGGCACTTGAGGATTGCAATCGGGTTGATGCCTACGAAATCAATATCAGCTGTCCCAATGTGGATGCCGGCGGCATGACGCTGGGCACGCATGTTCCCAGCGTTCAAAAAGTCGTTTCCATGTGCCGAGATGCCACATCAAAGCCGATGATCGTCAAGCTCTCGCCCAACGTCACCGACGTGGTCGAAATCGCCAAAGCCGCCCAAGATGCCGGTGCCGATGCCATCAGCCTCATCAATACGTTGCTTGGTATGGCGGTTGATGCTCGTTCGCGCAAGCCGGCTTTGGCGCGCGTTGTCGGCGGCCTTTCCGGCCCCGCTGTCAAACCGGTGGCGTTGCGCATGGTATGGCAGGTTTCGCAGGCGGTTGACGTGCCGGTGCTGGGTATGGGCGGTATCATGGACGGGACCGATGCGATTGAGTTCATGCTGTGCGGTGCCACGGCCGTCGCCGTGGGTACCGCCAATTTCATGGATCCAACGGCTACCGCACGTGTTGTGGAGGGCATTCGCGCTTACTGCATCGAGCAGGGCGTGGATGATGTGAATGATTTGGTAGGAGGATTGCTGTGCTAAGTGAATTCGATACCATCCCTGCGCGTGAGCGCATCATCGTCGCGCTCGATTGCGATCGCGACCGCGCTTTGCAGCTTGCGGATATGCTCGAGGGAACCGCCGCCTGGATGAAGGTCGGTATGACCTTGTACTATTCCGAGGGCCCTGCCATCGTAGACGCTTTGAAAAAGCGCGGCTTCAAGGTGTTCCTCGATCTCAAGTTTCATGATATTCCCCATCAGGTGCGAGGAGCCGCCGATGCTGCGGTCAGAAGCGGTGCCGACATGCTCACCATGCATGCCGTGGGCGGTGCCGAGATGATGCGCGCGGCTCGCGAAGGGGCGGTTGAAGCTGCCCGCAGTGCCGGTCTCGTCGAACCCGTAACGCTCGGCATCACCGTGCTCACCAGCATGGATCAGGCCGCGTTGGAGCAGACCGGTGTTGAGCGAACCGTTGCCGAACAGGTGGTTTCGCTGGCTCGCCAGGCCGTTGGTGCCGGATTGTCCGGTGTGGTCGCTTCTCCGCAAGAGGCTGCCGAATTGCGCCGCGAACTCGGCCCTTCCGCCTTCATCGTGACCCCGGGCGTTCGCCCGGCAGGATCCGATGTGGGGGACCAAAGCCGCATTGCCACTCCGGCCAAGGCCTTCGCCGCAGGTGCAAGCCATTTGGTCATCGGCCGTCCCATCACCCAGGCGGAAGATCCTCGCCGGGCTCTTGAGGACATCATTTCAGAAATTTGATCGCCAAGAGCGTGTTCGCTGTGGCCCATGGGCGTTGTTTGTGAAGACTTCGTTGTGTCAAGGCTGGTCAGTTGCGAAAGTTCGTACTACAATCAGGCCAATGGCATTCAATATGCGTAGGGAGAAAAGGAGATACTGGTTATGGCTATTCCCCAGTTGTCTGCAGAGGAGCGCAAAGCCGCTCTCGAGAAAGCCAAGGCTGCTCGTATGAAGCGCGCCCAGGTGCGCGAGGATCTCAAAAGCGGGAAACTGTCCCTGAAGAAGGTCCTCGGCATGAAAGATGACCCGGTGGTTGGCCGTATGAAGGTTTCCACTCTCATCGAGACGCTTCCGGGCTACGGCAAGGCAAAGGCTGAAAAGGTTATGGCGGAACTTCATATTGCGGAGAGCCGTCGTCTCAAAGGATTGGGTGAGCGTCAGCAGGCTGCTCTGCTCGAGCGTTTGGGCTAGTCTGTGGGTCGTCACGGCAATTTGTTCGTGATATCTGGGCCATCAGGTGCCGGCAAGGGCACGCTGGTGGCCCGTTTGCTGCAGCGAGTACCCGATGCTTGGGTGTCCGTTTCAGCCACGACGCGCAAGCCCCGTCCGGGCGAGATCGATGGCATTCACTATTTTTTCATGGACGACTCTTCGTTCTGCAACCTTGCAGAACAGGGTGGCTTTTTGGAGTGGGCCCATGTCCATTCGGGCAGTTACGGCACGCCTCGTTCTGCTGTAGAAGAGCATATTGCGGCAGGGGACCAGGTAATCTTGGAAATCGATGTGCAAGGTGCCCTTCAGATTCGCACGCTCATGCCGCAAGCGCATCTTGTTTTCATCGAGCCCCCGAGCTTGGAAGAACTCGAACGTCGTTTGCAATCGCGTGGCACTGAGCCGCAGGATGTGATAGAAAAACGGATGGAAGTGGCTCGAGTGGAGCTTTCCCGCAAAATGGAGTATGATATACGGCTTGTGAACGACAATCTGGACAATGCCACCGACGAACTGGTGGCGTACGTCAATGCAAAAGCCGACGAATGAAGGAACGACAGCGCATATGAGTCTCATCGAACCTAAAATCGAAACCTTGCTCAACAAAACGGAGAACGACCGATTCTTGCTGTGCTCCGTCGCCAGCCATCGTGCCCATGACATCAACGATATGATGCGTGGTCAGCGCGATCGTGCCATTCAGCTGCAGACTGCCGTCGAAATCGCCCGAGCTGCCGAAAAGAAGCCGCTGAGCATCGCTTTCGACGAGATCGCTCGCGACGAAGTGAGCTTCGATCCCACCAGCATCGACGCTGCCAGCCACTAGGCTTTCTGCGCGAATGCAGGAATACCAGCGGATCTGCCTGGTCCATTACCACGAAATCGGCCTGAAGGGCCATAATCGCTCTTCATTCGAGATGCGCCTTCTCAAGAATCTGGAGGCGCATCTTTGCGCCATGCCCATCGTCACCATACGTCGAATTTCCGGACGGCTGCTCGTGTTCATCAAAGAGGGGACAACCCATGATGAAGCCTGCCGTATTGCCGATGCCATCGCGGGGATTCCCGGCGTTGCCCGGGTATCGTGCGGATTCATCGCCGACCGTGAAATGGAGCTTATCGATGATGCGGCCTGCCAGGCTCTCGGAGAAGTGTGCGAGTTCTCTTCTTTCAAGGTTTCCGCGCGCCGCAACCACACCGATTTCCCCATTGACTCCATGCAGCTCAATCAGCTGGTCGGTTCGGCTCTTTGCGATGCTTTTCCGCAAAAGACCGTAAAGATGAAGAATCCCGATGCAGTGGTGCACGTTGAGGTCATCCAAGGTGCGGCGTACGTGTATGCGCGCAGCGTGCCGGGTATCGGAGGACTGCCTGTGGGCACAGGTGGCACGGTGGCTTGCCTGCTGTCCAGCGGCATCGATTCGCCTGTGGCCGCTTGGCGACTTGCCCGCCGTGGCGCCGTTTGCATCGGCGTTCACTTCAGCGGTCGTCCCCAAACGGCCGACACCAGCGAATATCTGGCCGATGACATCTGCCATGTGCTTGAGCGCACCGGATGCATCGCCCGCCTGTTCGTGGTTCCCTTCGGTGATTGCCAGCGATCGATCGCTGCAGCTGTTCCGCCGGAACTCCGCGTGATCATCTACCGTCGTTTGATGTTCCGCGTTGCCGAACGCTTAGCGCGCATGGAACACGCAAAAGCTCTGGTAACAGGTGAGAGCTTGGGCCAGGTTGCCAGCCAAACGCTTGACAACATCGCGGTCACCGACGCTTCGGTGAACATGCCCGTCTTCCGCCCGCTGATCGGCACGGACAAGCAAGAGATCATCGCTCAGGCCCAGCAGCTGGGTACCTTCGAGATTTCAAGTCAGGATGCGCCGGACTGCTGCACGTTGTTCATGCCGCGCAACCCTGAGACGCATGCGCATCTTGATACGGTCGTTGAAGCAGAACGCGCTTTGCCGCTTGATGATTGGGTGGAAGAACTGGCGGCAGAGGCTGAAGCGCATGATTACCGATGCCCGGCATATCGCCGCGCCAAGAAGAAGGCTCCTGGAAAATCGGGCGAGGCGAAGAAGGTCTAGCTTCAGCCCAGCACCTTTCCGCCCAAAATAACCTTTTGGACGTTGAACAATTCGTCCACCAGCACGCAATCCGCTCGTCTTCCCAATTCGATCGACCCGCATCTGCCGTCTATGCCGATGGCTTTTGCGGGATTGCAGGTTGCGGCGGGTATGGCGAGTTCTGCCGGTATTCCCATTTCGACGATGGCGGTTTTCAGACAATCGGCAAGGTCGGTGGCGGAACCGGCAATGGTGCCGTCTTTCAATGTGGCGCGCCTTCCCTCCACACGGACCGCTTGCCCGCCCAAGCTCCAGTCTCCCGAACCCATGCCGCATGCCATCATCGAGTCGCTCACCAATATCATGCGCTCAGGGCCGAACATCTTGAAAGCGATCCTTACCATGGCGGGATCGACATGGATGCCGTCAGCGATGATTTCAGGCGTGACCCAGGGGCAATCGACGGCGGCTGCAATGGGGCCGGGATCGCGATGGTGCAAGCCCGGCATGGCATTGAATAGGTGGGTGACGTGGGCAGCTCCGATATTGAATGCCATCAACGCCGTATCGTAGTCGGCGCAGGTGTGGGCGATCGAGACGCGGGTATGCGGGTATACCTGCTTGATGAAGCGGAATGCACCCGGTGCTTCGGGGGCGATATCGACGATCTTCACCAGTCCGCCCGATTCCCTGCGCAGGCGATCGAACATATAGAGGTCGGGAATCTGCACGTAGGCTGGATTTTGGGCGCCGACTTTATCTGCAGAGATGAACGGCCCTTCCATGTTGATACCCACCAAGTTGGCTGCGTTTTCGCCGGGACGGTACATGGCCGCTGCCTGCATGATAGTTGCGAGTTTTTCTTCGGGATACGTCATGGTGGCGGGGCAGATGGAGGTCACGCCACGGCTGGCTTCATAGCGGGCGATCGCATCGATGGCTTCAAAGGTGCCATCGCAGAAATCGTAACCTTTGCATCCGTGGAAATGGATGTCGACCAGCCCGGGGATTACCATCAAATCGGTTGCATCGATTTTTTCGTCCGATTGAGCGGTTTGCGAAAACAGACCGTCTTCTATGCAGAGGTCCCGTTGTTCGAAACGGCCGTCTGCAAAGATGCGCCCTCCAGAAATTATCATCGCGATCCCGCCCTTTCTAAATCAAGTTTTTGCTGAGCGCGGCGGACTCGAGATCCAAGATCACGTCGACGCAGGGATGGAACTGCAGGATGGAAGCCGGCACAGCTGGCGTGACGGGTCCGAAGAACGCCCGTTTGACGATTTCCGCTTTATCGGAACCGTTTGCCACGATGACGATGCGTCGGGCGGCCATGATGGTTCCTATTCCCATGGTGTAGGCCTGCCGAGGAACTTGGTCGATATGGTCGAACAAGCGGCTGTTGGCCTCGATGGTGCTTTGGGTGAGATCCACGCAATGCGTGTGCTTTGGGAACTCGTCGGCGGGCTCGTTGAATCCGATATGGCCGTTGTGGCCCAGACCTAGAAGCTGGATGTCGATTCCGCCTGCTTCTTGTATCGCCCGTTCATAGCAATCGCAGGCGTGTGCGGCATCGGGGTCGGCTCCATCGGGTACATGCGTGGCGGATTTATCGATGTCGATGTTGCCGAATAGATGTTCATCCATGAAATAGCGGTAGCTTTGCGGATGCGTGCCGCCGATGCCACGGTATTCGTCAAGATTGAAAGTTGTTGCCCCCGCAAAATCGATTATCTTACGTTGGGCGTCATCAACCAGGCATTTGTACAGTCCGATGGGGGTGGAACCAGTGGCCAGCCCCAGGGTGTAGGTATCGGTTGCCTTCATCACTCCTTCGATGAGGTCAGCGCCGCGGCGGCTGAGGGCATCGTAGTCGGGTTCGATATGAAAATTCATCGTTGGGGTGCCGTCCTTTCGGGCTCCGATTTGCCAAGCCCACAATGTAGCATGACGATTTGCGCTTGTCACTTCGAAGAAGCGGGTGGGTGGGATAGAATGATGAGTCGCGCGCGCAGCAGCGCGTGCTACGTTGGCAATGCGATGCGGGGATTTATTTCATGATCATGCAGCTTGAACATATCGGCAAGGCATTCGGGTCGCGTCATCTTTTCGATGACGTCACGCTCAAGCTGGAAGAATACGATCGTCTTGCGCTTGTGGGCCCCAACGGCGCGGGAAAGACCACGTTGCTCAATATCGTTTCTGGCAAAGAAGATGCCGATAGCGGTCGGGTTCTGTTTGCCAAAGGCGCTTCTGTGGGGTATTTGGAACAGGAAGCCATCGAGATGGGGGAGCGACCCGTATTCGAAGAAGTTTTGTCCAGCCAGGTCGAGGTGCTTGAGGCCGAGCAGCATTTGAGAAAGCTCGAACATGAGTTGGGCGATGCCCCTTCCGCCGCTCAGTTGGCTGCATGCGGAAAAGCTCGCGATCGCTACGAGATGCTGGGTGGCTATACCATCGAGCCGAAGGTCCGATCCGTGCTGTTCGGCCTGGGCTTCGGCGAAGGTGACATGCAGCGAAGCACGGCTGAGTTTTCAGGCGGTTGGCAGATGCGCCTTGCGCTTGCCAAACTCCTTATTCGAAACCCGGCGGTTCTCTTGCTGGACGAGCCGACCAATCACCTGGATCTCGAAAGCGTCAAATGGCTCGAAGGCTTTTTGCGCGGCTATTCGGGTACGGTGGTGGTGGTGAGCCATGACCGTGATTTCATGGACAACATGGTAGATCGCGTGGCCGAGATCGACAATGGACACGTGATTTTGTACAAAGGCAATTATTCGACGTATCTCAAACAGCGCGAGGAGCATCTCGAGCAATTGCGTGAGCGAGCTGCGCGCCAGAAGGTCGAGATCGCCCATATGGAAGCTTTCATCGAGAAATTCCGCTACAAGGCCACAAAAGCCAAACAGGTTCAAGACCGCGTGCGCAAACTCGAGCGCATCGAGCGCATCCAGGTGCCTGATCAGAAAAAGACCGTCCATTTCAATTTCCAACAGCCGCCCCGCACGGGCGATATGGTGGTAGAACTCGACGGAGTGTCGAAGCGCTTCGGCGACCATGTGGTTTACGACGATCTCGATTTGTCTCTGTTCAGAGGGCAGAAGGTCGCTTTGGTCGGACCGAATGGAGCCGGCAAATCGACGCTGCTCAAGATGATTGCAGGCGTGCTCGAACCCGATGCGGGCTCGATACGCTACGGCATCCACGTCGATAAGACGTATTTTGCCCAGCATCAGCTTGAAGAGCTCCACCCGGGCAATTCGGTATTCGAGGAACTCGACCACGTTGCTCCCGGTTGGACCATCAGCCAGGTGCGCACGCTTCTCGGTGCATTCTTGTTCGTCGGCGATGACGTGGATAAAAAGGTTGCGGTTCTATCGGGCGGCGAGAAGTGCCGCCTTGCCTTGGCCAAGATGCTCGTAGCCCCCAAACCGCTTTTGTGCCTGGACGAACCGACGAACCACCTCGACATCGCCAGTGCCGACATTCTCGAGCAAGCGCTGCGATCATTTGAGGGGACCATCCTCCTTATCACGCATGACCGCCATCTTATCCGAGGAGTTGCCAATCGGATCATCGAAGTGAAGGACGGTCGGGCTGTCGCTTACGATGGCGATTATGACTATTACCTGTTCAAAAGCGGACAGGAGCAGGATGTCAACGCGGGTCGCGATTCGCTGGCGCCGCTCATCGATGAAGCGCCCACGGCAAAGCTTTCGTCGTCCGCAACGCCTTCCCAAAAAGATTCGGCTGCGGAACCGACGCCGTCTCGAGCCAGCGCGCCCAAGAGCAAAGAACAGAAGCGCAAAGAAGCCGAAGCGCGCAACAGAGCTTACTCCGCGCTCAAGAACCATCGCAAACGCATCGCCCAGCTGGACAAGCAGATGGAACGCGACAATGCCCGGATGGCCCAGGTTCTCGAGCAACTTGCCGATCCTTCTTTTTACACCAGCGAAGGCCAGGCCAGCGACGTGATTGCCGAACACGCAGCGCTAAAAAAGCGCATTGCCGCAGCTGAAGAGGAATGGATCGGTTTGCAAGAAGATCTCGAGGCCGAAATGGCCCGTCAGAGTGCAGAAGGGGAGCAATGATGAGTGCCCAGGTCGTTCTCATCGAGCCCGAGATTCCCCAGAATACGGGGAACATCGCACGTACCTGTGCATGTGCGGGAGTCCCTTTGCATTTGGTGGAGCCGCTTGGTTTTCGCTTGACCGAAAAGCATCTGGGGCGTGCTGCCATGGATTACTGGAACAATGTCGACCTTCATCGTTGGCCGTGCGCGGCCGAGTTTTTCGAAGCGCATGCCGACTGCGATTTCCACCTGTTCACATCCCATGCCTCAAAACGTTATGACCAGTCTTCTTATCAGGCCGAGACGTTCTTGGTGTTTGGGCGTGAAAGCCGCGGCATCGACCCGGAAATCCTCCATGCTCATCAAGAGGAATGCGTGCGCCTTCCCATGGCGCCGGATGCGCGCAGCCTCAATCTCTCCAATGCCGTTGCCGTTGCGCTTTATGAAGTCTTGCGCGAGTCGGGCTTCCCCGGTCTTGCTTGAGCTGGGCTCGGGTATACTCTGTTGCCATGAATGAATCCACAGTCATCTATTATCTCTGCAGCATTTTGAGCTTCGTGCCGGCCATCGTCTTTCATGAGGTAGCCCACGGGTTTGCCGCCAACAAACTCGGCGACCCTACGGCTAAGGCGGCGGGACGATTGTCCCTCAATCCGCTCAAGCACATCGACCCGTTCGGGACGGTGATACTTCCTTTGCTGCTTATGGTGCTCAACATGCCGATCTTCGGGTATGCGAAGCCTGTTCCTTACAACCCGAACTACTTCAAAGACAAGCGCAAGGGAGATCTGATCACCGGTCTTGCCGGCCCGTGCGCTAACTTGGTTATGGCGCTTATCGGCGCTGGCGTGGCATGGGCGTTTTGGCCCCTTGTCTCGGATGGTGTTGTGCGTGGGAGCTTCGAGTACTATCTGTACGTGGATTTCCTTCCGTTGTTCGTTTTGATCAACCTGTATCTGATGTTCTTCAACCTTCTGCCCATTCCGCCACTTGATGGCTCGTCCATTTTCGCGTTTCTTTTGCCCGAAAAGTTCCTTCCCAAGTATTACAGCGTTCAGCAATATGCGTTTCCGGTCTTCATCTTGGTGGTTATTTTCCTTCCTCAAATCACCGGCATCGACATATTCAGCATCTATCTCGATGCGACAGCCGGCAACGTCGCAAACCTCATCTTCCCGTACGCCATTTCGTGATTCTTGGAGGAATCGAGCATGAGCAAACCAACGAAAATCATCCTCACCGGCGATCGACCCACGGGCAAGCTTCATTTGGGGCACTACGTCGGTTCGCTGCGTGAACGGGTTCGTCTGCAGAATTCGGGTGAATTCGACCAGATATTCGTGATGATCGCCGATGCCCAAGCGCTCACCGACAACGCCGATGACCCGGAAAAGGTGCGGCAGAACATCATCGAAGTTGCGCTCGACTATCTATCTTGCGGTCTCGATCCTGCCAAGTCGACCATCTTCATCCAGTCGCAAGTACCTGAGCTGTTCGAGCTGACCGCTTATTTCATGAATCTCGTTACCGTGGCCCGCGTCCAGCGCAACCCCACGGTGAAAGCTGAAATCCAGATGCGCGGTTTCAATGCAGACGTCCCCGTGGGATTCTTCACGTACCCCATCAGCCAGGCATCCGACATCACCGCCTTCAAGGCGACCACGGTTCCGGTCGGCGAGGATCAGCTTCCGATGTTGGAGCAGACGCGCGAAATCGTCCGCAAGTTCAACGCCACGTATGGCGAGGTTCTGGTTGAGCCCGAGGCTCTTGTGCCCGAAGGCGAAGCAGCCAAGCGTCTGCCCGGAGTCGATGGCAAAGCCAAGATGAGCAAATCGTTGGGCAATGGAATCTATCTTTCCGATACGCCTGAAGAAGTGGCTAAGAAAATCAAGGGGATGTATACGGATCCCGGCCACCTTCAGGTTTCCGACCCCGGCAAGGTGGAAGGCAATGCCGTCTTCACCTATCTCGATGCATTTTGCGAGCCGCGACATTTTGCCGAGTTCTGGCCCGAATATGAGAGCCTCGACCAGCTCAAGGACAGCTACCGTGCTGGCGGCTTGGGCGACGTCAAGTGCAAGAAGTTCTTGAACAAGGTGCTTGAAGACCACCTGGTTCCCATCCGTGCTCGTCGCCATCAGCTAGAACAGGACATTCCCGGCGTGTATGCAATGCTCGACGCTGGATGCGAGCGCGCCCGTCAAGCGGCCGGTGAAACCCTCGCCGAGGTCAAGGCGGCCATGCGCATCGACTATTTCGCCGATTCCGAACTTATCGATCAGCAATCCCAACGGTATCGGGAAACGAACTGAGCGTGTCGTATCGGGTTCGCATAGAAAGTTTCGAAGGTCCCTTCGATCTGCTGTTGTATCTGGTTTCGCGCCAGAAGGTGGATATCGGCAGCATTTCGATTGCTGAAATCGCCGATCAGTACCTTGATGAGGTCTCGCGGATGCGTGACCTTGATTTGGATGTTGCGAGCGATTTCCTTTTGGTTGCCTCCACGTTGCTCGAGATAAAGGCGGCGAGCCTCATTCCCGATGCCGAGACCGAGGTGGACGAAGATGTGCGTGAACTCGCCCCCAATGAAGCGCGCGACATCCTGGTGGATCGCTTGCTTGAATACAAGAAGTTCAAGAGCGCTGCAGCATCGCTGGAGGCCCGTTTCGAAGCCGAGGGTCGTATCCACACCCGTCCGTTCGGTCCCGATGCGAGCCTTATGACGCTGATGCCCGATTTCTTGGAAGACGTATCACTCGATTCGCTTGCGTATTTATGCGCTTCTGCCTGCGCTCGCCGTGACGAGTTCCTTTTGGAGAGCGACCATATCGCTTCGCGTGCGATTCCCGTCGAGGTCCATGTTCGTGCAATGTTCCAACGGGTGCGAAACGAAAAGCATTTATCGTTTTCGCAGGTGATAGGAATGGACGCCCAGCCGGCAGTCGTCGTCGTCACCTTTTTGGCGATCTTGGAGCTGTTCAAACGCGGCGTCGTGCATATCACCCAAGCGCAGAGTTTCGGCGATATCGACATGGATTATATCGAAGGCAGCGGTGATTTGATTCTCGATGGGGAATCTGCCATCACCAGCGTGGAAGAAGGAGATGCCTGATGTTCGCGGGACTTCAGCCAGATCAACTGCAGGGAGCCATCGAGGCTCTTTTGTTCGTTACCGATGAGCCGGTCTCAACCATAACCATGGCCGACATGCTCGAAGTCGACCCCTCTGAAGTCGAGGTCGCCGCCGTGGATCTTCGCGCGCGCCTTGAAGATGACAACCGCGGTATCCAATTGCGTGAAGTTGCCGGTGGCTGGCGGCTTTGCACCCATCCCGTCTACCACGAGCTCCTGGAAAACTACGTGCTGTCGTGGGACACGCGCAAGCTTTCGCAAGCTGCCTTGGAAACGCTGTCCGTCGTTGCGTACTGCCAGCCGGTTACCCGTGCAGGCGTTGCCGAGGTGCGCGGCGTCAATTCCGACAGTTCCATCAATTCTCTTGTAGAAAAGGGATTGGTGCGCGAAGCCGGTTCGTCTGAAGAACCGGGCAATCCGATGCTGTTTGCCACAACGCGCACATTCTTGGAGAAATTCGGGCTGCGTTCCTGCGATGATCTGCCCGATCTTGAAACGTTTGCGCCCGATGACGCGACGCGCGACTTCATTCGCGAACGCTTGAGCGCCACGCGCACCGTCGACTCCGTTTCTGAAACGGATATCGAGGGCATCGATGATGGCGAAGAGGGCCATCTGCTCGATGCCACCATGCAGCAGGCGCTTGACACCGCGATGGGCGATGCCCTCGCTCAGACGGCAGGCCTGGTTGAAAAGATCGATTTCGATGAATTGGATTTCGAAGACGATGAGTCCTGAAGCAAACGACGCTCCCGCTGATGGCATGCGCCTGCAGAAGTTCCTTGCGCGGTCAGGTGTTGCAAGCAGGCGGTCGAGCGAAGCGCTTATCAGCGCCGGCCGTGTGGAAGTCAACGGTTGCACGGTGACGCAGATGGGTACCAAGGTCGATCCCGTCCGTGATCGCATCGCTGTCGATGGTTCGCCCGTGGTACTGCCCGATGCTTCCTTTGCCCTCATGCTCAATAAACCGGCAGGTTATGTAACCACCATGCGCGACCCCCAAGGGAGACCTTGCGTGGCTGATCTGGTGCCGATCGACGAGCACCCTGGCCTCTATCCGCTCGGTCGTCTTGATTCCGCGACCACCGGTTTGCTTGTTTTCGCCACCGATGGCGCGTTGGGGAATGCTCTTTTGCATCCACGTCATCACGTATCGAAAACCTATCGAGCGCTCATCGGCGGTGCTTTGAATGAAGGAGAAATCGACCAGCTCAGAGGCGGTATCATGCTTGATGATGGAATGACGGCCCCGGCAGGCGCGGAAACTGTCGAGCGAACGGCTCGTGGCGAAAGCGTTGTGGAACTCGTGCTGCATGAAGGTCGCAAACGTCAAGTGCGCCGCATGCTCGATGCGGTGGGCCATCCGGTGATCGAACTCGAGCGTATTTCATTCGGTCCCCTTGAGCTCGGCGACCTTTCTCGTGGCTCTTGGCGGTCATTGTCCGATCAAGAACTCGCCGCGCTCTACGCGGCAGCGCGCGTGGACAATGATAGACTGTGATCGGGCCGGCTCATGCCGGCTCTCATATTCCAAACATGGTGATGGAGGAAGGTTTCGATGAGCGATCCGAGCAAGGATGGCATTGCGGTTTTCGGTCTCGGTTTGATCGGGGCTTCGTTGGCTGCTGCTTGCAAGAAGCAGTATCCAGGCCGTCATGTGGTCGGCGTTGACATCGACTCTGAGACGGTGCGCACGGCGCTTGAACGCGGCTGGGTCGATGAGGGCCATGTGGCCGGCGATGATTCCATCGGTCGCTCTGTTTGCGACACCTGCGGTCTTGCCGTGATCGCCACTCCCGCTTCCTGCGCTTCCGATTACTTCGAACTGCTTGATTCCTCGGGGTTTTCGGGCATTATCACCGATACGGCCAGCACCAAGCGCATGGTTTGCCGCGATGCGTGCGATATTTTGACCCGTCCAGAGCGCTTCATTCCCGGCCATCCGATGGCGGGTTCCGAGAAAAACGGCATCGATGGCGCACGCATCGATCTGTTCGAAGGCGCCCATTGGATTTTGTGCCCCGACGAGCATACGGCAGGCGATGATTTCTCGTTTCTCCATGAGCTCTTGACTGGATTGGGCGCACGCGTGGTCAGCCTCCCGCGCGAAGACCATGACCAAGTGGTCGCCGTGGTCAGCCATGTCCCCCATATCGTCGCCTCTTCGTTGGTGGAAATGGCACGTCGCCATGCCGATGATCAGCAGTCCGTTTTCCGACTGGCGGCTGGTGGTTTCAAGGATTCCACGAGAATCGCTGCAGGGTCTCCTGAATTGTGGTGCGGTATCGCCTTCGACAATGCCGATGCCCTCAATGACGGCATCCAGGAAATGCGCGAGATACTCGATTCTTTCTCCGACGCACTCGAACGGGGCGATCGCAAAGGTCTTACGGAACTTCTGGATGTTTCTGCCCGCATCCGCCGATCGCTCCCGGTTTCGTGGGTTCCTTCCACCGATGATTTGCTGGAAGTGCGTATTCCCATGGAAAACCGCACGGGCGTTGTCGCCGAAGTTACCACGGTTGCAAGCAAGGTGGGTTGCAACATACAATCGATAGAGATCGACCACCTTACAGCCGACAGTGCTGTTTTGAGTATGATCTTGACTGACGAAGGGGATGTGGGAAAACTGTCGACCGAGCTTCTCAAAGCCGGATTCAACATCTCGTTTTCCCCGCTGAGCGCAAAGGAGCACAGCCATGTCGAATGACAACGCAACACGTATCGAGCCGTTGCAGGCGCCGCTCGACGGCAGCACGCGGGTTCCTGGCGACAAGTCCATTTCCCATCGTGCCGTTCTGTTTTCCGCTATGGCTGAAGGCACCAGCCGCGTTTCGGGCGTGCTTGATTCCGGCGATGTGCGCTCCTCTATCGCCGCCGTCAGCAAGCTTGGCGCCAAAGTGTCGCTTGAAAAGCAGCTCGACGGCAGTTTGGCGGGCGGCATCACCGGCTGGGGTGCAGCGGGTCCCTGCCAGCCCTCAGAGCCTATTGACTGCGGAAACTCCGGCACGACCGCTCGGCTTTTGATGGGCGTAGTCGCTCCGTGGGATATCGAAGTCGAGATCACGGGCGACGCTAGCCTGCAAACGCGTCCCATGCGCCGCATCACGGCTCCGCTTATGAAGATGGGCGTTCACTTCGAGCCGGCAGGTCAGGAGCATCTGCCCATCATCGAACACGGCGCGCATCCCCTCAAACCCATCGTCTACGATGCCCCCATGGCTTCAGCCCAACTCAAAACCGCCGTTTTGCTTGCGGGATTGGGTGCCGAGGGCACGACGACGCTTAACGAGCCTTCTCCTTCCCGCAACCATACCGAACTTATGCTGCCCGAATATGGGGCGGAAACGACGGCCGGTCATCGCACGGCTTCGGTTGAAGGACCCTTCGTGTTGCAAGCCAGCGAAGTCAAGGTTCCGGGCGACCCGTCTTCCGCCTCGTTTCTGATCGCTGCCGCTTTGCTGAAGCGCGGAAGCTCGGTGCAAGTGGAAGATGTCAGCCTGAATACTGCCCGTATCGGATTCACTCGGACGCTGGAGCGCATGGGGGCCGACATCAACGTCACCCATACCGGGTCTGCCGGCAAAGAGCCTTTCGGCATCATTTCCGCTTGCTACACGCCCAAGCTTCGCGGATGCGAGATTCCTGCCGACAAGATTTCAACGCTCGTCGATGAGGTTCCGGTCTTGTCGTTGGTGGCCGCCCATGCCCAGGGTGTCACGGTGTTTCGCCAAGTGGGAGAGTTGCGCGTGAAAGAAACCGACCGCCTTGCCGCTGTCGTGGAGGGTTTGGAGCAGTTGGGCGTCGAGGCATGGATAGACGGCGATGACCTCTATATCGAAGGCCGTCCCGACCTGACCACGCCGGCCGGCGTGGCGTTCGATTCCAAACGCGACCATCGTTTGGCTATGACCTGGGCTTTGGTTGGGTTATGCGGAAATGCCCCCGTTGAGGTGGACAACTTCGATTCTGTGAAGATCAGTTATCCGACGTTCCTCAACCAGATACAGGAGCTTGCCCGATGATCATCGCCATTGACGGGCCTTCCGGGGCCGGTAAGTCGACGGTTGCCAAAGCGGTTGCGAAGTCGCTGGGGTTCTGCTGCTTGGACACCGGTGCGATGTATCGTTCGGTGGCTTGGCAGGCGTTGCAAGACGGCGTTTCTTTCAATGATACGAAAGGGCTTGAGCACATCGCGCGCGAAAAGCCCATCGACTTCGAGCCGGTGTCGGCGGGTGGGACTTCGCAGCGCGTTTTCATCGACGGGACGGAAGTCACCGATGCGATTCGCACGGCGGCGATCGATCGAGCGGTGAGTCCCGTCTCTGCAGTGGCCGAAGTCAGAAAGGCGCTCGTCGACCAGCAGCGTCGCGTGGGCGCGAAGGGCAACTACGTTGTCGAGGGACGCGATATCGGAACGGTGGTGTTTCCCGAGGCCGATGTCAAGATCTTCCTTACCGCCAGCAATGAGGAGCGTGCTCATCGCCGCGTGCGGCAAAATGTCGACCGAGGCATCGGCTCCATCGATTTCGAAGAGGTGCTCTCCGACATCATCCGCCGCGACGAAATCGATTCCTCGCGTTCCGATTCTCCTTTGAGGGCGGCCGATGATGCGGTGATGATGGATTCGACAGGCACCTATATCGAGGATGTCATCGATTCCATCTGCGATCTTGCCCGTACGCGGGGTGCCTGAAGCTATGGCTTTGTTCCTTTCCAACGAGGAGATGTGGGATCTGCCTTTGGTCGGTTCCTCCGACCAGGAGGAAGGATCTCGTCACATAACGCATTGGTTCGGCAATTTCGCTTACGTTCTTTTGGGGTTTCTGTTCAAGATAGCGTTTCGCTATCGTGTCGATGGAAGGGAGAACCTTCGTCGATTCGCCGGCAAAAGCGGTGTGGTGGTGATTGGCAACCACACCTCGTTTCTCGATGTGATCATGCTGTATTTGAGCGCTCGTCCCACTCAATGGATCAGATTCATGGGAAGAGAAACCCTCTTTCAGAAAGCCGGCGGTCTTTTAGGCCAGATTCTTTCACGCGTCGGTGCGTTCCCGGTGAAACGGGATACCGCCGATAGGACCTCCATCAAGCGTGCGGCCAAGATGCTGAAGCGCGGGGAACCCGTGGGGATTTTCCCGGAGGGCACTCGCCGGGGCAAAGGGAACATACCGCCAGCCCTGCATGCTGGTGCTGCCTTCATCGCCAAGATGGGTCAGGCTCCGTTGATGCCCGTGACCGTTCGCAATGCGGAGTTGGTCAAACGCAAGGGCAATCCCTTTGTTCATTTCCCCAAGATCTCGGTTGAATACGGAACCCCTGTCGCGCTCAACTCATTCGATTTCCTGCCCAAAGATCAACGTTTGGAGGGCTGCACTTGGTATCTGATGAGGGAATGCTTCGCTTTGTCTCGCCGCATACCTGCATGCGAGGTCGATATGACGGAATTGTTCCCCGAAACATTCGATTATTCGGCCGTCTTCGAGCAACATCCGATCGATGCGTTGCCGCTCCAGGAGGAAACGGCATGACGTTCGAGGTTTCGACCGCAGAGTGCGCCGGCGCTTGCTATGGCGTGAAGCGTGCTTTGGACCAAGCTCATCAGACCATCGAGCAAGGTATTCCCGCAGTGACGCTGGGGCCGCTCATCCACAACCCGCAGGTTGTCAGCAGTCTTGCTTCAGAAGGAGTGCGTGCCGTCGACGATCCTGCTGATGCAGGCAATCGCGCCATAATCATTCGCAGTCACGGGGTAACGCCTCAAGTCAGACGCTCTATCGAAGCCACGGGAAACCAAATCGTCGATGC
The DNA here is from genome assembly GCA_040774885.1 of Eggerthellaceae bacterium. Classification (GTDB taxonomy): domain Bacteria; phylum Actinomycetota; class Coriobacteriia; order Coriobacteriales; family Eggerthellaceae; genus JAXGTO01. Next base: position 21,220 of record JAXGTO010000019.1, on the reverse strand, counting down.
GACGTGTCCTTATGTGGTTCGCGCCCAAAAGGCGGCGGCTTCATTGGCGTCTGAATGCAAAACGGTGGTCGTGGTGGGGGAGTCGTCCCATCCGGAAGTTGCAGGGTTGTGCGCCTATGCGCGCGAACTCGGAGCCCGGGTGGTTGTCGTTGCCGACGGCAGCGAGATCCCCGCTGATTTGGAAGATCCCGTGGGCGTTGTGGTTCAGACGACCCAGACCCGGCCGGCGCTCGAAGGTGTCGTCGCTGCATTGCGGGAGTGTGGGCATGACCCCTCGCTGCATGACACCATCTGCAATGCCACGGTTCAGCGTCAGCAGGCGGCGGCCGATTTGGCTTCCACCGTTGATGCGATGGTGGTCATCGGCGGTCACAACTCTTCAAATACCACGCGCTTGTTCGAGATTTGCGAATCGACGTGTCCTCGTGCGTTCCACATCGAAACGGCCGACGAAATCGACCCGGCATGGTTTTCAGGGTGTTCCCGTGTCGGCGTTACAGCCGGGGCCTCTACTCCTGACGATCAGATCCGCTCCGTCGTCGATCGCCTTGGGGAACTCGGTCGATGAGCGTTCAAGACGTATCCTGCATTGCCCGTATCGTCTCCGTTGACCCGGGCAGTCCTGCCGACGATGCCGGGTTTGAGCCCGGCTGCTCTATCACGGCCGTAGATGGCCATGACATGCGCGACATCATCGATTGGCGCTGGTACGGTTCTGACGACTGCATCGAGGTGTCTTACATCGATCTCGATGGCGATGCCGGCACCGTCGAACTGGAACGAGAAGAAGGACAATCCTGGGGGATCGTTTTCGATGGCGTCGTCTTCAACGGCATCCGCCAGTGCCGCAACGCTTGCGTGTTCTGCTTCATGCGACAACTTCCTGAAGGAATGCGCAGCTCGCTTACGCTCAGAGATGATGATTACCGGCTCAGTTTCATGCAGGGGACGTTCGTCACCTTCACCAACATGACGCCGCAAGATGAGCAACGCGTGATAGACCAGCACATTTCTCCACTGCGTTATTCCCTCCATGCCGTTTCACCAGAAGTTCGCAGGTCCCTTATCGGCAAACATGCCGATGTCGGCATCGCAGTTGCCGAACGACTGCTTGCCCAGGGCATCGAGTTGCATGCGCAAATCGTCTTGGTTCCCGGCATCAACGATGCCGACGAGCTCGACCGAACGCTCGCTTGGGCTTGGGAGCATCCGGGAATCGTTGAGATCGGAATCGTTCCTCTGGGCTATACCTCCCATCAAGACGAGTTCACGGGTAGCTTCAACGATCGTGATACCGCTCGCGCCGTCATCGATCAGGTGGCGCGCTTTCAGGTCAGAGCTCGCGAACAACGTGGAATCTCATGGGTCCAAGTTTCCGATGAGTTCTATCGCAACGCTTACCCTGACGATCTCCTTGAGAATCTTCCCTCCTCGGATTGCTACGACGGCTTCGGCATGTTCGAAGATGGAATAGGCATCGTCCGTTCGTTCGTCGATGATTGGAACGGCTGCGGGGATGCGCTCTCGCGCCTTGCCGATGAGTTGCATCGTCGAGATGAACGGGTGGTGTTCGTGTGCGGTTGCGCGCAACGCGAATTCTTTCCCGCCTTGGTCAAGGGCTCCCCTTTGGCAGATTGCCTCGAATCCCTCTTCGTCGAAAACCGTTATTTCGGCGGCAACGTCGATGTCACCGGGCTGTTGTGCGGATGCGATATCGCCGATGCTTTGGCGGCGCATGCAGTGGATCATCCCTTTGATACGGCCGTTGTTCCCCGCGTCGTTTTCAACGACGACGCTTTGACGCTCGATGATATGTCTTTGGAGGATATCGTGGAACGCTCGGGCTGCGATGTGCGTGTGGTATCCTGCAACGCATCGGAGTTCGCATCCGAAATCTTGGACATCATCGAGGCTGGTAGGTAGCACATGTCCCTTCCCATCGTGGCGGTCGTCGGCCGTCCAAACGTCGGTAAATCGACATTCGTCAATCGCATCGCCCAAGTTGACGATGCCATCGTGCATGAAATGCGCGGGGTAACGCGCGACCGCTCCTATCATGAGGCGGATTGGAACGGCGTGCACTTCACCCTCATCGACACCGGAGGCATCGAGATGGGGACCGAAGACGGTTTCCAGGGTTCCATCCGCAGCCAGGCGTTCGAAGCCACGCGCGAAAGCGACGTCATCTTGTTTCTGGTCGACGGCAAAACCGGCATCAACGCCGATGACGAAGAGGTTGCGCGCATCTTGCGCAAGTCGAACAAGCCCGTTTTGCTGCTGGTGAACAAGCTCGACAATCCCGCCGACGACAGCGCCATGTGGGAATTTGCCCAACTCGGCCTCGGCGATCCGTGGCCGATCTCTTCCATGCACGGCAACGGCACCGGCGATATGCTCGATCATTTGGTGGAAGTGCTCTCCGAAATCGATGTTCCCGATACGGAGGTTGACGAGGAGTCCATCGACGTCGCCATCATCGGCCGACCCAATGCGGGCAAATCTTCTCTCACCAATTGCTTGGCTGCCGAGGAACGTTCGATTGTTTCCGATGTCGCCGGCACCACGCGCGACGCTATCGATACCACCGTCCATCATGACGGCAGGGCCTATACCATCGTCGACACTGCCGGCTTGCGGCGGAAAAGCCAAATCGACCAGGATGTCGAGTACTACGGATTCGTTCGTGCGATGCGTGCCATCGACCGCGCCGATGTCGCCTTGCTGGTAATCGACGGATCGTTGGGTCTTACCGATCAAGACCAACGGGTCGCCGGGTTCGCGGAAGAGCGCGGATGCGCTCTTGCCGTCATCTTGAACAAGTGGGATCTGGTAGAAGGACCGGAGGCTAAAGCCGAGGTGCGCAGTCGCATCGAGGACCGTCTCGCGTTCGTAGGTTATGCACCCGTGGTGGCCATTTCCGCGCTTTCCGGCAAAAACGTCCAGCGCGTATGGGATACCGTCGATAAGTGCTTCGCCGGCTATAACGCTCAGGTTTCCACCAGCAAGCTCAACAACTGGTTGCAGGACATCAGGGATTTCGGCCACAACATTTCCAAGGGCAAGAAGCTCCTCAAGATCAAATACATAACGCAAACGGGAACCTGCCCGCCGCAGTTCACCCTGTTCGCCAACCATCCCGAGCTTATCGATGACAACTATCGTCGATATCTTGAGAATCGCTTGCGCTCTGCATTCGATTTCACCGGCACGCCCATTCGGCTCAAATTCAAGCGGAAGGACTAGGCGATGGGTCAGATAGCCATTGCCGTTGGCATCTTCGTCCTGGCATTTGCTTTGGGGTCCATCCCGTTCGGTCTTATCATCTCAAAGCTGTTCTTCCATACCGACATCCGAAAATCGGGGTCGGGCAACATCGGCACCACCAATGCCATGCGCAGCTTGGGAAAGAAGGGCGGAGCCGCTGTTTTCATCCTCGATTTCGGCAAGGGCTATCTCTCCGGTTTTCTTGCTGCCGCCATCGCCGCAGCTTTCATTCCAGGCGATACCGGCTCTGCCCTTTCGCTTACCATAGGTGATTGCACCGCCTTGGCTTTCATGGGATGCATACTGGGCCATATCTATTCTCCGTGGTTGGGATTCCACGGCGGGAAAGGCATTGCCGTAGCTGTCGGATGCTTGTTCGTCACGTTCGGCTTCGTCGGTGCCTGGATCGAATTGGGGCTCTTCATCGTTCTGGTTTTGGCAACCCGCTACGTTTCTGTGGGAAGCATTGCTGCAGCGGTGGCCTGTCCGTTTCTCTCGCTTTACTATTTTTGGGGTGATTGGCCGGCATGGGCTTGCATGACCGTAGGCGCTCTTGCCGTGCTCTTTGCCCATCGAGGGAATTTCCAACGGTTGCGTCAAGGCAATGAACGCAGAATCGGAAAGAAGCCCGATGATGCTCAAAACGGAGGTGCTGCATGAAAGCGGCGGTCATCGGGGCTGGTTCATGGGGGACGGCGCTAGCCCATCTTCTGGGCTCCAAGGGCATGAATGTCAGTTTATGGGCGAGGCGTGTCGAGGTTGTCGAGGGCATCAACGTCCAGCATCGCAATCCGCGCTATCTTTCCGATGCGACGTTGTCTTCCAATGTGGTGGCAACGGTATCCCACGCCGATTGCCTCCGGGGAGCCGATGCCGTCGCCATCGTCACGCCATCCAATCTGATGCGCGGCGTGGCGCGAGCGCTTCAGGAAACCGCAGCATCCGATCTTCCCATCATCATCTGCAGCAAAGGCGTTGAAGAGGGAAGCGGTCTTTTGCCTTCGGAGGTTTTCGAAGCCGAAATGGGCAATGCGGACAGAATCGCCGTCCTTTCCGGACCGAATCATGCCGAAGAAGTGATCCTGGGCATGCCGGCCGGCACGGTGGTGGCCAGCACTTCACGGCAAACAGCCGGTTTCTTCCAAGAGCTTTTTGCAACGGAAACCTTCAGAACCTATGTCAGCCAAGATGTGTGCGGCGTCGAAGTGTGCGCCGCCTGCAAAAACGTCATCGCAATTGCCGTGGGCCTTTCTTGCGGATTGGGTTTCGGTGACAATACGGCGGCGCTGTTGATGACCCGCGGTCTTGCCGAGATGAGCCGACTGGTCAATGCCCTGGGTGGTTCTCCCATGACCTGCATGGGTCTTGCAGGGACCGGCGACTTGATTGCCACATGCACCTCTGAGCATTCGCGCAATCGACGCTTTGGCGAATCGATCGCGCAAGGGAAAACGCTCGATGATTTCACTCAGGCTACTCACATGGTGGCCGAGGGCGCGCTTGCCTGCAAGACCCTCCAGCCGCTTGCTGCACGCTGCGGCATCGAGATGCCTCTTACCGACGTTGTGCGCAGCGTCGTTTGGGAAGGTGCCGACCCGCGTCAGGCAGCCGGTGAGCTTGCTGCCCGACCTTTGAAGGAGGAATTCTACGGTCTGTAGGGTGTTTGCAGGATGCGATGATTTCGAAGGAGCTCGATGATGGATCATTTTGCAACCTTCTATTCGTACGTCACGCCGCTGGGCCACGTCACCATCATGGCTCGTGACGGCGCCATCACCCGTTTGGCTTTCGGATCATGCCGATTCGATGCCGTTGAGCGTCCCTGCGAGGCATCCAATATCGCGGCCTCGCAAATCCAGGAGTATTTGGCGGGGAAGCGGCGCTGCTTCGATGTTCCACTCGATCTTTCAGGAACCGAATTCCAGCAGGAAGTTTGGAAGGGCATCGCTTCGATTCCGTATGGGAACAGTCTCACTTGTTCGCAGTTGGCCTCGTCCATCGGCCATCCCGGTTCGCGGCGTTCGGTGGGCAGCGCTGTTCGGAAGAATCCCGTCCCTCTCATCGTGGCCGACCACCGAGTCATCGGCCTGGCCGGTCGCCCCGATGCCGCTATAAAGGAGTTCCTGCTCAATCTAGAGCAGAACGTCGGCTGTTGAGCATGCGTGCGATACAATCTCAGTCGGGCAATCGACGAGAAAGGCTTCGCGTGTTCCAAGACATCAAGATATCTCCCTCCATCCTTTCGGCTGACTTTCTTGCCATGGGGCAGGATATCGACGAAATCGTAGATGGCGGTGCCGATTGGATACATATCGATGTCATGGATGGGCATTTCGTTCCCAATCTTACTATCGGCGTTCCTCTTGTATCCGCCCTTCGCAAGACGGGGAATCGCTTCCTCGATGTGCATCTCATGATCGACAATCCCATCGAACAGCTCCCTTGGTATCTTGAGCATGATCCCGACATGGTCACGGTTCATCTCGAGTCGTTTTCAGATTCTTCGGGCATCGGTCGAGCGCTCGATCTCATTGAAGGTGCTGGCGCCCTTTCCGGCCTGGCCGTCAAACCCGATACGCCCATCGATTCTTTGAAACCGTGGGTTTCGCGCCTCGATATGGTATTGGTCATGAGCGTTTTTCCCGGGTTCTCCGGACAATCTTTCATCCCCGAAACCCTTGAGCGTCTTGATCGATTGGTTTCGCTTTGCCGATCCCTCGAGTGCGCTCCGCTTATCCAGGTAGATGGCGGCATCGACGGTGAAACGGCCCGTTCGGTCGCTTCGCGCGGCGCCGACGTCCTGGTTGCAGGAAGCGGCGTCTTTGGATCGCCTGATCGCCAAAAGGCAATTGCCACCATAAGATCGAACGCCCTCGAAGCCCAGGGTTCGGAGGTGCTCTGATGAAACGCACCTTTTTGGATTGGGCCGCAACGGCGCCGTTGCGGCCGGAAGCTGCTGGCGCCATGGAAGAATTCATGGAGCCCGGTCGTGCAGGTCTTTCTGCAAACGCCAACGCGAACTCGCTTTATCGGGAAGGCCGCTATGCCTTTTCGTGCATGGAACGCGCCCGTGCCGATGTCGCTCGCGCCGTGAATGCTCAGCGGCCTTCGCAGATCATCTTTACCAGCGGTGCAACCGAAGCCGACAACGCTGCTCTGAACGGATTGGTTTCGGCTGCACGTACTGCGCGCAGACAGGCGGGATCCGATGTGGGCTCAGGTCATGTCATCGTCGGATCCATCGAGCATGATGCCGTCTATCAGTGCGCCAAGCATCTTCAATCCGCAGGCTGCGACGTTACGTTCCTCGACCCGGATGCCCAAGGCCGTATTGAACCCGAACGTCTGAAGGCCGCCCTTCGTCCTGATACGCTTCTGGTCAGCCTCATGCTGGCCAACAACGAAGTCGGAAGCATTTCCGACATCGCCTCCCTGAGCGCTGTTGCGCATGGGGCCGGCGCACTGTTCCATACCGATGCCGTGCAGGCATTGGGAAAGATGGTCGTCGATGTGCAGGCTCTCGGTGTCGATGCGGCCAGCTTCTCAGGCCATAAAATCGGCGGCCCCAAGGGAATCGGCGCCTTGTATCTGGGTCGTGGAGTTCCCTTTGATGCCTGGATGCTGGGCGGTGGCCAAGAGGCCGGTTTGCGCAGCGGTACGCAAAACGTCGCGGGCATGGTCGGTTTCGCTGCCGCGGCGACCGCTGCTTGCGACTCTGTTGCTCTTGATTCCGAGTGCAAGCGCCTGATGGGTTTGCGCGATCGGCTCTATGCGACTTTGTGCGCTCGACCAGAAGTAAGTGCCAACGTCGATTGCCGCGCCGGGTCGGAAGGATTTCTTCCCAATATCGTCAGCGTGCGCGTTGCCGGCCTTGAGAGCGAGACGCTTATCCTGCGTTTCGATATGCTCGGTTTTGCCGTTGCCGGAGGATCGGCCTGTTCCAGCCATTCGCTGGAGCCTAGCCGTATTTTGGCCCGTTTGGGAATCTCGCGCGATGAGGCATTGGGCGCTTTGCGGGTTTCAATGGGATTTCTGACAACCGAAGATGATGTAGACGATTTCGTGGATGCCTTCGAAAAGGTTGTCGATTGGCGCACGGAATATGCGGAAGGACTCGACTGATATGGAACTTGTCACAACTCACACTCATACCGATTTCGTCGGTCATGCTCAAGGGAGCGTGAAAGAGATGATGGATGCTGCCGTAGCAGCGGGTATTTCGGTCATGGCCGTCACCGAGCACTATCCGCTTTCCCGGCAGATGGACCCCAAAGCGTATCTGTCCATGCCAGCAGATCGTTTGGATGAGTATTGCCAAACCGTTCGCGCTCAAGCTGGCGAGCACCCGCAATTGCAGGTGCTTTTGGGTACCGAGCTTGACTGGCTGGGCAAGGAAGAAGATCGGACTTTTTCTCCCGACCAATTCGACCGATTCGATATCGTGTTGGGCTCGGTCCATTTCGTCGACGGCTGGGCGTTCGACGATCCTTCTTTGCGCGGTCATTGGCAAGAAGTAGGTCCTGACGATATCTGGAAGCGATATTTCGAAATATGGTGCGAAGCGGCCGATTCCGATTATCCGATTGATGTGATGTCGCATCCTGACCTGGTGAAGAAGTTCGGCTATCGACCGAGCTTCGACCCCTCTTATCTTTATTCCGAGGCGGCCGAAGCAGCTAAAGCGGGCGGTCGTATGATCGAGCTCAACACCTCGGGTGCCTATTACGATTGCCATGAGGTGTTTCCCGCGCCCGACCTTCTCAAGCTGTTCCATGACGCCGGAGTGCCCGCCACTATCGGGACCGATGCGCATTGCCCAGCTAACGTGGGGAGAGATATCACCCAAGCTGCGCAGACTCTCTACGATGCAGGCTATCGTCATATAACCGTTCCGACCCCCGATGGGGATCGTCGAACCATCGCAATCGATTGATGAGAGGGGAAGGAGACCGAAATGGCTAAAGACCTTGCTCCAGTGGATCACTCGACAATAAGTGCACGGCGGTCTGCCGACCTGTCGGTGGGCATGCTCGAGCGCAAGCTCCTCGAGCTGTTTCCTGCCGACCAAGCAGAGCCTTGGGACGTTACCGGGCTTACCGTAGGGGATGCTTCTTTGCCGGTGTCCGGAGTGGCCGTTGCGCTCGATGCCACGCCCCAGGCAATCGAAATCGCCCGCAGTTGCGGTGCCAACATCTTGGTCACGCATCATCCCGTCTGCTTGGAGCCGCCTCGCCGTTTGAGCGCAACCGCTGCGAACATGGCTGAAGAGGCTATTTGGGATGCGGTGAAACAAGACGTTGCTCTTATGGATTTCCATACTGCGTTGGATGTCAGTCCGCAGGCGGGAAGAATGCTGCCAGGCATGCTTTCTTTGAAGTGTCTCGGCGTACTCGATCGCCTTGAACGATCCGATTCGCTTGGCTATGGTCAAATCTGCGGTTTCTCCGATTCGGAAGAATCGCTTCCTGTTTCCTCGCTGGCATCACGCTGCCTTGCCGTGTTCGGCCGCACGCCGCGCGTGTGGGGCGACATGGACCGTATTATCACGAAAGTAGCGACGTGCACGGGATCTGCTTCTACGTTGCCTCGGCAATGCCTTGAAGCGGGAATTCCCTGTCTTATCTGCGGAGAAATCCATTACCATGATGCCCTTGATGCTTCCCAGCAAGGACTGGCCATCATCGAGCTCGGCCATGACGTCAGCGAGTTGCCGCTTTGTGCCGTCTTGGCTTCTGCGCTCGAAGACTGCGGTATATCGCGCGAATCAATCACGATGATCGACCAAAGCGAGAATTGGACCACACCCGAAGCTATCCGAAAGTAGGCCGTATGCAAGCAACCGCTCAGCAAATCGAAACCTTGGAACAACTCGTTGAGATCGACATGGGATTGCTTGCCCTCAAGCGCAAGCTCGATGCGCTTCCTCAGCGCGAGCAAATACAGACCTTGCGCGAAAAACGTGCGTTGCTGTCGCAGAAAAAACGCTCCCTCATGCCCTTGCATGAAAAAGCAGCTTTCGAGGTTAACCGCCTTACCGATGAAGTCAAGCTTCTCACCGCGCGCATCGAAGGCCTTCAGCAGAAGGTGGATGACGCTCAAGGCGATTTCCGCAGCGTTTCTTCACTTACCAAAGAACTCGACGGCGCCGCAAAGCGCAAAGAGGCGGTCGAGGTTTCTTTGAAGGAGGCTGTTGCAAAACTCTCTGAAGCCGACTCGCTTCTCAAACGCGTAAATGCAGGCAGTGAGGATATGCGCTCGCAAGAAGCGAGTCTTCTTGGCCAGATCAACGAACAAGCTGCTGGGATAAAGGCCGAAGCGGATGAGGCTGCTGCAAAACGGACGGCCCTTATGGCGGTGCTCGATGCGGATCAGCGCAAGGAATATGTTCGTGCCTGCAAAGAATGCGGAGGTGTGGCCGTGGCCCATCTCAATGGTTCCTCGTGCAGTGCCTGTCGCAATTCGCTCGATCAAAATCGGTTGCTACAGATACGCCACGAAGCGCCTCTTTCCGTATGTCCGCATTGCAAACGACTTTTGGTCGTTGAGTAAAGGAGAGTCATCATGTTGACCAACCCCGATAACTCCCGTTCGTTTTCAGATCACCTAGCTGGTGCGCATTGCTACACGCTCACGGTGAAAGACCATTTCGATGCTGCGCACTATTTGCCCGGATACGATGGGCCGTGCCGCTATCTGCATGGTCATACCTGGGATGTCGAGGCGGTTGTTTCGGGCTCGAAGCTCGATGAAGTCGGCATGCTCTATGACTTCAAGGCGCTCAAGGGCGACCTGCATGCGCTTCTCGACGCTTTCGATCACCATTGCATCAACGATGTCGTGCCCTTCGATGCCATCAATCCGACGGCCGAGCATCTTTCCCGTGTCATCTTCCATGAACTCGCGGCAACTCTTCCCGATGGCATCCATTTGGATGAAGTTGCGGTTTGGGAATCGCCTATTGCAAAGGTGACGTATCGCGATGCCTCGAACGGGGCTCGCTGAGCGATGGAGGTTTCCGATCGCATCGCCCATGAAGCTTTGGAGCACCAGGTGCTTTCTTCTGATGCGGCGTTTTCCGATTCGTCGCTGGGAAGGTCGGTCCTTTTGGCCGATGATGACTTGCGCACTGCTTACCAGCGCGACCGCGATCGCATCGTTCATGCGAAATCGTTCAGGCGGCTGTCCCATAAGACCCAAGTGTTCTTGGCTCCTGCGGGCGACCATTTCAGAACCCGTTTGACCCATACGCTCGAAGTTGCCCAGATTGCGCGCACCATTGCTCGCGCCCTTGGCTTGAACGAAGATCTTACCGAAGCCATCGCCCTGGGGCATGATCTGGGCCATACCCCGTTCGGTCATGCAGGCGAGCAGGCCCTTTGCGATTGTCTGGCCCGCTATGCTGGCACCGAATCGGATTCTCACTCATGCGAACCGTTGTTCCGCCACAACGTCCAAAGTTTGCGTGTTGTGGATGTCATTGAAAACAACGGCAGGGGATTGAACTTGACGGAAGAGGTGCGAGACGGGATTTTATGCCACACCGGTTCGCAGCGGGCAAAGACGCTTGAGGGACGTATCGTCGCTTTGGCTGATCGCATCGCCTATGTCAATCACGATATCGATGATGCCATCAGAGCTGGCGCGCTTCGTGAATCCGACCTCCCTGACTCGACGCACCAGTGCTTGGGGGCAGACCATTCGGCGCGAATCGCAACGTTGGTATCCGATACGGTTTCCAACAGTTCTAAGACGGGCGATATAGCATTGCAGCCTGCTGTTTACGACGCCATGATGGAACTGCGATCGTTTCTGTTCCAAGAGGTATACACCGCTCCCGCCATCATCTGCGAGCTCGATAAAGCGCGCCATCTCATCGAAGAGCTTTTCTTGTATTATTGCGAACACCCTGGTGCCATTCCGGCCGAGCATCGCCGCATTCCCGCCTGCAACCACTGCCAGACCATCGTCGATTACATTGCGGGCATGACCGACCGGTTTGCCAAGACCACCTATGAAGACCTCTTCGTTCCTCGTTCATTCACTCTCGGGACAGACGCCTGACCAGATCTCGTTTTCCAGATTCTTTACGGCATCCGCCTTTAGTCTATAATTGGGCGGCTATGTCCATTTCCGCAGAAGCAAAACGGTCGTTGAAAACCGCATGGCCCGTCATGGCGGGGTATGTGGGCATCGGCATACCTTGCGGAATAATGGAATCGCAAATCGGCTTCAATGCCCTTATGGCGTTTGTCATGAGCATGACCTTCTATTCGGGTGCGGGCCAGTTCATGATTCCCAATATGTGGATGGCCGGTCAGCCTGTCGCCTCGATTGTCGCAAGCGTTTCGTTCGTCAATACGCGGCAAATCCTTTATTCCGCTGCTTTCAGCCAGTATTTCGCCCGTGCGCGCAAACGGCTTACGTTTTTGTTCTCCGCTACGGTCACCGATGAAAGTTTCGGGGTCAATCTCGCACGATTCCAAGAAGGGGATTGGACGCCGCTCAATGCCACCATGGTCAATTTGTTCTGCATGACCACCTGGGGCGTATCGAATGCTGCCGGAGTTTTTTTGGGCGATGCCCTCGATATCCCCAGCACCATCGCCGCATTCGCAATGACATCGATTTTCATCTGTCTTCTGGCTTCGCAGCGTATGACGGCTGAGAATCTATTGGTTATGGCGGTATCCGCTGCTTCCGTCTGCATCTGCAAGATCGTCGGACTGACCGGCCCCGCTATTTTATTGGGAGCTTGCACGGGCGTGCTTGTGGGAATGGTGTTTCGCGCCGGGCGACATCGGAGGTGCGAGCGATGAGCCTTCGGGATTTCTTTATCGTGTACGCATGCACGCTCGCCTGCATGCTGGCCTGCCGTTGCATTCCTATTTTCGTGTTGAAGGGCCGCGATCTTTCTCCTGATGTCCAGGCCGCCCTCAATCTTATCCCTCCCGCCGCATTCGCTGCACTCGTTGCCAACGACTTGTTCAAGCCCGGCATGTTCGATGCCGGCTTATGGCCGGGGGCTCTGCCTTTGGCTGCGGCCGTTGTGGTTTTGCTGGTGGCCTTCAAAACCAAGTCTTTGCTGTGGTGCGCAGTGACCGGCGTTGTTTGCTATGCGTTGCTGTCCCTTATCTGAGAAAAGCTTGGTTCTGCCACCTTGTTTGCCATCCGTTTGTGCTTGTTTGGTGGCTCGTTGCAGCATCGTTATTCATTCTTGCATCACTCGTGATGGCGCGTTATACTAACCAATCGTGTCTCCGGACAAAACGAACATGCAATGAAATACCGCATTCAGAAGGAAACGAGAACCATGGATATCATCCGCGCAATCGAGCAGCAGCAGATCAAGCAGGACCTCCCCGAATTCGGTGTGGGCGACAACGTCAAGGTCCACTATCGCATCACCGAGGGAAACCGTGAGCGCATCCAGGTGTTCCAGGGCGATGTCATCCGCCGTCACGGCGCCAGCAATCGCGAGACCTTCACGGTTCGCAAGGTGAGCTTCTCCGTGGGCGTCGAGCGTACGTTCCCTGTTCATTCTCCTAAGATCGAACAGATCGAGGTCACGCGTCGCGGCGACGTTTCTCGCGCAAAGCTGTATTATCTGCGCGACAAGGTCGGCAAAGCTGCCAAGATCAAGGAAAAGGCCTTCTAGGATCTTTTCAGACCGTGTGTTTGCAGAGAGGTTCCTTCGGGAGCCTCTCTTCTTTTGTCTATACTGTCAGCATGGAAACGAACAAACAGACCATCCGCGATATCGATGCACGCCTGCGCAGTGCCGATCGGGCAGCTTTCGAGGTGCTCGAGCGTTCCTTTCGAGCCGATACCCGTAAAACGGTGCAACGGTCGTTGGAAAAGGCCCGAAGGCGCCTTGAGGCTGAAGAGCGCGAAAGCGCGCGGGTGGCGGGCCTCTATGAATTCCAATCCTCTCTTTGCACTGGTGCACTGGTTGGATGCGACGAGGTGGGACGCGGCCCGCTTGCCGGGCCCTTGACGGTGGGCGCTGTCGTTTTGCCTCGCGAACCTCATATTGCCGGCCTCAACGATTCGAAGCAGGTGGCGCCCGAGCGGCGTGTTGAGATTGCCGCTCAGATCAAAGAGGCATCGATTGCATGGGCTGTCGAACATATTGAACCTTCCCAGATAGATGATTTGGGCATGACGGCTTGTCTGCGCATTGCTTTCAAACGTGCTGTTTCGGACATCGAGAAGACCGGGCTGGCCATCGATGCCGTTTTGCTTGACGGCAACCCCCTCGGTTTCGATGAACGCGAGATCGACGTAATCAAAGGCGATGCCCGATGCGCATCGATTGCGGCGGCTTCCATCGTTGCCAAAGTAGAACGCGATGCCTTGATGTGCCGTTATGCGTCAACATATCCTGAATACGGGTTCGATCGGAACAAGGGCTATGGTTCCGAAGATCACATCCGCGCATTGCGCCAATATGGCCCCACTCCGCTTCATCGCATCAGTTTTTGCGGAAACTTTCTCCAAGACTCTCTTTTCTAGGGTGCGTTGAAGAAACCGCAAGGTTGTTCTGCGCTGTTTGCTGCGTGTTCTGCAAGGATTCGGCAAGGTTTTCGATAAAGCCGCAATCCTAAACTTTTCCTTGTCGAAAGGAGAAGTTATGGGTGAAATCCAAGCCATGCAAACTGCTGCAAATGAATCGGGAAACGACGTTCCTGTCGAGAATCATATTGATTTGGGCCGTCGTGGAGAAGATGCCGCCGCTCGCTTTCTTCAGATGCGCGGTTTCGAAGTGATCGAGCGCAACTGGACTTGCCCGATGGGCGAAGCGGATATCATCGCGCAAGACGATGACGGGTTGCATTTCGTCGAAGTGAAGACCAGGCGCAGCGAGAACAAGGGGTTTCCCGCTGATGCGGTCGATGCGCGCAAACGGGCCAAATACGAACGTATCGCCGAAGCGTATCTTCAAGACCATCATCCCGATGAAGGTCCTATTTCGTTCGATGTCATCTCCATTTTAGCCAATGGCGACCATACGGCGTTTTTGAAGTTCCATCGAAACGCGATGGAGTTCGATCGCTGATGGCATCCGCATTGCGACAATGCAAGGTGAACAGCGCCACTATCCGCGGGGTCGAGGCCGCGCCTGTTTCGGTCGAGGTCGTCGTCACCACTGGTTTGCCGGGTTTTTCAATCGTCGGCATGGCGGATGCCTCGATTCAAGAAGCGCGCGAAAGGGTGCGTGCGGCACTGAAGGCGAGCGGATACACCATGCCGAATGAGAAAGTGGTCATCAGCTTGGCGCCTGGTTCTCTGAAAAAACGGGGGAGCGGGTTCGATCTGCCCATGGCTGTGGGTTTGCTGGCGGCCACCAAGCAGATACCTTCCGATTGGATTTCCTCGAGTCTCGTGGTTGGCGAGCTCGGGCTTGATGGATCCGTGCGTCCTATAGACGGTTTGCTTGCTTTTCAACGGCGCGCTCAACTCGACCGCCTTGATCTGGTGTGTCCTTTCGGTCCTTGCATGGCGCATGATCCTTCCTTCGAGGTAAAGACCATCGAATCGCTTTCCGCGCTCCGCCGCCTTGCCTGGGGTCACCCTCCGGCTATGGGATGCGTTTCTGTTTCAGACGATCCCGTTGATTTCGCGGACATAGCTGGGCAGGATGGTGCCAAGAGGGCTCTGCAGATTGCTGCCGCCGGCAACCATGCTCTGATGATGATAGGGCCTCCTGGCTCGGGCAAGACAATGCTCGCCCGCAGGCTCCCTACCATCATGGCTCCCCTCGACGAGCAAGAGATGATGGAATCTGCCATCATCCATGGGATAGCAGGGGAGGACACCGAAAGCATCTTGCATGGAGTGCGGCCGTTCAGGTCACCCCATCACAGTGCCTCCACTGCCGGTTTGTGCGGTGGCGGGTCTCCCGTGCGGCCCGGCGAGGTCACGCTGGCACACAACGGAGTCCTCTTCCTGGATGAGCTTGCCGAGTTTCGGCCTTCCGTCCTTCAGGGAATCAGGCAGCCGGTGGAAGAAGGGCGCATCGTCATCACGCGCGCCGACGGCAGTGTGGCTCTGCCGGCGCGTTTCATGCTCGTCGCCGCTTGCAACCCTTGTCCTTGCGGATATTTCGGCGACGATGCGGTTGCCTGCACCTGTTCGGCTCATCAGGTGCAAACATATCAAAATCGCATCGGCGGTCCTCTTATCGATCGGTTCGGTATGCGCATCGATATATGGCGGAGCAGCTATGGCGAAGTTGTTGCAAAAGAAAAGGGTTCATCTTCGGCTTCGCTAAAAGAGGGCGTATTGCGTGCACGTGCATTCGCCGCAGAAAACCGCGAGCCCCTTGATAGAGCGGACGGCGAAAAAGGCAAGGATAGAAGGTTGGTCGAGTCTTGCCGTCTCGATACTCGAGCGGATGCATTCATGGGGGAGATGGCCAAGGCTTATGCTCTGAGCGGGAGAGGCATCATGGGCACCCTTGCGGTTGCTCGAACCATCGCCGATCTTGCAGAAGAAGAACGAGTGAGCGTAGGGCATATTGCCGAGGCTCTCGAATTGCGCATGCGCGAGGCAGAGGTACGGCTGTGAGCGCCCAAACGACATCACGGTCGAAGCGCTCTTTCAAGCCTTATCAAGGTCCGTTGATAACGGGGCCGCGGTGCGTTTTGCGCAAAGGGGAAAACGGATATCCTGCTCGACTCCTGGATGCACGCAACCCTCCGAGCTATCTGTACGTCATTGGAGATCCTTCTATTCTTGAGGGCGGCCTGGCCATAATAGGTGCCAGAAAAGCGACACCCTATGGTCTGGCTTGTGCCTCGAGGTTCGCCACTTCTGCTGCTCGAAACGGCATTGCCGTAGTATCTGGCGGCGCACGTGGGTGCGATTCGCAGGCCCACAATGCCGCCCTTGACGCCCAGGGCTCTACCGTTGCCGTCTTGGGCGGTGGCTGTGACCAGCCGTATCCTCCCGGCAATGTCGGGCTGTTCCAGCATATCGTCGACGCGGGCGGCGCCATCGTTTCAGAGCGAGAGTGGTCGCACCCTGCACTTCCTTTCACCTTTCGCGAGCGCAATCGGATAATCGCGGGATTGGCCAGAGCCACGCTCATCGTTGAGGCGGGTTTGCCAAGCGGTACTTTTTCTACCGCGGATGAGGCGCTCAGCGCCAATCGTGATGTATTGGTGGTTCCCGGATCCATCATGTCCAAAACCTCAGCCGGTTCGAACCGCTTGTTGTTCCAGGGCGCTTATCCCATTGTCGACGACGAATCGTTCGATGACATGCTGTTTTCTCTTTTCGGGAAGCTGAAGCAGGAAGCATTCGCTTCCAGCGTGTGCTGTGAAAAAGGCGTTGTCGATCCGCTTCTCGATGCCTTGCGGGCTAACCCCATGAGATTGGAACAGATTATGGAAAGCGTCGAGGCTCCTGCATCCGGCTTGGATTCCGGACAATGGATACATGTTCGTTTGAGTGAATTGCAGAGAGACGGTCTCATTTGTCGATACGGCGATGGGAGGTATGGTCCGATGTAGTATCGTGTTCGCTATGGAATACAAAGTTGATATCATCGGCGGCGGTCTTGCAGGCAGCGAGGCCGCTCTTCAGTTGGCTGATCGCGGCATAGCGGTCAGGCTTATCGAAATGCGTCCATTCAAAACGACGGATGTTCATCGAACTGCGCTCAATGCCGAATTGGTATGTTCCAATTCGCTCAAAGGCAAGAAGCCCCAAAGTGCCGCTGGCATGCTCAAGCATGAACTCGACGTGCTCGGTTCGCGTCTTATGGCCATTGCGCAAGATACTTCGGTTCCGGCCGGAGGGGCTTTGGCGGTTGATCGCGAATCTTTCGCTCGCGCGGTAACAGCTGCAATCGATTCTTGCCAGGCGATTGAGCGCGTGTGCGCTGAAGTCACGGAAATTCGGTCTGACGGTTCTTTGGTCTGCTTATCCGATGGGGGAGAATTCGTTTTGCCGGCTGCCGACGCTTTGGTCATCGCTGCGGGGCCACTGTGCTCCGAATCGCTTTGTCACAGCCTCGAGCGCATTACCGGTACTCGCCACCTTTCATTTTTCGATGCTGCTGCTCCGATCGTGTATGCCGAAGGAATCGACCGCAAAATCGTTTTTTCTCAAAGCCGTTACGAGGCAGATGAGGGCGACTATCTCAATGCCCCGTTCAATAAAGAGGAATATGGGCGGTTCATATCCGGGCTTGTTTCGGCCAAGCGCGTTGTCATGAGGGATTTCGAGACCTCCGATCTTTTCCAAGCCTGCCAGCCCATCGAAGAGATAGCCCGCAAGGGCATCGATGCGCCTCGTTTCGGCACTATGAAGCCGGTGGGGCTTATCAACCCAGCCGACGGTCGGCGTCCATGGGCGGTTGTGCAATTGCGGGCAGAAGACCGCAATGCCCAAAGCTTCAATCTCGTCGGGTTCCAGACCAACCTCACGTTTCCCGAACAACGTCGTGTCTTCAGGATGATTCCCGGCTTGGAGCATGCAGAATTCGCCCGCTATGGCGTCATGCATCGCAATGCGTTCTTGGATGCGCCGCATCTTCTGGACCCGTCATTGCGCTTGAAGGGAGATGCTGCCTCCCGTGTAGGGGCTCCGGTGTTCGTGTGCGGTCAGCTTTCGGGCACCGAGGGGTATTGTGAGGCGATACGCGGTGGCCTTCATGTGGCCATAAACTGCGCTAGCGTGCTGAAGACAGGACAGAGCGCTCCTCGCATGCCCGTTCAGACGGCGTTTGGCAGCCTGCTTGCCCATTCATGCGACCCGCAAACCGTGCCCTATCAACCCATGCATGTCAATTTCGGCGTGTTCTTGCCTCTCGATCCACCCATCAAAAACAAATCCGCGCGGTATGATGCCTATGCCTTGCGAGGGTCGCAGGCGTTGGATGGCTATGTGGCGGCCTTGAGGGAAAACGATCTGTTGGGTTCCGCTTCATCTGAAAGATCTTCTGATGAGTGATTGTGCTTCTCAAGATCCGTTCCAGATGACCGAGGCGCAAAGAACCTTGCTCGCCGGTTTCTTGGAGTCGCTGCGAGTTGAGCGCGGATATTCCGAGAACACGGTGCGAAACTACCGTCATGATCTCGATGCTTTTTTTCATTGGGCTAATCGCACTCACATCGACGACCTGCATCCTTCGCATGCCCAATTGAGGCGCTATCTTGCTGAATTGTCGCAATCTGGCTACGCGAAGACCACTATCAACCGGCATCTGAGTTCTTTGCGCGGCTATTTTCGATGGCTGGTCACCATCGGCAAGGTTTCGTTTAATCCCTCACACGCGATTGCGGGCCTTAAACAGCCTCGTCGTCTTCCCAGGCGCATCTCTGCGGCCGATATGACGGCCATTCTTTCCGTTTGGCCATCGCTTGATGCAAAAGATGGGATCCATTCAGCTGAATACATTCGAAATCAGGCGATCCTCGAGTTCTTGTACGCTTGCGGTGCGCGTATATCCGAGGCATCTGGGCTGAATCTAGGGGATATCGATTTTGCTCAGTCTTCGGTCAAGATGGTGGGGAAGGGGGACAAGCAGAGAATCGTTCCCCTCCATTCCGTTGCCGTGAAAAGCCTCAGCGTCTATTTGTCCGAAGGTCGTTCGCTGTTGCTCGAGCAATCGGATGGAGTTGATTGCGGTGCATTCTTCTTGTCTCCGCATGGAGTCCGCATGGGAATATCCGCCATTAGATCGATGTTCAAGCAGACCTTGATGATGGCGGGAGTCGATCAGACTTACTCTCCCCATGATATGCGCCACACTTTTGCAAGCGATGTGCTCGAAGGCGGTGCAGACCTTAGGAGCGTCCAGGAAATGTTGGGCCATGCCAGTCTTTCCACCACGCAGATTTACACGCATCTTTCAGTTGAGCGGCTCAAAAACGTTCATGCCCAAGCCCATCCCCGCGGGTAAAGGTCTTGCATGTACTCTTCGTTATCCGCATCTGTCGGCCTGCAGTTCGCGCTATAGTGGTGAGTCGTTGAAAAACGTTATCAGAAGCTGAGGAGCGCATGGCACAGGACTCCATCGTCATCAAGGGCGCACGGGAACACAATCTCAAAGACATCGATGTGACGATTCCCCGTGACAAACTCGTCGTCATAACGGGGTTGTCCGGAAGCGGAAAAAGCTCTCTTGCCTTCGATACCATCTATGCCGAAGGCCAACGTCGTTACGTCGAGAGCCTTTCGAGTTATGCTCGTATGTTCTTGGGGCAGATGGACAAGCCCGATTTGGACAGCATCGATGGCTTGTCGCCTGCTGTGTCCATCGATCAGAAGACTACCAGTAAAAATCCTCGATCCACCGTGGGAACCGTCACGGAAATCTACGACTATCTCCGTCTTCTTTTTGCTCGTGTGGGCATTCCCCATTGCCCCGAATGCGGACGCGAGATCAAGCAGCAAACCACCGATCAGGTTACCGACGAAATCGTGCGTCTGGGCGAAGGGCTCAAGGCGCTCACCATGGCTCCTGTGGTTGTGGGTCGCAAAGGCGAGTTCACCAAGCTTTTCGCCGACCTTTCCAAAGAGGGTTTCGCTCGGGTAAGGGTTGATGGAGAGGTGATGAAGCTCTCAGGCGATTCTTTGACGCTCGATAAGAAGCGCAAGCACACCATCGATGTCGTCGTAGACCGCGTTGTGCTCAAGAAAGAGGCCACCACGCGCATCGCCGAAGCTGTTGAGATGGCCGTCAAGTTGGCCGATGGCCGTATTCTGGTGCAGACCATCGACGAAGAGGGCGCAGAGCTCGATCATATTTTCAGTACTGCGCTCGCTTGTCCCGAGCATGGCCATTCCATGGATGAGCTTCAGCCGCGCGATTTCAGTTTCAATGCGCCGTATGGCGCTTGTCCCGATTGTCTGGGCATCGGTAGCAGAGAAGAGGTCGACCCCAGTCTGGTTATTCCCGACCCGAGCCTATCTTTGAATGAAGGCGTTGTGGCGCCATTTACCAGCGGAAACTATTATCCGCAGGTTTTGCGAGCTGTTGCAAAGCACATGGGTGTCGACTCCGATACGCCGTGGGAAGACATGTCGCGCAAGGTGCAGGATGCGCTGCTGTTCGGTCTTTCTGATGAAAAGGTACGCGTTGACTATGTGACGGTTGATGGCCGTGAAACGTATTGGTACATCGATTGGGAAGGAATCTGCGCTGCTGTCATGCATCGCTACAAAGAAGCGAGCAGCGATCGCCAGCGCGAGCGTCTGGAGCAGTACTTCGCCATCGTGCCATGTGCCACTTGCGGCGGAAAGCGTCTCAAGCCTGAAATTCTTGCGGTTACCGTCAACGGCCGAAATATTCATGATGTTTGCGAGATGTCGGCTTCCGATTCCCTCGCATTTTTCGAGGGGCTTTCTTTTTCCGGCCAGCAAGAGCAGATTGCCGGTCCCATCGTCAAAGAGGTACGAGAGCGCCTGCGCTTTCTGGTGGATGTCGGCTTGGATTATCTGACCCTTGAGCGCGCTACTGCCACGCTTTCGGGTGGCGAAGCCCAACGAATCCGTTTAGCCACGCAGATCGGTGCCGGTCTTATGGGCGTGCTCTACATCCTCGATGAGCCTTCCATCGGCTTGCACCAGCGTGACAACGAGCGGCTGATCGCCACTCTTGAACGCCTGCGCGACTTGGGCAATACCGTCGTGGTTGTTGAGCACGATGAAGATACCATTCGCCATGCCGATTACGTTATCGATATGGGGCCTGGTGCCGGCGAGCACGGAGGCAAGGTCGTCGCAAGCGGCACTCCCAAGCAAATCCTCAAAGCCAAGGGAAGCTTGACAGCTGATTATCTTACCGGTCGTCGCAGCATTCCCGTTCCCGAAAAGCGCCGTAATCCCAATCGCGGTTCGATCACCATCACTGGTGCCGTCGAGAACAATCTCAAGGACATTTCGGCATCGATCCCTATCGGAGCCCTCACCGTGGTCACCGGTGTCTCGGGTTCTGGAAAAAGCT
>JAXGTO010000018.1:0-47167 GCA_040774885.1 Eggerthellaceae bacterium | reverse complement strand
CGGTTCGAAGCGTGTGTCCTGAACGATGGGCCATGGGGCGCCTTTCTGATTGGGCATCAGTATGAAAAAACCTCCCCGCAGGGAGGTTCGCATTCATGGTGCACCGTCGGCGACTCGAACGCCGGACCTTGGGATTAAGAGTCCCCTGCTCTACCAACTAAGCTAACGGTGCGTGTGCTCGCAATGAGCGTTTGGCTATTGTAAAACACCTGCCATTGTGCTGCAAGCATTTTTCAAAAGCGCGCTGGGGTGGGTAATCGGACTCGAACCGACGACCTCCAGAGCCACAATCTGGCGTTCTAGCCAACTGAACTATACCCACCAGGCGCAAGGCGAAAGTATACGGTACCCGAGCTCACGACGCAAGCAGAATATCCGTGCGTTCAACGCGACTTCACCGTTACAATGAAACGAAAGCAGAAACCCACCCGAAAAGGGGGTCGTCCCTACCCGATGGCCACGCTGGAACTCATACTCATGCTGGCGGCCGCCGTCTTGGTTTCTTCCGTGCTCGAACAGGTGCTTCCGCGCATCTCGTTGCCGCTGATTCAGATTGCGCTCGGCTTCTTATTGGCGCTTTTTTCCGCGACGACCATCGATATCACGCTTGACCCGGACTTCTTCTTGCTGCTGTTCATCGCTCCTCTTTTGTTCAACGATGCCAAGAATGCCGACAAGCTGGGGCTGTGGCGCAATAAGAAGACAATCTTGTCGCTGGCGGTAGGGCTGGTGCTCATCATCATGCTGGCGGTCGGCTTCAGCGTCCACTGGCTGATCCCTTCCATTCCGCTTACCGCTGCTTTCGCCTTGGGTGCTGCGCTCGGCCCCACCGATGCCGTGGCCGTTTCTTCGCTTTCCAGAACCGTCGATCTTTCCCGACGAGAAAAAGCGTTGTTGTCAGGCGAGGCGCTTCTCAATGACGCTTCAGGCGTCGTGTCGTTCCAGTTCGCCATCGCCGCTGCGGTCACGGGTGCATTCTCGCTGCTCGATGCGTCGGTGAGCTTCGTCTTCAGCTTTTTCGGCGGCATCATTGCGGGCATCCTGCTTGCTCTTATCGCCCATTGGATCCAGGGCAAGGTGCGCGACCTCGGTTTGGAATCAACCACGTTTTTCGTCATGTTCGATGTGCTGCTTCCCTTCATCATCTATCTGTGCGCGGAAGTCATCAGCGTGTCGGGAATATTGGCGGTGGTGGCGGCGGGTCTGGTTATCAGCAGCTATTCCGATCGCAAGATCGGTCCTACCGCATCGCGCTTGAGCATCGTTTCTTCAAGCGTGTGGCGTGTCATCTCCTTTGCGCTCAATGGCATCGTTTTCGTCATGTTGGGCATGCAGCTTCCTCGCGCCACGCAATCTACCTGGGATTCCGTTGCCATCGACAATATCGGCTTGATAGGCTTCGTCCTTGCCATCACCGTCGTTTTGGTGGTCGTCCGTTTTGTATGGGTGACGGCGATGAATGTTGTTTCCCGCCATAGATCCGAGGGGCGCGGATGGCGGATCAGCGGCTCCGATTTGCGCAGCGACCTTATTGCCACGGTGGGCGGTCCCAAAGGGGCGGTTACCCTTTCCATCATCTTCTCCATTCCGTTGTTCACCGATTCAGGCCTTGCGTTTCCGCAGCGCGACCTCATCATCTTCTTGGCTTCCGGCGTCATCTTGTGCACTTTGCTTCTGGCCAATTTCCTCTTGCCCGTGCTGGCGCCGCCAACGCCTGAAGCTGACATCGATACCGACGAAGAAGCTGCTCGGGTCCAAGTGGACATCTTCCGTCGCGTGATCGAACAGCTGGCGGCCGAAAAGACGGCAGAGAACGGCCGCGCGGTCGATGCGGTCATCGGGCAATACAACGATCGCATCTTGGCTGTGCAGGAAAAGGCCGATATAGAAAGCGAGCCCACTTCAAGGCTCAAGATCGACGTGCTGCGTTGCATGCAAGATTATGTGGTCGAGTTGGTCGAACGAGGTGAAGCCGACGACTTGGACGGCTATACGTATATCCATCGACTGGGCGAACGACAGAACTTCGTGCGTCACAAGTCAAGCAGCAGGTGGATGGCGCGTCAGGCAATGGCCCACTTCAAGACCACCGTCAATGTTTTGGTTCGCATGGTCCTCAAGGCGCTTCCCGGTGTCGACGAGCCCCAACATACCAACGAAATGCGCCAGCTGCAGATAGCCACCGAGCAGCATGCCGTCGAACATTTGCAGCAAATGCTCGATTCCAAAGATTCCGTTTATCCCACCGAAGTGGTGGCGCAGTCTCTCTTGTTCCATCAAGCGGCATTGTCTCGACTTGAGCGCACGCGGCCCGATATCACGAGTTACGCGCGAACCACCGACAAGATGGACGATGTGGAACGGCGTGCCTACGCCTTCGAGATCGAGGGGATACAGGACGCCTACGAGGCGGGAACGCTGAAGCGGGCGCAGGCGAAAGAGATGCGCGACAACGTGTTGCTGATGCAGCTCGATTTGGAAGATCACGTCTGAGCGCGGGTCGCTTTTGTGCTCGATTTGACTCTGGAGTTTGGACTTGCGCCCCAAAAATGCCCCAAATTCCCGCATTGCGGTCCAGAAGAGGGGAGAGAAAACGAAATCAGATCACCCGGCTGGCGGATGATCTGAATGGCTTCATGGTGGGCCCAGCAGGATTCGAACCTGCAACCAAAGGATTATGAGTCCTCTGCTCCACCGTTGAGCTATAGGCCCAAGACGAAACGGTATTGTACCCCAACCTTATGGGTTTTTCCCAACAAATGCGGCGGGGAAGTGGTCGGATTCTATAATGCATCGATATGAGTCCATCACCTGAAAACGATCCATTCGCCCCTGGCGTTTCATCTCCCGAGTTCGAACGTCTTGCCCGAGAACGTGCCGCCTATTCATCTAACGCGGCCTCTGCCGACGCGAACCGCGGTTCAACTGATCGCTGGAACCAAGAGCCCGCGCAACAACCCGTGTATAACGAGCCTCGGCGATCAGGGCGTGTGCGTTCGGCTGGCCGCAGCCTTATGGCGGTCATCGGCATCATCGCGCTCGCGGTGCTCATCGAGGTGTTCTGGTTCAACTTCTCGTTTTTTGCCAGCTTGGTGTATCCGGATGTCACGTCAAACTATTCAATCGAGGGAATCCCTGCAAGCGATGGAGTGGTCATCTCGCTTTCCGATGGTGACAATTCCTTCGAGATAACCGGCCTGGACGATACGGTCAAGAGCATTCACTTCAATATGACGATAGACAATGCTGCCGCATCCCAAACGGCTGACCCCAAAGTGCAGGTGGTCATGTACCTGCAAGATGAAGGCAATGCGAATTATTACAGCCTTCCCACTGTCACGGTCGACCCATCGGATCCTTCCAGCAGCTATATCTCGCTTGATCCTGCGGGCAACTGCCATTCCATCAAAGTGACGGCGACGAACCTTTCGAGCATCGGATCGATAACGGTCAGCGGCATATCGCTCAATACGCAGGTTCCCTTTCATTTCGACCCAATCCGATTGTTCGCCATCCTCGCTTTGCTTGCGGCGCTGTTCGCACTGCGACCCCAAGCCAAGATCTATGCAGTGGTGCTCGATATTCGCCGCAGCCGTCAAAAGACCATCATCGCATGCTTGGTGCTGCTGGAGCTGGCGGTGATCATCGCGTTGGTTTTGTCCAACACCTATTATGTCAACATGACCGAGGCTACCCTGCCCGCCAATCAGACCCAGTATCAGAAGTTGGCGGTGGCGCTTTCAGAGGGACACCTGTACCTTGATGACGTTCCCAGCGCCGCGCTGCAATCCATGTCGAATCCGTACGATACCCAGGCCAGAATCGACCAAGGGGTTCCGTATCTTTGGGACCATGCATATTACCAAGGGAAGTACTATGTCTATTTCGGCATCCTGCCGTGCCTTATTTTCTACCTGCCTTGGTATCTGGTTTTCGGCACGGGATTCCCCACTTGGCTCGGCATCATCATCTGCGCTTGCATCTATGCCGTGGGGCTCGCTTATCTTTTGATGCAGATATGCAAACGATGGTTCCCCCGTACTTCGCTGGGGGTATTCATCGTCATGGATGTCTTCCTGCTCATCGGAGGCGGGGCGCTTATTTTAGCGCGCTCGCCAACCATGTATTTCATGCCCGAAGCGGTGGGTTTGTGCTGCGTGGCCTGGGGGCTGGCTCTCTGGGTGCGCGGAACGTCGCGAGGATACATACAACGGGGCTATATAGTGGCCGGAGCCGTGCTCATAGCCCTTACGTTGGCCTGCCGACCCCAGATGGTCCTTGCTGCCGTTTTCGGCATCTTCCTCATCTGGCCGTTCAAGAAAGCTGCCGTCGATCGACGTCAACGTCGTGCGGTGCGCAGTGCGTTCACATCTGCTCTGACGCCGTTTTTAGTGGTGGGTTTCTTCGTGCTCTTGTATAACTTCTTGCGTTTCGGATCCCCCTTCGACTTCGGCGCCAATTACAACCTGACAACCAATGACATGACGCATCGTGGCTTTCATTTCGATCGCATTCCCTTCGGGCTCTATGCCTACCTTATCCAGCCGCCCAATGTGGGAAGCCAGTTCCCGTTTTTGCGTCAGACCTATCTCGACCCCAGTTACCAAGGCGTCACCATCACCGAATCGATGTTCGGCGGTTACTTCTTCTTGTACCCCATGTCGTTCATCTTGCTCGCCTTGCCCAAAGCCCGTCGCGGATTGGCGCAGAAGGGTTTGTTCAAACCGCTTTTGGCGGCAATCGGACTCGGTTTGGTTCTGTGCATATTCGACTTGCAGGCCGCAGGCGTCCTCATGCGCTATATGTGCGACTTCGGCATTTACTTCGCTCTTGCGGCGGTATTCGTGTTTTTGGAATTGCTCCAGGTCAGAAGTTCCGAGCCGCTGCATGCCGGATGGACTACCGACTTGTACGGTGGGGCGGGTGCGCATCAAGTTGCATCAGCTGCCGAATCACAGGGTCTTACCGTGTCCGTGTACCGCATCGTCCTGTATTTCATGTACGGCAGTTTGATTCTCATGCTGGTGGCAGCGGTGTGCCTGTGGTACGCCTTTGGAATGTGGTAACCGTGCCTGTGGAAGCTCTTGCGGCGGCAACGCGTCTGCACAACCCTTCAGGATATCGGCTTGAATCAGCCATTACCATTCTTGTAAAGCCCTGCCCCTCTGATAGGCTTGATGTTGCAAGCATGGGTGGCGCCATGGGCCGGGGAAGGTCGGCGCCAACGGAATGCATGGCATACGTCGCATACAATCATGCGAAGGGGAGCGGCACGGGAGTAATGCCATGACCGGGTTCGCCGATAACGTGTATGAAGCGGTGCAGCTGATTCCTAGCGGTCATGTGGCGAATTACGGGACAATCGCCTGCATGGTCGGACAGCCGCGCAGCGCCCGCTACGTGGGCTACGCGCTTCATCGAAATCCACGGCCCGGCGTCATCCCGTGCCATCGCGTCGTATTCAAAGACGGTCATCTCAGCCAAGGGTTTGCTTTCGGCGGCCCCGATGCGCAGCGCAAGCTTCTTGAGGACGAAGGCGTTGCGTTTCTCGAAGATGGCCGTGTCGACATGGATGCATGCGGCTGGATGCCTCAAGCTCAGATAAGCGGCCGTCCCAGCGACATCGACTGGAACCTCGAAGTAGGGGAGTGAAGGTTTCGATGCGTTCTATCTCCCCAGCGGGCAAACCGTGCGACGTCCTGGTGATCGGTGCTGGATTGGCCGGTATCCAGGCGGCGCTGAGTGCCGCCGAATCAGGGCGTTCCGTCATCTTGGCCGCCCAAGGATCCATCGGGTCCGGAAGCAGTTTTTTCAAGGGCACATGGGGATTGGGGCTCATTGCCCCAAAAGACGATGCCGATGCATCGGATCTGGCCGACACAATCCAGCGTGTCGGATGCGGGATGGCGGATCCGTCGCTTGTCGATGCTTTCGTTGAGGGCATTCGTCCCGCTATCGATCGACTTGCCGCACAAGGGGTGCGCCTGCGCCGTCCTGCTCAGGATTTCCAGCGAGAATTCATTCCCTGTTTCGACCATGCCCTGCGCCAATGGTACGGAATAGAACGACCTTTGGCGCATAGCGCCCTCTCGTCTCGTTTGGCCGATGCCGGGGTGCGCCTGCTTCCCCGCACGCAGGCCATCGATTTGGTCAAGGCCGACGGTTGCGTTGTCGGCGCCGTTGTGGAACGCAACGCCGGCGGCGCCGATTCCCGTTTGGAGTTTATGGCGGCCCGTTCCGTGGTGCTTGCCACGGGCGGGTTCGGCGGGTTGTATCGCGACCATCTATGTCCTGCCGATGTGATGGGCACCGGGCAGGCTTTGGCGCTGCGTGCGGGGGCAGGTCTGGTGAACATGGAATTCATGCAGATAATGCCCGGGCTGGTCAGTCCCAAACGGGGTATCGTGTTCAACGAGAAGGCATTTCGCTTCAGCCGCTTCACGCATCCCGACGGGGCGGATGCGCTTGCGTCTATTTCCAACTCGCAAGAAGTCCTCAACCTGCGAGCAACGCACGGCCCTTTCACCACGAGGTTGGAATCCAAAGCGTTCGACATCGCCCTCGCTGCGTTCCAGGCGGGCGGCGGCGCAGGTTTCGACGTGGTGTATGACCGATCGATGATCGACGACCCCCCTGAATTCGTTCGCGTGTACTTCGACTGGCTCAAATCGGCTTGCGGGCTCACGGCCCGCGACCCCATGCGCATCGGACTTTACGCGCATGCGGCCAACGGGGGCATACGCATCGACTCGGAAGCCTCGACAGGCGTGCCCGGTCTGTTTGCGGCCGGGGAAGTGACGGGCGGCATGCACGGCGCCGATCGCATCGGCGGATTGTCCAGCGCCAACTGCCTGGTGTTCGGTGGCATTGCCGGCGCAAGTGCTGCGGCTTTCGCCGACCAGGCGCCCTCTGGCGCCGTTGAAGGCATGGCAGCTGAATCGATCCATCCCGATCCCGCTTCCGCTTTGCGGGTTTTGCGTGACGTCATGACTCGTTACGCCATGGTCGAGCGTTGCGCCGAAGGCCTGGGGCGCGCGTCTCAGCGCATAGCCGAAATCGCTTCTTCATTCGAAGAGGACCCCAATGCATCCGATGGCCAGGTGGCCTTATCGCGCATGCTCGAATCGCAGCTTCAGACGGCGCAGGCGATGGTAACGGCTGCGGCCCACCGCTCGGAGAGCCGTGGGCCGCAGTATCGAAGCGATGCACCGGAAACGGATCCGGCTCAAGCGCGTCCGTTCGTTATGCGTGGTCCGCTTCGAACTTCTCCATAAAGGCCACCAGCGCCTTGATGCCTTCTTCGGGCATGGCGTTGTAGATGCTTGCCCGCAGGCCTCCGATGCTGCGATGGCCTTTCAGGTTGACCATTCCCGCAGCGGCGGCTTCTTTGACGAATTCGGCATCGAGATCCGCATTTCCGGTGACGAAGGGCACGTTCATCAGGCTGCGGTACTCGGGCAGGGCTGCGCCTTTGTAGAGCTTCGAGGCATCGATGGCGTCGTAGAGCAGTTTCGCCTTGGCTTCGTTGCGTTGCTGCATGGCCTCGAGTCCTCCTGTGGCAAGCAGGTTTTTGAATACCAAGCCGCAGATGTAGATGGCCCAGCAGTTCGGCGTGTTGTACAGGCTGTTCGCATCGACCTGCGTGCGGTAATTCAGCATGGTGGGAACGCCGTCGATGGGTCCTTCGGGCACCAGGTCTTCGCGCACGATGACGACTACGAGCCCTGCCGGCCCCACGTTTTTCTGCACGCCGGCATATACCAGTCCGTAGCGCGATACGTCGATGGGTTCGGAGAGGAAACACGAGCTCGTATCCGCCACCAGCGGCACCGAGCCCGTTTGCGGCAGCTCGCGGTACTTCGTGCCATAGATGGTTTCGTTTTGGCAGATGTAGACGTAGTCGGCATCGGAAGAGAACTCGATGGATGCCAAATCGGGCACGCGGTCGAAATTCGTATCTTCGCTGGTGGCTGCTTTGCGGGCATCGACGAAGCGCGCGGCTTCTTGGAAGGCCTTCTTGGACCAGCTGCCCGAAACGAGATAGTCGGCCACGCCATTGCCCGTAAGCCCAAGGTTCATGGGGATGGCGGCGAACTGCTGGCTGGCTCCGCCCTGCAAGAAGAGGACCTTGTAATTGTCGGGAATAGTCAGCAAGGTGCGCAGATCGGCTTCGGCTTCGTCGATGATCTGCTGGAACCACTTCGATCGGTGGGACATCTCCATGACGCTCATTCCCGAACCGTGGTAATCGAGCATTTCGGAAGCGGCCTGCTTCAAAACGGTTTCGGGCAGGACCGCCGGTCCGGCAGAAAAGTTGTAGACGCGCGCCATGGGTGCCTTCTTTCGATTGGAAACAACGGTTCGTGATATTTTACGCCAGCGATGCCGCTGTCGGCCGGCAAGGCCCGGCGTGCGGTATCATAGAGTGGAAATCAGGCACGAGAAAAGGAAAATCCATGGCCGAAGACAACCGTCTCGGTGACAAGATCGTCACCTTGCGCACCGCCCATCACCTGTCCCAGCAAGATCTTGCCGATCGCTGCGAGTGCGAGTTGGAAGTCATCCAAGGGCTCGAAAACGGAGAGCTTCCCGCATCCCTCGCTCCGCTCATCAAGATCACGCGTGCGCTCGGCGTTCGGTTGGGCACGCTCATGGACGATGACGAGAATCTGGGCCCGGTGTATATCGATGCCGACCAGATAGAAGAGGTGCAGCGTCTCAAGAGCCTCGAGACCAACAGCGACGCCGGCGATCTTCGGTACTTCAGCTTGGCGGCAGGTCGTCCTTCGCGCCATATGGATCCGTTCATCATCACCATCACGCCTTCGGGCGAAATGGACCACGAACTGGTGGGCCATGAAGGCGAAGAATGGATCTATGGCTTGGAAGGTCAGATCACCATTGAATACGGCAAGGAAAAGTACATCCTGAGCCCGGGTGAATCCATTTACTACGACAGCATCGTGCCCCATCAGGTGCGCGCGCATGATGGCCAGAGCGCCAAGTTCCTGGCCGTCGTCTACACCCCCGTGTAGGAAAAGGAATCAGCACATGACCGAAACAACCATCGGCGCGATCCCCGGTTCGCCGGACTTCCCCCTTCATTCTGAAAAGACCATCTGCCGCTACTTCCGCGATCAGGTCGCCATCGATCCCGACCACGAATTCGTGGTGTATCCCGATCGCGGTCTGCGCTGGACCTACGGTGAATTCGACCAGCGCACCGATGACATGGCTCGCGGCCTGCTTGCCATCGGCATGCGTCCCGGCGACCATCTGGGCGTATGGGCACGCAATATCCCCGATTGGGTGACGTTCATGTTCGCCTGCTTCAAAATCGGCGTGGTGATGGTCACCATGAATCCGGTGTACAAGAGCCATGAGCTCGATTACGTGCTCAAGCAGTCCGACATGAAGGCGCTGTGCATCATCGACCAGTTCCGCGATGTCGACTACATCCAGATCGTGCGCGATCTGGTGCCCGAGAGCCTGACTCAGGAACGCGGCAAGCTCGACAGCGAAACCTACCCGTTCCTCAAAAACCTCATTTACATGGGGCCTGAAAAGCACCGCGGGTTTTACAACGTGCCCGAGTTGTTGTTGCTGGGCCAATACGTTGAAAAGCAGCAGTTGTGGGATTGCCTGGACGAATTCGACAACAACGATTGCTGCATGATGCAGTACACCAGCGGAACCACCGGGTTTCCCAAAGGCGTCATGCTCACGCATCGCAACATCCTGAACAACGGCTTCTATATCGGCGAAGGCCAGAAACTGGGTGCCGAAGACCGCGTGTGCCTTCCCACGCCGTTTTTCCATTGCTTCGGATGCGTGCTGGGAGTCATGGCCATCCTCACGCATCGATCTTGCATGGTGCCCGTCGAGATATACGATGCCGAAATGGTCTTGTTCGCCATCGATCGCGAGAAATGCACAGCGGTGTACGGCGTGCCCACGATGTTCATCGGCGAGCTCAACCATCCCAATTTCAAGAAATACGACATGTCCAGCCTGCGTACCGGCATCATGGCGGGAAGCCCGTGTCCGCCCGAGGCCATGCGACAGGTTATGGACGAGATGAACATGAAGGGCGTCACCATCTGTTACGGCTTGACCGAAACGAGCCCTGTGTTCACGCAGACCAGCGCCGATGACGATATCAAACACAAATGCGAGACCGTGGGGCGCAAGCACCCGCCGGTCGATGTCCGCATCATCGACCCTTCCGACGGCCATCTGTGCGCGGTGGGAGAGCCCGGCGAGCTGTGCTGCAAGGGCTACAACGTGATGAAGGGCTATTACAAGATGCCTGAAGAAACAGCGGAAGCCATTGATGCTGACGGTTATCTGCATTCGGGCGACTTGGGCACGGTGGACGAAGACGGGTACTATCGGGTGACGGGACGCATCAAGGACATGATCATCCGCGGTGGCGAGAACGTCTATCCGCTTGAAGTGGAGAACTTCTTGCTGAGCATGCCCGGCATTCTCGATGCCCAGGTGGTGGGTATCCCCGACGAAAAACTCGGCGAGATCGTGGGAGCGTTCGTCCGCACCCACCCGGGATACGAGGACATGACCGAAGACGACGTGCGCGCCTATGCCATTCCGCGTATCGCGCGCTATAAAGTTCCCAAGCGCGTGTTCTTCGTGGATGATTTCCCCATGACGGCATCCAATAAAGTGCAGAAATTCAAGCTGCGCGAAATGGCCAAGGAATTGGCGGGCCGCAGCCAAGCGAAGGTATTCGCCGGCGACAGCGATTCCCATACGGGAGGCTCCTTCGATTCCAAATAGCACCGATACGTGTATTGCGCATGGGTTTTTGCTATCATGTCACCTTGCGTGTTCGCGGGGGGATATCGTCAAATCCGCCTTCGGGGGCGTATGTGCGCGGGTGTGGCGGAATTGGCAGACGCGCCAGGTTTAGGTCCTGGTGGGCATAGCCCGTGAAGGTTCAAGTCCTTTCACCCGCACCAAATAGCCCGCAGAGCGGTAACGACGAACTATCAGATGGAGGAAACGAGTGAAGACCACAGTTGAGGCCCTGAAAGACGGCAAGAAGAAGTTGACGGTCACCATCGATGCGAAAGAAGTCGATGAGCGCATCGCCAAGACCTACAAGGACTTCGCCCATAAATACAATTTCCCGGGATTCCGCAAGGGCAAGGCCCCTCGTCCCGTGATTGACAACGCCATGGGCCCGCAGGCCGTTGTGGCAACCGTAACCGAGGACGTCATGAGCACGGTTTACCCCGTTGCCCTCGATGAGAACGACCTCATGCCCATCGCCCAGCCCGAAATCGATCAGAAATCCGAGCTGGTTGAGGCTGGCAAACCCTTCGAGTTCACCGCTACCATCGAGTGCACGCCCGAATTCGAGCTTTCCGAATACGGCCCCGTCACCGTCAAGCTCCCCGGTTCAGACGCCAGCGAATCCGAAATCGATGCCCAGGTCGAAGAACTGCGCAACTATTACTACGACTTCAAGGATTGCTCCGCAGCCACCAAGGTCAAAGACGGAAGCTACCTTGACTTGGCCATGTCGGCCAAAGACGCCGAGGGCAAGGATATTCCCACGCTTTCCACCGACAGCCGCTTGTACGAGGTCGGCATGGGCTTGTTCCCCGACTCTTTCGACAAGGGCCTCATCGGCATGAAGAAGGGCGACAAGAAGACCATCGAAGTCGATCTGTCCGACGGCACCTCCGCGGTGAGCCAGGGCATGCCCGACATCGGGGCCATCACGTTCGATGTCGAGGTCAAGCAGGTCAAGGAAAAGATCCTGCCTGAGATCAACGACGAATGGGCCAAGAACACCGCAGGTTTCGAAAGCTTGAAAGAGCTGCGCGAGCGTGTGGCCGAAAACGTCCGCCAGCAGAAAGAGGAGATGCTGCCCCGTCTGCGCGAAACCGAGATGCTCTACGCCTTGGCCGAGCGCCTTAAGGGCGAAGCTCCCGAAAGCATGTGCGAATCCGAGGAAGCCAACCTGCTTCAGAATTTCTTCCAGCAGGTTCAGCAGCAGGGCATTACCTTCGATGCCTATTTGGCCCAGATGGGTATGACGGCCGACGAGTTCAAGGAAGACTTGAAAAAGCAGAGCCACGACGTGGTGTCGCAAGACCTTGCGCTCGATGCCTATGCACGTCATGAGGGCATTGAGATCAGCGGCAAGGAAATCACCGAAGAGTTCGTGAAGAGCGGTGTGGAAGACCCCAAGAAGCTCGAAGCCGAATGGCGCGAGAAGGGTCAGATTTCCATGTTGCGTCAGGGCATGCGCCGCAACAAAGCGGTCAAGGTCCTCTTGGATTCCCTGGTCGTCGAAGAACTGGATTCAGAAAAGAAGCCTGCTGCCAAGAAGGCCGCCGCCAAGAAGCCGGCTGCCGAAAAGAAGCCAGCTGCCAAGAAGCCTGCGGCTAAGAAACCTGCCGCTGCAAAGAAGCCCGCAGCCAAGAAGCCCGCGGCAACCAAGAAGGCGGCCGAATAACGCTTTCGTTCGCCATACATGGAGAATGCGGGTTGATGGATGCAAGTCCGTCAACCCGCTTGTCGTTCGTTCATACTGTGATTCGAAATCAAAACGTTCGGCACACACAGAAGAAATCGAGGTAATCATGCAAACCTTCCCCCAAAAAAATGCGCTTATCCCGTATGTCATCGAGCAGTCTCCCCGCGGGGAGCGCAGCTACTACATCTTTTCCCGCTTGCTAAACGACCGCATCGTGTTCTTGGGCGAGCAAATCGATGACAACGTCGCGAACTCCGTCGTTGCCCAGCTTCTCCATCTTGAAAGCGCCGACCCTGATAAGGACATCAGCCTCGACATCAATTCACCGGGCGGCAGCGTCACGGCCGGCCTTGCCATTCTCGACACCATGAACTTCATCAAATGCGATGTTTCGACCATCTGCATCGGCGAATGCGCCAGTATGGCGGCCGTCTTGCTTTCAAGCGGTGCAAAGGGCAAGCGCTTCGTCCTCCCCAATTCCATGGTGCTCATCCACCAGCCTTCGGGCGGGGCACAGGGCCAGCAGACCGAAATCGCCATCGTGGCTGACTTCATGCTGAAGACGCGTGAGCGCCTCAATAAGATCCTGGCTGAAAACACCGGCCAGAAGCTCGACACCATCCAGCTCGATACCGAGCGTGACAACTATATGACGGCAGATGAAGCCTTGAAGTACGGCCTTGTCGACAAGGTCGTCGACACGCGCGAGGCCGCTGCTCCTGTTTCGAAGTCCGAATAGAAAGCACACCGATTATGGACACCACTTCCTCGGGAACCCCAACAGATGGGTCCCATGACGACCAGGAGATAACCTGCGCGTTTTGCGGCAAGGGGCCGCAGCAGGTTTCCGCTATGATTTCGGGGCCCAATGGCATTTACATCTGCGATGAGTGCATTTCCATTTGCGCCGAAGCGATGATTCGCGATATGGGCATCCATGCTCCCGGCTTGGATTCCACCGAGATCGCCGCCGCCACAGAAGCCGATGTCGACCCTGAACCGGGAACGGTTTTGGAAAGCCTGCCCACGCCTCATGAGCTCTACGACCGTTTGAGCGAGCATGTGGTGGGTCAGGAAGAAGCTAAAAAAGCCCTTTCCGTTGCAGTGTACAACCATTACAAGCGCATTTCGCTCGATTCGGATGCCGCTGACGATGATGTCGAGTTGGCGAAGAGCAACATCATGCTGCTCGGTCCGACGGGCAGCGGCAAAACGCTTTTGGCCCAGACGTTGGCGCGCACATTGCGCGTCCCCTTCGCCATCGCAGATGCCACCACGCTGACGGAGGCGGGATATGTGGGCGAAGACGTCGAGAACATCTTGCTCAAGCTGATCACGGCGGCTGATTTCGACATTCCCCGTGCCGAGATCGGCATCGTCTACATCGACGAGATCGACAAGATCGCCCGCAAGGCCGAAAACCTCTCCATCACGCGTGACGTGTCCGGTGAAGGGGTGCAGCAATCGCTCCTCAAGATCGTTGAAGGATGCGAGGCATCCGTTCCTCCGCAAGGCGGCCGCAAGCATCCTCAGCAAGAGCTCATCCACATCGACACCACCAACATCTTGTTCATCTTGGGCGGTGCCTTCGTGGGTCTTTCCGACATCATCGCTCAACGAGTCGGGTCGAGCGGACTTGGCTTCACGGCCGATATGCCCGAGAGCAAAAAGCACGAAGAGGCCGAGCTGCTGGCCCAGGTGCTCCCTGAGGATCTCAACAAGTACGGCATGATTCCCGAATTCGTCGGACGTATTCCCGTAGTCACCAGCTTGCAGGAACTTTCCGAAGATGACCTGGTCCGCATTCTCACCGAGCCGAAGAACGCCCTGGTAAAGCAGTACACGCGGATGTTCGCGTTCGAGGAATGCGAACTGAGCGTGCCTCCCGAGGCGCTGCGCGCCATCGCACGCAAGGCCATCGAGCAGAACACGGGAGCACGTGGTTTGCGTTCCATCTGCGAAAACGTACTGATGGATGTCATGTACGATCTGCCCGAGCATGTCGGTCCCACAGCGGTTGATTTGCGCGCAAGCGATATCGAGGGCACCACCAAGCCGAGCATCGAAGATCGCAGCGATTCAGGTTCGAAGACGAGCAATACCCAGCAAAGCGCATAGGGCGGGAAGGCATCCATGAGCGACAACAAGGTTGATTACGATTTCGCGGCGCACGAAGCGCCTCTGTTTCAGGCGTGGAAAGAAGCCGGTTGCTTCCAGCGCAGCGCCGGACGCGGCGAACATGCCGATGATTGCTATACCATCACCATTCCGCCTCCCAATATCACCGGCGTTCTGCATATGGGCCATGCCCTCAATGACACCATCCAGGACACGTGCATCCGCCGTGCTCGCATGCAGGGGTACAAGACCCGCTGGATATTGGGAACCGACCATGCGGGTATTTCCACGCAGACCAAGGTCGATAAGAAGCTGGCCGATGAAGGCATCAGCCGTTTGGAAATCGGCCGCGAGAAGTTCATCGAGGCCTGTTACGAATGGCGCCGCGATTACGGCACCACCATCGTCAACCAGATCAAATCGATGGGATGCTCGTGCGATTATTCCGACGAGCACTTCACGCTCGACCCCGATTACGTCACCGCGGTTCGCAAGCTGTTCGTGCAGTGGTACCACGATGACCTCATCTATCGCGGCAAGCGCATCGTCAACTGGTGCCCCAGCTGCACCACGGCCATTGCCGATGACGAAGCCGAGTACGTCGATGAAACCGGCCATCTGTGGTATCTGCGCTATCCTTTGGCTGAACCTATCGATGGGCTCGACTACATCGTCGTGGCCACCACGCGTCCCGAAACAATGCTGGGCGATACCGGCGTTGCGGTAAGTCCCAAAGATCCCGACAAGGCGAAATTCGTCGGAGCGACGATCAAGCTTCCCCTGGTAGATCGCGATATCCCCATTTTCAGCGATTATTACGTCGATGCCGGCTTCGGCACCGGGTTCGTCAAGGTTACCCCTGCGCATGACCCCAATGACTGGGCCATGGGGGAGCGCCACGACCTCGAGAAGATCAATATCTTCGATGAAACCGCGCATGTGGTCGAAGGCTATGGCAAGTACAGCGGCATGGACAGGGATGAGGCCCGTGAGGCCATCGTCGCTGATTTCGATGCGGCGGGTTTGCTGGATCATGTCGAGGACCACGATCACTCCGTCATGACGTGCTATCGCTGCCATACCAAGCTCGAACCTTGGCTTTCCGAGCAATGGTTCGTCGCCGTCGATGGGCTCAAGGATGCGGCTGCACGTGTTGTGGAAGATGATTCCATCCAATTTCATCCCGCTCGTTGGAAGCAGGTGTACTTGGATTGGTTGGCCAATCTCAAAGATTGGTGCATCTCGCGTCAGCTGTGGTGGGGCCATCGCATTCCCATGTACTACTGCGATTCATGTGGATGGGAAGATGCCAGCGTCGAAGACATCACGGTCTGCCCGAAATGCGGCGGCGCCGTGCGTCAAGACGAAGATGTCTTGGACACCTGGTTTTCCAGCCAGCTGTGGCCCTTTGCCACCATGGGTTGGACAGAACAGGGCATGGACGCACCCCAGATGAAGGAAGCCTATCCTACGCAAGTGCTCTCTACTGCCCGCGACATCATGGGGCTATGGGTTGCGCGCATGGTCATGGCTGGGGAGTATTGCTGCCATGACATTCCCTTCGAGCACGTCATCATCCATCCCACGGTGATGGCGGCCGACGGCAAACCCATGTCCAAGAGTCGCGGCAACGGCGTCGATCCCGTTAAGTTGATGGCGGACTACGGTGCCGATGGCATGCGGTTCGGTTTGCTTATGCAGGTCACCGGTGCCCAGGACCTTAAATTCAACGAAGCCAAGCTCGAGAGCAGCCGCAACTTCGCCAACAAGATTCGCAATGCCGCTCGTTTCGTGGGCATGAATCTCGAAGGATACGAACCGGGCGACCCCGTTCCTTCCACGCCGGCCGACAAATGGATATTCAGCCGCTTGGCAGGGTTGGTCGAGCGCCTCGATGCGGCGTTCGACGATTTCGAATTCGGCGAGATCACCCGCGAACTCTATGCATTTTTCTGGAACGAGTTCTGCGATTGGTACATCGAGTTTTCCAAGAGCCGTCTTTCCGGAACGGATGCAGAAGACCGCCTGGCCTGCCAGCGCAATCTCATGTTCGTATTGGATACCGCCATCCGCCTGTTGCATCCCATCATGCCCTTCGTCACCGAAGAGATTTACCAAGAGCTTCCCTTGCCGGGCAAGACGGAGCGGTTCTTGATGATGGAATCTTGGCCCAAGGCTTCGGACTTGGCACGCTATCGCGATGAAGACGCCGAACGTGCGATCGATTTGGTGTGTGCCGTCGTGTCCGGTGTGCGCTCCACGCGTTCACGCTACGGGATATCGCCACGGCAGGCTCTTCGCGTGGGCGTTCGCGCTGAGCGCAATGAGGATGTCGCGCTTTTGAATGAGCAGAGTGCGCTTGTTTCCGATATGGCCAACCTCGAAGAATTCCACATCGGCGTCGACGTGGCCAAGCCCGAGCAATCGAGCGTCGTCTTGTCCACCGGCATGGAAATATATATCGAGCTGGCCGGACTGGTCGATTTCGATGCGGAGCGTGCGCGCTTGGAAAAGGAACGCGCTTCGTTGGAAAAAGATGTCGCCCGTTTGCGCAAGAAGCTTTCGAACCCTGGTTTCTTGGCCAAAGCGGCTCCCGAAATCATCCAAAAGGATACGGATAAATGTGCCGAGCTCTCCGATACGCTCGACCGCGTTTCTGCCCAGCTTGAAGATATTGGGTGAGCAAGCCGCGCAGTCGCGCTCTTTTGTTACAATGGACGAACCGTTTGGCCCTGCGCCATGCGGAACAGGCGGGGGAATCGGTCTCGCGCCGCAAGATGAGGATGAAACATGAGTGAATTGATGTCGCAGTTCTGGACGCCCGAGATGCAATCGGCGCTCACCGTGGTCATCGTGTTGCTGGTTATCCTGTACGTGCTCTCCATCGTCTGGGTGGCGCGTGATGCCTATCAGCGTGGCGCGGTTTGGTACGTATGGGCAATCGTGGCCCTGGTTCCCATCATCGGAGTTATCGCCTACTGCTTGCTCCGTCCTTCGCTTCTGCAGCTCGATCGCGACGAACAAGAGCTCGAGGTTGCGCTCAAGCAGCGCGAACTTATGAAGTTCGGCGAATGCGCCAACTGCGGTTATCCCGTTGAAGCCGATTACGTCTTGTGCCCCAATTGCCATCAGCGGCTCAAGAACCTGTGCGGAACCTGCGGCCACGCCCTCGATCCCACTTGGACGGTATGCCCGTATTGCGCCACGCCTGTGGCGGGTCAGCGCCGCAATGGCAGTGGCCAACAGCGTCGAACTAGCAACACTTCCCGGTAGCCGTACGTTTCATGGCGCGGGAAGCGGTGCTCATGCGCTGTTCCCTTTGTTGCTCATGGGGCCTCGGCTGGTGCCGGGCCCCTTTTGCATTCCCGCCGTCTACAGGGGCGGCGGCATCGATTAGAAAGTCCCTCCAGGTATACGCTGCTTGTCGGGGCGAGGCGCAGACACAATGTGCGTGTCCGGCGTCGGAAAGGAAATGAATATGAACGTCGTACTCCCTGATGGATCGAACAAGCAGGTTCCTGAAGGCGCCACGGTAGCGGATGTGGCGGCGGCCATCGGAGCGGGATTGGCCAAAGCGGCCTTGGGCGGCAAGGTGGATGGTTGCTTCGCCGATTTGGATACGCCTGTTTCGGATGGAGCCGAGGTATCCATCATCACCGAGAAGTCTCCCGAAGCGCTCGGCATCCTGCGCCATTCCTGCGCCCATGTGATGGCCGAGGCCGTCCAGATTTTGTTCCCGGGAACGCAGATTGCCTTCGGTCCTCAGACCGACGATGGTTTCTTCTATGACTTCGAAGCGCCGCGTGCTCTTTCTTCCGATGACTTTCCCGCCATTGAAAAGAAGATGGCCGAGATCATCGCTGCGGATGAGCCGTTTGTGCGTCAGGTCGTTTCGCGCCAGGAAGCCAAAGAGATCTTCGCCGACCAGCGCTTCAAGCTCGAGCATATCTCCGATCTTCCCGCCGACGAAGATATCATCATTCGCCGTCATGGCGACTTCGTCGACCTGTGCAGCGGCCCCCATCTTCCCAGTGCGGGGCGCATCGGCGCTTTCAAGCTGACGAAGTTGGCCGGTGCCTATTGGAAGGGCGACAGCGAGCGTGAGATGCTCCAACGCATCTACGGCACCGCTTTCTTCAAGAAGAAAGAATTGGACACCTATCTGTACAACATGGCGGAAGCCGAGAAGCGCGACCACCGCAAGCTCGGCCGTGAGCTTGGAATCTACATGATGGACGAGCAGGCCGGCGTTGGCTTGCCGCTGTATCTTCCCAAGGGCGCGCGCATCATCCGCACTATGCAGGAATGGTTGCGCAAAGAGCTGTATCGCCGCGGTT
This sequence comes from Eggerthellaceae bacterium, assembly GCA_040774885.1. GTDB lineage: Bacteria > Actinomycetota > Coriobacteriia > Coriobacteriales > Eggerthellaceae > JAXGTO01. The sequence continues at coordinate 28,204 of JAXGTO010000018.1, read as the reverse complement.
ACGAAGAGGTCATCACGCCGCATATCTATAAAGCCGACGTGTGGAAGACCAGCGGCCATTACGACTTCTACCACGACAACATGTACTTCTTCAACATCAACGAGGGCACCGAAGAAGAGCCTCGCTACAGCGAATACGGCGTCAAGCCCATGAACTGCCCGGGCCACGTGATGCTGTATCGCAATGACATCCATTCTTACAAAGACCTGCCGGTGCGCTATTTCGAGTTCGGCACCGTCTATCGCCACGAAATGAGCGGTGTGGTGCACGGTTTGATGCGCGCCCGCGGCTTCACGCAAGACGATGCGCACGTGTTCTGCCGTGCCGACCAAGTGGTCGACGAAGTGGTTGCCATCCTCGATCTGGCCGACAGTATCATGTCCACGTTCGGATTCGAATATGAAGCTGAGATATCCACCCGTCCCGAAAAAAGCATCGGCAGCGATGAGATGTGGCGTCATGCGGAAGGTTCGCTGGAAGAAGCCTGCCATCGCCGCGGACTGGAATACGAGATCAATGCGGGCGACGGCGCTTTCTACGGCCCCAAGATCGACATCAAGGTGAAAGACGCCATTGGGCGCATGTGGCAATGCTCTACCGTGCAGATCGACTTCAATCTGCCCGAACGTTTCGGCCTGACTTATCGCACGGCCGACAACGGCGAAGAGCGTCCCTACATGATCCATCGCGCGCTCTTCGGTTCCATCGAGCGTTTCCTGGGGATTCTCATCGAGCATTACGCAGGCGCTTTGCCGCTGTGGCTTGCACCGGTCCAAGCTGTCGTCATCCCCATTGCCGATCGCCACATGGATGCGGCGCGCGACTTGGTCGGCAAGATCAACGCCGCCGAAGGTCGTGCGGAGCTCTACAGTCAAAACGAGCCCATGCGTGTGAAAATCGCCAAAGCCGAGTCCCAAAAGGTTCCTTACATGCTGGTGGTAGGCGACAACGAAATCGAGGACGGCACGGTTTCGGTAAGGAGCCATACTGATGGCGACCAGGGCAGCATGCCGGTGGTGGATTTCATGAAGATCATCGAAAGCGCCCGCGTCTAACCTTTTCTTCCTTCGGCTCCAACGAATCACCGCCCGTGGCAAACGGGTGGTGATTTTTTGCGTAAAGAGGAGCGACCCTGATCGTCGCTAGGGGTAAATAATGCTTTCGAATATCCTTGAGTGCATATATACTCAATCAAATATTGATTACGGTCCGATGGACCGACGACCAAGGGGGAACGTGAATGATTACTTCCAAAGCCAAATGGATACGTGCTGCGTTTTGCATTGCTTGCGCCGTTGCGTTGAGCTGCATTATCGCGGGCTGCTCGTCTTCGGACGGCAGTACCGATCAAACCTCATCGCAAAGCTCGGAGCAATCCGCTAAAAGCCTGGATGGGAAAACCCTTAAGATCTATTGCGGTGCCGGCATGACCGAGCCTTTCAAGGAAATCGCCGATTCCTTCACGCAGGAAACAGGCTGTGACATGGAAGTCACTTATGCCAACGCTGCTCAGATTCAGACGCAAATCAACACTACGCAAGAAGGTGACTTCTTCATCGCTGGATCCGCAGATGAGCTTCAGCCTGTGTCCGATATGGTTACTTCCAGCACCGATCTTGTGAAGCATATCCCTGTGCTGGTGGTTCCTTCCTCCAACCCTAAAAACGTCCAATCCATTGCCGACCTCGCCAACTGCGATCGCGTTCTCATCGGCGACCCCGAATCGACGCCCATCGGCAAGATCGCCAAGAACGTCTTGACCAAGGCGGGCATATGGGACAGCATGCAGGCCGAGGGCAAGTTCACCACCAGCACCACGGCTCCTCAGATTGCCACGGCACTTGCCAACGGCGAAGGAGATGCGGGCATTGTCTGGAAAGAAAACGCCAGCGGCGATGTCACCGTCATCGAGACCAACGAAATGACCAACGCCATCAAGACCATTCCGGCAGCCCAGCTTTCCTGCACTACCGATACGGATGTCGATGCTGCCTTCAATGAATTCTTGCAGTCGGACACTGCAAAGAACATTTGGACGAAATACGGCTACGAACTCGTTTAGGCCGATTCAGGGGGATGTACGGCGCGGCATAGCGTTCGAGTGCCGCGCCGACCAACCTGCTGCGGATTCCCTATGACATCAAGCCATCGAAATTCTCCTCGCAAGAGGCCCCGTCGCGCTGCGCGCGATGGGTTCGCTCTTTTCTCCATTGCCGTTACGGTGGTGGCGCTTGTCTTCGTGGGCTCTGCCATCATGGCGATAATCGGTGCGGGCATCACTCATTTCAGTGATGCGATCAGCGATGCCGAGGTCCTTTTCAGCCTGAGGATGAGCTTGGTCACTTCGACCATTTCAACTGCCATCTGCCTGGGTCTCGCATTGCCTACCGCCTATGCACTCACGCGTACTGATATGCCGTTCAAAGGCGTCATAGAGATTGTTATGGAGCTCACGCTTTCGCTGCCCTATATCTTGTTGGGTTTTGCATTGCTTCTGATCTTCTCGTCACCTTTCGGCAAGGCCCTTAAAGAAGCCGGGTTCGCCGTTGTGTTCGAACCGGCTGGTATCGTATTCGCGCAGCTGATAGTCAACCTGCCTTTTGCCATCCGTATGATTCGGACGGCTTTCGCCGACATAGACCAGCGCATCGAGTTCGTCGCCTGCACGTTGGGAGCATCGCCATTCACGGTGTTTCGTACCATCATCTTGCCGCTGTGCCGCAATTCGATCGTTTCGACCACCGTGCTCACGTGGGCGCGCGGCATGGGGGAGTTCGGCGCCACCTTGATGTTGGTGGGCGTTACGCGCATGAAAACGGAAACGCTCTCTGGCAGCATCTACCTCAGCATTTCGACGGGGAACAACGAAACGGCCATGGCAACTGCCATGATCATGCTCGTGCTTTCTGCGCTGACGCTGTTGATTGCAAATCTCTTGAACAAGCCGGTAGGAAATTCTCGGCTGTCCATGAAACGACTCGGGAAGAGGCGCTGACCATGGCCTCGTCGATAGCATTGGAAAATGTCGAAGTGCGGCGCGGTTCGTTCGTTTTGCGCGACATCAACCTCCAAATCGCCCCGCGCGAGGTTTTTGCGATTCTAGGTCAGACGGGCAGCGGAAAAACAATTCTGCTGGATTCTCTTGCGGGAGCGTTTGCGCTGGACGAAGGGCAGATTTCGATCGACGGAAATGATGTCTCGGACATTCCTGCGGACCAGCGGCATATGGGTATCGTATACCAGGACTATGCGCTGTTTCCCCATATGGATGTTTATGACAACGTTGCCTATGGGCTGAAACGGCACAAGGTGGGCAAAGATGAAATCGACAGACGTGTCCGCTCTATGCTCGACCGTTTCGATATCGGATATCTGGCGGACCGATTCCCCGGCGTCATCAGCGGGGGAGAAGCGCAGCGTGTTGCCTTGTCGCGCGCATTGGTGTTGCAGCCCGACATCCTTTTGCTCGACGAGCCCTTTTCAGCCCTTGATCCCGCCACCAAGAATCGCATGTATGGCACGTTTCGCGAAATCCACCAGTCGTTTGATTGCACGATTGTATTCGTGACCCATGATTTCCATGAAGCCCAGACTTTGGCGGATCGGGTGGGCATCGTGCTCGGGGGTCGTTTGCGTGCTGTGGTAGAGTCGTCGCGTCTGTTCGACGATGACTACGACGATGACGTTTCGTATTTTTTAGGGAAGCCGCAAACAGCTGCCGACGACCAGTCGAAGCGGTTTGTCCATAAGGAGGCAACGGAATGCTGAGGATATCAGACGAGCGATTGATGCAACTTGTTGAAGAGGATGTCCCCTATATTGATTTGACGTCCCATGTGCTCGGCATCGAGGATGAAACGGGCGTGATGGAGTATTTTACCCGTGAGGATTGCCTGCTGTGTTGCACTGAAGAAGTCGTGCGCATCATGGTGCTGCTCGGTTTGAAGGTAGAGTTCTGTCTGCCTTCTGGAACACAGGTAGATGCGGGGAAAGCGTTCCTGCAGGTTGCGGGCAAAGCTGGGGCGCTGCATATGGCGTGGAAGGTGTGTCTCAACCTGTTCGACCATTATTCCGCAATTGCAACCAAGGCCCACTCCATGGTCGATGCCGTCCATCGTGCCAACCCGGACTGCGAGGTTCTCACCACGCGCAAATCGATGCCGGGTGTCAAAGACCTCATGGTCAAAGCAGTGCTGTGCGGCGGCGCGTATCCGCATCGCCTTGGGCTGTCCGAAACGGTTTTGGTGTTTGATCACCATATGGCATTCATGGGCGGCTTCGATGCGTTCATCGCCCAGCTTCCTCGAATCAAGCGGCGCTGCATCGAGAAAAAGTTGTTCGTCGAAGCCAGCGCCGATCAGGCACGCATCCTTGCCCGAGCGGGCGTTGACGGTATCCAATTCGACAAAGTGGAACCTGTCGTTTTGTCTAAGCTGGTAGCGGAGCTGCGCTCCATCGATCCGCATATCACGCTTATCGCCGCAGGTGGAATCAACCCTGAAAATGCGGCTGCATATGCAAGCACGGGGGTCGATGGCTTGGCTACGACGGCGCTCTATACCGCCAAGCCGCTTGATATGAGCGTTCGAATGAGCGCGTCTGGGTGCTGAACTGGGGCTCAGCCCAGGCAGGCATCCCGCAGACCGGTGAACAATCCGAAGCAGTTCTCGAGGTATTCGGGGTGCCATTGGACGCCGATGAAGAAATCTTTTTCGGGGTCTTCGATTCCTTCGTAAATGCCGTCATCGGTGATCGCGTTGATATAGAGGCCTTCGCCGGGACGGTGAATGGCTTGGTGATGCATGGAATTGGTGTCCAGAACCCAATCGATGTCGTCGATATGGCGCCGCTCGGCTCCGAACAGCAAGTCGAACAACCGGGTTTCCGGTTGCACGTGCACCGTTTGGCAGCAGGTGTCGTAAGGCTTTTCTTGCTGGTGGATGTTTTCAGTGAGGCCGCAAACGTTGACATCGTGGTGGAGCGTTCCTCCCAGGGCCACGTTCATAACCTGGCTTCCACGGCAGATGCCCAATGTGGGAAGGTTAATCGCATGGGCTCTGCGGGCCAATTGCAGCTCGCAAAGGTCGCGTGCTTTGCTCATGTCCTTGTAGCGAACGCCCGACATGAGCGTCTGGCGGTATCGATGAGGATGCACGTCACCGCCGCCGATGAGCACCAGCGCATCGACGCGAGCCAGTTCGGCCTCGGTGCCGATGACGTCAGCGGTGTTGGTTAGAAGCACCGGTGTCATGTTGCAACGCTGCAGCACATCGATGTAGACGCGTTCGCCCTCGGTCAACCGCTCGAATCGGTTGGTGTGGGTTGTTATGCCGACGAATAGCATCTTGGTGCGTCCTGTCGCGTTTTAGCTGGCCGATTGCTTTTTCGTTACGTTATCATAGAGACCATAGCACGCGCAGGTCATCGAGCCTTGATGAATAGGGGAGTATCCATGGGGAACGTCGAATCGCGCACAGCGGCAGCGCTGATCGCTTGTGCTGCCTGCTGTTTCGTTGCGCTGTTTGCGGCGGGTTGTTCTTCGTCCGCTCCTGAAGAAGCATCCACGACCAATCAGTTCCAGGCGGTGCAGCAGGCACCGGTCAATGACGTGGGGGTGGACTCCGCTGCGACCGATGATTCCGATGATCGAAATTCCGCTCTCCAAGCCGACTTCGACGCGCTTGCTTCTTCGTCTCATGGGTCGGTTTCCATCGTTTACGCTCCCATTTCCGGTTCTGCGGGCGCCCAGGTGGCCGCGACTGATTCCCATGTGAGCGCCAGCATGATAAAGCTGGCTATTCTCGGTGCCTTCCTCCAGCAGGTTGACAAGGGAGTGTATGCGCTCGATGCAACCGTCGAGGTCTCATCCGACGACATCGTGGGAGGTACGGGAACCATCCAATCGATGGGGGCCGGCAGTTATACATGGTCGCAGCTGGCTACGTATATGATTTCCACCAGTGACAACACGGCCGCCAATGTCATCATCGATGCAATCGGCATGGATGCAGTCAATTCGTATGCTGCAAACGAGGGTCTTTCCGCCACTCGCCTCAATCGGAAGATGATGGATTCGACGGCAATGTCCGCAGGCGTCGAGAATTACATGTCGGCGCAGGATGCTGCTTCGCTGCTGCTTTCGATTGCCCAGGGAACTTTTGCTTCCTCGTCTTCCTGCGATTTGGCCGTGAGCGCCCTTTCGCAGCAGTCGGATACATTGGGCATCGTGCAGGGGGTTCCTTCGGGCGTCGTAGTTGCGCACAAAACCGGAACCCTCGATTCCGCCCGCCATGATGGCGGCATCGTCTATGCTTCCCAACCCTATGTTTTGGTGGTCATGACCGAGGGCATGGATGTCGATGAGGCGAACTCCGTGATAGCCCAGGCATCGATCGATGCTTGGACGGCAAATTGATGAAAGAGTGATTTCGATGTATTGCACGCAGTGCGGCGCCGAATTGCCCGATAACGCTTCGTTTTGCACTTTGTGCGGACATCGCGTCGATGCGCGAATTGCGGGGTCGGCCTCTTCTTCCATCCAAACGGCGGCGCCTGGATGGAGGGCTCAAGCCGACGTGTCGGTTCAAACGCCGTCAACCGATACAGCTACAGCACCTAAGAGCCATGCTCCTTTAGCCATCGTCCTGTCGGTGCTGGGGGTCCTCGTTGCCGTTGTGATAGGTGTGCTCGTTTTCACCCAGCAGCCCGTATCGAGCGACGGTTCGGCTTCGCAGAGCCAACAGACTTCATCGGTTTCCGTTTCATCCGGCTCTCAATCGACAACCGAAGAAACGGCGCCTGCTGATTCTTCGACGACTTCTCTCAAAGATTCGGAATTGCTTTCCGACTCCTCTTCGTCGGCTGCGTCGTCATCGTCTGCGGAGAAGACCGATACGTTTGTTTCAGGCACGTACGCCAATGGGCGATACGGTTATTCGGTGGCGTTGCCGAGCGGCTTCACGCAGCAGAGTTCATCTTCCAACGGAGACGGCTCGAAGTTCTATGGCTCTTCATTGCAGATGACGGTTGTGGCATATGGTTCCAACAATCTGGATTCCTACGATGCGGCTGGATTCCTTGCGTATTGGTTGTCCGGCCATACCGCGTCCTACCAGACCGTCCAGGGTTCCATGTGTGCGGGGTCGTATGTCAGCGGTTCGACAATCTGCTATATGAAGGCATATGTTGGAAGCGGAAGCATCGACGTGATCGAGATGCAATACCCCCAATCCCAGAAAGCCGCTGCCGACGGTTCGGTGACCTCGATTGCAAAATCGCTGTCCGCCGGCAACATCGATTCAGCTTGCTAAAGTCTACAACTCCAGGTAGCGCTGCACGCCTTCCCAATTTTTCGCTGCTTCGGCGTAGCCGACTTCATAGAGGGCGATGACCTTTTCGGGGTTGCTTTCCATCTGGCCGATGTCGGCAGGCTCGGGCGGACGGATGACGAAGATGTCCCCGGCTTCCTGCATCCGCTTCACCATCCGGTACGTGCGATTGTATTCGTAGGGCCGCATCTGCATGCGTTCAACGAAATGAGGGTAGGCGCCATAGCGCTGATGGGCCAGGGCCATCAGTTTGTAGGAGGGCTTGATGTAGCCTTCGGGCTGCGTGAGGACCACGATCTGCTTGCGCGTTCCGCACATCATGCTGAACAGCAGGGGAACGCTGTCGCAGATGCCGCCATCGAGAAGCTTCTTGCCATCCACTTCGACGATTTGGCTTACCAGCGGCATCGCTGCCGTGGCCACCAGGTAATCGACTTCGGCCATGGGGTCGGTGTAGCTGTGGTAGTCGGCTTCGCCCAATTCAAGGTTGCTGGCAACGCTGGTCATGAACGAGGGCGATTTGCGGAAAGCGTCGAAATCAAAGGGTTCCAATTCCAGGGGGATGCGGTGGTACATCAGGTCGATGCCGACGGCGTTGCCGGTGCGGACGTAGTTTTTGAGCGATAGATAGTGCCAATCGCTGCAGTACTTTGCGTTGATGAGACAGGTTCGTCCAATTTGACCAGCCACATAATTGTAGGCATTCAACGCCCCAGCGCTCGTCCCGATGACTTGCTGGGCGAACAGCCCTTTTTCCATGAAAAAGTCTAGAACGCCCGAAGTGAAGACACCGCGCATCGCACCGCCTTCCAGCACCAGGTCGAAGGGTTCTGCGCCGTGTCCGAAGTACGCGGGCTTCTGCATTGCATCCGTTGAGGAGGTTTCGTTGTGTTCCATGGTGGTATCGCCTTTCTTCCAAGCGTATTATAACGATATGGCTTCAGACGGCTGGAATTAAAAAAAGATACTGTTATAGTAGCAAAAAAAGGGAGAGCCTTCGGGCTCCAAGAGATGGAGGAATCATGGCTCAGGTTATCAGTTCTGCGGAATTCAAGACCAAGGTACTCGAAGCGCAAGGACCCGTGCTGGTCGACTTCTTTGCCACGTGGTGCGGTCCGTGCAAGATGCTGGCTCCCGTGCTCGACGAAGTTGCCAAAGAAATGGAAGGCAAGGCCGAGGTTTACAAGGTCGACATCGACCAGAGCCCTGAAATCGCTTCTCAATACAGCGTCATGAGCGTGCCGACGCTCATCGTGTTCGAAGGCGGCAAGATAAAGAAGCAGACGATGGGCGCGCAGCCCAAGCCCGCTTTGATGGCGCTGTTCCAGTAACGCACCTTAAGCGGCCCGAGGCATAAGCCCCGGGCCGCTTTGTATCGAGAGGAGCAGCATGGAAATCTACGATGTGGCAATCGTCGGCGGGGGCCCGGCCGGCATGACGGCGGCGCTGTATGCTTCCCGTGCCGGCCTTTCCACGGTTGTTTTCGAACGCATGATGGCGGGCGGTCAGATGGGCGAAACGGGGCAGATTGACAACTATCCCGGTTTTCCCGACGGCGTCGGCGGTTTCGATCTTTCGCTTGCCATGCAGCAGCAAGATGAGCGGTTCGGTACGGTATGGCGAAACGAGGAAGTCGTTTCGCTTGACGTCAAGGCCGACCCCAAGGTCGTGCATACGCCCACGGGTGAGGTCGGTGCCCGCGCTGTCATCTTGGCTCCCGGCGCCCGCAGTCGCAAGCTGGGGGTTGAAGGCGAAGCCGAGCTTGCGGGACGCGGCGTTTCGTATTGCGCCACATGCGACGGCAACTTCTTTGCGGGAAAGCCCGTCATCGTGGTGGGCGGAGGCAACACCGCCGCCGCGGATGCAGCGTATCTTTCGCGTATCTGCTCGAAGGTGACGGTCGTGCATCGGCGCGACGAATTGCGTGCCACTGCGGCCAGCGCCCATGCGGCTTTGACGGCCGACAACGTGGAATTCGCTTGGGACAGCGTGGTAGACCGCCTTTTGGAAGCCGACGGCAAGCTGGCCGGTGCGGTGATACGCAACGTCAAGACGGGTGCCGAGAGCACCATCGATGCCGCGGGGTTGTTCGTGGCTGTGGGAAAGCAGCCCAACACCGAATCGTTCGCAGGCGCGGTGCCGCTCGATGATTCCGGATACCTTGTGGCCGGCGAAGACGGCATCACCGAAATCCCCGGCGTATTTGCAGCAGGCGATGCGCGTACCAAGCGTCTTCGCCAGGTTTCAACCGCCATCGCCGATGGTGCGAATGCTGCGGAAGAGGCGGCTGCCTGGCTTGCGTCATGATATGATGCAAGCCGATCAATGAACCATCCGTGCGCGCCGGCCTACGTCGGCGCGCACGTGCGAAAAGCGATGAGGACAACGCGCATGCTTGAAACCGAGAAGCTCACCAAGATAATCGAGGCCTATGAAGACCTGCAGCGTCGCATGAGCGACCCTGCCATCCTTGCCGATCAAAAGGAATACAACCGCCTGGCAAAGGAATATTCCAACCAGGGCGATTTGGCAAAGGCCGCCCAGGAATACGTCCAGGCCGTTGCAGACCTCGATGAGGCAAAAGAGATGCTCTCCGAGCCCGATATGAAGGATTTCGCCCAAGAAGAGATTGCAAAGAACGAAGCGCTGCTTCCGGGGTTGGAAGAAGATATCAAATTCATGCTCATTCCCGCCGATCCGGCCGATGACAAAGACATCATCGTCGAGATCCGCGCTGGAGCCGGCGGCGACGAAGCTGCGCTGTTCGCCGGAGACCTGTATCGCATGTACACGCGCTTCGCCGAAGGACGCGGATGGAAATACGAGACCATGGATGCCTCTCCATCCGAAGCGGGCGGATACAAGGAAATCCAGTTCAAGGTCAAGGGCGACAAGGTCTATTCCGAGATGAAGTTCGAAAGCGGCGTCCATCGCGTGCAGCGCGTTCCCAAGACCGAGAGCCAAGGCCGCATCCATACCTCGACGGCCACCGTTGCCGTGCTTCCCGAAGCTGACGAGGTTGAAGTCGACATCAAGCAAGAAGACCTGCGCATCGACGTGTACCGAGCCGGCGGCCCGGGCGGTCAGTGCGTCAATACCACCGACTCGGCGGTTCGCATCACCCATCTCCCCTCGGGGCTGGTGGTTCAGTCGCAAGACCAGAAGAGCCAGCTTCAGAACAAGATCGCCGCCATGGCCGTTTTGCGGGCGCGTCTTTACGACAAGATGCTCGAAGAGCAACGTGCTGCCGAAGGTGCCGAGCGACGCAGCCAGATCGGCACGGGCGACCGCAGCGAGAAGATCCGAACCTACAACGGACCGCAAGATCGTGTGACCGATCATCGCATCGGCTACAACGGCACCTACAACGGCGTGCTGTTGGGTCAAGGCGGCAGCGGACTGGAAGAACTCATCACGGCGCTTCAGGCGGCGGATCGAGCCAAGAAACTCGAGAGCGCCGTGTAAGGCGTGGAAACCTGGACCGTCAAGCGCATCCTTGAATGGATCGAGGACTATCTGGCCCATCACGGCGACTCCGATCCGCGGCTTTCCGCCCAGTGGCTGGTGGGGGAGGCGCTCGGTCTTTCCCGCATCCAGCTTTTCACTCAGTTCGATCGGCCTTTGACGCCCGAAGAACGCGATGTTTTGCGCGACTACACCAAACGCAGGGCGGTAGGCGAGCCCCTGCAGTACATCACGGGCAGCACGGATTTTCGTTTCATCACCATTCGCGTCGAGCCCGGTGTGCTCATTCCTCGTCCTGAAACGGAAGTGCTGGTGAGCAGCGCCATCGCGGGATTTCCCAAAGCCGATGGCTGCCGAGAGCTGGGCGCTTCTTCTTTGGAAGCGGCGCCATCCGAGGCCATCGGCGATACCTGCGAAGACCCGGAAATCATCAGGGCCATCGACTTGTGCTGCGGGACGGGGTGCATTGCCTGCTCCATCGCCCACGAAGTGAAAAACGCCCATGTCATCGCCACCGATATCGACCCCAAGGCGGTGGACTTGGCCCAGCGCAACATCGATGAGTTGGGGCTGGGAGATTCGATCCGGGTTATCGAATGCGATTTGGGCGACGGCATCGACGAGGAGGAACTGGGAACGTTCGACCTGGTCGTTTCCAATCCGCCCTATATTCCCACTGATGTGCTGGCTACGCTCGATTCCGAAGTCGTCGATTACGAAAACTCGCTTGCCCTCGACGGCGGCTCCGATGGCCTCGATGTGCTTCGCCGTATCTTGCCCTTTGCCATGCGCGCTTTGGCGCCTAGCGGATTGCTGGCGGTCGAGCTTCATGAGACCACCCTCGATGCCGCTTCGGCATTGGCGCGCGATGAGGGGTTCGCAACGGTGAAGACGGTTGCAGACCTGGCTGGCAAACCCCGTGTCCTTTTGGCCCGCAAATCCGGATAACAAGGAGCTGTCGTGGAAGAAACCTTGATCGAGCACCTGAACGAAGCTGTTCCCGTAGTGCGTGAGTTCATCGGGTCGCAGCGTCCTGCTGCAGCGCTTATTTTGGGCAGTGGACTCAATTCGTATGCCGACACGCTCGATGACCAGCGCTATCTTCCTTATGAAGACGTCCCCCATATGAAAGGTTCCACCGCCACGGGCCATGTGGGCCGATTCGTTTTGGGACGTATTCCCAGCAGCGGCGTCCCCGTTTTATGCATGCAGGGGCGCCTGCATAAATACGAGGGCAATACGGCGGCCGAAGTGGCCTTCCCCGTATGGTGCATGGCAGAGTGCGGCATCGATACGCTCATCACCACCAATGCCGCCGGTGCCATCAACGCCGATTTCAACGTCGGCGATTTTTGCATCATGATCGATCAGATCAATTTCACGGGCACAAATCCGCTGGTGGGCGTTCAGCCGAATATGATCGCCGAGCGCTTCGTCCCCATGAAGGATTGCTTCGATCCCGATCTGATCGACTTGGCCGAAACGGTTGCCCAACGCGAAGATGTTCCCACGCGCCAGGGTGTGTATCTTGGACTGTTGGGCCCCAGCTTCGAGACCCCGGCGGAAATCCGCATGTTCCAATCATGGGGTGCAGACACGGTTGCCATGAGCGTGGTGGAGGAAGTCATCGCTGCCCGCCATAGGGGCATGCGCGTTTTCGGACTGTCGCTTATCACCAATATGGCCTGCGGTGTGGCAGATGCCGATCCTAACAGCGAAGACATCATGGGCGTTGCCGTGAAGCGCCGCAGTGCGTTTGCGCGGTTGATGACCGGCATGCTGTCTTCAGCCGAGATGTCATGAGCAAAAGCGATGCCCATGCGGCTGTTGAGCCGTTTTCGCTGCATGTGCTTGCCAGCGGGAGCCGGGGGAATGCTTCGATCGTTGAATGTGCCGGTCGAAGCATCCTCATAGACTGCGGCATCTGCAAGCGCGATTTTTTCCAGCGAGCCGATGATCTGGGGATAGATGTCTCATCGATCGATGCAGTTTTGATCACCCATGAACACACCGACCATACCAAGGGCCTCGGCGTCGTGTTGCGCGGCCTTGCCAAAGAAGGGATTCGTCCCATCGTGTTCGCCAGCGACGCCGTCCAACGCGCCAGCCGCGAACTCGGTGGCTTGCAGGACTCATGCGATATGCGCTCTTTGAAAGCAGGGGATGCGATCAGCGTCGGCGCTGCGATGGTCCATCCTTTTCATACCAGCCACGATGCGGCGGAAAGTTTCGGCTTTCGTTTCGAATCGTCCGACGATGCACTCGGATTCATGACGGACACGGGCATCGTGCTCCCCGAAGCGCATGAGGCATTGTGTGATGTGCGCATTCTGGGGTTGGAGAGCAACCACGACCTCGTCATGCTCCATGAGGGGTCGTATCCGTATAGCGTGAAGCAGCGCATCGAAGGCGACTTGGGCCATTTGTCCAACGATCAAAGCGCTTCGGAGCTCGCCGAACTGTTGAGCGATAGGCTCCAGCAGGTGGTCGCTTTGCATGTTTCGGAAAACAACAACACCTTCGGCATCCCCGTTCGCACCATGGAGGCCTTGCTGCAACGCGAAGGCCATGATGCGCAGGTGAATGCGGGATTGCCCCGCACGCCGATAACCGTGCGCTGAACAACGATGGTTATCCTGACTCCAGAACGGCAGTTATGTGAAAACCGAATAGCGACTCTTGAACTCGCTGGTTGGATAGCTATACTTTCAAACCAGTAACACGAGAGTGTCCTATCAAGGCGTTGATGGGGAACGCTCGGGCCAATCGCTCTGATGAGAGAAAGCCGGCGGTACTGCGAGCCGGTGGGCGACGTCCGAACCAGGTCCCCGGAGTCGTTGGCAGAACACCCGGCGTACAACGCGGACGACCTCCGCGGGAGCGCAGGGCAAGTACGTTGAACCGATGGCATATGTTATCAGCTCAGCTCATCGCGAATATGCGATCCGTCCTGTTTACCCGCCGGTTTGTCTGCCGACGGGATTTTTAGTTTTCAGGCGCTTAGGCACCTGGGCGAAAGGATGGATGCAGATGAGAAGCGATCAGATCAAATGCGGTACGGCGCGCATGCCGCATCGAAGCCTGTTGAAGGCCGATGGGCTTACCGACGAAGAACTTTCGCAGCCTCTCATCGGCATCATCAGCTCTGCCAACGACGTTATTCCCGGCCACATTCATCTACGCTCCATTTCTGAAGCGGTGAAAGCCGGCGTTCGCATGGCGGGTGGGACGCCGCTTGAAATGGATACCATCGGCGTTTGCGACGGCATCGCCATGAACCATGAAGGCATGCGCTATTCGCTTACCAGCCGCGAGGTGATCGCCGACAGCGCGGAATGCGCCATCCAGGGCCACCAGTTCGATGCCGTCGTGTTCATCCCTTCCTGCGACAAGGTGGTCCCCGGAATGCTCATGGCAGCGTGCCGATTGGACATTCCCTCCATCGTCGTGACGGGCGGCCCGATGTTGGCCGGCCGCGACCATGATGGCAGCCAGACGGACTTGAACACGCTGTTCGATGCGGTTGGCAAGGTTGCCGCAGGAACTCTTACGCCCGAAGAATGCAAGTTCTACGAGGACACCGCATGTCCGACGTGCGGGAGTTGTTCGGGCATGTTCACCGCCAATTCCATCGGATGCTTGTGCGAAGCGCTCGGCATCGCCTTGCCGGGCAACGGCACCATTCCGGCGGTGTACAGCGAACGCATCCGCTTGGCCAAGCATACCGGCATGAAGATCATGGAGCTGCTGGAAGAAGGTGTGACGGCGCGCGACATCATCAACGCCCGATCCATCCGCAATGGCATGGCGCTCGATATGGCATTCGGCGGTTCCACCAACACCATGTTGCATCTGACGGCCATCGCCCATGAAGCGGGGTGCCCCATCACCATGCAGGATTGGGATGACGTTTCCGCCGCCACTCCCAATATCGTGCGTATCGCCCCTGCCAGCTCCAAGCATATCGAAGACCTGTATGCGGTTGGCGGCGTGTCCGCCATCATCGGAGAGTTGGGCCAGGGCGGCTTCCTCGATCTCGAAGCGCTTACGTGCCATGGCACCATGGCCCAGTGGGTGGAAGAATGCCCCGCCCCCGATGGCGATATCGTTCGAACGGTCGATAACGCTTATAGCCAGCAAGGCGGCTTGAAGGTGATGCACGGAAACCTGGCACCTGACGGCGCGGTGGTCAAGCAGTCTGCCGTCGCACCCGAAATGCGTACCTTCACGGGCAAGGCTCGGATTTTCGAAAGCGAAGAAGAGGCCTGCGAGACCATTTTGGGCGGCAACATCCATGCTGGCGATGTCCTGGTCATCCGCTACGAAGGGCCGGCGGGCGGTCCCGGCATGCGTGAGATGCTCACGCCCACCTCGGCCATCTGCGGCATGGGGCTCGACAAGTCGGTGGCGCTCATCACCGACGGCAGGTTCAGCGGTGCCACCAAAGGTCCGGCTGTGGGTCATGTGAGCCCGGAAGCTGCGGCGGGCGGCCCCATAGCTTTTGTGCGCGAAGGCGATTCCATCACCGTCGACATCGACGGAGGATCGCTCAGCTTCGATGTTTCCGATGAAGAGATCCAAACGCGCCGTGCGGCCTGGAGCGCGCCGGAGCCCAAATACAAGACGGGCGTTTTGGCCCGCTATGCCAAATTGGTCACCAGTGCGGACAAGGGGGCGTATCTGCAATGAGCGGCAAGACGGAAAAGGGAACCAAGATGACGGGCGCCCAGGCGGTCGTCGCTTGCTTGGAAGCAGAGGGTGTCGAGCATCTGTTCGGATATCCGGGCGGCCAGGCCATCAAGTTGTTCGATGCGCTCTATGACAGCGATCTTCATTTCGTGCTGGCACGCCATGAGCAAGGTGCGACGCATATGGCAGATGGCTATGCGCGCGCCACGGGAAAAGCGGGCGTTGTGCTGGTGACAAGCGGCCCAGGTGCCACCAACACCGTCACGGGCATCGCCACCGCGTACATGGACAGCGTTCCGTTGGTGGTCATCACCGCGCAGGTGCCCTGCGGCGTCATTGGCACGGACAGCTTCCAGGAATCCGACATCTTCGGCATCACGTTGCCAGTGGTAAAGCACAGCTTCATGGTGAAGGATCCCTCCGAATTGGCGCAGACGTTCAAAGAGGCTTTCCATATAGCCCAGACGGGACGTCCCGGGCCGGTTCTCATCGACATCCCCAGCGATGTTTCCGGTGCCGATGTCTTCTTCGCGTATCCCGACGATGTGGACATTCCCTCGTATAAACCAACGGTCCGGGGCAATGCCAAGCAGGTGCGCCAGGCTGCCAGCTATATCGCGCATGCCGATCGACCCATCCTCTATGTGGGCGGCGGCGTCATCATCGCCGATGCGTGCGATGAGGTGGCCCATCTGGCCCAGATGATGCAGATTCCTGTGGTGACGACGCTCATGGCCAAGGGGGCCTACCCCTCTTCTTCGCCTTTGAATCTCGGTCCCATCGGCATGCACGGATCGAAATACGCCAACCAGGCCATGACCGACAGCGACCTGATCATCGCCGTGGGCGCACGCTTTTCCGACCGCGTCACCGGCAAACTCGATGAATTCGCGCCTCATGCCAAGGTGGTCCACATCGATGTGGATCCGGCCGAGATCGGCAAGGTGCGCGAAGTGCAGGTTCCCATCGTGGGCGATGCCAAAAACGTCGTGTCCGGCATCATCGCGGCTTTGGAGAAGACGGGTGCGAAGGCACGCACCGAAGAGTGGCTCGAACTGATTGCGCAATGGCGACGCCGTTATCCGGTGCTCCACCCCCAGGTTGAACAGCGTACCGAGGGAATCGTTCCCGAACGTGTGATGGAGCAGCTTTCCGAGCGGCTTGGCCAAGACGACAGCATCGTGACCACCGAGGTGGGGCAGCATCAGATGTGGGCAGCGCAGTTCATCGAACGCGACGAACCGCGCACGTTCATCACCAGCGGCGGCTTGGGCACCATGGGATTCGGATTCCCTGCAGCGCTTGGCGCCCAGCTTGCATTTCCCGACAAGACGGTGGTCTGCATAGCCGGCGACGGCAGCTTCCAGATGAACGAGCAGGAAATGTCCACCGCCATGGCGCAGCGCCTTCCGGTGAAAGTGCTCATTTTGGATAACAGCTGTTTGGGCATGGTCCATCAATGGCAGGAATTGTTCTATCACAAACGCTACGAGCAGACCGAGCTCGATTGCAATCCCGATTTCGTCAAGCTTGCCGATGCGTTCGGTTGGCAGGCCGCGCGGGTGAGCGAGGGCGACGATGTCGGGGCAGCGCTCGATGCCATGCTCTCTACTCCGGGACCCTATTTGCTGGATGTCACCATCGCCCGCAGTCAAGATGTGTACCCGATGGTCGCTCCGGGCCGCGCGATGGACGACGTGATCGGCGCGGTCGATCTTGCCGTCGGTGCTGTTGCGGATGGCATGGGCGAACATGTCGAACGAGATGGTGCGCACGGGGAAGGGGGCTCACGATGAGGCACGTCCTTTCGATATTGGTCGAGAACAAAGCCGGCGTCCTTTCGCGTGTCGCCGGGCTGATCAGCCGTCGTGGATTCAACATCGACAGTCTGGCCGTCGGCCCCACCGAAGACGCCAC
Source organism: Eggerthellaceae bacterium (assembly GCA_040774885.1). Taxonomy (GTDB): domain Bacteria; phylum Actinomycetota; class Coriobacteriia; order Coriobacteriales; family Eggerthellaceae; genus JAXGTO01. The sequence goes on along the minus strand of JAXGTO010000018.1, from coordinate 10,805 downwards.
GCGCTCGCGTATCACGGTGATCCTCGAAGCCGATGCCATCGCTTTCGAGCAGATCACCAAGCAGCTCAACAAGCTCGTCAGCGTCCATAAGATCACGGACCTCACGTCTGTCGATGCCATCGAGCGCGAACTTATTTTGTTCAAGGTGGCCGCCCCGCCCGAAAAGCGCAACGAGGTCATCGAGATAGCCAATGTATTCCGCGCCAAGATCATCGATGTGGGCAAGAGCTCGCTCACCATCGAGGTGACGGGCACTGAATCGAAGCTCGAGGCTATGGAAGAGCTGCTGCGGGCCTATGGGCTGCGTGAGATAACAAGAACGGGAATCATCGCGATGGGAAGAAGCGCCAAAGATTGATGGCGTTCCGGAGCGTTCATATAGTCAAGTAAAACGTACGATACGAAGGAGAATGCAACAATGGCTTTAACCATCTATTACGAACAGGACGCTGATCCCAAGATCATCCAGGGCCGCAAGATCGCCATCATCGGATACGGCAGCCAGGGACACGCCCATGCGCTCAACCTCATGGATTCCGGCTGCGACGTGCGCGTCGGCCTGCGTGAAGGATCTTCTTCTTGGAAGAAGGCCGAAGAAGCCGGTCTGAAGGTGACCACTATGGACCAGGCCGCCGAAGAAGCCGACGTTATCATGATCCTCATCCCCGATGAGCTTCAGGCGGATGTGTACGAAAAGCACATCGAGTCCCATTTGAAGAAGGGCGATGCGCTCGCTTTCGCTCATGGCTTCAACATCCACTTCGGCTATATCAAACCGCCGGAGTTCGTCGACGTCATCATGATCGCCCCCAAGGGCCCAGGCCACATCGTGCGTCGTCAATACACCGAAGGCTCTGGCGTGCCCGACCTCATCTGCGTTGAGCAGGATGCAACCGGCACCGCTTGGGATTTGGCGATGTCGTATGCATGGGGCATCGGCGGAGCGCGTTCCGGCGTCATCAAGTCCACGTTCAAGGACGAAACGGAAGAGGACCTCTTCGGCGAGCAGGCTGTGCTGTGCGGCGGTTTGGTCGAAATGGTCAAGGCGGGCTTCGAGACGTTGACTGAAGCGGGCTATCCGCCCGAGTTGGCCTATTTCGAGGTCTATCATGAAATGAAGATGATCGTCGATTTGATGTACGAGTCGGGCATTCACTTCATGAACTACTCCATTTCCAATACGGCAGAATATGGCGAATACTATGCCGGCCCCAAGGTCATCAACGAAGAATCCCGCAAGGCGATGAAGGAGATTCTCGCCCGCATCCAGGACGGCAGCTTCGCCCATGAATTCATGGATGACTGCAAGAACGACCACAAGTGGCTCTTGGAACAGCGCGAGAAGATCAACGATCACGAGATCGAGAAGACCGGTGAGAAGATCCGCTCTATGTTCAGCTGGATCAAGCGCTAGAATTACGCTATTCACCCCGGTCGATGATAGAAAGGGCTGCGCCATGACAAAGAAGGTTCTCATCAGCGAGAAATTGGCTGATGCCGGCATCCAGATGCTCCGCGATAAAGGGTACGACGTGGATGTGCTGCTCGGCATGTCGCCTGAAGAACTGATCTCAACCATCCCTGCTTACGATGCGCTCATCGTTCGCAGCGCCACCAAGGTGACCCCCGAGGTCATCGAGGCGGGGCGCAACCTCAAAGTCATCGGCCGTGCGGGCGTGGGCGTGGACAACGTCGCCGTCGACGCTGCCACCGAACGCGGCATCATCGTGTGCAATGCTCCCACGTCCAACATCGTTTCGGCGGCTGAGCAGACCATGACGCTTCTGTTGGCTGCGGCGCGCAAGACCGCCGCAGCCGACCGTTCCATGAAAGAGGGGAAGTGGGAACGCGGCAATTTCGTCGGCACAGAGCTCTACGAGAAGACCCTGGCCATTTTCGGCTTGGGGCGCATCGGCGGCTTGGTGGCCGAGCGTGCACGCGCCTTCGGGATGAACCTCATCGGCTACGATCCCTATTGTTCGCCCGAGCGCGCTGAAGGCTTGGGCGTCACGCTCTATGATTCCATGGACGACATTTTGCCTCTGGCGGATTTCATCACCGTGCATCTTCCCAAGACGCCCGAGACCATCGGCATGTTCGGGCCCGATCAGTACGCTGCCATGAAAGACGGCGTCATCTTGGTGAATGCTGCTCGCGGCGGCATCTACGACATCAAGAGCCTTGCTGATTTCCTTGCAGCCGGCAAAGTCGCCGCCTGCGGCATCGATGTATGGGAAACCGAACCTTGCACCGACAGCCCGCTGCACGAATTCGACCAGGCGACGCTTACTCCGCATTTGGGCGCTTCCACACGGGAAGCCCAGCTGCGCGCCGGTACGCAGATCGCGCAATATGTCGCCGCCGGGCTCGAGGGCTCCATCGTTCCTACGGCGGTCAACATGGCACCCGTTCCGCCCGAGGTCATGGATACCGTGGGTCCGTACGTGCCCGCTTGCCAGATCATGGGCTCGATCATCGCCCAGGTGCGCGCAGACATCCCCTCCAAGCTCCAGATCGTCGCCGCCGGCACCCTTGCCGGATGCGACTTGAGCATTTTGACGGCCGGCACCCTTGACGGCATCCTTTCCTATCGCAATCAGGCCAATGTCACGCCGGTAAACGCCGATGCGGTGGCTCGCCGCCACGGCATCAAAGTTGAATGCCGCACGGCAACCGATGCCGAAGAATATGCTTCCATGGTGCAGATCGACGCTGATGGAACCCAAGTTGCCTGCACGCTTTCCGGTGCTCGTCAGACGCCGCGCATCGTGGGGCTGCTCGGTTACAAAATCGATATCATTCCACAGGCCCATGCGCTTATATTCGAATACGTCGATGCGCCTGGCCGTATCGGAGCCATCGGCACCATCTTGGGGCAGCAGGGCGTGAATATCGCCACTATGCAAATCGCCACCAAAGCCGACGATCCCAATGCATTGGTTTACATGAACGTCGATCAGACCGTTTCTGATGAAGTCCTCGACGCCATCCGCGCATCGATAGACCTCGAAAACGTTTGGTCGATCAATCTCTGATTCCTCGAAAGGTTCGGCATGACACGAAAGATAAACATTTTCGACACCACGTTGCGTGACGGCGAACAGTCGCCTGGAGCGTCCATGAACACCGATGAAAAGGTGGTCATCGCCCGTCAGCTCCTACGTCTCAACGTCGATGTGATCGAAGCCGGTTTCCCCATTTCGAGTCCGGCCGACTTTCAAAGCGTGCGCCGCATTGCCGAAGTTGCCGGAAACGATGCGACGGTTTGCGCGCTTACCCGTGCCGTCAACAAGGATATAGATTCGGCTGCCGATGCCCTCAAGTATTGCAAGCGGCCCCGCATCCAGACCGGTTTGGGCGTTTCCCCCAGCCATCTGCGTGACAAGCTCAAGATCACTCCTGAAGAATGCATCGAGCGCACACGAGCCTGCGTCAGCTATGCCAAGAAGTTCGTGGAAGACGTGCAGTTCTATGCCGAAGATGCCGGCCGCTCCGATTACGAGTTCTTGGCTCAGGTATGCCGTGCGGCCATCGAGTCGGGTGCCACGGTGCTCAATATCCCCGATACCACCGGTTATTCGCTCCCCGATGAGTTCGGCCGCCGCATCAAGTACTTGATGGACAACGTCGAAGGCATCGAAAACGTCACGGTTTCGGTCCATTGCCACAACGATCTCGGCATGGCCACGGCCCTTTCTCTGGCCGGTGTTGAAAACGGCGCGACCCAAGTGGAGTGCACCATCAACGGCTTGGGTGAGCGTGCGGGCAACACGGCCATGGAAGAAGTGGTCATGGGCATCAAGATGCATGGGGAAGAGCTCGGCGCCCATACCGACGTGAACACCCGTGAATTCATCAAGGCCTCCCATTTGGTCAGCAACATCACGGGCATGAGCGTCCAGGCCAACAAGTCGATCGTCGGTGCGAACGCTTTTGCGCATTCTTCAGGCATCCATCAGGACGGCGTTCTCAAAAGCCGCGATACTTATGAGATCATCGACCCGGCCGAAGTGGGCGTAGACCAAAGCAAGATCGTTCTTTCGGCACGCAGCGGACATGCGGCTTTGAAGAAGCGTCTGGCCGACTTGGGATACGAATTCGAACCCGATGCGCTCGATCAGCTCTATGAATCATTCCTGAACTTGGCCGATCGCAAAAAAGAAGTGTACGACGAGGACCTCGAGAGCCTCATCAACGAGCGGGACCGTACGGTTGCCGCCAACTATCGTTTGGAAGGGCTGCAGATCAGCTGCGGCTTTCCCCTTATTCCCACGGCCACGCTCACCCTTGCCGATGCCGATGGGGCCAATCGCACGGTGTGCGAATACGGCACCGGTCCCATCGATGCGGCGTTCAAAGCGGTTGATAAGATCGTCGAGATCGACAACGACTTGAGCGAATACAGCGTTCAGGCGGTAACCCGCGGCATCGATGCCATGGGCGAAGTGACGCTGCGCGTGGTGGACAAGGCGGATGGGCAGGTTTATATCGGCCGTGGTGCCGACGGTGATATCGTCGTTTCCTCGGTGCGCGCCTATCTCAATGCGTTGGATCGTCTTATCGATGGCCGCCATGCCAAGGCTGAAAAAGACGCCTATCTCAGTGAGCAGGGCGTCAAATAGCATGGATGAACGCATACGCGAGGGATGTCTCAACCACATAAGCGACGTGGGCGGCTTCGATGCCATGCGCAATGCGGTTCTTGAGCCTGGCCATGTGGTCAATCGTCTGAGCGTTCCCCAGAACGCTGCAAACCTATTCGATACCGCCCATGGCGGTTTCCTCATGACGCTGCTTGACGAAACGGCATGCATGGCCGGTTATTCTTTGGGCAAGTCGAACATGACCCTTCAGAGCAATTTCAATTTCATCGCGCCGCCGCGTGTCGGTGATGAAATCTTTATTTGCTGCGATGTCATCCATGATGGCACGACGACCCAGGTCGTCGATGCGCGCATCGACGATGGCAAGGGGGCGGTGTTCGTCAAAGCGTCGTTCACGCTCCATATCGTGGCCGAGGTCGATCCCGATGCCGCCGTTCCCGAACCCTATTTGGGGCGTATCCGCTAAAGAACGCGGCTTTGCTGTTGATCTGCTATGGCATGTTCAAGCGAAGCATGGATGATGTTTCCAAACGAGCCCATCCCATGTTCCAAATCCGGCAGGGTTTTATCCTCGCATCGACGGGCGAACCACTCGATGAATCCGGTGGCGAAGAATTCTGCGAGGAAATCCACATCGACTTGGCTGAGATAGCGGTTGCTCAAAATGAAATCGATGTCGTTGCGTATTGCGGGGACGTACAGGTCTTGCAAATACTGCGTCAAAGACGAGCTGCCTCGTTCGTCTAGGAGCTGAGCGTAGAAGCTTCGGCGCTGTTGCAGGCAACAGCCGAACAGTCGGAAAAATGTCGAATCGTCGATGCTGCGGATGCCGTCTTTCACGAAAACGTAATAGGGAAACGAGCGGCAGGGGTCATTGGGCTCGTTATGGTAAACGAGCTGTTCGGGCGGCACTTCGGATAGAAGTTGCGCAGCCAGATCGCGTCGGAATATCCATTGGATAAGATCGTTCCGGTCATCGAAATGATAATAGAACGTCTTGCGGTTTCGTCCGCTTGCGGTGATGACATCTGAAACCGATACCTTGGTTACCGAATTCGCTTCGCACAAATGAATGAATGTGTCGGCTATGAGATTCTTTGTTTCAATGGACGCCATTTGGACAACCTTCCCGCTTTGTAGTGCTTGATTTCATCGCAAATTTAATCTAAATACGGACAAAGAATTCTAACTGTGGGGTAATTGTTGCATAGAGTGTCATCGTTTCATACGGGAAATTGGCTAGACGGCACTATTTATTGAGAGCATTTATCAAATCAAGGCAAACCTATTTGCTTTTTTGAAAATAGTCTAAATTAGCTAAAAATAGGACACAACGATGATTCTGTCCGTACAAACAAAACAGTAGCGTTGTATTGTGAGGTCAACAAGTTGGGCGATGTGTCCGACGGAGTCGAGGGTCGCTGGGCGACCGAGGAGGATGAACATGGACTTCACTTTGACCGATGAGCAGGAATTGCTGCTGGAGAGCGTCGACGAATTCTGCGAGCGCTACTTCACCGATGAAGCCATCAAAGACATGTATGAGAACCATGGCATGTCCGACGAAATCGCCGAAGCGTATCGCGATGCCGGTTTCGGCCTCATGGGCATCCCCGAAGAATACGGCGGCGTGCCGGCCGACAAGCTCACGGTGGGCATGATGATCGAGCGCCTGTACCAGAAGAGCGGCTGCATGCACATCCTTTATCAAAACTCGCTTTCCATGTTCGACATCGTCGAATTCGGCACCGAAGAGCAGATCAACCTCTGCATGGAACATTACATGGAAACCGGCTGGCCCATTGCGAGCCTCTCCATTTCAGAACCGGGTGCCGGCTCCGACAACCGCTCGATGACCTGCACGGCAAAGAAGCAGGCCGATGGAACCTACAAGCTGTCCGGTCAGAAGACGTGGGTCACCATGGGCGCCGTTCTTCCGTATACCATCGTCATCGCCAAAGACGAAGACCCCAGCCATGACAACGCCGATATGAGCCTGTGGCTCGTCAAGATGGACATGCCGGGCGTTTCCACTTCCACGCTGCATAAAATCGGCCAGCAGGCCATCCCGTTCTGTGAAGTGTATCTCGATGATGTCGTTCTCAAAGAAGAGGACCGCATGGGCGAGCAGGGTAAGGGCTTCATGATGCTCATGAAGAACTTCGAGGTCGAACGTGCCTACGTCGTCGCCGAGCAGCTCGGCTTGGCCCAGGCTGCTCTGGAAGACTCGGCGCAATACGCCAATCAGCGCATCGCCTTCGGCAAGCCCATCGCCAAGCAGGAAATGATCCAAGAGCTCCTCACCGACATGGAGATCAAGGTTCAGAACACCCGCAACATGCTGTACAAGACTCTGTGGATGCTCGACAACGGTCAGTCCGTGCAGTTGGAAAGCGCCTTGCTCAAGCGTTACGGATGCAAGGAGTGCTTCGAAGTCGCCGACATGGGCCTGCAGATCTATGCCGGCCTCGGTTATACCGACGAAGTCCGCATCGGCCGTCTGTGGGCCGACATGCGCGGTAACATGTTCGGTGGCGGCACCCACGAAATCATGGCTTACATCGCTGGCCGACAGGTTGCGAAAAAATACGCCCTGTAAGCGCCACTCTCCCTTAGCGCCATGCGGGCTCTCCCTCTCTCCCAAGCATTGCCTCCCGCATGGCGCCCTCTTTTCATAACCACTTGCAACACGACTAGACCAACGATAGGAAAGGAAGTTCAATGAACATCGTCGTTCCCTTCAAGGTCGTCGCAGACGACCAGGACATCGTGGCAGCCGCCGATGGCTCCCTCGATTTCTCCAAAGCACATCAGATCATTTCAACTTACGACAAGAACGCTTTGGAGGCCGCAGCTCAGCTGGCTGCTGCCAACGAAGGCTCCAGCGTCAAGGCCATCACCGTCGGCTGCCCCAAGATCGACGATTCGAAGATGAAGAAGGACGTCTTGGCGCGCGGCGTCGATGAGCTGTTCATGACGTCCGGCGATTCCACTGCCAATCTCGATGCGTTCGCCATTGCGGCCGAACTCGTCAAACTGCTCGGCAAAGTCGGAGCATACGACCTGGTCATCTGCGGCGACGGATCTGCCGACTTCTACGCCAAGCAGACGGGCGTGCAGCTGGCTGCCGCGCTGGACGTACCTTACGTTTCCGGCGTCGTTTCCCTCGAAGCTGCGGGCGACAAGGTTGTTGCCAAGCGCCTGCTCGAAACCGAAACCGAGACGGTTGAGATTGCGCTTCCCGCCGTCGTTTCCGTTGCCCCCGATATCGCTTTGCCGCGCATCTGCGGCATGAAGGACATCCTTGCTGCCGGCAAAAAGCCCCAGACCGTCGAAGCCGACGATGCCGCAACGGCAAGCGTTACCGAAGTGGTCGAGGTCAAGGCCCCCGAACAGGTTGCCCGCAAACTCGAGATCCTGGACGCCGCAGAAGACGGCGCCATTGAAAAATTCGCCGCCGCCATCAAGGCCGCTCTGTAAGGAAAGGTGCGCAGAAACATGAAGGCATTCGTTATAGCTGAAACAGAATCCGCCGCACGCGAATTGTGTGCCGGTGCTCGCAGTCTGGCCGACGAGGTCGTATTGGCAATGGTGGGCGCTCCTGCCGTTACCGGTGCTGCCGATAAGTGCATCCACGTGGACGTTCCTGCCGGCAACATCGCCGACGACGCTTACGTCACCGTGAACAAGGCGTTCGACGCCGAAGGTGCCAACATCGTTTTGGGTCAGAACTCCGAGCGTATGTTGAGCCTGGTCGGTCGTTTGGCCGCCCATGCCGGCACCGCCGCCATCACCGATGTCACCGAGATCGTCGATGGTGTGGCCTCGTCCATGTACTTCGGCGGCGCAGGTATCCGCAAGGCCAAGGCCAAAGGCGACGTCGCCGTCTACACCGTGGGCGCCGGCACGTTCGATGCCGCTGCTGCCACGGGTTCCGATGCTGTGGAAGAAGCCGCGTTCGAGGCTCCTGCCAAGGCCGTAGCAAAGACCGCCACGGAAGCCCTGCCTCCTTCGGGCGTCAACTTGGCCGCTGCCGATGTGGTGTGCGCTGCAGGCCGTGGCTTCTCCGATGAAGCCGACCTCCAGATGCTGCGCGACGTCGCTGCGAAGATCAACGGCGAAGTCGGCTGCAGCCGCCCCCTCACCGAAGCCGTAACGTGGTTCCCGCGTGAAGCGTATATCGGCGTTTCCGGCCAGATGCTCCAGCCCAAGGTTTACGTTGCCGCTGGCATTTCCGGCCAGATGCAGCACATGGTGGGTTGCAATCGCGCCGGTGCCATCTTCGCTATCAACAAAGACAAGAACGCTCCCGTGTTCAAGCAGTGCGACTGCGGCATCGTGGGCGATTTGAAGACCGTGCTGCCGGCTTTGGCTGCAGCTCTGTAGGGCTTTACCGCACGCCGTCAAGGCGGACGGGTGTTTTCCAACCCCGTCCGCCTGCGCAGGCGCTGAATCGAGCAGCGCCTTGAATGGAAACGGAGAGGAACAAGATGGAAGAACGTGATTTCGACATCATCGTGGTGGGCTCCGGGTGCGCCGGGGCCGTGGCCGCGTACGTCGCGGCATCCGCCGGCAAGAGCGTGTTGGTGGTGGAGCGCGGCAACTACGCTGGCGCCAAGAACATGACGGGCGGCCGCATCTACAGCCACTCGCTGAAAAAGGTGTTCCCCGACTTCGAGCAGTCCGCCCCCCTGGAGCGCAAGATCACGCACGAGCGCATCGCCATGATGGATCCCGAATCCGAGATGACCATCGACTTCACCAGCAAGGAGCTGGGCGAAGAGGGCAAGGACTCCTACAGCGTCTTGCGCGGACCCTTTGACCAGTGGCTGGCCGAGCAGGCCGAGAATGCCGGAGCCGAGTACATCTGCGGTATTCCCGTCGAAGAGCTGCTCAAAGACGAATCGGGCGCGGTCTACGGCATCAAGGCCGGGGAAGACGAGATCACGGCCCACGTGACCATCGTGGCCGATGGCGTCAACAGTCTGCTGTCCGAGCGCAGCCTGGGCAATCCTCGCCCCAAGGCCAACGAGATGGCTGTGGGCATCAAGGAAGTGTTCGAGCTTCCCGCCGGGCAGATCGAGGACCGCTTCCTCACCCCCGAAGGCGAAGGTGCGGCCATGCTGTTCGTAGGCGACTGCACCCACGGCAACGTCGGCGGCGGCTTCCTCTACACCAACAAGGATTCCATCAGCCTGGGGCTGGTGGCCACCATCTCGACGGCGGCGGACGCTTCCAACCCCGTTCCCGTCTACCAGATGCTCGAAGATTTCAAGAATCATCCGGCCGTCGCCCCCATCATTCGTGGCGCCAAGATGGTCGAGCACTCCGGCCACATGGTGCCCGAAGGCGGCTACAACATGGTCCCGACGTACACCTTCGACGGCGCTTTGATCGCCGGCGAAGCGGCCGGGTTGTGCATGAACATGGGCTACCAGGTGCGCGGTATGGACTTCGCCGTGGCATCCGGCCAGTTCGCCGGCGAGGCGGCCGTCGCAGCCATCGACGCCGAGGACGTTTCCGTGGCCGGGTTGGCATCCTACAAGCAGAAGATGGAGGGGTCCTTCGTCATCCAGGACCTTGAAACCTTCAAGCTGTGGCCCGCCACCATGGAGAAGTGGGACCGCATGTTCACCGATTACCCCGTCATGATCAAGGAGATCTTCAACGCCATGTTCAGCGTTGACGGCAAGCCCCAAGAGCACCTGAAGAAGCGTATGATGCCCATCATCAAGAAGCGCGGCATGTTCAGCCTGCTCAAGGAAGTGAAGGGAGCTCTGAAAGCACTGTGAGCGATATAGCGAAGATCACCGTAAACGTCGACGAGGCCATTGCGGTCGATAAGTACAACGTCGACGAGGAAAACGCCCATATCGAATTGGTCGACGACCCCGATATGGAAGAGTTCAAGAAGCTGGTGCGCGTCTGCCCGGCCGCCCTCTACAAGATCGACGAGGACGGCAAGCCCACGTTCGACTATGCGGGCTGCCTGGAATGCGGGACCTGCCGCATCGCCTGCGGAGACACCATCATCAAGAAGTGGGATATGCCGCAACCGACTATGGGAGTAGAGTACCGCTTCGGCTAGGCGCTTCCCCTGGCGGCCGGATTCGCTTCGTTTGCTCGCTTGCGTATGGAAATACGCGGCGCTTGCAAGCCGAAGCGAATCCGGCTCGCCAGGGAAACCGCCTGCGGCACCCG
>JAXGTO010000017.1:0-52798 GCA_040774885.1 Eggerthellaceae bacterium | reverse complement strand
CGGGATGTCGTCGAACAGCAGCTCCTCGAGCGTGTTCGGCGTCAGGTTGAGCAGCTCCTTGCCGGGGCGATGCAGGATGACCTTCTTCAGCGGTCCGATCTCGCTTTTGACGTTGACTCCAGCCATGAAACCCTCCCTTTCTTGATTCTGTTCAGCTTGCATGCAGCAAGCCGATCCGTTGGATCGGAGCCTCTCTCCTAGGCCCCGTGATGGCTTAACTTTGCCCCCGCACGCGAATAATGGGAAGGTCTAAACGGGTTCTAACTTTTCCGCATTCAGCCTAAACCTTCCATAAACCGCAGATGGCGCGCTGAAACCGAGCGCCGTCCACGGATTGCAATCGCACCGGAGTTTATGCCAGACGCCCGCCGAACGGTTGGTCGTGTATCATGATTGGCGCATTCTTTTCAAACGTTGTGCCACGACAGGAGGATTTTCCTTGTTGTTCGGGCTGTTCTATTACACGCTGTTCATGCTGTTGGTGACCATTTTGGCCTCTGCGTCGTGTCTGGCGGTGTATCTGGTAAACCGAAAACGCGTCATGCTGTTGGCCTTCGTAGGGTTCCTTTTCTATTTCTTCGACATCGCCTTGGTGTTCCAAAACGATTTCGTCGCCGGAGCGGGCATTTCCACGGATGCCCTTTACCAAACCATCACCATGCTTGCCACCGTGATTACCGGAGCTGGGTTTTTGGGCGCATTCTGGTTCTTGGTATGCGACTACCTGGGCAACGTGAGCAAACGATTGGGATACGGGCCCGTCATCGTGTTCGTGGCAGCCAGCGTGGCCATGCTGATGTTCCCCGACAGCGACCTGCGCACGTTTGCGTTCTACACGGTGCGCGACCTGTTCCTGTTCTGGATTCTGGGCTATGGCGGATACCGCTACGCCAAAACCACCGATGCGATGGACAAATCGCGGATGGCGCGACACCGAAAGTTCTACGCCGCCCTGTGGGTGCTGGGCATCTGCGTGTTGCTGGAAGACGTATGCTTCTTCTTGTTCTTGGATCCGATGCAGATCTCGTTCGGGCCGCGATCGGTGTCGATCAATCGCAATTTCTCGGAAAACGTGCTCATGTTGTGCTGCATCTTCTTCGCATGCCGCGCAGCCTATCGGTCGCTGCAGTTGCGCTACGAAAAACCCAATGCCGTTTCCCTGGCATCATCGCAAGAAGACCGAATAGAGGACAGCTTGGCTCTCTACGGCAATCACCACGGACTTTCCGAACGCGAGATGGAAGTGCTTACGCAGGTTGTGGCGGGCAAGGACAACCAGAACATCGCATCGGAAATGAACTTGGCCCTGAGCACGGTGAAGGTGCACGTGCACAACATCCTGCAGAAGACCGGCCAGGGCAACCGCCAAGAACTGCTGCAAGATTTCTGGCGCGAATCGTAAGCGAGCTTGTTGCAGGCAGGGTGTGCGCCACGCGAGCCGCAACCCACCCGATGATCAGCCGCAGCTACAAATCCGATTCCACAGGCCGCTCCCAACGCCCGACGCCCTATGTGGGGCTGCGACCACTCCGCGTCCTGCACGCGCACGCGATTGTGACTGCAAGCGCGCCCCACCAGAGCACGCTGCCCATCCGCGGCCTCGCTTCACCCCTTCCGGCTTCCAACGCGCGACCGTGACTTATCCGCGCTTGCACGCGATTATGACTGCAGATTCCGCCATTTACGACCTTCGCCGCTGTCGAAACCAGCAAAGATGGGCTGAAATTAACAGAAACGCGAACTTTCCGCGATTTTTCACGTGCTGTTCGGCGCAAGTGAAGACATAACCCCAGGTCGCGATTTCTTCGGCTGGATTCTACTGCCGAAAAATCGCGGATTATGCCGCTTTTTGTTAATTTTTCGCCTGGTTGGGCGAATAGATCATAGCGAGGGCAAGATTTGATAAGCACGAGGCCAAACAGGATAGAGATGGAGGATCTTAAGCTCGGCAGGTTGGGAGATATGGGTTTGGGGCTCGGCAGGTTGGGAGCTCGAGGTTGGGAGCTCGAGGTTGGGAGCTCGAGGTTGGGAGTTCAAGGTTTGGGCTCGGCGGGTTGGGAGCTCGGCGGGTTGGAAGATATGGGTTTGGGGCTCGGCAGGTTGGGAGTTCGAAGCTTGGAGCCCGGCAAGTCGAAAGTTAGGGGATTGAAGCGCGGATCGGGGAATCGGCGGGGACAAAGGCTCGACTGACCCAGGATGCGGGGCCCTTAAACGGGCGGACATGTCTGCGTTGACCTCGCTGCGAATTTGGACTTGGAAACGAAACAGGACCCCGGAGGGTCCTGAGATATCTGGTGGTCGGAGGGGGACTTGAACCCTCGGCACGCGGATTTTCAATCCGCTGCTCTACCAACTGAGCTACCCGACCAAATCGCCCGCTTGCGGCAGGCGCGAGTGCATATTGTACCCGTGTGCTCGCCCGCGGTCAAGACAACCGCAAAAGGCAATCGAAGGCCGCCGGAGCACGGGGAAAGGAGCACTCCGACGGCCCTGCCGCCGCCTGCTCATGCAGTGGCGGGTATTGCCTGTCGCACAAACTCGTCAGCGCAAACCCACACGCACCGTCCTTCTGGCAAAGCATCCATCGGGTCGGCTGCATTGACCGCAAGCCCGCACGATGAAGCTCCTTCGCCAGGAAAGCCCATCGAGCTGACCGCATCAGAAGCAAACCCACGCGGCGCGGTTCTTCCGATAGAACACCCATCGGGTCGGCTGCATCAACAGCAAGCCTGACGCTGCCAAACGCTGCGCGGCCTCGGCCAAGAGGCCGCGCAGGCAATTCCTAGTACTCGTCCAAGTCGTCGTCGGTGATCTTGCCGGCGAACGTACGGTAGACGATGAAGTGGTAAACCAGCACCAGCGGCAAACCGATGCACGTGATGACGGTCATGCAGGTGAGAGCAAGTTCGCTGGAAGCAGCTCCCGCGATGGTGATGCTGTTGGCCACGTCCGTTGCCGGAACGAGGTTCGGGAACAAGCTGGCGGCCGTAAGGCCCACCAGGCCCACGCACATCACGGCGCTGCTCAAGAAGGCGGCCAGATCGGCCTTCTTCCCCGCAAACACGAAGCCCGCGACGAACGCGACCACGATGACGGCCAAGAACAGATAGCGAAGCACTTCGGGCACGCCTGCAGCCAACGTGGGGTTCACCTGCACGAAGTAGGCAACCGAAGCCAGCACGAACAGCGCGATTACGGCGATCTGCGCAATCTTGCGCATGCCCACCGCACGGTCATGCAGCGCACCGGGCATGGTCTTCACAGCCGTCCAGCACAAGCCCTGGCAGATGAACTGCGCCAAGCCCAACAGACCGCACAGCAACGCGAACGGATTGAGCAGGGCGAAGAAACTGCCCATGTAGTCGCCGTTGGAATTGAGCGGCAGACCGGCGAGCACGTTGCCGATGGCCACGCCGAACAGCAAGGCGGGCACAGCGCTGCCGATGAAGAACAGTTTGTCCCAGACGCCTTTCATCTCGGGGTCGTGGGCGCGGAATTCCACCGACACGGCGCGGATGATCAGCCCGAACAGCACCAGCATGATGGCCAGATAGAACCCGCTGAAAGTGGTGGCGTAGGCCGGGGCGAACGCCGCAAACAGCGCACCGCCGGCGGTAAGCAGCCAAACCTCGTTTCCGTCCCACACCGGGCCCACGGCGCGACGCAAGGTGGCTTTTTCTTTCTCGTCTTTAGCAAGCCACGGATACATGGTGCCGATGCCCAGGTCGAATCCGTCGAGCACGAAATAGCCGATGATCAGCACGAAGATGAGGATGAACCAAAGCACTTGCAAAAATGTGAGTTCCATGGCTACTTCACCTCCCCTTCTGCACCCGCTGCAGGCACGGCGGCAGCCGGCTTTGCTTCAGCATCAAGCTTGGGCTCGGCATCGGCCTTGTCAAGCTTGGAGGGCTTGTCGGGCTTCGGCGCGTCGCCGTCTTCCAACACAGGACCCTGCTTGATGAATTTCTTGACGATGCGAATGTACATCACCAGGATGAATGCGTACACGACGATGAACAGCGCGATGGTGATGAGCAGCTCGGTGGAATCGACGGCCTGGCTGATGGCGTCGTCGACGCGCAATTCATGCCATACGATCCATGGTTGACGACCCACTTCCGTGACCACCCAGCCGGCCTCGATGGCCAAAATGGGGAACAAGGGAGTCCACATGAGCGCCTTGAGCATCTTCTTGGACGGTTCCTTCTTTTTGCGGAACACAGCGACCATGGCCAAGATGAGCGCGATGGCGATCAAGCCGAACAAGGCGACCATCAGGTGATACGCCTGGAATGTTATCTGGACGGGAGCAGTATCGCCTTCGTCGTAGTCATTGAGGCCCGGATACTCGGTGGAAGTATCACCGCTGGCCAGGAAACTGGTCATGCCGGAAATGGGCACTTGGATGCCGATGACCGTCTGGCCCTCTTCGTCGACCCATCCGCCAATCCACATATCCGCAGGACCGTCATCATACTGCGCTTCCATGGCGGCCAGCTTTTCGGGCTGGTTGTCGGCAACCTCGACGGCTTGGGAATGCGCAGCGGGCATCATGAGCAGCACCGTGACGATAGCCACGATGGTGCCGGTTTTCATGGTGTTCTTGCCGAACCGCTTGTTGCCGTGCAGCACGTGGTACGCGCCGATGGCGATGGCCACGAATGCGCCGAAGATCAGCAAGCTGTCCACGGTGTGGAAGTAACGCGGAACGGTGGACGGATTGAAAGCAGCCGACCAGAAGTCGGTGATGATGGCCTTGGTGCCATCGGAGGAAACCTCATAGCCCGACGGCGTCTGCATCCAGCTGTTGGCGATGAGGATCCACAGCGCCGAAAGCAGGCTGCCAACCCATACCAGCCATGCCGATACGGTGTAGAACTTGGGTCCCACCTTCTTTTTGCCGAACAGCAGCACGCCCAAGAAGCTGGACTCCAAGAAGAACGCCAGCAAAGCTTCGGCTGCAAGCGGAGCACCGAAGATATCACCCACGAAACGCGAGTAATCGGCCCAGTTGGTGCCGAATGCGAACTCCATGGTGATGCCGGTGGCCACGCCCACGGCGAAAGTCACCGTGAATATCTTGAGCCAGAATTTGGCAGCTGCAGCGTCCTCGGGTTTCTTGGTCTTGTAGGCGCGCGTTTGAGCAAGCGCGACTATGAGACCCAGACCGATGGACATCGGCACGAATAGGAAGTGATATGCCACAGTGAACGCGAATTGGAACCGCGAAAGCATAGCAACATCCATTGCTTTCCCCTTTCTCTCTTTTCTCTCCCCTGAAGAACCCTTGGGCCCTTCTTTGCTACTGATAAACTAGCATTACGCAGACACAGCGTCAAGCCTTATTGCTACTTTGCATGTAGCATTTTAGGGGTTGAGAGGACCCTCGCATTCATCTGGTGTCATTCTGCACAGGCCCAGCGCGCTCTGGAAAATGAGCTCGCGCAACAAAGGACTCGCCCTGTTGCGCAATCCGTCCAGCGCAGTTGCCGGGCCCGCGTGACGCAGGCCGTCCAGCACAACAGCCAGGGCACGGCGCGCACGGCGAGTTCGCCCTACCCTGGGATGCAGGATTCGGGCAGGGTGCAAATTCCGATAGCTCCTTCGCCGACATGAGTGCCAATGACGGCTCCGCAAAGGTCGACCGATTCGATTGCCACAGGCAGACCCACTGCATCGATCGATTCGCGCAGCGCGTCCACGGCGGGCAGGTTGCAGGTGTGCAAGATGCGGGCACGCAAGGGCCCGGCCTCTTGGCAACGAGCATCCAGCAAATCGGTCATCTTGGAAATGGCCGCTTTGGTTCCGCGCACCTTTGCAAGAGGAACGACCTTGCCGTCCTTGAGTTCGAGCAGCAGCTTGATGTTCAAAAGGCTTGTGGCAAAACCTTGCGCCGCTGTGGCCCGTCCGCCCTTCACCAGGTTTTCCAAAGAATCGGGAAGGCCCATAAGGCGCGCCTCGGGCGCGATATTGCGCAAATGATCGGCGATTTCAGCTGCCTGCATGCCGGCCGCACGCGCCGCCACCGCCGCATCGGCCATAAGCCCCAGCGACGTGGTAACGCAGCGCGTATCAACGGTATGGACGGGAATGGCCGCTTGCGCAGCGGCAACTTCAGCCGACTGCAATGTGCCGGATAGCGCCCCGGAAAGATGGAACGAAACCGCCTGCTCATATCCCTGCGCCGCCAAATTGTCATACACGCGCAGAAAATCTGCCGGCGAAGGCTGACTGCTCTTGGGGAGTTCTTTGTGAGCGCGCATCCAACCATAGAGCGCATCGGGCGTCAGCTCAACTTGATCGAGTTTGCATTCCTGCCCCAGATGCACATAAAGCGGAACCATGCGCAGATCGGCTTTCTGGTAGGCATCCGTTGCCCAATCGCACGTTGAATCGGTTATGAGAGCGGTTTTCACCGTAGCTACCTCCCCTGCATGCGGGTTCGCATGCGTTCGTTTACTTCGATAATCTTACTATATGGTAATCAAAGGTTATGAATGGTGGATGGAGAGAAGAAAAAAGCACGGCCCCGAAGGAACCGTGCTCATTGGAAGATATGGTATCCGCCTGTTCACCGGAGAGACGCCTCGCCGGCACCGCCAGGCAAGCGCCCTGCGGGGACGGGCAACGGCAACTGTTCCGTCGATGCGCAGAGCGAGCAGGCTTGCAAGCCACAGCCCCGCCTCGTGCCCCGTTATCCGAACAGCAACTTCTTTTCTTCGCCAGGAAGAGCAGCGCGGGCTTGATCGCGCAGATTGTTAACGCCGATGAAGAACTGACGCATCATGACCACCATCAGATAGCGGCCCTTGGGAGTCAGCGTGAGCTCTTCGGCATTGTCGACGTCAAACGCACCATTGGCGCGCATGAAGCCCATCTCAACCGGCAGTCCCTGATCCACCGAACAGCCGAAATCACGCAGGAACTCTTGCTTGTCCAGACGCAGACCGAACAGCTTCATCATGAAGCGGTAGCGCATGCGGTCGTGCTTGCTGAAGTCGGTCTTGCCCATGATGGACATGTGGCCCTGGCTGATGGCAGCGTGATAGTCGCGCAGGCTGAACGTGTTGACGTACAGGCTGCTGCCCAGATACGTGATGCCGCCGCTGCCGATGGCGGGATACTCTTCATGATCGACCACGTATTCGTCGATCATGCCCTGTTCTTCGCGATTGAACGTCCACGCGCTGCCGAAGCTGTAGCCGTTCTGGTTGACCAGAACTTCGCTGATGATCTGGTAGAACCGCTGCTCGCGTTCATAGTCCACCTTGCCCACCGTGGCGGCCAGGCTGCGCTCAACGCTTGGAGAAGCCATCAACGGATAGAAAGTGGTCTGACTGGCACCGCTTTCCAGCACGTGCGCCAAGTCGTTGATAAGGATGTCCTCGGTCTGGGCGGGGAAGTTGAAGATCATATCGACGTTGAGCGATTTGAAATACGGCGACGCCGTCTTCACGCGTTCCAAAATATCCGCCGCGCAACCGTACTTGTCATAGCGATCCATCTGCTTGAGCAGGCCGTCATCGAAGCTTTGCACGCCTACCGAAAGACGCTGCACGCGCCCTTTCAGCTTGTCCAAGTATTTTGGAATCAGGTGGTTGGGGTTGGTTTCGCTTGAAACCTCTTGGATTCCGGGAAACGTCTTGCGCGCCAGATCGATGGTCTCGCACAGTTCATCGATCATGATGGTGGGAGTGCCGCCGCCGATATACACGCTGTCGAAATCGTAGCCCAGGTCTTTGAGCATCAGCATTTCGCGACGCAAGTCTGCGAAATACGGAGCAGCGCGGTCTTCCGAAAACGGGAAGCGATTGAAACTGCAATACGGGCACAGACGCTCGCAGAACGGCACGTGCATGTAGAGCATGTACTGCTTGCCCGGTTCGGGGGCCGGCAGCATGCGCTGATCGGAATCGTTGATATTCAGATAGTTCTTCGTGCACCCGCGCACCACGCGGGTCAGCAGTCTCTCACTCAGCATAGCCGGGTTCACTCACTCCCATGCCGCACGACCCTGCGCCGCCTTGGCGCCGATGTCGTGACGGAATTGTTTTCCTTCGAAATTGATGAAGTCGCAGGCTTCGTAAGCGCGCTCGCGCGCTTCATCGAAGCTGTCGCCCAAGGCCACCACGTTCAGCACGCGGCCGCCCGCGGTTACCAACTCTCCATCGTCGTTGAATGCGGTGCCCGCGTGGAACACCGTCACGCCTTCGAGTTCCTCGGCCTCGTCGATGCCCAAAATGACCTTGCCCTTTTCATAATGACCAGGGTAGCCGTCGCTGGCCAGTACCACGCATGCGGCATACTGACGATTCCAGCGCAAATCGATCATGTTGGGATGGCCTTTGGCCACGGCTTCCATCACGTCGACCAGGTCGGTTTCCAGGCGTGCGAGCACCACCTGCGTTTCGGGGTCACCGAAACGCGCGTTGAATTCCAGAAGCTTGGGGCCTTCGGGCGTCAACATGAAACCGCCGTACAAGCAGCCGCGGTAATCTGCATCGAAGCCCTCTCCCGCCGTGGCTTGCGCCGCACGCTGCATGATGTCGCGCATGGAATCGAGCTCGTCCACCGAAACGATGGGCACCGGAGAATACACGCCCATGCCGCCGGTATTGGGACCCAAGTCGCCGTCATAGGCGCGTTTATGGTCTTGCGCAGGTTCCATGCAAGCGGCTTTGCCGGCCGACACGAACGCCAGCAAGCTGCACTCCGGACCGGTCAGGCATTCTTCCACCACCACGCGATTGCCCGCTTCGCCGAATTCCCCGCCGAAAATGTCCTCGACGGTCTGCAAAGCGGTTTCCAAATCGTCGGCAACGATGACGCCTTTGCCAGCCGCCAAGCCGTCGGCCTTGATGACGATGGGGGCACCCACCTGCTTGACGTAGGCCAGCGCCTCTTCGCGATTGTCAAAACTGCCATAGGCAGCGGTAGGCAGGTTGTTTTCCTGCATGAAGCGCTTGCTGAAGGTCTTGCTGCCTTCCAGCCGCGCACCACTGGCATCGGGGCCGAATGCGGCGATGCCGGCTGCCCGCAAGGCATCGGCCACGCCGACCACCAGGGGAGCTTCCGGGCCGATGACCACCAAATCGATTGCGTGGTCGCGGGCGAACGCCGTTACCGCCGCGCCATCGCAGATATCCAAGCCGGCCACGTTTTCGGCGATGGCCGCCGTACCGCCATTGCCGGGAGCCGCATACAGCGTGGTGCAGCGCGGGCTTTTGGCCAGCGCCCAGGCGATGGCGTGCTCGCGCCCTCCGCTGCCGAGTACCAATATGTTCATCGAGCGCTCCAGCCGCGGAAGATGGTCTGATCGCGGTCGGGACCGACGGCGATCAGGCTCATGCGCACGCCCACTTTTTCTTCCAAGTACTCGACGTACGCCTTGGCGTTGTCGGGCAATTCGTCGAAGCTACGGCAACCCGTGATGTCGACGCCCTTCCAACCAGGAAGCTCGTCGTAGACGGGAGTTACGTGCCCCGGATACAGCACGGTGTGCTGCATGGGGAAGTAATCGTAGGTTTTGCCGTTCGATTCGTAGGCAACGCACACCTTGATGGTGTCGACGGCAGACAGCACGTCGAGCTTGGTGAGGGCCATGTCGGTAAGACTGTTGCAGTCAGCCGCGTAGCGCGCGATGACCGAATCGAACCAACCGCAGCGGCGCTTGCGCCCGGTGGTCACGCCGTATTCCCCGCCCGCTTCGCGCAGCAGGTCGCCGGTTTCGCCCTTGAGCTCGGTGGGAAACGGGCCGCTGCCTACGCGGGTGATGTAGGCCTTCGAGATGCCGAGCACCTTGTCGATGGCCTTGGGTCCCACACCGCTGCCGGTGGGAGCGCCGCCAGCACAGCACGAAGAGCTGGTTACGAACGGATAGGTGCCGTGGTCGAGGTCGAGCAGAGTGCCCTGCGCGCCTTCGAACAGGATGTTCTTATCTTCGCGCAACGCGGCATTGAGCAGTTGGGCGGTTTCAGCCATATGCGGACGGATGATGTCGGCGTAGGGCAGGTATTCTTCGCAGATCTGGTCGACCGTATACGTGGGCAGGCCGTAAATCTTGTCGAGCACCTGGTTGGTGAGCGCCAGGTTGGTTTCGAGCTTCTGGCGGAAGATATGCTCGTCGAGCAAGTCTTGGATGCGGATGCCGGTGCGCGCTGCCTTGTCTTGGTAGGCCGGCCCGATTCCGCGGTGGGTGGTGCCGATTTCGTGCTTGCCCAGGTGCTTTTCGCTGGCCCCATCGAGCGCGATATGGTAGGGCATGATGACGTGGGCGTCGCAGGAGATCACCAGTTTGTCAGTGGAGAATCCTTCGCCCTGCAGCATCTTCATCTCTTCGGTGAGCACGCGCGGATCGACCACGCATCCGTTTCCGATGACCGGCGTGATGCTCGGATACATGACCCCCGAGGGAATCAGATGCAACGCGAGCTTCTTGTCGCCGTGAATGACGGTATGGCCGGCGTTGTTGCCCCCTTGGTAACGGACCACGTAGTCGTAGTCGTTCGAGATGAGGTCGGTTATCTTCCCTTTGCCCTCATCGCCCCATTGGGCGCCCACCAAAACGGTGCTTGGCATGTGATGCCTTCCTTTCGTCAGCAACTAGAGTGCACACAAGATGCGATTATATTACAGTCGCACCATGTTGGGCTCATCGCAGGTTTCCTGCATAAGTTCGGCAATTTCGGTATGGCAGGTGAACATGATCACTTGCCGCGTCTCGGCCAGGCGGCACAAGGCGCGAGCAGCTCCTTTCCGACGCTGTGCGTCGAAATTAACCAGGATGTCGTCGGCCAAAATGGGGATGGACCGGCCCACGTTGTCGGCCTCCATCAGCAGGGCCAAGCGCAACGCCAGGTACAGCTGCTGGCAGGTGCCCAACGATAGGAGCTCGGGGGGACGCACGCGATCGAGTGCGTCCACGGCTTCGATTCCTCCGGAAGAACCGATGCGCACCTGTTCCCACGCACCATCCGTCATAAGAGAAAACAAGCTGCTGGCCTGCTGGTATACCTTTGGCTGGCTCTTGCTTTCCCATGACGTCACTGCAGCAGCCAGCATGCGGCGCGCCAAAAGCAACCGCGCTATATCCCGATCGGTTTCGCCCATGCGCGTGCGAATCATCTGCTCTTCGAGCTTGTATGCATCGAGTTGTTTGAGATGCCGGGCGTTGGCAAGGTCTTGGCGCAACTCGCCCAGGCGGGCATTCATGCTCTCGCTGGTCTTCTGCTGATCGGCGCGCTTGGCCGTTTTTTGGGCTATCAAATCGTCGAGCACGGCCACGGGAACCTCGTCTACCATGCCCAGCGCATCCAACGCGGCTTGACGTTCGCGGTCGTCGGCGGCAAGCGAGCCGTCGATCATCGATAGCTGCGAGGCCAGCGACTGGCGCTTCTGGCCGAGCAAATCGGCTGCGGCGCGCGCCTCGCGGGTTTCGTCGAGCAGGGCTCGGGCACGGCGCAGGCTGCCTTGCGCAGCCTCGAGCCCGGAATCGTCAAGCGTCTGGCGAATGGATGCGCGGCACTCGTCCAGCGACTTCTGGCAAGCCTCGGCTTTCTTGCCGTCTTGCAGCATGACCCACTGCGCATCCTGCAGCCGCTGCCCCATAGCCTCTTCCACTTTGTTGGGACGGAACAGCATGACCACAGCCGCAACGGCTATGAACAGGGAAAACACGATAAGAACCGCACCGAGCGCCGTCACCGACAAGCTGGATATTTCGCGGCCGCGAATGAACACGGGCACGCCCAGACCGGCGAACACCACCGGCAAGATAATGGAAAGAGCCACTTGGAGGCGCCGCTGCTGCCTGACCTTCTGACGCATCTGCTGGATATCGTCGGCTTCTTCGAGCGCCTCGTAGGAAGCACTCGTTGCCGCATACGTCTCGCGCGCCAAAGCAAGCGCATGCTCGAGCCGCGTGACATCTTGCTGCATATCCTCGATGGCATCGCGCAAGGCCTGCTCATCCACGGCATCGATGGAGAGATGCGCCGCCGTGCCGTGGTCGGCCTGCTCTCGACGCTGGGCGGCCAAGACGCGCGATTCCTCTTGGACGGACTGACGACGCTGCTGCAAGTCGTCGCGACGGGCATCGAGCTTCGCCAACGTGTCGCGCTGCCGCATCAGGTTCTCGATCTCGCCGTTCATCTGGGAAAGCGCAGCGCTGATATCGGCCAAACGCGGTTGCAATTCTCCGAGTTCGCGGCTCTGGCGCTTGAAATGCTCGGCTTCGCTCCGCGCCTTGCCGATGCGCTCGCGCACGTCGCCCAAAGCGGCCTGAAGGTTGGGGTGGGAATCCGGGAAAGCAGAGGCTTTGCTCATGTCTTCGGACAGCATCCGCTCGATTTCGGCAAGCGCATGCGAAGGCGATGCACCCGTTCCCGACCCAGCGGTGAGAAGTCGCGCAGTGATGTCCGACGTTCTACGCAAACCGCCCAGCTCGTCGCTGTTCAGGGCAAAGATGGCCTCATAGGTTTCTTTGTCGATATCGTCGAGCACCACGGGATCTGCATCGGGCTTGATGCCCTCGGCGTTGCGGGCACGGAAACATTCGATGGTGGGACCCTCGCCACCTCGCGGCGCGAACACCAACGTTCCGCTGCGCTCGGATGCGGATGGCTTGTAGGAATTCTTCTGGCCGCCCGAGCGCTCCCACCCGAACAGCACGCCGCCAACGAAGGCGTTGATGGTCGATTTGCCGGCTTCGTTGGGACCGTACACCACGTTCATTCCCGGTGCGAACGGACCGATGGCACGCTGGGCGAAAGCGCCGAACGCATCGATATCAAGGCGTTTGAGATACCACGACGACGAGGCGCTCATGAGCGATCCCCTTCGAGAAGATCGAGCACCAGGTCTTCCGCCTGTTGGCGCAGGCCCTCCACGTCGGAATCGCACGACGCGGGCATCGATATATTCTTCTCCAGGAATTCCTCTTGCAGAAATGCCCGCATGGCATCGGGTTGCGATGCCATCGCCTGCGATTGGCGCAAAACCGCCGCAGGAAACAGCCCGTCACGTGCCAAGGCCTCTCTGTCGAATACCGGTCGGGTGCGGTCGATGAGCGCATCGCAGAAAAATGCCGGGTAGGAGTCGTTGATGTTGGAACGCAAGTCATCCACCACGCCTGGCTGGCGCAGAACCTGATGAAGGCCGGAGCGCCCCGTAAGCGTGATGCGCTCGACCATCTCTTCGCACTGGGCGCTGCCGTTGGCGGCGAACAACTGGCGCATGATGGCGTCGTGGACTTCGACCAGCGTGGTGCAGGCGGACACATCCACATCCAGACGCTGCCACACCACCCCGGCGCAGGGAATGAACTCGGCGCGATTGTCTTCGCCTTGTCTCAATGTCACCTGATAGCAGCCGCGCGGCCCGGTTTCCTTGATATCGCGCCCTTGGATGCAGCCCGAAAACGCCAGACGGGGGTTGCGGGAAGAATCCTGCCACGGTTGGTGGATGTGCCCCAACGCCCAATAATCCATCCCGCTTTTCAGCAGGTTGGAAGGGTCGGTTGGGGCCTTGGTTGGATCGAGATTGAGTCCGGTATGGAGCACTCCCACACCGAAAGGAGCGCTGCAGCCCAACGATCGTTCGGCGTTGGTGCGGGTGATGCCCGCGGCGATGTCTTCGTCAGGCGATACGGATTGGTTGTAATAGCCGCGTCCGCCCAGCAAAACCAAGGGACGGCCATCGCGTTGGTAGGCGAAATACCCCGGCTTGTCCGCCGGAAACAGAAAGGCGGATGCGGGAAGCTCTCCGAAATCGCTTTTCCAACTGGTATAAGGGTCGTGATTGCCCGTGCACAGGTACACGGGGATCCCCGCTTTGTCCAAAACGGCCATGCCATCGAAGAATCGGCGGAAGTCGGCGTAAGAGGGGTGCGATGCATCGAAGATGTCGCCCGCCATCACCACGAAGTCCACGCGGCGTTCCACGGCTGCGGAAACCATGCGGTCGAAGGCTTCGGGAATGGCCGCAACCATGCGGTCCGACCACGTGGGCGAAAGGTCGCGCAGCCCACGAAACGGCGCCCCCAAATGGAGATCGGCTGCGTGGATGAATGTGACGGATTCGGCCATGTGCTCAGTGTAGCGTCAACGAGCGGCGCACGGAGTCTAGAACCCTCCCTCGAAATGCGAATCGTCGAAATAGTCGCCGAACGTGGTGTTCTCGGACGTGTAGGAAAGGGTGATGTCTCGCGTGGGGCCGTTGCGGTGCTTGGCAACGATGAGGTTGGCCGTTCCCCAATCGGGACGCTCGTCGGCTTCAGCCTCCATTTCATCCATGCTGCGGTCGATGAACATGACGATGTCGGCGTCTTGTTCGATCGATCCCGATTCACGCAGGTCGGAAAGCATAGGGCGCTTGCTCTTGCCGCGCATCTCAACCTGACGCGACAGCTGCGACAAGGCGATGACGGGCATGTTCATTTCTTTTGCCAGCACCTTGAGACCACGTGAGATCTCGCCCACTTCCACTGCGCGGTTGCCGTCCGAGCGCGATTTCGGCGGCTGCATCAACTGCAGGTAGTCGACGATGATGAGACCATTCGACTTGCCGCGCAATTCGCGACGGGCTTTGGCGCGCGCTTCCAAAATGGAAAGCGAAGGAGTGTCGTCGATATAGAGTTCCGCCTTGAGAAGACGGCTCATAGCGTTGGCCAACTCCGTCCAATCCGATGTGCCCAAGAAGCCGCCGCGAACCTTTTCGAGTCCGATCTTGGCCTCGGAGCACAGGATACGCTGCACCAACTGATTGGCGCTCATCTCCAAGCTGAAAAACGTGGTGGGATATCCCATCTTGGCGGCGTTCACCGCGATGTTGAGAGCCAGCGACGTCTTGCCCACACCGGGACGGGCAGCCAAAATGACCAGGTCACCGCCGCGAAGTCCATGGAATAGATTATCGACGTCTGTGAATCCGGTAGCGACGCCGGCGATCTTGTTGTCCTGCTTGCTGAGCTTGTCGATTTCATCGAATGCTTCGTTGAGCAGGTCGCTCACCGAATGAAACGACGACGAGACGCGGCGCTCCGTTACGCCGAACAGCGTCTTTTCGGCATCTTCGACCACTTCGTCCAGATTATCAGGGGCGTTGTAGGCCAAAGCCGTAATCTCAGCCGATGCGTAAATGAGGTCGCGAAGGATGGACGTGCGCTTGACGATATCGGCGTGGGTTTCCCAGTTGGTCAGCGCGAAGGCGTTATCAGCCAATTCGACCAGGTAGGCTTTGCCTCCTACAGCATCGAGATTGCCTTCGGCGCGCAGGTTTTCAGCCAAGCTGATGTGGTCGACGGGCTGGTTGGCCACATGAAGGTTGAGCATGCTCTTGAAGATGAGCTGATGGGCTGGGCGGAAGAAGTTCTCCGGCTGAAGTTTGGTGGCAACTTCGTCGATGGCTTCGCCGGAAAGAAGGCAGGCGGCCAACACGGACTGCTCGGCTTCGATGTTCTGGGGAATCTGCGCATGGCGCGATGTGGCGCTATTGTCGACATAGGCCTGTACGGCGCGGTCATCGATGCGGTCGTTTTTGCGGTTCTGATAAGAGGGCATGGTGGCGTGGGTTCCTGTTCATCGAGTCTTGGTCCATCTGCCATCTTACCTCCCATCGCCTAGCTGAAGGCGCTGGTGCAACAGGTTTTCACGGGTAGCGGAGAGCGTCGAATCGTCTTCCACATTGCATAAGGAAAACCCCTTCCGCAGCCATCTGCCACAAAAGGGGTTTTCCACATTTTCCACCGTACAATACGGTGGAAAACTATTTTTCACATCTCCACTTCTTCGCACTCAAAGCGAAGGCGAGTGGATGCGCCTCAGCGCTATTCAGCCGTTTCTACCTCGACGGTTTCAACCTCAACCTCGACGGCGTCGCCAGATTCGGCGGCAACCTCGGCCTGGTCGACCGCAGCTTCGACGGCTTCTTCGGTGGCATCGGCGGCGACCTCTGCAGCAACCTCTGCCTCGACGACGGCTTCTTCGGCGTTTTCCGCAGCAGCTTCGGCCTCGGCGGCAGCGGCGGCCTCGATGGCCTCCTTGCTGCCCACCATCAGCTTGACGGGGCTTTTGATCTCGCGGTAGATGGACACCACGGCCTCGTGCTCGCCAGCCTTCTTGATGGCATGCTTGAGGTCGATGTGGCGCTTGTCCACGTCAATTCCCTCGGCAGCCAAAGCGTCAGCGATCATCTGGGTGGTAACCGAGCCGAACAGCACGCCTTCTTCGCCCACGCGTGCATCGATCTGCAGCGTAAGTCCGGCCAGACGCTTCTGCAGCGCCTCGGCATCGGAAAGACGGGTCTCTTCGCGCTTGGCGATGTTGTTGCGACGCTGATCGAGCTGCTTGAGATTGCCCTCAGTAGCACGAACGGCGATTTTCTGCGGGAACAGGTAGTTGTTGGCGAACCCGGGAGCAACCTCCACGACGTCGCCTTCTCCGCCTTTTCCCTTGAGCTCTTTGAGCAGAATAACCTTCATAGTATTCCTCCTGCCCTAGCGATTGCGACGATCGCCACGGCCGCTGACAGCGGGCACGGCATACGGCATGAGAGCCATCTGACGGGCGCGCTTGACGGCGTTGGCGATGTCGCGCTGGTGCTGGGTGCAGGCACCCGTCACACGGCGCGGCTTGATCTTGCCGCGGTCGGTTACGAATTTACGCAGCATCTGGGTATCTTTGTAGTCGATGTACTCGGTCTTTTCTTTGCAGAACTGACAGTACTTACGACGAGGCTGCTTCACATAGTCGGACATTTCAAACCTCTTTCGTACGTTCTAGAACGGGATATCTTCATCGTAGACCGAGGCATTCACCGCAGGCGCAGCCTGCGCAGGCGCGGACTGCATCGGGGCGCTCTGGGGAGCCGAACCGCTACCGTCGCGAGGCGACATGAATTCCAGCTCATCGATGATGACCTCGAGTTTGCTGCGCTTCTGGCCGTCGCGTTCCCACTGGCTCCAACGCAGTTTGCCCTCGATGGACACCTTGCTGCCCTTGTGCAGATACTGCTGGATGCTCTGGGCGCGTTGCCCGAACATGGTGCAGTCGACGAAGTTGGGATAATCTTCCCATTCTCCGGTCTGCTGATTCTTGCGACGGTCGTTGACGGCGACGCCGAAGCCCAGCACGGGCATTCCGCTCGAAGTGGAGCGGAGTTCGGGGTCACGCGTAAGGTTGCCGCTGATAATCACTCGGTTGATGCTCATGGTCTGATCCTTCTTTCATGCTCGCAGGGCACTGCCCTGCATACTCCTGGATTAATCGCGGTCGGTGCGGGCCACGATCATGTGACGGACAACCGCGTCGGCGATGCGCAAAACGCGATCGAGCTCCGCGATGTTCGCAGGATCAGCATGGAAATCGATGAGAGTGTAGTCACCGTCGGTCAGGCCTTCGACCTCGAAAGCCAGCTTGCGTTTGCCCCACTCGTCAACGTTGTCGATGGTTCCGTTGCCTTCGGCAATGGCGGTCTCGATACGCTTCATTACGGCTAAACGGGATTCTTCGTCGATAGACGGAGCTACGAAATACAGCAGTTCATAAGCCTTCATCAGCTCACCTCCTTTGGACTGTCGGCTTCGGGGCTGATAGGCGTGTACCCGAAGCAGGATTAGCCTGAGTATCTTAGCATCACCCCTTGCGGGGCGCAACATCCGCCTGCATCCGCGCCCACACCTTCGCCACAGGTCGCTCTTTCCCCGCCTTATCCTGCGCTTGTTACGGCTCTATGGTAGCGCGGGACGTTTTTCTGAACCTTGCGGTTTTCTTGCATAACATTGCATGCTTGTTTGGCTGGTTTCCCGCAAAAAACTTGCGGCGCCCCGAAGAGCGCCGCAAGGTCCTTGGCTTTGCCAGAATGCGCTAGGCGTCTTCCGGATCGACGGGGTCGAGCTCTCCGATCTCGGTTTCCTCCAGTTCGAAATCCTCTTCTTCGGCATCATCTTCGGCTTCGTCCAGATCGACCAGCGCCATCATGAAATTGGGAGCCGGTCCCACATAGGCGGGCTCCGCTTCGAATACGGGAGCCGCATCTTCAGACGGCCGCGTGTAGAGCAACGCGAGCGCGAAGCCCGTTTCCTCGCCCGGCTGGCCGCCTTCGGCGATGATGGCGTCTTTCTGCCCGATGTCGGTGTCAACGTAACCGTCGTAGCACAAGACATATCCTTGCGCCCCACGGGCATTCTGCACGGTTCGACGTGCCGAATCGTAGCATTCCTGGGGCTCTTCGCCCGGATGCTCTTCACAGATGGTATGCCCTTTGACGCCCAGCAAGGTGAATGGGGGCAGCTCGTCTCCCGAAGCCATCCGCTCGCGCCCGCGGGCCAGAGCCATCAACAGCAAGCTGTCAAGGGAATCGTCTATATCGGGAACCTCGTTCAGTGCGCTTTCAACGGTTCTATCTGCCATGATGACTCCTTCCGCGGCCGCCGCATTGTGCGTAATCGCCGCGATCTCCGTATTTCTTGCCCCAGTATAGATGCACCTAGGCCCGCACGGCCATCTCTTTGATCATCTCTTCGACGAACAGCGCACCGTTTTCCAGATCGGCAAGCGCAAGATGTTCAGTCAGAGCGTGGAAGTTGGCCATGCCCGTACCCAGCGGGATGGCCTTGGCGCCTTTTGACCCCAGCACGTTGGCATCGGACCCGCCTCCCGAAATGGCGCAGTCAGCCGGCAAACCCAAGCGTTGCGCCACCTGCAACATAGTCTGCACGTCGGGATCGTCTTGCGCGTACAAGATGCCCGGATACGACAAGTGCCAATCGACGTCGACGGACCCGCCGAAATCGATGGCGCCTTGCTTCATGGCATCGTCCATGCGGGCGCGAAGATCCTCGACGCGATCTTCGTAAAGCGAGCGGCACTCGCCGCGCAGCACGATGGTGTCGGGCACGATGTTGGTGGCACGGCCGCCCTCGATGATTCCGCAGCTGCTGGTGGTGCAGTCGTCGTGGCGGCCCAGCGGCATGGTGTCGATGGCACGGGCAGCCATGGAAAGCGCGCTTCGGCCTTTTTCAGGCTCAACGCCGGCATGGCTGGCATGGCCGTGGAAGGTGGCAGCGAACACATAGTGGTACGGGGCTCCCAGCGTAACGGTGAGCGGCGACCCCTCCGCATCGAGCACCAGGCACAGGTTCTCTTCGTCGAAGAGCTTGTCGGGGAAATGCGGCGCGCCGGCCACGCTTTGCTCTTCGCAGACCGACAGCAGCACCGTAAGGTCGGGAGCTGGAGCGTTTTGTTCGTCGATGCAGGTGACAGCTTCGAGGATCTGGGCCACGCCGCTTTTGTCGTCGCCACCGAGCACCGTAGTGCCGTCCGACGTTATATCGCCGTCGACGATTTTGGGCTTCACGCCGCAGCACGGGATGACGCAATCCATGTGAGCCGAAAGGGCAAGGGCACCCGCTGCCGCGCCAGGGCGGCGGGCGATGATCTGCGGCGTGTCCGACCCTGTGGCTTCCTGGGAGCTGTCCCATTCCACTGAGAACCCGGCGGCTTCCAGCCGCTGGGCGCAGTAAGCCGCCATAGCCGCTTCGTGGCACGAGGGGCTGTCGATTTCGACCATGCGGAGGAAAGTTTCAAGCACGCGCTGTTTGTTCATGAGTGCTCCGTTCGTTTCGTTGCCCCGATGATACCGCACTCGCTGCGCAAACGCCGTGCCGCTGCTTTCTGCGACCAAAGCGCCCCCGAGCAGCAGCCCTTTTAAGGAAACATGCACGAGCAGCATCTTGCTGCAACTTTTTCTAAGTAGAAAACGATTTTGCACCCCAAAATACCGCCATCTTCAGCAACTGATGGGTATTTTGCGACAAAACCCCAGGTCATAATTAACGAGCATGACGACAGTCCGGCATAATTCGTTTGCTAACCGGAAAAAGATGCAGCTAAGGCCACCGCATGCACAAAAATTGAAGTAGCAAACGATAATGGGCGCGCAAAAGACGAAGTGGGAGGCTGCAAGCTGCGGATGCGGGCCCGACGGATGCAGGCCGGGGGTGCGGAATGCGAATCAGGTGGCTGCAGGTCGGGGCGCGGGCCCGACGGATGCAGGCCGAGAGGCGTGGGATGCAGGTTGAGAGATTTTGGCTGAGGATGCGAGCATATGAACGGGGAATACGCTTGAAACCGACTGGCGGAGGAGGAGGGATTCGAACCCTCGTTACCCGGGTTACGGGTAAAACGGTTTTCGAGACCGCCGCATTCAACCACTCTGCCACCCCTCCGCATGGGGTGATGACCGCTCTTGCGAGGGCCTATGAAAACCGCCCCGAGGGCGGTGGGATTCAATGGCGGAGAGATGGGGATTCGAACCCCAGGTACCCTTGTGGGGCACACACGATTTCCAATCGTGCACCTTCGGCCAGCTCGGTCATCTCTCCGTGCACCTGATCAATGCCGCGCGCAAGGAGCGTGCAGCGAAAACGCAGTATACACCAACCTAGCACCGCGTAACAAGCGAGTACCATGCATCATCTTCGACTATCCGCAACGGAGCATCGAACAAGCGCGAAACCGTGGAGGAATCGAGCAAGTCCACCTTGCTGCCCTGCGCGAACACCGCTCCTTGCTTGAGCATGAGCACCCGGTTGATTTCGGGGATGATATCTTCGGGATAGTGGGTGACCAGCACCAGCCCTTTACCTTCATGGGCCAGCTGGCGCATAGTCTTGCGAATGACGTACATGCCCGCCGGATCGAGCCCGGTGCACGGCTCATCGAGCACCAGCACCTTGGGGTCGTGCACCAGCGCGCGGGCAATGAGCACGCGGCGCGCCTGGCCTGAAGACAGCGTGAGCACATCACGGTCGGCCAGATCGTCGATGCCCAAACGCTCCATGACGGCACGGCCTTGGTCCCACGCCTGCTGGGAAACGCTGCAGCGGGCCGGCACACCCAAAGTTCCCAGCAATCCGCCCACCACGATCTCCAATGCGGGAACATGGACGGATATCTGATCTTGCATGGTGGCTGAAACGATGCCCAGGTATTGCTTGACTTCGGCAGTAGTGGCACGCGGATTGCCGCGAAACCGCACGGGCGGATCCTCGCGATACAACGGCAGTACCTCGCGCGTGAGCAGCCCCACGAACGTCGATTTGCCGCATCCGTTGGGTCCGAGCACGGCCATGTGCTCGCCTTCGGCCAGCGTCAGATCATCGATTGAGAGAATCGGCTTGCCACCACGCGAAACGACCGCCCCATGCACTTGCAGGAGCGGTCGTTTGGAAACGGAGCCGACGGTTGCATCGGCCTCCATTACGCAGCGTTGCTGGAAGAGGATGTGCCAGAAGAAGAGCTTCCGGAACCCGTAGAGGAGCTCGACGAGCTGGAAGAGCTGGAGGAGCTGCTGTCCGTCGAGCTGGTCGAGTCAGTGCTCGAGCTGCTGTCGCTGCTCTCGTACTTGGACATATCCAAATCATAGGGCAGGCCAGAGGGCATATCGTTTTCCTGGATATCGGCATTGCTCTTGTAGTTGCTGTACCACGTGCTGTATGCGCTGCTCTGGTTGGAGCTGGCAACCATCTGGCGGATGTAATCAACGAGGGCGGTGGGGACCTGATCCAAGCTGGTCACTTCACTGGGGGCCTCGTACACATCAGTGCACTTGATGATATGGATACCGTAATCACTGGTAACCAAGCCGCTCACCTGGTCCTTCGAAAGGCCATCGAGAGCATCGGTGTATTCGGTGACGAAGTTGTTGAGCTTGTCCCAACCCACATCGCCGCCCTGCGAGGCAGAAGACGTGTCGGTGGAATACTCCTCGGCAGCAGTTGCGAAGTCGAGTTCGCCGGAATTGATCTTGTCGAGCACTTCTTGCGCAGTGGCGGAATCATCCGCATTGAACAGGATGTGGGAAGAACGCTTTGCACCGTCGAAGTACGACGAGTACATCTGCACGTAGGAAAGCAGCGTGGCATCATCAACAGACGACGTGTCGCTGGAATCAGACGAGGTGACTGCAGTTTGGAGGGCGCTTTCCAGCATGGCGTTGCGAACGCTTTCGCGATACTGGTCTTCAGTGGTGCCTGCCGATTCGAGCGCGCTGTTCCACGCATCATCCGAACCGTACTTGTCCTTCATGGTCTGAACCTGGGCATCGACATCTTCATCGGAAACGCTGACGCCTTCTTCATCGGCAGCCTGCTTGACCAACTCGATGCCTTCGTAATACTCGACGACTTCGTCACGCACGCTGGACGGGTCGAGGCTGTTCTGCGACATCCAATCGCCCCAGTCAGACTCGGCGGTCAGGTTGGAAGAAGTGCGGAAATCTTGGATGTACTGGGTAATGGTGTCTTCTTGAATCTCGACGCCGTTGACCGTGGCGGCAACGCCGCCCGTGTAACCGTTGCTGGACGAACTATCCTGGCTGCAGCCGACGGCTCCGAAAGAGCAGACGGCGACGAGCGCAGATGCGGTCGCCACTTTGATGATCTTGGTAGCGTTCATACGAACCTTTCTAACCTGCAACTTGCCGCGTCATTCGCGCGGTTATTTATCTGGCTATTCTTGCATAGGGGCTGATAGGCAAACATCCATGCACAATAAGCCCACTTTCGTTTCACAAAGATACATCCCTGGAATGCATGCTTTGCGCATATGCGGTGCCGGTCGGGTACAATGCCGGATATGGACAAAAGACACCCGACATCGGACCCCTACGCATTCGAGCGACTGCGCGTTTTGAAGGAATTCCAGCCCTTCTGCCAGGGCGGGGGTGCAGGCCTTTTCGTTGCGCTGAGCACGCGCGCGCCATCCGATTCGATGCACGACGCATTGACGAAATCCGCTGCTGCCTTGCGCTGGGGAAGCGACGGTATCACGTTTATATCCCGCAACGGAACTGACGGGGATTCCTTGACCGATGATGCGTTATACCAGTTGATAGAGGGGTTTGACCCGATCTGCCTGGTAATCTGCGACACTGAAAGCGCCGCCGCCTGCGCAAGCGCTTACCATTTGAGTTCGCCTATCGACCCGCGCTATCGACTGGCCGGACGCTGCGTACGCGTTTTCGATGACTTGGAAGCCCAGCTTGAAACCGAGCACGGTCGCGAAAGCGTCTGGGGCGAGCTGAAAACACTGCCCCAATTCCCCTTTTAACGACATTCGAGCCGTCCCATTGGGGCGGCTCGAATGCCAGACGAGAAGCAAAGACTCTTGGAAGAGTGACTACACTGTAGGCTCCATATTATACTTTGTCAAGAATAATATACGGCCCCTCAGCCCCCCATCCCAAGGAGCAAAGCGTGCTGGCGCTACGTGAGCGAATCCTTCGTTGCGCATGACGTGTTGGAGCAGCCCGCCTTGCGCGCGTAGCGTACTAACGCTACGTAAGCGACGCGGAAGGGTGTGGATGAGGTGCCCTGCGCCCTCAGATTTTGTACATGAAGTCGAAGACGTCTTGCCTCTGCATAACCACTTGCACGCCGAGCTTCTCGCCGACGGCATCGAGTTTTTCTTGAACCTCGTTGAAACCGGCGGTGTCTTGGTCGAGAACGACCAGCATGGTCATGCTGAAAATGTCATCGAGGATGGTCTGGCTTATATCGACGACGTTGGCCTTGCATTCGGCAAGCACGGCGGTGATGGCGGCTACGATGCCGCTTTGATCCTTGCCCAGCACGGAGATTACGCAATGCATGGAGATTCCTTTCGTCGGTTTTGACGATTGTACCCTGAACGACGGCTCGGTGCGCGCCGCGAACAGGACACGACGGCTAGCGGAAAATGAGCGAGAGGGCTTCGGCGCGAGTAGCGTGGTTGCGCTCGAACAGACCGCGCACGGCGCTGGTGGTGGTTTTGGCTCCGGCTTTCTTGATGCCGCGCATGCTCATGCACAGATGCTCGGCTTCCAAAACAACGATGACGCCTTGGGGGTGCAGCTGCTCGATAAGCGTGTCGGCAATCTGACCGGTAAGGCGTTCTTGCACCTGGGGACGCTTGGCGAAACAATCCACCAGACGTGCCAGCTTGGACAAACCGCAGATGCGGCCATCGGCCGCGGGAATATAGGCTACGTGCGCCTTGCCGAAAAACGGCGCGAGATGATGTTCGCACATGGAATAGAAGGGGATGTCGCGCACCAGCACCATTTCTTCGTGATGCTCATCGAAGGTGGTCTCGAAGAATTCGGCTGGGTCTTCATACAGTCCGGAAAAACATTCCGCATACAGCTTTGCCACCCGTGCGGGTGTTTTGACCAGGCCTTCGCGGTCGGGGTCCTCACCCACGCCTTCAAGAATCAGGTGCACGCCTTCTTCGATCTTGGCCATGTCCATCTGGCTCATGCTGTGTTCTATGGTGTCCATGCGTTCCTTCTAAAGCCGTCTGTATGACCGTTATTGTAGCCCAGCGTGCACGGCTACAGCGCCAATTCCAACGAAACGGGGCAATGGTCGCTGCCCATGACCTCGTCATGGATGTGCGCACCGGTTACCTTGGGCATCAGGCTGTCCGACACCAGAAAGTAATCGATGCGCCACCCGGCGTTGTTCGCGCGGGCGTTGAAGCGATAGCTCCACCATGAATAGGCTCCGGTCAAATCGGGATGGAGCTGGCGGAAGGTATCGTCGAACCCGGCATCGAGCAGTCGGTTGAATCGACCGCGTTCCTGATCGGAAAAGCCGGCATTGCCCTTGTTGGGGCCGGGGTTCTTGAGGTCGATCTCGTTATGGGCAACGTTGAAGTCGCCGCACATCACCACAGGCTTTTCGGCAGCCAAATCGGTGCAGAAATGACGAAAAGCATCATCCCAGGCCATACGGTGGTCGATGCGCGCCAATTCATTTTGCGCGTTGGGGGTGTAAACGTTCACCAACCAAACGTCGGGGAA
Source organism: Eggerthellaceae bacterium (assembly GCA_040774885.1). GTDB lineage: Bacteria > Actinomycetota > Coriobacteriia > Coriobacteriales > Eggerthellaceae > JAXGTO01. The sequence goes on along the minus strand of JAXGTO010000017.1, from coordinate 27,955 downwards.
TTCCAAAGCGCATAGGCGGCCTTCGTCGTCGAGCAACGGGTCGCCCAAGTCGCGCACCACCTGCATCGGTTCATGCTTGGTGTAAACCACCGTGCCGGAATAGCCTTTGCGCTCAGCGTAGTTCCACACGCTGGTATAGCCGGGAAATTCCAGGTCGATCTGACCCTTCTGAAGCTTTGTTTCTTGGCAGCAGAAAGCATCGGCGTCGAAGGCGGCAAAGGTTTCTTCAAAACCCTTTTTCTGCACGGCGCGCAGGCCGTTTACATTCCATGATACGAATTTCATGCGAGCTCCTGCCTTCGATGATCGCTGGTGCGTGCGCTACGGTACCACAAATGAAGAAGCGGGCGAAAGGCCTCCCCTGCATAAGTCCGATACGGACGAATGCAGCGTTGAAAGTCCGCCCGCAAACAGAAGCTCCGGCAACCGTTTGGTTGCCGGAGCATTTCCATACAGCGGCCCCGGGGAAGGTAGACCGCTAGTATGCGATTAGGGGCGCTACTTGCCAAGCGCCTTGCGACGGGCCAGGACCAGCGCGATTGCGCCAGCGCCCAGCAGTCCGAGAATCGTCAGAACCTGCGTGCCGTCACCGGTGGCCACGCCCTTGGAGGTACTGGTCGTTGAAGCGGTTGCAGCTTTGGTGCCGTTGTCGTTCGTGGCGGTTGCAGAAGCAGTGGAAGTGGTTCCCGCCGTCCATTTGCCGTAGAGAATCGTGTCGGCACTGATAGCCGTGCCATCCGTCCATTTGACGGTGCAGGCTTGGTCGGTATACCAGCCGTCGAAGACATACCCGGCCACAGCGGCAGGATAGGCCGCATTGAATGCATCGCCCTTGGTCAACGAGCTGCCGGTGGGAACGGTCGCACCCGTCGGAACGGTTCCGACGAACTGATAGTCCACCGTAACGGCTTCCGTGGGGGTCGCTGCTTCGGTCCACTTGCCATACAGGGTGGTTTCGGCACTGAGCGCGGTGCCGTCAACCCACTTGTTGGTGCAGGCACCATCGGTGTACCAGCCGTCGAAATTCCAACCCTTGACCGCAGCGGGGTACGTTGCATTGAAGGCGGTGCCCTTGTCCACGGTTGTGGAATCCGGAGCAGTTGCCCCTTCAGGCGCCGTGCCAACGAAGGCATAGGTGACATTCACCGTCTCGGTCGGATCGACCGGCGTGTTGTCCAGCCAGATGGCATAGAGCGTGGTGTCTTCGGAGACACGGTACTCATCGCCCGGGTTCAGGAGAGTGTCGGTTTCGGCATCGGCAGCCGGATCGGTGGACCAGCCGGCGAACGACCAGTTGGTGCCCGGCACCGCGAACGGATTGCTCTCCAGCAGCACGCTGTCGTTTTTGACCGTTGTGCTGGTAATGCTGGCAGGACCGCCCATGTAATTGGAATCGTAAGTGAGCTCAACGGCCTGGTCGGGCTCGACGTACTTGGCCGTCAAGGTGAGATCGCTGTTGACGTCGATGGTGTTGCCCGGGTAATAGGTGCGGCTCTGGCCGGCGACGGTCCAACCCACGAACACCTTGCCGGAGGGAGCAACCACATCGCCTTGATCGGCAGCAAGCGCTTTTGTGCCCACGCTGTAACTGTTGTCGTCGGTGGGAGCGGTGCCGCTGCCTTCACCTAAATCGTACGTCACCTTGAAACCGCTGGTGCGCCACTGTGCATAGAGGTTGACATCACCGGCAACCGGAGTCTCCCAGTAATACCCGGCATACTTGCCCGTCGAACCGTTGGAACCGGGCAGGAACCAATACCAGCCTTGGAACTCGCCCAGTCCGGCATAGCCCTGGCCCACCGTGTACAAGGCGGTAGGATTGGTGACATAACCATCCTGCGCGATGCCCTGCGTAAGAACCGGAGTGGTTTCACCCGGATGGTTGAAGAAGTTGGCGTTGTACTGGCTGGATTCCCATTTGGCAAACAGGCACAGGTTGTTTTGCGGCATGGTATCCGTGGTCATATCGACGGGCAGATTGCAATCCGCGTCGTAGTACCAACCCTTGAACACATAGTTCGCACGCGAAGGATCAGCCGGGGTGTATCCAGACAGCTTGCTGTTGTAGGGAACGTTGTCAACGCCGGCCACGGCACTGCCGCCCTGGCTGTCGAAAGTCAAATTGAACTGAGAGCGCGTGTAATAGAAGTTGTACGTCTTCATGCCGGTATCGGGGTCAGTGGTGATGACGGCCGCCTGACCTTGCTTGGTGGTAAAGCCCTCGAGCGATTTGCCCACGAAGTTCGCCGATACGTCCATGTTCAGCTTCTGCGAATACAGAGAGCTCAATTCATACGTGACGCCGTCTTTCTCGGTGGTAGCTTCGCCGCTCGGCTGCCCGGGAATCTGCTGCAGCCAGTAATTCACCTGCACGGTTGCGACGGTACCCCACAGGGCAGTCGCTTTCATCTCGGTCGCGCCGGAAGAAAGATCGCCCAGCATATCTTTGTCGAGGATCTGGCGATGCGACGCATAGTTGTAAGAGGCGCCGGGAATGCTCCATGCCGTGAAGCTGCTGCCATTCGTGTTGGTGATCGTGGCGTTCTTGGTGGAAGGCCACAGGTCTTCGATGTCCTGCTGGAACTTGGCTTGGAAGCTATAGGGGTTGTTGGAGTCGTAGGTGACGCCGTTGAAGACCATCGAACCGGTGGTACCGAGATTGAACGTCACGGTGAACAACGTGCGCTTGTAGTAAACATTCACCACGGTGGTGCCGGTTCCGGCAACCGTCTGGGTGTCTGCATAGCTCCATGTGAAGTACTTGATGGTGGGGCAGTCGGCCTCAAGGGCGGTGACGGAAGACCCGGCATCCGCCTGCTTGGTGTCAGAGCCGTAATACTCGTAGTTGGCTTGATCGGTGCCGGGGTCGCCGGCGATGTTGGCCTTTTCTTCCCAATAGACCACGGAGTAGTCCACCGTATCGGGAGTCCACACAGCATAGAGAACCGTGTCATCCGTGATGGGCGTGTTCGCGAAATCGAACGGTGCTCCTCCGTCGGTTGCACTCCAATGATCAAAGGTATAGCCGGCGCGCGTGGGATCGGCGGGCTGGGAAGCCGTGCTGTTTTCACGAACGATCTGCGGATCGGCAGCGCTGCCTTTGGTGATGTACGTGATGACGAAGGTGACGTAGCTGGCATCGTCGAATTCAGGGTTGAGCGTGATGTTTCCGTTTACTGCGGTATTGAAGTCATATACGGAACCAGAGAGAGTCCAGTTGCCCGTGAATTCCTTGCCGACCGGGGCGATGGGCTCGTAGGAAGGTTTGGTGGCCTTGGCTCCCGCAGCAACTTCCTGGCTGTTTACCACTTTGCCGTCGGCATCGGTAAACTGGACCAGATACTTATCGGAGAACTTGGCCGTGAGGGTCATGTCCCCGGTGACGGGCTGGCTGAAATCCCATTCGGTATTCGCATCGGTGAACCACCCGACAAACGAGAGGTAGCCCGAAGGAATCGTGGGATTGTCAGGTTGAGTGACCGTGCTGCTCTGCGCAACGTTGGCATGCGACGTCTGCACGCCATCCACCACAAAGGTGACGGCGTAGTAATCAGTCGCCGTCGTGGCATTGTCTTGCGCAGGCGTGGCTTCGGCATCGGACTGCGCAGTAGCAACGTTTGCCTGAGAAGCAGCCGGCTTGGTCTGCGTCGTTTCGGTGGTAGCGGCAGTAGCCGTGGTTTCGGCAGTTGCAGCCGTCTGAGCGGTATCCGCCGTTGCCGTAGTCGTTGCCGCGGCAGGCTCGGTGGACGTTGTTGCTGATTGCGTCTCGGTAGATGCGGTTTCAGCGGTTGCAGCCGTCTGATCCGTGGTTTCAGCGGTCGTCGAAGCCGCTGAATCTTTGGCGCTTGCAAACTGAGGCGCCATCGATACCGCCAAGCAAATCGACAGCATCACCGCCAATGCCCGGTTGCTCAGCGCGTTCTTTTTCGTAGTATGCATGATGCCACCCTTCCCCGCCGCGTAATCCCACCCTTTGGGAATCGTTTAGCGATAACACCGCCGACTTCATGCCGACGTCTTGAACTTGAACCGACGTTTCATCCGTATCTTTGTCCGTAACTGTTAGTGCCTTTGTACCATTGACAGCACGGAACTGACACGAACGAAACATTTTCAGGACTGCAGCACCTTTGCTGCAGCCCACCGTTCATCCAACACTATCTATAAAGGATTGCCCCTTGTGCGTCCGCAGCCTTGCACGAATAGCATCTCAGCGCGCACGTTTGACATTGCGCGCGTGGAACCTAGCGGCTTTCAGGAAGAATCAGTCTTGGTTGGCAAGGCCCACGACGGCCTGGCCGTAGCTGATGCAAGCGTCGTTGGGAGGAAGATCGCGGTTGATCGCCACGGTGAAACCTTCGTGCTCCAAGGCGGGAATGACGCGCTCGATAAGGTGGCGATTCATGAACACGCCGCCAGAAAGCGCCACCGTGCGGATATCGTAGGCCGCTTGAACCAGCTGAGCCATCTGCACGATGGCCTGGGCAAAAGCGTTGTGGAAGCGAATCGCGATGGTGGAAACGGGAACACCGGCCTGCTTGTCGTCAAGCAGCGCCCTGAATGCAGGTGCGGCATCGAGCAGCACCACGCTGGTGTCGAGCGCCGTGCTCTGATCGGTGGCGGTGTTCTTGACGATGTCGATGCGGTAGGCCTGCGGATCATCAATGCGCTCGCCGTCGGAAATGGCCGCTTCCAACAGGATGGCAGCCTGACCTTCGTACGCAGGATGCACGCACGTGCCCAGCAAGGCACTGGCCGCGTCGAACAAACGGCCGACGCTGCTGGTCTGCGGGCAATTGATTCCCTTATCTATCATCTGGGCGCACACCTCTGCTTGACCGCCCAGCGCTGCCAGCGCTTCCTGCGCGGCGGGGTGTTCGAGCAGGTCGAAAGCCCACAACGCACCATAGGCGCACCGCAGCGGATTCTTGATGGCCGCAGCACCGCCCGGCAACGGGAAATAGGCGAAGTTGCCGAATCGCTCGTATGTGCGCAAGTTGCTCAGCAACACTTCGCCGCCCCAGATGGCCCCATCGGCTCCGTAGCCCGTGCCGTCGAAGGCGATGCCGCACACGGGGCCCTCAAGCTTGTTTTCGGCCATGGCCGACACGATGTGGGCATGATGGTGCTGCACCTGAAAAGCCGGCTGCGGCTGCTTGGCCGCCCACTTGCTGGTGAGGTATTCGGGGTGCAGGTCGTGGACGATGATCTGCGGCTTCAATTCGAACAGCCGGCAGTAGGTATCCTTGGCGTGCAGCCAAGCGTCGAACGTGGCAGTGTTCTCCATGTCGCCGATATGCTGGCTGACGAATGCTTCTTTGGGACGCGTGATGCAGAAGGTGTTCTTCTGCTCGGGTCCGGTGGCAAAGATGGAAACATCCGGATGCACCGTCTGGCTTGCCGCATCAGCCGAGCCGCTGGAGGCCTCCTGGTCAGAAGAGCCTTCAGCATCGACATCGTTTGACGACGGGCAGTACAGCGCAATGGGCAGCGGCGCATAGCCGCGTGCGCGACGGATCATCTGGACGGCGGGGCCGGCGCTTCCCGCCGCTATCACACGCACCACGCTGTCGTCGTAGCGCGAAAGGATGGCGCGATTGTTCCCCACCAGGGCATCGGCTATCCCCGCCAGCGCGCGGCACGCTTCGACGTCATCGGTCTGGATGGGCTCGTCATGCACATTCCCGCTGGTCATGACAAGCATGCCCGAGCCGTATGCGTGCATCAGCAAATGCTGGAGCGGCGTGGCGGGCAGCATAACGCCCAATTCGGGCAGGCCGTCGGCCAATCCCGCGGCAAGTTGCGCATCGTCGCGCTTGCGCAGCAGCACGATAGGGCGCGCGGGGCTTTTCATCAGCGCCTCTTCTTCGACGCTCACCCGGCACCATTGCCGCGCTGCCGGCACGTCGGCCACCATGACGGCAAACGCCTTGCCCTCACGCCGTTTGCGCACGCGCAGCCGAGCCAGCGCGTCGGCGTTTTGCGCATCGCATACCAGATGGAACCCGCCGAGACCCTTGACCGCCACGATCTTGCCGCCGCGCAGCAGGTCGACGGCGCGATCGATGATGGCGTCGGAAGACCCGCGGTCATGCGCCCAGGAAAACCCGGAATCGTCTTGCATGCCTTCGACGGCCGGAGCATCCCGCACGCCCACCGCACTGGAAGGCGCGTTATCGGACAAGTCGGCGAAGCAAAGCGAAGGGCCGCACTCGAAGCACGCGTCGGGCTGGGCATGGAAGCGGTGGTCGAGCGGATCTTTGTATTCGGTCGCACACGCATCGCACATGGGGAAATCGGCCATACTGGTCTTGGCGCGATCGTAGGGAAGACCGCGAATGATGGTGAAGCGCGGCCCGCAATTGGTGCAGTTGATGAACGGATAGTGGTAGCGCCTATCGGCCGGGTCGAACAGTTCGCGCACGCAATCATCGCACGTGGCCAGATCGGGGCTCACCAACGTGGTCTTTTCCACATCGGCGGTATCGGAGAAGCGAATTTCGAAGCTGTCGAAATCTTCCAGCGGCACTTCTGTGATGTCGACCTGTTCCACCTTGCTGGCAGCTGGCGGATTATCCGCCAGTTCCAAGGTGAATTCGTCCACCAGCTTGCTTTCGCCCTCTGCGTGGATGAACACGCCGTCGGTGGCATTGAGGACCCAGCCGTTTATAAGGTACTTCTTAGCAAGCCGATACACGAAGGGGCGGAATCCCACCCCTTGGACGATGCCCGTCACATGGATGTCGACGGCATCGAGCATGCTATTTTTCGGTTTCGAGTTCGAAGATGACCGTACGCACCAAGCTGGCCAATTCACGCAGGGTGACGCTGGCGTTGTCGGGCAGATGCAGATGCACGCAACGGCGGCCGCGGCTGGAAAGAGTGACCAAATCGCCCGAAGCCTGCGCCTTGGCCAACGACGCCAAACTGGGCGCCGGCGCCTTCAACAACGGAATGTCTTTGAGCTCATCGGCCGAAAGGATGAGGAAGACGCCCCTGTTGGGACCGCCTTTCTGCAGCTGGCCGGTGGAATGCAGGTAGCGCGGACCGACTTCGAGGCATGACACCACGTTCAAGTGGTCGGCAGCTGCATGGCGGATGGTCTCGAGCGCTTCGCGGCGGCCCTCGCCGGTGAACGGCAGAAACGCGTTGAGGGCGAAATAGTCTCCTGGTTGCACGCTTTTGAACAGGGCGCGCAAGGCATCGTGAACGGAGGTGGCACCCTTCATGGAGTCGCTCAAACGCACTTCGCATTCGCCCATGTGGATGTCGCCGATGAATTCTTCGCAGAAATCGGGGGCAGGCTGGCCGTTTTTGAGGATCTCGAGCACAGCGGCTTTGGCGCTGGCCACGTCGGGCTGGTCGAACGGGCACACCTTCATCAGGTAGCCGCACATGGCGATGGCGTATTCCCACATGATGAAATGTTCCGGCAATTCGTAAACGCTGTCGATGCGGAAGTTCATGCGCGGAATGGCGGCGTCCATATAGGCCAAGCTCATCTCGAAGTTCTTGCGCTCGTCCCACAGGTCGGTGCGCGTTTGGTACATGATGACGCTGCGGTCGCCCGGGTCTTTGGTGAGCACCAGGCTGTCAACTTCGATGTTGGGCAGAATGCCCTGTCCTTCTTTACCCAGGCTTTCGGCCACCAGCTGCTCTATCCACAGGCCCAGAACACGGCCGCGCTTGGGGGTGAGGAAGCTGAACTTGTCGCGCCCTTGCGTGTAATTGTCATACAGAAACGCAGCCAGGCCGATGGCCGGGTTGTCGATGGAGTCTTCACTGCAGTGCTTTTCCGCTTCACGTGCATGGGCCAGGAAGTCGGCCAAGTCGATGCCGACCAATGCGGCAGGAAGCAATCCGAACACGGAAAGGGCGCTGAAGCGACCGCCCACGGTGGGCTCGCCGTTGAATATCTTGCGCCAACCTTCTTTGACAGCCTGCTTTTCGAGGTCGCTGCCGGGGTCGGTGATGGCCACCAGGTGGTGTACCGCTTCCCGCGCGGTCATGCGCTCCGAAAGTTCATCGCGCACGGCCTGCAAAGCCAACCGCGGCTCAAGGGTGCCGCCGCTCTTGCTGGAAACGATGAACAGCGTCTTTTCAGGGTTGACGTCGCACATGATGGCACGCAAGCGCACCGGGCTGTCGCTGTCGATTGTCTTGAACGACACCATCGACGAATCGGCCTTGTTGTATTTGGTGATGGTCATGGGTGCTTGGGTCGATCCGCCTTGGCCAATGAGCACAACGGTTTTGAGGCCTTCGGCACGGACCTCGTCGGCAAACGACTGGATGTCGTCGATGTCCACAGGAGGATTGCCGGCCAGGTCGGCCCATCCCATGAAGTTCTTGGCGCACTCCTGCGCTTCTTCCGAAAAATCGAACAGGCTGGCATCTTTGGAATGCATACGGCTGGCCACTTGCTCTTTTACGAGCGTCTTGGCCGACGGGTACAGCTTTTCCACTTCTCCGGTAAGCATAGGTCCTTCTTTCTGACGGTCGGCCCATTCTACCAAAGGCGCGCAGCGTCAGAAACCTATCGTGGATGCTTTGTGTGGTACACGCGCTCAGCGGACGATGAGACGTGCCAGCATCCGATAGAGTTGATCCGGGTCGAACGGCTTGGCCAGATGGTCATTCATGCCCGCTTCGTGGGAGCATTCCCTGTCTTCGTCGAAGGCGTTGGCCGTCATGGCCACGATGGGAATGGAAGCCGCATCGGGGCGATCGAGCTTGCGAATGGCACGCGTTGCTTCCAATCCGTCCATCTTCGGCATGCGGACGTCCATGAGAATGGCATCGTAGTGTCCCACGTCTGACGACTCGAAGCGCCACAGCCCCTCGGCCCCGTCGCCGGCCACATCCACCTGGATCTCTTTCTTTGCGAGCAGTTGCACGGCGATGCTCGCATTGAGGTCGTTGTCTTCGCACAAGAGGATCCGAGCGTCCTTGAGGGCATCGAAGTCATCGAGCGATGAGGCATCCTGCGTCTCTAAGCTCCCCTGGTACGCCGGGAACCCCAAAATGACCGTCACCTCGGTGCCCTCGTCCACGGTGCTGTCGATGGAGATGGTGCCATCCATAAGATCGACCAGCTTCTTGACGATGGCCATTCCCAGCCCAGTGCCTTCCTGCCGTTCGGTGCCTTCTCGGTTTTCTTGCACGAAGGCATCGAATACCCGCGGCAGAAAATCTTCGCTCATGCCGATGCCGGTATCGCGAACGATGCAGCGGTAAGCCACCTGTCCTTCGGGACATGGCTCAAGCACAGCGGAAAGGGTGACTTTGTTTCCCGTCGGCGTGTACTTGATGGCATTGGAGATGAGATTCATGAATATCTGTTCCAGATGCGGAGCGTCGGCTACGACGTGCATCGTCTGGTTGGGCGTTATGTCCGGACATTGCACTTCGAATTCAACGCCCTTTTCCTGCGCCTGGATGCGGGCGTTTGCCACGACGTTTTTAAGCACATCGCGGATATCGACGGGGCGCGGGCGCAGTTCCAGGTTGCCTGACTCGATGCGGCTCATATCAAGCGTGTCGTTGATGAGATTGAGCAGGTATCTGCCGGTGATGGACAACTGCGAAAGGTCATCGCGAATCTCATCAAGGTCGGTTTTGCTTCGCATGAGCTCGGTGAGCCCCAAAATGCCGTTCATGGGCGTGCGCATGTCGTGGCTCATACGTGAGAGGAATTCGCTTTTGGCGGAATTGGCCTTTTCGAGCTCGACGCGACGGCGCGTGTTCTTGGAGCTGTAGACGACCAGCATGATGACCACGGCGATGGCCGAGATAACGAGAGCCAACGCCAAGCCCACCTGCAACGGGTAGGCTTTGACGAACCGCTCGGGGCGGTTGGCATCGTCATGCTGGTTCGCTGTGGAAAGATACGCCGTGACCGTGATGTCGGGAACGTCGCGCAAATAGGTGTTGGTGGCCGAAATGAAATCGTATCCAAGGTTTTTGGAAAGCCCGATGGCGATCTCTTGCTTGCTCCCCTCCATGTCGGAAACGATCAACCCCATGTTGCGTTCGGCGTTGCAGTAGTCGATGACCGCGCGGGTGCCGCAAGCGGCATCGATTTCTCCCTTTTCAACCGCCGCCATGCAATCATCTGCCGAGTCATACTGGCGAACTTCTTTATATTGCGAAAGATTGATCTGGTCGGCTTGGTAACGATACACGCCTATAACAGATTCGGAAGGTGCTGTTTCCATGCCGGTTCGTGTGGCCTTGACCAGGTCGACGTCGGTGATGCGGCTGGATTTGACGAAGCCGCAATCGCGGCACAGGGACGTGGACAGCGGAATGCCTATCACGCAATCGTAGTCACCCGTTTTAAGCAAAGTTGCTATATCGGCTTCATTATCGGCGAAGGTGAAATCGAGCGCGATTCCCACTTGGTCCGCATAGTCTTTGAGGATCTCCCCGATCAAGCCGGTCGGCATTCCATCAGTGCCCTTTTTCACGTAGGGCGCATCGTCGTAGCGGCACAGCACCCGAAACGTCCCTTTTTCAGAGAACATCTTCGTCTGGTCTTCGGTGAGCTTGAAGTCCGATGACACCGAACCGAAATGGGATTCATCGAGTTCTTTTTTGAAAGTGGGGCGCACGTAGGAAAGAGCCTGGATGCCCTCGTCCATTTCGGAAAGAAGCGCCTCGTTGCCTTTGGACGTGACGAAATAGTAGGGCTTGGCCGCAAAGTCGGCCACGCGACGGGTACCGGGAAACGAGCTCAGACTGGTGGCCACAAGAACGTCGGCGGTGCCTTCTTCGAGCGCCTGATACTGCTCATCCGCCGACTGGCAATACACCAACTCGTACGTCGCTCCCAGCCCATCGAGGAAGGCAGTCACTTCGGCATTGCGCGTATCGGCGGTTGCGATAGCCGCCACACGCAAAGGGCTTCGGTCGGTGAAGTTGGTTTCGTTCAAACGACAGTTCTCGAGCGCCGAAAGCGTCGTGTACACCGTGCCGTAGCTTTCTTCGGGGAACGCAAAAGCGGCCTGCGCGGAGTCCGTTTTGACCATGGGGCCCATGAGGTCGGCTTCGCCCGATTGCACGGCCTGCATGGCCGCCATTATGGATTCGTCAGCGCTATCAGCATCAAACGTCGAGTATTGGCAGTTCCATCCGGTGTATTGGGAAAGCACTTGCAGGTAATCGTAGTTGTAGCCGGTAAGGTCGCCGGTAGCATCGATTTCATTGATCCCATCGTTTACAGGGAGCGCCACACGCACTGTGCGCTGGCCGTCGTCAGCGAAAGCCGTTGCAGGGAACAACGTCGCAGCGCCGATGAGCACGGCAAGACCGCAGATGGCAAAAACGACAGATAGAGCCCGAATCGCGCGTTGCGACATAGCTGATTCCTTCCCCGAATTGCGCCCATTATACCGATTGGCGGGGCAAGCGGAAGGTGGAACGACCGCAAGAAATCCGTTGGGTCAGGCGGCCTTTGCCGATTCGTCTGCAGGGTCGGACTTGCGCATCCATTTGGGAATGGGAACGACGCTGCCCAGGCAGGCAGCCAGCCCCACGAACACCAGCGCCTTTACCGGGAAACACAGCACCAGCAGCATGATGACGGTAAGCGGCTTGCGCATGACTCCCCCGCACAACGCGCCGCAAATCACCGCACAGCAAAACGCCGCATCGGCGCCGGTCAGCAGGCTGCAGCCCAACCCGAACGCAACGCCGGCGAAGATTACGGGGAAAATATTGCCTCCGCGCCACCCGCCGTTGAAACACAACGGGCCCATGATCAGCTTGACGGTGCCCGTAGCCAGAAGCACGCCGGCCGCCATGCCAGTGTACCCGGCCACCACAGGGGCCATCTGGCTTTCGCCGGCGAACATGGTGTAGGGAAGCACGCAGCCCACCGCGCCCAGCAGGGCCCCTGTGATAACAGCGCGCACCACCGGCGTATGCCGCAGCGCATAGCCCAGCCGCGACGTACCCGCATCGGCCGCATTGTACAGCAGCCCCAACAACGCACCCGCAACGGCCAGGGGAATGGCCCAGGCAAACTCAGTGCCGCCCACCTCGATGGCGGTAAAGCGATACAAGCCGTCGCTTCCGCCGAACAACGCACCCAGTCCCATGAAGGCGCCCACGGCACCGCAAATGGCCGTGATGTTGAGCATCAACTTGGTGCGGCCGGGAAACACCACGGCGGGCTCGCCTTCCCCGTCACCCTCCATGGGGGCGACAAAGGCGAACAGCGGTGCATTGAACACGGCACCCAAGGTAGCGGACAGCCCCACGCTGGTAAGCGCTTCGAGCTCGCCTTTGGCAAGCTTCATCCGATCGCCCACCCAGGTGCACAGCCCTGCGATGGCGCCGGTCAGCCCGGCTTCGGGGCCCACGCTGCCGCCGAACAGCAAGGGGAGAATAGCCGACACGCTGCTGATGCCCAGCTTGTCGTAGGGGTAGCGGTTGTCGCGCTTGACGCTGGCCATGACCTCATGAAGGCTGGGCGGCAAGGGGCCCACACGCCGCTCCCACAGCCCAATGACCACGCCGCCGATAATGCAAACGATCAGCGAATAGAACCACGGCGAGCCCAGTGCGGTAGGGAGCGCCGTCCAAAGAAGGTCGATTCCCGTATTCATAACCAAGAAGAAGACCCACACGAATGCGCCGGAGATAGCACCGACCACCAGCACGAACACCAAATACAGCAGCACGCGGGCGGGATGGGTGCGCAACAAAGGGTGCTGGGGCGCATCGGCCGCCTTGGAGCTGACGGGTGTTTTCGCCTGTTCGGAAGTGGCGGGCGTTGCTGCGTCCTTCGAGCTGGAGGACTTGGGCGTCGGGGTCATCGCAGGTCCTTCCCGCAAGCGTCGCAGAATCGGGCATCGGGGTCTTGCGCATACGAAAGGCGCGCGCCGCAATAGGGGCAGAAGCGCTTGCCGGTTGGCTCGGACGTTTCGGGCGATCCACCCGATTGTCGCAGATCGGCGGATATGCCCGCGCCTGCCACTGCCGCGTCTTCGGAAGCTTCAGCCGCGTCGGACGATCCAGACGCGAATCGGACCCCCCTGCCTTCCATCGTGCGATGCGGGCGTTCGCGCAGACGACGGGTCTCTTCGACGAATCCGGCGCTCAAGATGCCGGCGGGAATGGCAACGATGCCGATTGCGAGCATCATGATGATGAACGTGAGTCCGCGGCCCAACGCCGTCACGGGCGTGATGTCCCCGTATCCGGTGGTGGTGATGGTGGTCATGGCCCAGTACAGGGCCGTCCATACGCTGTCGAACGCCTGGGGCTGCACGGAATGCTCCGCTTCATACACCAAGACCGCCGCAACGATGATCAACAGCACCAGCACCATGCATGCCGACAGTATCTGGTTGGCGCGCTCGCGGAACACGCGGCCGATGGAAGCCACGCCCTCCATATAGCGCGTCACCTTGAACAGGCGCGCCAGGCGGATCAGGCGAATGGACTTGATGATGCGGGCATCCAGCGGGAAGAAGAAAGGCATCAAGCTGGGGAGGAAGGCGAACAGGTCCACCAATCCCATAGGGGAAAGCACGTAGCGCATGCGGGCGCGGGCAGGCCCCACCTGGGTGTGGAGCAGGTCGGCTGTCCAAACGCGCAAAGCGTATTCCACGCCGAACAAGATGATCGAAGCGATTTCGAACACGGAAGCGCCAGCTTGGAAGGCCGCCGACGAAGAAGCGTCGACATCGAGGAACACCAGCACCAGATTGATGACGATGAACAAGAAGAGCACGACGCTGAACAGGCGCCCAGCAGCCGTGGCATGGAACGGGTCTTCAAGCGCACGGTAAACGCGCTGCTTGAATGGAAGTGAGCGAGGATCGGCAGATGAAGGCGTCGCGTCCATGCGACGCTTACAACCCGAGGGCCTTTTTCAGCGCGGAGACGCGACGGCGAGAAACGGGAATCTTGTCTTCGCAGCCGTCGAGCGTAAGAAGCAACGTGCCGCCCGATACCGACTCGACTTCTGCCACCTTTGACAGGTTGACCAGATAACCGCGGTGCACGCGGAAAAAGCCATGGCCATCCAAGCGTTTTTCAAGCTGGGCCAAACTTACCGTGCTGAAGTAGCGGTCTTCGTCGGTCTGAAGATACGCGTAGTCGTCGCGCGCCATGACATAGCGGATGTTGTCGATGCCGATGAGAATCTTCTTGCCGGCTTTTTCGACGGGAATGCGTTCGAGTTTTTGCACCTTGGCATGAAGCGAAACGTGTTCACGCACGCGGGCGAGCGCCTGGCTGAGCCGCTCGGTTTCGACGGGCTTTACCAAGTAATCGATGGCATTGACCTTGAAGGCATCCAAGGCGAATTCGCTGTAGGCGGTGACGAACACCACGGCAGGCGGGAACTTGAGATGCTGCAGGGCCTCGGCCAGCTGCAAGCCGGAAGCTTCGGGCATGTTTATGTCCAGGAACATCACGTCGCAGGGATATTCCTTGAGTTTCTCGATGGCTTCGCGCACGCTGGCGGCTTCAGCCACCACTTCGGTTTGGCCGAGCTCGTCTAACAGGAACTTGAGTTCCGAGCGGGCGGGAGCCTCATCATCGACGATTATTGCCTTCAGCACGGTGCATCCTCCTTGTGCCAACCTGCAAGGGGCCTCTCTTGGGTGTAGGCCTTAGTATAGTCCATCTGCGCTCGGTAAACCCCGATAAAGCCATCCGTTGACGACCCAATTCAACCTATGAACGATTGTGATACATTTCGAAAATCCAATCATTTATCTGCAGGTATAAGTGCCATTCGTTCATATAGATGCCATATGTGCTGGCTGTAAAGAGAAGCTTCCGCCCAACAAAAGACGGCCAATCATGCATATTGGGACCACGGAGCAATTGCCTTTAGCGGCGCAGGAGGCTCATGCAACCGCAGGCGCTAGACGGCCGCTTCTTCTTCCACATGGCTGGTGCCGTCTTTCAGCAGCAGGGTGATGGTGGTTCCCTGGCCTTCGGTGCTTTCCACCTTCATGTACGACTCGGGTCCGTAATAGCCCAGTATGCGGTCTTTGATGTTGCGCACGGCAATGCCCAAGCCCGTCTGGCTTTCCACCTGCATGATGTTGTCGCGGGTCTCTTGGTCCATGCCGATTCCGTCGTCGATGATTTCGATGATCACATCGGGCCCGTCGGTGCGGGCCTCCACGCGGATGGTGAGCTTGCCCGTAGCCGGCATCGCATGCTTGACGGCATTTTCAACCAGCGGCTGGACCATGAACGCAGGCACGCGAACGGCATCGAGCGAATCGGGGATTTCGGATTCTATGGCCAGGCGATCCTCGCCGAAACGGGCGATTTCGAACTGCAGGTAGCGCTCGGTTTGGGCGATTTCGCGTGTCAGCAAGATGAGGTCTTCGGCATCTTCCAACGTGGCACGGTAGAATGCGGCGAATTCGCGCAGCAGCACGCGGGCTTTATCGGGGTCAGTGCGGATGAAGCTGGCGATGGTGTTGATGGTGTTGAACAGGAAGTGGGGGTTGATCTGGCTTTGGAGCGCCTTGAGCTCCATGCTGGTGGCCAGCTTCTTTTGCTGTTCGAGCGCGCCGGCGGCCATCTGGGTGGAAAGCAATTCGCCGAAACCGGCGGCGATGCTCTTCTGCGTTTCGTTTATCTGGCGCGGGTTGGGATAGTAGAACTTCAGCGTGCCCACCACTTCGTCCGACACCTTGAGCGGCACGATGATGGCGGCATTGATGGAAGTGCGCTTGTTGGGAAATCCGATTTCGGCGGCGCTTCTCATCACGCGCATCTGACCGGTTTCGAGCACGCCATGCGTTGCCGCCGTGCGAATGGGAGCATCGGTGGGGTTGAGCGCTTTGTCGCTGCCAGAGTAGCCCAAGATGACTTCGGTATCGGTGATGGCCACGGCGATGGCGCGTGTGGCAGGAAGCAACGTATCGCAAACGCTTTGGGCTGCTCTTTCGGTAAGGCCGTCGGCCATGGCCTCCAACGTTTCGCTGGCCAAATTGAGCACCGACTGGCTTTGGGAAGCACGCACGCGATCGGGGTCGATCCACAAGCGGATCTCGATGATGAGGCAGGCGGTGAACGCCATGCCGGCAATGAACATGATGCCGATATTCCGGTTGGCATCGATGAGCGAAGTAATGAGCGCAGCGCCGGATATCATGGCCGTAACCAAGGCGATTACTTCTGCCACCAAGTATTTCGTCTGTCGCGTAACGGTCATGGAGTTTCGCCTTCCAACATCGCCCAAGCCGCACCGCATAGGGAACTGCGGGGCGGGACTCCCCCTATTATGCCAGACCCGGCACGAACTCGTTGACCACCAAGATGACGGCAGTAACCAACAGCACGATGCCGAAGACATAACGAAGGGTGCGCTCGGGAATCTTCTTGACGAACTGGGCGCCGACGAGCGCGCCGGGAATCGATCCGACCGCCATGGCGATGCCGGCCACCACGTCGACATTGCCCATCATCAAGTGTTCCGCCGTTCCGGGGATGGCAAGAATGGTGACGGCAATGAGCGAAGTGCCCGAAGTGAGCTTCATGGGAAGGCCCAGCAAACTGATGAACAGCGGCACCATGATGAATCCGCCGCCCACGCCCACATAGCCCGAGGCCAAGCCGGCTGCCAGGCCGATGAGCGCGCCTTTGAACAGGGCGGACCGCGACAAGACCGGCGTTTCGATGCCTGTCGCAGCTGGCGCCGCGGCTGCAGCGTTTGCGGTTGCGGAGGTCGTCTGGGAAGCAGGAGCAGCGCAAGCCGAGGTACTTGCGGTTGCCGCCGCGGTTGCAGGGGCGCAAATAGAAGACGCTGCGGAAGCCGATTCCCCTTCCGTGGCCTTTTTCTGGGACGCGGAATGGGCTTCGATGTCAACCGCCTTGCCCGAAGGCAGAGCATGCGCTTTGCGCAGCATGGTGACTGCCGAATACGCGATGATGATGGCCGTCGCCAGCATGATGGCCCAAGAAGGCGACAGGCTGGCCAGCCACACGCCCACCGGAGAGGTGCAGGCACCGCCGATGCCGGCTGCCAGCCCCAAACGCGGAACGCAGGTTTTGTTGCGCAGATGCGTAACGCATCCCGCCAGCGAAGTCGGGATGATGGTGAACAGCGAAGTGGCTGTGGCCTGGATGGCCTGCATGCCGAAGCCAAGACGGAAAATGGGAACCATGACGGTGCCGCCGCCGATGCCCAGAAGACCCGACAACAAGCCGATGAGAACACCGACTGCTGCGGCGATGATGAACGTTACCATCTCGATGGCGCTATCATCAGTCAGCCATGTTCAAGCGGATTTCGGACGTTGCACCTGGGTCGATGCTGCCACGTGCCGGTTGGCGGTCCGCCTGCTGCACCGCCTGCGAATTCGCCGCCGCTTGCATCAAGATGCTGCGCATCACCTGGTCGTCGGCGGTGCGGTCCATCAGTTCGGGCCAGATGAACTGGAACTCGAAATACTTGGAGCAGTTGCGCTGGGCGTACAGCGACGCTTCGCCCGTAGCAGCGCGTGCCGCCTTGCGATATGCCCGCTTGTCGGGACGCGCCAAGCTGCGCAAAAACGCCGTGCGCTTGATGCGCTTGGTGATACCCGGTTCCAAAAACGGGCCGGGGTACGGCTCGAGGGCCGACGGCTTGATCTGTTGCAAATCGATTTGCGTGCGGCTGTATTCCACTTTGCGATATTCATAGAGCCAGCGGAAGATGTCTTGTCTGAAGCGCACGCCTTCATGGCGTTCTTCGGGCGGAAGATGGCGCAGATCCCACTGGTTGTCGAACCAGATATCGCTGCCGTACATGCGCAGGTTGAGCAGGTAGTCCAAGTCTTCGCCGCGCATGATCCACGGGTCGAAGGAAAGGCGGCGGAACGCTTCTTGATGCAGCGCCATGCAGCCGCCGCACACGTGATTCGAGCGGGAAAGCCGCGGCCCGCGCATGGCCTTGTCGATCCACTGGTTGAAGGCCCGACCCTGCTGCCACCAGTGGTTGTACCACTTGGCCTGGCTTTTTGAGTGATAGGTGCCTTCTGCGTTGAGGTAATAGCCGGTTTTGGCCAGGATGGGAATGCCGCGCGGAGTGAGCTTGCCCAGCCCGTACATGGCCTTGCTGAAGAACTCGACATCCTCGACGACCTCGTCGTCGTCCAAGAAGATCACGGAATCGAAGCCCAGCGAATTGGCTATGACCAAACCGAGATTGCGAACGGCGCCATAGCCGGCCAACCCGATTTCGCGCGAAAGCTTGCCCAAGTTGAGCTGCTCGAAGCGCTGCTGGATAAGGGCGTGCTCTGATGAACCCACCACGATGATGTTGAGGTCGGGGAACTGCGCCGCCGTGGCGCGGGCTTTTTCGGCAGCCTGTTGCGAGACGGCTGGTTCGGCGGCCACCAACACCGCGATTTGCACCTGCTTGGCCCCATGCACCTTCTGCAACGACTCCAAGCAACGTGACAACTCGCCCGGTTGGCTGAGCGGCGTGGGATGGTCGTATGTGGTGTGAGCCGAGATGCCCTCTTTGCGCTTGCGGGCAGACACGAATGTAGGAATGACGATGAGCGGATTCATCTACTGCTTCCCCTAATGCGCACTATGTGGCGCTTTGAGTTTGAACAGCAGTATTCTAGCCAAACCAGCCGCTCGCTCGAGCGGATTCACCAAAACAGCGGCGCTCCTCCATGAGCAACGCCGCTGCAATCGTGCGCTATTGAGAAAATGCCGCTGGCCGGTGAAACGGTCATGCCTTTGAATGAAGCAGCGGTTATGCCGCTGGGCGAAGGTGCGGCTATGCCGCCGTTCGATCGGCCTTTACGACCTCGTCGGCGGCATCGCCGATGCCGAAGCGTTTGAGGGCTTTGAGCAGCGGCAAACCGAGTAGATAGATGACAGCGGCTTCTCCGATGCCGGTGGCTACCATCCCGAACAAGTACATGGGCAGATAAGCGCCATCGAGCGAAATGGACGTGAACGGAATGGTGTAGTAGCCCATCCCCTGCAATATGAACGGCAGATACGCCGGCACGATGAGTGCGTTGGCCCACACGAAGCCGAAAATGGCCAGCTTGGGACGGCTGCGGAATTTGCGGCACCACAGCGCTCCCACCAGCGTGGCCAAGCTGCCGAACACCACATCGAGCATGCCCAGGGCGCCGGTGCCCGCGACGGCCACGTTGATCAGATTGGCCAGCACGCACCCGATGGCGAGCCCGGGAACAGCCGGCGCACTGAGAACCGCCAGCACGCAAACGGCCTCGGAGATACGGAATTGCACCGGACCCCAGGCCAGCCCCTGCAGCACCAGAAGGCACACCAAGGTGGCTGCAGCATACGCTGCGGCAATTACGCCGGTTTGAGCAATGTAGGTGGATTTGGCGGATGCGCCGGAACGCACCGCGCCGGTAGACGCGTTCTGCATGATGACTCCTTCCACACAGCCGCAGCCGTGGGATATGGGCAACTGATACCAGTCTCGCGCAGGGCCCAACGATGCACGAGCAGAAGGGATTGTAGCACACCCGACAGTGGTTGGTGCAGAAACCCGCTTCAGTCGATGTCGTAGAAAGCGGCGAAGTTACGATAGAGCAAATCGCGCGTGGCTTCTTCGCCCAGGCGCAGGTCGAACAGCGTCTTGAGCTCTTCGCGATGATCCCACATGGGGAAATCCGTGCCCCACATCAAGCGGTCGGTACCGATGAGGTCTATCAGGTCGCACAATTCATCCAGCGTGTACCACGCGAAAGTGGAACTGGTGTCGTACATGATGTCGGCACCGGCCAGTTGGTTGGCCATGAGCGGCAACGGGCGCATGGTAGCCTGGCGGCAGCAGCCGAAATGCGCGGCATGGCACCGCAGGTCGGGCACCTGATCGAGCACGCGTGAAAGCCGCTCGGGGGAACTGAAGTCGACTTCGGGGCGCTCGTCGCCCACATGGAACATCATGATGAGCCCACGTTTGGCGGCCCCGCGATACAGGGGCATCATACGCGGGTCATCGATGTTGAACTTCTGAAAGTCGGGATGCAGCTTGATGCCCTTGAGCCCCAACGCCTGCACCTGGTCGAGCACGGCATCTACGTCTTCGACCTCTTGGTGCGAAGTGCCCAGCCCAACGAATTTGGGATGCGCCTGGCATTCATCGGCGATGAAGCGGTTGATGGAATCTACTTGACGCACGTCGGTGGCGGCACTGCAGACCAGATAGCGATCGGTGCCGATAAGGTCGCCTTGCTGTTCGAGCTTGTCGGAAATGGCATCATCGACCGCCATGGGCGTCCGATAGAACTCGCCGATTACCTGGGAAGCCTTTTCGGCGATTTTTGGCTTGTAAATATGCGCGTGGGCGTCGGCAACCAAATACTCGGTTCCATCAGGTGCGGTGTACATGCTATCTCCAGTTCTTCTGTCTCTTCTTCTTCGCATGATACTCGTTTTCATCGCGAAGGCGGCGATACGACTCCAACCGCTGCTCCGAGACAGCTCCCGATGCCACGGCAGCCAGCACAGCACACCCAGGTTCGTTGACATGGCGGCAATCACGGAAACGGCAGCCGGCAGCCAGCTCTTCGATATCGGCGAAAGCAACGCCGATTCCCTCTTCCGCTTCCCACATGCCCAGGCCGCGCACGCCCGGCATGTCGACCACGCGGCCGCCTCCCGGGATGGACACCATCTGACGGCTCACCGTGGTGTGACGGCCCTTGCCGTCGCCGCTTCGCACAGCAGCAGTCTGCTGCACATCGCTTCCCACCAGCATATTTATGAGGCTTGACTTGCCTACGCCACTGCGGCCGATGAGCACAGCCACCTGACCTGCCGGCACCAGCGCCCGCACATGCTCGACGGCATCCGGGTCGTCTTCGGCAACTACCAGCACGGGGGCGTCGGCAACAAGCGACTGCACTTGTTCGCGCACGGCCGCCACCTGGCTCTCATCTTCGGCAAGATCGGCTTTGGTGAGCACCACGGCAACGCGCGCTCCCGTTTCGTATGCCAATACCAGTTCTCGCTCAAGGCGGCGAAGATTGACCTCGGCCAAAGGATGGACCACGCAGATGGCATCGAAATTGGCAGCGAGAACCTGCGATTGCGATCGCTCGGCAGGATCTTTGCGCACCAGCACGTTTCGGCGCGGCAGGATGCGCTCGATAAGGGCCTTGTCGTTGCCTTCAGGGAGGGCCAACTCGACCTCATCCCCCACGGCGGCCCGCACTTTTTCGCCCTTCACCAGCGCTGTCGCATGCTTGCAGCGGCACAGTTCGCCGGTTGCGGTTTCCGCTAAGGGGAATCCGCGGTCAAGCTTGACCACAACGGCGCGTTCCGACACGCTAGCGCCGCCTTTCGCGCAGGATACGGAATACAACCAACAGCACAAGGCCCACTCCGACCGTCACAAGTCCGGGCACGAACTGAGCGAAGTCGAACGTATCGCGGTGGATCGAGCCCTTCTGCACGATGGTGACGGTGTCGGCATGAACGTCGGAGAGCCCTTCATGTTCGGAACAGGCCAGATGGAAAATACCCTTCACCCGTACCGTGGTTCCGGTGGTTCCGTATTGGCCATACGTGTCGATGAGCTTTGCGTCGTCAACGGACATGAGCACGGAGATGCTGCCGCTCTTGCCGTCTTCCATGCTGGAAAGCGTGATCCAGCGCATGCTTTCATCCTGCTCGTCTGCAATGTTGTCGCCGACGACTTCGCCGGTGATCTGCACGGTTTGCCCGTCGAAGGAGCTATCCGCGTTGCTCAAATCGGCAATGCTCGTATCGTAGAGAAACGAACTGTCGGGAATCTGCTGGGTATTGATGACGTTGTCCGCGTCTTCGGCAAAAGCCACAGCGGGCATCAGCGCCAACGCAACGACGGCCGCCAAGAGCACGGACAAAAGACGTTTGTCGAAACGGCGGCTCATGACTGCCTCCGATGAAGGTTCGGCTTCAGCGACACGGCGATCTTGATAACCAACGCGATGAAGGTGACGAATTCGAGGCGGCCGGCCCACATCTCGAAGATGTACACGGTTTCAAGAGGCACCGGCATACTGGTGGAACAGATGCCAGCGGAAATGCCGCCATTGCTGGCTGCGGCAACGCTTTCGAAAATGGCGGCAACCGGTTCGTATCCATATGCGATGCCCACCAGAGCACCCACCATGTACGTGACCACGAACAGCGTGAAGATGGTCATGGCTTCCTTCACCAATTCAGGCTCGAGCACACGGCGGCCCACGTGGTTATAGCTAGTCACAATACGTGCGCTATCAGGCGAAATGGCCGATTTTACCGTATCTGCCATCGATTTGGCGATGAGCCCGATGCGGCCCAGTTTGATGCCGCCTGAAGTTGACCCGCTCGATGCGCCCACGGCCATGGTAACGGCCAAAACCAGCAAAGCGCCGCTGGGGAACACCGTGGCGAGCTGGTTGGGGGTAACGGTGATGAAACCGGTGGTGGTTGCCGCGCTGATGAACATGAAACATCCGCGTCTAAGCAGGTCGGAAAGATTGCTGAACAGGTTGGTAGCGCACATGGCGGCAACGAATATGACAGCCATGGACAGAATCCAGATCACGCCCGTGCGAACTTCCAGGTCTTTGAAAAACGTGGTGGTACGACCCTTCCAAATCTCCGAATACAGGCCGAAGTTGATGCCGCCGACCAACATGAGCACGCACAGAATCGTTTCGAGCGCGGCAGAATGGTAGTACATGACACTGGTGCTCATGGGGGCGAACCCAGCCGTCATGAAACCGGATATGGCAAGCCAGAATGAATGCAGGGCCGCGCGCACCGGCTCCATTCCCGAGGCCCAGATGAAGAAGAACATGATGAATGCGGCAACCAAGATGATGCCGATGGAAAACTTGGAGATGAAGCGCGCCGTCTGGACCACGTTGGGAACCACGTGTTCGCTGCGGCCTTCGGAAGCATACAGGCTGCTATCGGCTACTTTTCCGAAGATGCCCAATGAAAGGGCCACGACGACCAAGCCCAAGCCGCCGCAGAAGTGCATGACGAAGCGCCACATGTTGTCGGCGTTTGAAAGGTGGTCCAAGTCATCGATGATGGAAAGGCCGGTGGCCGAAAAGCCCGACACGGCATCGAACAGGGCATCGTAGTAGTCGGGGAAATGACCCGACATGTACAGGGGGATGGCGCCGATAAGGGAGAGCACCATCCAGGCGAATCCGGTAACCGCCAGCGCTTGTTGGCGCGTCAAGCGGCCGGGGTCGATGCGCAGCATGCGCAAGCTGCCGCCCACCACCAACGCTATACCCATGGCCAGCAGATAGCGGGCGGCGGCATCCCATTCTTGGAGCACGAGGCCCGTGATGAAAGGTATCGCCAAGGCGACGGCAGAAAACAAGATGAGAACGCCCAGGTAGTGGGCGATGACTCGGAAATCATACAGTGTGTAACGGATCCACATGGCGGCGCGTCAGCCCACTAGGAAGCGGACGAGGACGAACACGGCCTCGATGATGATCAGAAAGCACACCAAGGACAGCACGACAACGCCCATACCCAGCAGCGGAGTCTTGATGTCCCGGTCTATTTCGCGACGAGCGATTTGCATGGCGTCATTCTAGCGCATTCCACCAAGCAAAGGGTGGATGTCACCGCACCTGCTCATTCAACGACGGCGAAGGAAGCCGGCATTGCATCGGTTTCAAGACGCAACGGGGCGAACACGCAAAACGGGCGCTCGGTTTTCCGAGCGCCCGTTTGCTTGCTTGATGCTGCGTCGGCCGAAAGCTCAGGGCCCGCCAATGCTGCCATCGGCGGTTTGAAGCCCTGCCCGCTCAGCGGAAAACAACCTATTGCTGTTGGTTTTCCACCTGGCAGGTATAGTTACCGTCGTTGTCTTGGTCGATGACCACCTTGGCACCTTCCATCACGTTGCCCGCCACCATTTCGGTAGCAATGCGATCGACGATCTCCTTTTGTATCAGCCGCTTCAACGGACGCGCGCCGAACACCGGGTCGTAGCCGTCGATGCACAACTGCTGCATGGCTCCCGGCCCCACCGTAAGTTCGATGCGGCGGTCGGCCAGGCGGTTGCGCACCTCTTCAAGCTGAAGGTTGACGATTGGCTCGATGTCCTCGATGGAAAGCGCATTGAACACCACCACGTCGTCGATGCGGTTGATGAACTCCGGACGAAACGTTGCGCGCAAGGCGCCGTCGATGGCCGTCCGCATGGCCTTCTGGTCGCCGTTTTCCGCATATTCGCGGATGAACTGGCTGCCTACGTTGCTGGTCATGATGATGATGGCATTCTTGAAGCTGACCACGCGGCCCTGCCCATCGGTCAAACGACCATCGTCGAGCACCTGCAACAAGATGTTGAACACATCGGGATGCGCCTTCTCGATTTCATCGAGCAAGATGACGCTGTACGGCTTGCGGCGCACGGCTTCGGTCAACTGGCCGCCTTCGTCGTAGCCCACGTATCCCGGAGGCGCGCCGATCAGCCGCTGCACGCTGAATTTCTCCATGTATTCGGACATGTCGATGCGCACCATGGAGCGCTCGCTGTCGAACAAGTATTCCGCCAGCGCCTTGGCCAGCTCGGTTTTGCCCACGCCCGTAGGTCCCAGGAACAAGAAGCTGCCGATGGGCTTGTCGGGGTCGGACAGACCGGCGCGGCTGCGGCGGATGGCTCCGGCCACGGCGCTCACGGCTTCATCCTGGCCCACCACGCGTTCGTGCAGCTTGTCTTCCAAATCGACCAGCTTGCTCATTTCGCCCTGCATCATCTTGGTGACGGGGATGCCCGTCCAGGCGCTCACCACGTCGGCGATCTCCTCTTCGGAGACTTCCTCTTTCAAGATGGCGCCGTCGGCCTGCTTCACGTTGAGCGTGTCTTCGGCATCTTCCAAATTCTTCTGCAGTTCGGGAATGGTCGAGAAGCGCAACTCGCTGGCGCGAGGCAAATCGCCTTCGCGCGTGGCGCGCTCTTCGTCCAGCTGGGCGGCTTCCAAATCGGCCTTGTACTTCTGAACGTTTTCGATGATGTCTTTCTCGTTGCGCCATTCGGCCTTGCGCGCATCGAGGTCTTCTTGGGCAGAAGCGATATCTTTGCGCAGCGCATCCAGACGTTCTTTGCTGGCGGCGTCTTCTTCCTTCATCAACGCCTGTTCCTCGATCTGCATCTGGGTGAGCTTGCGGTCGGCCTTGTCCACTTCTTCGGGCATGCTGTCGATTTCAATGCGCAGACGGCTGGCCGCTTCGTCCATCAGGTCGATGGCCTTGTCGGGCAGGAAGCGATCGGATATGTAGCGATTGGAAAGCTCGGCGGCTGCCACCAGGGCGCTGTCGGTGATGCGCACGCCATGATGGATCTCGTATTTTTCCTTCAAGCCGCGCAGGATGGCGATCGTGTCTTCAACCGAAGGCTCTCCCACCTGCACCGGCTGGAACCGGCGTTCCAAGGCGGCATCTTTTTCTATGTACTTGCGGTATTCGTCGAGCGTGGTGGCGCCGATGGCATGCAGTTCGCCGCGCGCCAAGGCGGGCTTGAGCATGTTGCCGGCATCCATGGAACTGTCGCCGGTGCTGCCGGCGCCCACGATGGTGTGCAACTCGTCGATGAACAAGATGACCTGGCCTGCGCTGTCTTTCACTTCGCGCAAAACGGCTTTCAGGCGGTCTTCGAATTCGCCGCGGTACTTGGCGCCGGCCACCATGGCCCCCAGGTCCAAGGCCACGATGTCGCGGTCTTTCAGGCTGCTGGGCACGTCGCCGGCCACGATGCGCTGGGCCAGCCCTTCCACGATGGCGGTCTTGCCGGTGCCGGGCTCGCCGATGAGCACCGGGTTGTTCTTGGTGCGGCGGCTGAGCACTTGGATGGTACGGCGGATTTCCTCGGAGCGCCCGATGACGGGGTCGAGCTTGCCTTCCCGCGCCTGCTGCGTCAGGTTCTGGCCGTACTGTTCCAGAGCCTCGAACTGCGTCTTGGCATCGGCTTCGGTTACGCGCGTGTCTCCGCGCAGATCGTTGTAGGCCGCTTCGATGTTCTTGTGCGTGATCCCGGCCTGGTTCAAGATCTTGCCCGCCGCACCCTTGTCTTGCGAAAGCGCGATGAGCAGATGCTCGCTGGTGGCGAAGCTGTCGCCCAGCTTCTCGGCCGCCTTGACGGCTTCATCGAGCAGGTTCATGAGCGCTTGACTGGGGATGCCGTTCATCATGGCGCCGCTCGATGCCACCTTGGGCATGCCGTCGATTTCTTCATTCACGCGCGACAGCAACTGCGCCGGTTCGGCACCGATGCGCTTGATGATGGCATCCAGATTGTTTTCCTTGGAAACCAGCAATGCCTTGAGCATGTGGATGGGTTCGGCTTGGGACGCTTCGGCATCAGACGCGATGCTGAGGGTTTCTTGCAACGCCTCTTGCGCGGTGACGGCCAGCTTCTGCAAATTTCCCATGTTCATAAGAGGTTTCCTCCTCTCGGCGGCCCGCCGTGGCGGCGAGCCGATTGTGATATCTATTTCACCCGGCTATCGGCGGGTGCCCCGAATCGCGGTTTCATCCGGCAAGGACGCAGATACGCGATTCGGTCCAGCATCAGGGGAGCCGGCGAATGGCCATCGTTTGCGCATTGACCAAGCTGGTGACGTGTTCGCGCGTTTCCAGCTCGTGCACTCTGTCGGCCAGGCGGCGCACGCGCTTGTGCAGATCGTCTATCTCGACGTCGCGTTCGTCCAGGCGCCCCTGCAAATCCATGATGCGGATAACGCCGGCCAAATTGATGCCCTCATCGGTGAGCTCGTTGATCAGGGCCAGCCGGTCGATGTCCGCCTGCGAATACATGCGCGTGTTGCCGCGAGTGCGCTGCGGCTCTATCAGGCCCTTCTGTTCATACATGCGAAGGGTCTGAGGATGCACGCCGGCCAACTGGGCGGCCACGCTTATCATGTAAACGGGTCTGTTCCTGTCGTTGTCCATTACCATGCACGCACCTTATCTTCACTGGCTGAAGCGAAGGCTTCCAACGCTTCTTTCTGTTTGTCGTTGAGTTTCGTGGGAACCTGGAGCTTGATGGTCAATCGCAAGTCTCCCGATCCGCTGCCTTTGAGCTTGGGCGCGCCCTTGCCTCGCAACGTGAGCACCGTGTCGGCTTTGCAACCGGCGGGAATCTTCACCTTCACCTTGCTTCCGTCAGGTGCGGGCACCACGATCTGGGCCCCCAGCGCTGCTTCCGCAATGCTCACGGGAACATCCATCTTCACATCGGCGCCGTCACGGGTGTACAGAGGGTGCGGACTGATGCGGGTGACAACCAGCAAATCGCCGGCAGGTCCCCCTCCTTCGCCCGGAGTGCCTTTGCCCCTGAAGCGCACGCGACCGCCATCGACGGCGCCAGCTGGCACCTTGACGGTAAGCGTCTCTTTGTCGCTGCGGCCGGGCACCCTGATGGTCACCCGCTTTTCACAGCCGTTGAACGCCTCGTCGAAGCCAACATTGAGCGTGACGCTGGTGTCGCGACCTTTGGTCTGGCGCTGAGCGCGACCGCCGCCGAAGGGACTGCCGCCCGCTTGGCTGCCTTGACCTCCGAAATCCCAATTGCTGCCGAAGGCTCCTTCGCCTCGGCGGATGCTATCCAAGATATCGGCCCAGCTGCCGAAGCCTTCCACATCGACGCCGCCGCCGAAGGGGTTGCCTCCGCCTGAGCCCGAGCCGCCACTCCAACCGCGGGGGATCTGGCTCTCATTGGCTGTGCCGTACTGGTCGTAGAGCTTGCGCTTCTTGCTGTCGCTCAAAACCTCATAGGCTTCGTTTATCTGCTTGAATTTCTCTTCGTCGCCGCCGGCATCCGGATGGTTTTTCCGAGCCAGCTTGCGATACGCCTTCTTTATCTCGTCGGCGGTGGCCGTCTTCGAGACTCCGAGCGTCTTGTAATAGTCCGGCGTGCTTGCCATGGCCACCACCTCCTTTCTGTTTCGCCGCCGCAACGACGACTCGTTCAATCATCGTGCAGGCGGAT
>JAXGTO010000016.1:0-54114 GCA_040774885.1 Eggerthellaceae bacterium | reverse complement strand
GCGTGCGGGGGCTGCGAAGGAGCAAGCGGGGCGCGGGGCGGGCAGGGGACAGCACACGGGTTCGACTTGTCGCTAGGCCTTGTGCATGCAGGTGATGGTGAAATAGCTGCGCTCGTAGGGACGGTAGAACACTTCGCTCGACACCATGGTGACACCGTCTTTTTGCAGCAGGTTGTCAACGTCGCTGGGACGCGAACCATCGCTTGATTGCCCCAGCACCCAGAAGGTGCCATGGAAATCGTCGAGCTTGCATTCCCAACCGGGAATCTCTTCCAGCGTGGGGTAATAGGCCTCGTATGCCAGCCCCCAGTTGCCTTGCTGCCAATTGAGGTAGCACTGATGGATATTGGGCAGCTCGACGGCAGTAACGCCCATAACGCCGATGTCGCTTGAAAGCACCAAGTCGCCGTCTTGCACGTTGTCTTCCAGATACTCCATGGGAGCCTGGTTGTCGGGTGAATAGTCGTCGTTGACGATAAGGGCCTCGTTGAGGAGGCTCATGGTCAACAGCAGTCCGCAGCTGGCAGCGATTATCTTGTTCGAATCGATGCGGTGCAGCATCCATACCAGGCTGAACAGCAGCGGACCGATGGCGCAGAACATGTAGCGGAAATAGAGCATCAGCGAGTGCATGAGCACGGAAGCCAGTGCCGCTATGGCGAACAATCCGAAGTAGACGGCCAGGCCCAAAAAGCCCGGAAGATGCTCCGGCATGACTATGAAGCGCCAAGCTCGGCGCCACCATGGGGAGTTGTGCATCGTCGAGCGACTGCGAGAACGGAATCTTATGATGGACTGGCGCAAACGCAAAACGATGAAAATCAAGAGCAGGACGGCCAGTATCACGATGATGCTCACGATGACGCGGAAAGCCGGTCCATAATCGCCGCTCCAAGCAAAATCGATCTGCATGGTGATGAACGGATAGCGCATAAGGGCGATGAGGGTATCGGGGAATTTGAAGTTGACCCAATAGGTGTTCGAAACCACGCTGAGCTGCGATACCAGAGCGAATAGCCAGGGGAAGTAAGCCGCAACCTGCGCGACCGCCTGTATCCAGAAAGCGCGTGCATCGCGTTTGAACGCGCGTCGACGTCGCATTAGGTGAATCAACAGCCCGAGATTGATGATGAACACGCTGATGACGCCGAAGTAATGCAGGTATGCGGCCGCCAGCGAGCTCAGCGCGAAAAACACCCAATCGGACGTGCGCGCATGGCCGGATCCTTCGGTGGATGTGCCGCCGGTAGCACGTCCAATGCGCAGCGCGTAGATGAAAGCGAACATGACCATGCAGCTGCACCATGAATACATGCGCACTTCGATGCTGATGAATCCGACGTAGGGCAGGAACAGCGCGAAGAACGAGAAGATCAGTCCGACGCGCCAGCCCCAGTCGCGTCGCAAGTGGGTGAATCCAGCCAGGGCCATGCAGACCGATCCGAATACCGAGAACACGCGATAGGCATCGAGGCCGCCGCCGAGAAGATATATGACATGGAGAGCCCAGTAGTACAGGATAGGGTGAACATCGCCGCTGCCGATACGCCATATCTCGGAAAAGCTCTTGGAGGCGATGCCTACCGAATAGCTTTCATCGAACCAGATGTTTCCGTGGAATGCACCGCATAAGAGCAGGGCGGCTCCGGCGATGATGACGACGATGTGAAAGGCGCGAGACGATACCCACGCAAAGCGTTCTTTTTTCATGATTGCTACTGTAGCGGGACGCAGCGGCGCAGTTGGTTTGCGCATAACAACTTCAGAAAACGCAGACAGATTCGCCAAGGCTCAAGCCCGCAGGCGTTGGCGAAAAGGGAATTCCTTGCGTTACAATAGCGCGAGACTTCTAGGAGGAGAGGGATCTTTTCGATGGGCAAAGCACAGAGCGCGTCTGCCGCGTTCGATAAGGAAGAGTCGTTTGCCGAGCAGTGGCCTTACCTGCGTTATTTGGGCATGGGCGTGTGGTGGGCGTGGATATGGCTGTGCTACAACAGCGTGGAAGTCATGCGCCTATGGCCCGATGCCATGCAGCCTGCCAACGTCATGGGGATGTACCGGGCGTCGACGCTGAGCATCGCCGCCATGATGATCATCGCTGCGCTTTGTTGGAGGAAGTTCTCCGATCTGGTTGAGCGTCGGCCGGTCGTGGTCGGCTTCGCGGTGTTGGCCAGCGTATCGACGTTGGCTCTGGGCTTCGTTCCCTTGACGGGGTCGACGGTGGCATTCATCATCGCCGCCATGCTCACCGGTGTGGGCACTTCGATGATCTGCTTGCGCTGTGGCGTGGTCTACGGAAGCTTGGCCATGCGAGAATCGCTCACTTCCGGCGCTGCGTCGCTGGTGATGGCGGCGTTCTTGTATTACATGGGGTGCGGAATCCCGCAGGAAGCGCGCATATTCTTCATTGCGGCATTGCCCACCATTGCGGCATTCCTGCTTATCATGCCCGGGGACGACCCGTTCCCTGCGGCCGGCATGCAGCGTGGTTCGTTGGGGGCCAAGATTCCCGGACGACGTTCCTATCGACATCTGGTTGCCGCCAGTGCCGCCGTCGCGTTCACGGCCGGCGTCGGCAAGGGCATTGCCACTACCACCATGGGCACGGGCGCCTTCATCCGCAATGGATCGACAACCATCATGCTGGTGGCGTTGTTCGCCGTCCTCATCGTTTTGATGGTGAATCGCGGCGATATCGTGAGGGCTACCAAGCGCGTGTATTCCGGCCTCATGTTATTGGGCGTCGTGGTGCTTTTGGCCTCATGCTTCGGTTTGAGCCTGTCGTATTTGAGCGTTGGCAAAGAACTGCTGTGGATGGTGTTTTCCTGCTTCATGGCCTATATGGTGTTCCGATTCGACTTCAACCCCGTTCAAGCGTTCGGGTTTGGCCAGGCGGCATATTTCATCGTATCCACGTTGGGCTGGATCGTGGGCGGCCTGCTCAGCGAGAATTTCGATATGGCCTATATCCAGTTGATCGTCGCAGTGTTCTTCTCGTTCCTCATCGTGCTGATCCTCACCTTCCTGTTCACCGACGCCGACATCAAATTCATCCTCACTTGGCGTGGACATGCGGCGGAAGCGGCCGAATCCGTTGCAGCTTTGTCGAAGCCTGCGGATGCATTGACGGACGGCGAACGTGTGGCGCAACCGTCCGATGATGCGATCCCCGCCGATGCGCCTATCGCGCTTCTGGTGGAGTGCATCGATCCGAAATACGGCGTCTCTTCGCGTGAAAAGGAGATCCTCGTGCTGTTCGCCCAAGGGCGCTCGGCAAATTGGATCGCCGAGGAGCTGACCATTTCCAAAAACACGGTGCGCAGCCATCTGAGGGCCATCTACACCAAGCTCGACGTGCATACGCGCCAAGATCTGCTTGATTTCCTGCGTGATGGCCAGTAAGGCGCTTTTGCGTCTCTAATACCTTGCTCAACTGGCTTTATGCTGGGCGTCACCCTGTTTTTGAAAAGTGACTAGTCCTTCAAAATCACCCTTTCATCATATTTGATTCATCCTTTTGCGGCCATGTGCGCCGTCTTCAGGGCACCTATTCTCGAACTGCATCGAGAAAGGGGAGACCATGGAAGACCGTACAGCCATCGAAACCGCAGACATCGATTCGACGAGAGAAGCATCCGCGCCGCAGGCGCAGCTTTCGCCCGAGGAGCTTTTTGCCCAGGGCTATCGCGACACCATGCGCCAGATGACGACGCGCTATGGCCAGCAGCAAATCTACTATGAGGTGTTGCAGGCGGTGGCGGATGAAAGCGACGAGAATGCGCTTACTGGGACCATTGCATCCCTCCCCCAAATGAAGGTCAACCAATTCACCCCGCGTTTCTACCTCGATGCTCTCTGCGAGTCCGGTGCCTTGGAGCGCACCCCCCTCGTTGCTTCGAGCGAAGAAGGGCCCGCAGAGCCGGCGCACGCGGCAGGTGAAGCTGTGCCTGCCGCACCGCTCGGCCCCACGCGCTGCATATGGGAACTGACCGATGTCGGCCGCCAGATCATCGATGATTTCAGCCCCACCCAGCGCCTTCATGCGCTGTTCGCGGAAGACCCCGCCTGCCAACCCGTGTACACCGACGTTTTGGATTATTGCCGCAACGCGCGTACTCGGCAGGATGTGGAGGGCATGTTGGAACAGAAGAAGGCCTTGCAAGGGCTCAACGCATTCACCTCGTTCTTTTTGGATCGTTTGGAGCAAAACGGCGGTCTGACGTGGAGCGATGGATGGAAGACGACCGCGGAAGGGGAGGAGTGCCTAAGGCAGATCGAGAACGGCAAAGCGTAGTTTTTGGAAGAGAAAGAGGAGGAGAACATGAGTGAATTGACGCTGACACGTCGCAGCTTCGTGAAGACCGCAGCAGCGGTCGGAGCGGGCGTTGCCGTGGCGTCGGGCGCGACCACCTTGGTC
Source organism: Eggerthellaceae bacterium (assembly GCA_040774885.1). Taxonomy (GTDB): domain Bacteria; phylum Actinomycetota; class Coriobacteriia; order Coriobacteriales; family Eggerthellaceae; genus JAXGTO01. The sequence continues at coordinate 49,697 of JAXGTO010000016.1, read as the reverse complement.
GAGGCCGACAAGGCATACGCCGAAGCGAAGTCGGGAGCCGTCGAGAAAGTCCAGACGGTCTGCCGTGCCTGCATCGCGCAATGCACCGTCATCGCAAGCGTGCGCGACGGCCGCGTGGTCAAGCTCGAAGGCGACCCGCAGGGTCCCATGAGCAAAGGTTCCATGTGCGCGAAGGGCCTCGCCGGTATCCAGGCTCTCTACAATCCCAATCGCAACAAATACCCCATGATGCGTGTGGGTGAGCGCGGAGTGAACAACTTCAAGCGCGTGAGCTGGGATGAAGCCACAGATTATGTGGCTGACAAGCTTATGGAGGTCTACAACAAGTACGGTCCCGAATCCGTGGTGGCATCCACCGGTGGCGGCGGCAACCCGCACATCTCCGGTCCCATCCGTTTCATCAACACGTTCGGCAGCCCCAACAACTTCGAGCCGGGCTGCGCCCAGTGCTATCTGCCGCGCCAGACCCAGGCTCGTCTGGTTTACGGCGGCGGTCCTGACGACAACCTTTCCATCGCCGACACCAACGTGTTGGAGTATTACTACACCGATACCAAAGCCGACGCCTGCGTTTTGTGGGGTGCCGGCCCCAGCTGGTCCGGTCCTTCCATGACCGGCCGCGCCATGGCAGACCTGCGTACGCGCGAACAGGGCTTGAAGACGGTCGTCATCGACCCGCGCTGCACCGCTGACGCCGCAAAGGCCGATGTGTGGCTGCCCATCCGTATCGGCACCGACGTGGCGCTGATGATGTCTTGGATCAAGTACATAATCGACAAGGCGAAATACGATTCCGATTTCTGCAAGAAGTGGACGAACTTCCCCTTCTTGGTGGACTGCGATGCTTCCAGCCTGCAGGGCGACGATCCGCAGCATTCCACGTACAAGTACTGCCTCAAAGCCGATACCATCGGCGGCAGCAGCAGCAATTATCTGGTATATGACAACAATTCCAAGTCGGTCAAGGAGCTCGAGTTCCCGTGCCCCGATGACGTCGATCCGGCGTTGTTCGGCGAATATGAAGTCAACGGCAAGATGTGCAAGACCGGTTTCCAGCTGTTGAAGGAAGCCTGCGACGAGTGGACGCTCGCCAAGACCGCCGAGGTTTGCTGGCTCGATGAGGACAAGATCGAAGAAGCCATCAACATCTACGCCGACGCAAAATACGGCACGCTTATCCATGGTCTGGCCACCGACCAGTTCGTCGGATCCGCGCAAGCCGCGTTGGCTGCATTGCAACTTGAATGCATGATGGGCAATGTCCAGAAGCCCGGCGCCGCACTGCAAGACTTCGGCGCTTTGGCCAAGGGCAAGAGCGGCATCATCCATAACGACACATTCGGTATGGGCTGCCTGCAAAACGCCATCAGCCGAGACATGCTGAACAAGCGTCTGGTCGGCGGCCACAACGGTTTCTACAACTGGCAGATGGCGCACATCCCCACGGTGCTCAACGCCGTCAAAACCGGCGAGCCCTACAAGCCGCGCGTGTGGATGGAACGTTCGGGCAACAAGCTGGCCGTGCTGGGCAATGCCCGCAGCTGGTATGAGGCTTTGCCCGAGTTCGAGATGATCGTTCACGCCTACATGTATCCCACCAGCTTCACCATCGAAGCTGCCGACGTGGTGTTCCCCATGCGCGAATGGCTGGAATGCCCCAAGCCCGTGCAGTTGATGAACTGGATCTTCCCGCGTCGCGAAGTGACGCATCTGTGGGAAACCTGCGACGAGACGCTGTATTGGAGCCGCCTGTGCGCCAAGTTGGCCGAGCGCGGCCACGAAATGGCCAAGAAGTGCTTCGATGCCGATTTCTGCAATCCGGGCAAATCCCAGAAGGTGGGCAACTTGGAAGTGGGCATCGCCAAGGGCTATCCATGGGCCCATACCGAAGAGGATCTGATCAACGAGTTCGTTGATGAACAGAAGGATCCTGACACCGGGGAACAGATGACCTGGCAGGACATTCTCGACAAGGGTCCGTTCGAATATGCACCCGAAAGCGAATGGCGCCAGTACTACGTGTACAAGACCATCAACCCCGATACGGGCAAGCCCTACGGCTTCGGAACGCCTTCCGGTCGCGTGGAGCCGTACTCCGAGATCACCGTTATGCTGGGCCGCACGGGCTATCCGTTCAGCTTGTGCAACGAGGGCTTGATCGAACTCGACTCGTCGAAAATGGCTGAATACGAGGCCGTTCCCTATTACGAGGAGCCGGCTGAGAATCCCAACGATGATACCGAGTATCCGCTGGCCATGACCGAGGGCCGCGTGCCCATCTACCATCATGGCACGTTGCGCAACGTCCCCTGGCTGCGCGAGATCATGCCCACCGCCGAAATCTGGGTGAATCCGGTCGACGCCGATAAATACGGTATTGAAAACGAGCAGTGGGTCAAGGTTGAAAGCCGTCGTGGAGAAACCTATGCCCGTGCAGTTATCACCGATGGCATCCCGCCGCGTATGGTCTACCAGGAGCGCTTCTGGAATCCCGAGCTGTTGCAGACCGACCCGTACGGAAGCTGGAACGCACAGAACGTCAATGTGCTCACCAAGAACGATCCGCCGTACAGCGATGTTTACGGCACATATACGCTGCGTGGCTTCCAGGTGAAGATCACCCCGGTCGACAAGTGCCCCTACGACGGCATCTGGACCGAGCCCAAGGACTTCGAGCCCTGGTTGCCGCTGACCGATGCCAAGCCCGGCACCGCCACGTCTGACAGCTGGAATGATGCCGGCGACGATACCGGAACAGAATTCACCGTGGAGGACAACTCCTGGTGCCCCGATCCCCGAACGATGTAGGAGGGAGGATTAGATCATGTCTCATTATTGTCTGGTAGTAGACCTTAACCAATGCACCGGCTGCATGTCATGCGAAGTTGCCTGCAAGCAGGAAAACGACGTGGCGTTGGGCCAGTATTGGAACAAGACGCTGCGCGTCGGTCAGGGAACCTTCCCCGATTTCAAGCAGTACTGGGTCCCCTCCATGTGCCAGCAGTGCCAAGACGCTCCCTGCGTGCATGTATGTCCCACCGGTGCCAGCTATCGCAGCACCGACAACAACATCGTGCTCATCGACAAGGAGAAGTGCATCGGCTGCAAGTACTGCATGATGGCGTGTCCTTACGGTGTCCGTTCCTGGAATGAATCCCAGGCGTGCGTTGAGAAGTGCACTCTGTGCAGTCAGCTGACCAGTGCAGGCGAAGAACCTGCCTGCGTGCATAATTGCTCGTCCAAGTGCCGCTATTACGGCGATCTGGACGACCCGAATTCTGATGTTTCCAAGGTGCTTGCCAAGCATGACGCCAAGGACATCCACGAATTGAAGAATGTCGGCAACAACCCGTCTACGAAGTACATCCTGTCTTCGAAGATCGGTACCTGGGAGATGGGTGATTAGCATGGAAATCCAATGGCCTTTGGTATTCTTCACCGTGCTCAACGGCGCCGGGGCATGGCTTATCGCCCTGGTGGCCCTCAATGAGTTCACGGGCAAGTCCAAAAACGACAAGGTTCGCTTCATCGCTTTGATCGTCGGCATCGTGCTGGTGGTCGTAGGCGGCTGCGCATCGGCTCTGCACTTGAGCCACATCGATCGCATGATGGGCGCTTTGAGCCATCCGACTAGCGGCATCTTCACCGAGGCGCTGCTCACCGGCCTCATCACGGTCGCCGCTATCATCTATGTGGTGCTCACCAAGCGCGAAGGCGTTTCCAAGAGCGCCATCAAAGTGTTCGCCGTCATTTCCGGCGTGCTCGGGCTCATCTTGCCCTTTGCAACCGGCATCAGCTACATGATGGCCGCCAAACCGGCATGGGACACCATCTTGTTCCCGCTGGCATGCTTCGCCACCACGGCAATCACCGGTGCTGCCTGCTACCTGCTCATCCAAGCACTGCAAAACGATGAGAAGGAAGCTGTCGATTTCACCGGCATGATCACGCTGGTGTTCGGCATCGCTGCCGCCGTCCTGTCTGCCGTGTATGCGGTATCCGTCGGCGAGGGTTTCGGTTCCCAGGCGCTGCTTTTGTGGGGTGGCGTGGTTCTGGTCGGCGGCGTGCTGCCTGCCGTGTGCGGCGCCTTGGTCAAGAAAGGCAATTCCGTTACCACCATGGCTGCTATCGCAGTGGTCTCCGCCTTCATCGGCAGCTTTGCTTTCCGTTGCTTCATGTGGCTTATCGGCACGGGCGTGCTGACGCTCATCGGCGACGGCAACTGGTTCGGATCCATCTAAGCTTTCCAAACCGTTTCAACGATTGACGTTTGGAGGGCCGCGCCACCGCGCCGGCGGTGCGGCCCTCCCAAACCTTAGAGGAGGAGAGTCATGACTATGAAGTCTGAAGAATTCGAGCAGGTCACCGGGTTTTGCCGCCAACGGGCGGATGTATACCGAATGCTGGCCTCGCTGGTAGATCGTGAAGTGAACAAGAAGAGCTGCTCGCTCGTCGCGAAGTTGGGTGGTGCCGAAACGGCAGCTGATATGCCCGAGGCGGAGAGATCCTGCGTGGAGGGCATGAACATCATGGCGGCCTGCGTCAACGATTTCACGCAAGATATCGAAGACACGCTTGCATGCGATTTCGCCCGCGTGTTCTTGGCCTCCGGGCAATACGAAGGTCAAGCCGCCGTTCCCTATGAATCGATCTACACCAGCGAAGAGGGCATTCTGATGCAGGATGCGCGCGATCAGGTGCGCGCCATTTTCCGCGAGGCCGGCGTGATGCCGGGGGGCGATGAGAACATCCCCGAGGACTATCTTCCCTTCGAATTCGAATACATGGCGGTGCTCAACGATCGCTTGGCAGAGGCGCTGGCCGCGGGCGACGAAGCCGGCGCAGCCGACTTTGCTTTGCAGCAGCGCGGTTTTTTGCACAATCATCTTCTCAACTGGATCGACGATCTGGCTAAGGACATCAACCGCATGGCCGAAACGCCGTTTTACCACGCGTTGGCCGATGTCATCCAGGGTTTTTTGACATGCGAATCCGAAGACGTGGACGCGTTGGTGGAAGCCACGCGCATTCCGGTGGCTTGCTAGAAAGGGTGTAAGCGCCATGTCGTTGAGTCGTCGAGACTTCATAGCCGGCGCCGCCACTGCAGCGGTGCTGTGCACCACGGGCGGTGTCGCCTTTGCCGCCCAGGATGGGGAAGGGCTCTTGCGTCCCCCTGGCGGGCAGGATGAAAACGCCTTCAAGGGCGGTTGCATCAAATGCGACCGTTGCCGCAGCGCCTGCCCCACGAATTGCATTGCCGTGGCCCATGTGGAAGACGGGCTGCTGAGCGCACGTACTCCCAAGCTCAATTACCATTTGGGGTCTTGTACGTTCTGCGATCGCTGCGTGGACGTTTGTCCCACGGGGGTTTTGAAGCCCCTCGACCCGGCCACCCAGAAAATCGGTTTGGCGCGTCTGAATACCGATCGATGCGTGGCTTGGAGCAATCCGGGGTCTTGCGTCAAATGCGCGGAGGCTTGCACGTACGGTGCAGCCACCATCGTCGACGGCATTCCCCGCATCGATGACGATCTGTGCAATGGGTGCGGGCAATGCGAATACGAGTGTCCGGCATTGGTATACACGTCGTTGGGGTCGGGATCCGACCGCGGCATCGTGGTGCGCACGCTAGCCGATGCGCAGAAAGAAGGTGCCTGATGAAACCATCGACGCAACGCGCTTTGGCGGCAACTGCCGTCTTCTTGGTCGTATGCGTGGGCCTGGCCATCAACACGGGGCTCGGCACTCCTTCTTCTTTCGGATGGGATGCCATCGCCACCATCTGCCCGGTAGGGGCTGTGGAAGTGTTCTTGTCCCAATGGATGGTGACGCCCCATGGGCTCATCTGCCTGGCTATCACCGTGATTTTGGTAGTGGTGTTCGGTCGCGCGTTTTGCGGATGGTTCTGCCCGACGTCTTTGTTGCGCCGCACGTTCGGCAGCAAGAAGATTGCGGAAAAGGACCGATCCGATCTGCATGATACGTGCGCGCAGGGGTGCGATTCTTGCACAAGCAACTGCAAGATGGCCCGTGCCCAGGTAAAGAAGATGACGAGCGAGCTGGTTGAAAAAACGTCAGAAGAACCTCAGGCGAAAAAGGGCGGCAAGCGCCGCATCCGCATCCGCAACAGCCCGCTTGATGTGCGTCATGCGGTGCTGGTGGGCACGTTGGCTTCAACCGCCATTCTGGGAGTTCCCATCTTCTGCGTGGTATGCCCTATCGGGCTCACTTTCGGCACCGTCATCGGATTGTGGCGACTTATCCAGTTCAACGAGGGCAGCATCACGCTCATCGTGTTTCCGGTCATCATCGCCATCGAGCTGTTCGCCATGCGCAAATGGTGCCACAGGCTCTGCCCGCTTTCGGCGGCGGTCAGCCTGATTTCAAAGGCCAATCGCACATTTCGTCCTACGGTCGATGCAGAAAAATGTCTGCGTGAAAGCGGTGCGGCCGATTGCCATGCCTGCTTCGAGGCGTGTCCCGAAGCCATCGATTTGCATGACCTGATGGCAGGGGCGCCGCTCAATGAATGCATGAAATGCCGCGAATGCGTGGGAGCCTGTCCGCAGCACGCCATCGCCTTCCCTGCAGCTCCCGTGAAGGTGAAGGAAGGCACGCAGGTGCGCTTGGAAGCCTAAAGCGTGGGAATGGAGCGGGGGTCGCGTACGGGGCGGTCGCGCAGCACAGGGTTGATGTAGCGACCGCGCTTGGCCGTCTTATCGCCGAATTGGCTGGCGGCGGTGGGGCAGCGGTGCAAGCATGCCAGGCACTGCGTGCAGTTGCCGCCTTCCCATACCGGCAAGCCATCCACCATGCGGATGGTGTTGGTTGGGCAGACGGTTGCGCAGATGCCGCATCCATTGCAGAGCGCGGCATCGACATGGAACGATTCGATGCTGCGGGGCTTGTCTTCTTTGCACGTCGCTTTCGACATCAGACAACCGAATGGGTTGCGATCTTCATGATGCCCCATGGCCTTGTTGGCAATCGATTGCGCCACGTCCAGTGACTGTTCGTGGGCTTTGCGGAGCAACTCGATGCGTTTGGCGCCTTCGGGCGGGGCGTATAGATACACGCAGTTTCCCACGCTTTTCACGCTGAATGAGGCATCCAGTTTTATGTGCTGGTATTTCTGAAGCATCTTGCCGAAGAACGATGCTGCATCACCGACGAATTTTCCGCAGGTTATCACGCACCAGCAATAGCCGGGGACATACGGCTTGCCGTTTGATGTGATGAAGCGGACGTTGCGCAGATAGTCATCGACCAGCCCAGGAGTTGACCATGCGTATACGGGGAAGACGAAGCCCAGGTTCTCGCCTTGTTCCACATACGTTTCGAAGCGCTTGGTCTTGGTTGCGGCCCCCATGTCGACCAGCTTGTCGTGCGTGGTAGCGGCCACCACTTGGGCGGTCTCAAGCGAATTGCCGGTGGCAGTGAAGTAGAAGATCACGTGCATTCCCCTCGATGCGTTGAATCATGCTTTCCATAGTATAAGGCATGGAGTCCGCTGAGCGACAATCACACGATTTGTGTTGCAGTAACACCTTCCCTCTGTTACCGTGTTACAAATCATATGCTGGTAACATCAATAACGAGGGGGATCATGATGGGAATGTCGCGGAGGGGCTTCGTGAAACTCGGAGCGTTGTCGACATGCGGTTTGGCATTCGGCGGTGCCTTGGCTGGTTGCTCTACCGGTAGCGCAGGGTCGGGGAGTTCTGCAGATTCCGATACCAGCCAGGTGATTGTTGCCATGAACAAGGAAAGCGAACCGGCGGCAGGTTTCGATCCGCTGTTCAGCTGGGGGTGCGGCGAACACGTTCATGAACCGCTTATCCAATCCACGCTTATCACCACCAACACCGATTTGGAGTTCGTGAACGACCTGGCCACCGGGTATCAGGTTTCCGATGACGGCATGCAATGGGTGTTCACCATTCGCGATGACGTCAAGTTCAGCGACGGCAGCAAACTCACCGCCAAAGATGTGGCATTCACGCTGAACGGCATCTTGAATTCCGAAGGTGCCGAAATCGACATCAGCATGATCGACAAGGCTGTCGCCACCGATGACGTCACCATCACCATCGATATGGTGCGTCCCTGCAACAGCCTGCTTTATTCATTGGCCGTCATAGGCATTGTGCCCGAAGCCACCTATGACAGCGCAACTTACGGCACTCACCCCATCGGTTCTGGACGCTATCTGCTGGAACAATGGGACCAGGGGCAGCAAGCTATTTTCACGGCCAATCCGGACTATTATGGCGAACCCGTATCGATGAAACGCGTGGTGGTCGTATTCATGGATGAAAGCGCCGCCAGTGCCGCATGCAGTGCCGGTCAGGTCGATATCGCTTTCACCAGCGCCACGCTTTCCGGACAGTCCATTTCCGATTACGAGCTATTCGTGTGCAAGACGGTGGACAGCCGCGGCATCAGCCTGCCCGTGCATGCATCGGGAACCGCAAAGGCCGATGGTGATGCGACGTATCCTTGCGGCAACGACGTGACCGCCGACATCGCTATCCGTCGCGCCATGAATTACGGCGTCGATCGCGGCGACATGATCGACAACGTTTTATCGGGCTACGGTGCAGAAGCCTTCAGCGTGGGCGACGGCATGCCGTGGTCGAGCCCCGACATGAAGGTGAGCACCGACGTCGCAAAGGCGACCGGTTATCTTGACGATGCCGGATGGGTTGCGGGCTCGGACGGTATCCGCTCGAAGGATGGTTTGCGCGCCAGCGTCGATCTGTATTATTCCAGCAGCGACAGCGTGCGCCAGGCTCTGGCGTCTGATTTCAGCAATCAGATGAAGAAGCTGGGCATCGAGGTCAACATCAAAGGTGCCAGTTGGGATGATATCTATCCGCATGAATACAGCGACCTGATTTTATGGGGTTGGGGAAGCAACGCCCCCACCGAGGTGTATGAGCTGTATCATTCCTCCGGCTGGGGCAACTACGCCGACTACAACAGCGATTCGGTGGATGCCTATCTCGATGCCGCACAGGCCACGCTCGCGGTGGAGGAATCCTACCCGCTGTATCAGAAGGCCATGTGGGATGGCACTGCGGGCGAGGCGCCCCAAGGTGAGGCCACCTGGGTGTGGCTGGCCAATGTGGACCATTTGTACTTCAAACGCGATGACCTTCAGGTTGCGGCGCAGAAACCGCATCCGCACGGACATGGTTGGAGCTTGGTGAACAACGTGGACCAATGGAGTTGGAGCTAGTCGACGGCGTTGCCGCCGTTTTGAAAGGGAGTTCTTGCAGACGCTTTCATTTATAGCCAAGCATGCGCTCAAGTTGGCGTTGTTGCTGGTTGCCACGAGCGTAGTGGTGTTCGTGTTGGTGGGGATGAGCCCCATCGACCCGGTTCAGGCCAATGTGGGCCAGGCCGCCTATGTGAACATGGGCGAGGCCAAGCGCGCCGCATTGGCCAGCTACTGGGGATCCGATACGCCTATTTGGGAGCGTTATCTCAATTGGGCTTCCGCGGCGCTGCAAGGAGACTTCGGCACCAGCTTGCGCTACAACCAACCGGTAGTCGATGTCGTTTTGCAGCGCTCTGGCAATACCCTTTTGCTCATGGCCTGCGCCTGGGTCGTTTCGGGCGTGCTGGGTCTGGCTCTGGGCATCGCGGCAGGCATGAAGCGGGATACGTGGGTTGACAAGGCGGTGCGCGGCTATTGCTTCGTCTTGGCTTCGACGCCCACGTTTTGGTTGGCGCTGCTCATGCTCATCGTATTCGCGGTTTGGTTGGGCTGGGCGCCCATCGGCTTCAGCATGCCCATCGGGAAGAGCACGGCCGATATCACGCTTGCCGATACGCTCTCGCATCTGGCGCTGCCCGCCATCACGCTTTCTGTGGTCGGTGTGGCCAACATCGCACTGCATACGCGTGAGAAGGTCATCGACATCATGGAAAGCGATTACGTGCGATTCGCCCGTACTCGCGGCGAATCGGATGCTTCGTTGCTGTGGCACCATGGCATGCGCAATCTGGCGCTGCCCGCCATCACCTTGCAATGCGCTTCCGTATCCGAATTGTTCGGCGGGTCGGTTTTGGTAGAGCAGGTGTTCAGTTATCCGGGCCTGGGTCAGGCGGCCGTCACCGCCGGGCTGGGCGGCGATGCGGCGTTGCTGGTGGGAATCGCCCTTGCCAGCGCCGTCATCGTGTTCGGCGGCAACCTTGCAGCCAATGTCTTGTACGGCATCATCGATCCGCGCATCAAGGCAGGGGAGGCATCCCATGCCGCAGCTTGACGATACGTTGGCCGTCGGTGCCGCCAGAAGCGCATCGAGCGTTTCGCAAGCTCCGGCGCTGTTGCATGAGCCGCGTCGTGTGCGCGTGGGAAACCGGCGCGCTGCGTTGGTGAAGTTGCTGGTAGCCGCTGTTGCATTGGTTTGCGTGGTGGTGGCCGGGGTGTTGCTGCAAGACGCCGCGCAGGTCACCGATTTTTCCATCAAAGGGGCGGCGCCTTCGCTTTCCCATCCGTTCGGAACCGACTGGATGGGACGCGACATGCTGGTGCGCACGATTGCGGGGCTTTCGACCTCGGTGCTGGTGGGTTTGGTTGCGGCTGGTGCTTCGGCCGTTATCGCCTTGGCGTTGGGGTGCGCGGCGGCGCTGGGTGGACGCAAGGTGGATGCGGCGGTCACGTGGCTGGTCGACTTGATGATGGGAATTCCGCATATCATCCTGCTCATCTTGATCTCGTTTGCGTTGGGCAAGGGTTTTTGGGGCGTTACCATCGGCGTGGCCCTCACGCATTGGCCCAGTCTTACGCGCGTGGTACGTGCCGAAGTGCTGCAGTGCAAAGAAGCGGGGTTCGTGTCTGCTGCGAGGGCATTGGGCCGCAGCCGCTGGCAAATCGCGCGCGACCATATGCTGCCCTACGTGTTTCCCCAGTTCTTCACCGGGTTGGTGCTGCTGTTTCCACACGCCATATTGCACGAGGCGGCCATCACGTTTCTGGGTTTCGGGTTGCCGCCTGAGCTGCCCGCCATCGGCGTGATCCTCTCTGAATCCATGAGCTATCTCACCGCCGGCATGTGGTGGCTGGCCGTGCTTCCGGGCCTGTGTCTGTTGGGCGTGGTCCTGCTGTTCAGCACGGCGGGCAACAGCTTGCGCAAAGTGCTCGATCCGCATACGGCGCAGGGATAGGGGTGAGCTGCATGGACGATAACGCTTCCAGTCAGAACATTGCGGGCAGCGCAGGTTGTTCTGCGGGCGGTTTCGTGGATCCGCACGTTGCGAGCGACCACGATCATGCCCACACCCATCACCATCATATGCATGCGGCTACGTCGCACCATGCCGGCGGCCACCATCTGCTGCAGGTCGAGCATCTGGGCATCGGCTTCACCATGTACGACGAGGCTGCCGGCTTGCTTCATCCGCGCCGGGTGTTCAAACGCGTCATCCATGACTTGAGCATTGCCGTGCATGCGGGGGAAATCGTGGCTGTTGTGGGAGCCAGCGGAAGCGGCAAGACGTTGCTGGCCGATGCCATCATGGGAATCTTCGAGCCAAACGCCACGGTGCAGGGCACCATCTGGTTCGACGGCGTGCAGCAGGATGCCGCTGGTTTGCGGAGTTTGCGGGGGCACGGTCTTTCGTATGTTCCGCAGGGAGTCGCGGCGCTCGATCCTACATGCAAGGTGGGCAAGCAGGTGGCGGGTTGGCGCTCGGATGTGTCGACGAAAGCAGGGCGCTCTGAGCGCATCGAGCAGGTTCGCCATCTGTTCGAAAACTACGACCTTCCAGAAGACACGCTGGAAAAATACCCGTTCGAGCTTTCCGGCGGCATGGCGCGCAGGGTGCTGCTGTGCTGTGCGCTTATGGACGATCCGCGCGTCATCGTGGCAGACGAGCCGACGCCTGGGCTCGATTTGGACCTGGCGATTCGCGCTCTGGACGATTTCCGCGCTTTCGCCGACCAAGGCGGTGGCGTGTTGCTGATCACGCATGACATCGAATTGGCGCTGCAGGTGGCCGATCGCGTTGCGGTGTTTCGCGACGGCACCGTCATCGAAGAGACGGCGGTTGCCGATTTCGAGCAACCGGATACGTTGGACCATCCTTTCAGCCGGGCGCTTTGGCATGCGCTTCCCGAACATGACTTCACCGTCGAGGGCATGGCGGAAAACGAAGATGCGGAAGCGGGAGACTCCGACGAGTTGGCCTCAACAGCTGTCCAGGCGCCGCTTTCCCCGCTGAAAGGCGGTGCGCCATCATGCTAGAGGCGCGTGCTATCACCTTCGCCTATACGCCGCACGCGGATCCCGTTTTGCACGGCATCGACTTGCAGGTGGCGGCAGACGAACGTGTTGCTCTTTCGGCGCCTTCGGGTGCGGGGAAGACCACGCTGTGCCGCATCGTTTCAGGGCTGTTGCGGCCCGATGGCGGAACAGTACTGGTGGATGGCGATCCCTTGCCCAAGCCGACGGCACGGGGGGTGCGCCCCGTGCAGCTTATCGGACAGCACCCCGAACTGGTGGTCGATCCGCGTCGCCGCATGCAGGCCACTCTGGATGAAGCGGGTCCAGTGTCAGACGAGCTGCGCGATCGGCTGGGCATTCGCGACGAATGGCTCACGCGCTTTCCCCATGAGCTTTCCGGCGGTGAGATGCAGCGGTTCTGCATCGCACGCGCCTTGGCGGCCCAACCGCGCTATCTGGTGGCCGACGAGATATCCACCATGCTCGACGCGGTCACGCAGGCCCAGCTGTGGCATTTCCTGATGGATGCCTGCCAGCAGCAGGGGATAGGCCTGTTGTTTGTATCGCATTCCCCTGCACTCCAAGCGCGTATCGCCACCCGCGTGGTGCATCTGGATGCGGCCGGGCCCCTCGATTAGCAAAGAGACCGCGCCTGCTCTCTGGTGTTCGCCTCGTTTTGTTTCTTGCTTCCGATGCTCGACCTGTTCGTGCAGTCTCTCTCAAGCCATATCTCAATTTGCTCACGTGCGCGCCGCCCCAGCCTCACCAGCTCCCAGCCTCGCCGGCCACCCCCAGCCTCGCCGGCCGCCCCAGCCTCGCCGGCCACCCCCAGCCTCGCCGGCCACCCCCAGCCTCACCAATCGCCTCAGCTTCCTGTGTCTTCCCCTCCATTCTTGCAAACTTTGTTTTCGGCTTCCAATTGCGGGACCGCCGCGTATTGCGTTACGAATCGTGCAGAATTCCGTTTTATTTTGAAACGGAATCAAAAAACGAGGTATTGCACGATTCTGACTTGGAGAATGCGATAGAAGCTACCCAATCGAATGCATAATGCCTGGTGGCTGGTTGAGGGATTAGCTCTCCGTGCTTCCGGGTCGTGCAGTACTTCAATTTCCATTCGGGGTTTTTTAGAAAACGAAGTTCTGCACGGTTTCCAGGAGGTGGCGTACGTCAGGCGAGCGGTATTCGCGTGCCGAAAGACTGAAAACGAGGTATTGCACGATTCTGATAAACAAGAGAGATGCCCACGTGCCGGAGGTCTGAAAACGAGGAAGCGCATGGGCCCAGAAAGGCAGCGTATGCTGGGTGGGTTTTGTGGTCTGCGCGCATTCCCTGGAGGATGATGCAGTTGCCATTTTTTTGGTCGCGCTGCAATCTGCCAGTTGGTTGGCATATTCATTTGGGTCGATGTGCTTGGCGCACCATCGATGCGTCAGCTGCTAGATGCATCTGCACTGTTGTATCTTGAAACGGTATTGCTGCTGAAATCGATTCTTTGGCGAACAGGGGATATCCATGGGGGAAGTCCTTATCGACGTGCACGATGCGGTGCAGCGGTTCCGGAAAACGGAAGTGCTGCACGGCATCACGCTGCAGGTGAATGCCGGCCAGATAGTGGGGTTGGTGGGGCCTTCGGGCTGCGGCAAGACCACGTTGGTCGATTTGGTGGTGGGAAACACCGTTCCCGCCGAAGGCTCCGTGACTCTGTGTGGAGAATCGGCGCCCTTTTCCACAGCGCGTGCCTCATTGGGATATATGCCCCAGGACACTGCTCTTTACGAAGACATCACCGCCGCCGAGAACATCGCGTTTTTCGGGGCGCTCTACGGCCTTTCGAAGACGCAGATGGCGCAGCGCTCGGAACATGCCTTGGCCGTGGCGCATCTTGGCGATCAAGGGAAAAAGATGGTGGCGGAGTTCTCCGGCGGCATGAAACGTCGGCTTTCGTTGGCCATCGCGCTTTTGTGCGACCCGAAGATACTGGTGATGGACGAACCGACAGTGGGACTCGACCCCGTGCATCGGGTGGAGCTGTGGAAGGGCTTTCGCGATTTGGCGGACAACGGGTCCGCCTTGTTGGTTACCACGCATGTGATGGATGAAGCCGCCCGCTGCGATCGGGTGGCCATGATGCGGGAAGGCCGCCTTATCTGCTTCGATCCGCCTGAGGCCATCATTTCGGCCACGGGGTGCGCCACGTTGGAAGATGCGTTCATCAGCTTGGCTTCCGAAGGCGGCGCGGCGGAAGGGGAGATGCGCCATGCATAGCCTTTTTGCCGTGGCCCGTCGTGTGCTCATGCAGTTCAAGCATGACAAACGCACATTGGCTATCATGCTCATCGCTCCGTGCGTGGTGCTTTGGCTGTTCTCGGTTTTGCTGGGCGCTCCCAGCTATCCACCGCGTTTGGCTGTGGTGGATGTGCCGCAAACTTACACGGAGTACTTGCAGCAAGAACGTTGCTCCATAACCTATACCGATGCCAGCGAAGCCGAAGACCTGCTTGAAAGCGACCAGGTGGATGCCCTGCTCTCGATGTCGGGCGATCGCACGTTGAACGTGAAGGTGGAAGGTGCCGACGCCAACAAGACCAGTGCCACCGTTTCCACTGTGCGCAGCGCTTTGGTCGAGATGCAGCGTGTCGGCAAAGACGAGTTGCTCGGACAGGTGGACAGCTTGCAGGAAAAGGTCGATTCGCTCGACTTCGATATCGACCAGGCCACGCTCGACCGATTGCCCGACGATATTCGAGCGAGCATCGATGCTGCGAGCGCCATTGCCGACGATGTGCCCGATGTGGATTCCGTCATGCCCATCACCGACACGAGCACCGAATACCTTCATGGCAGTTCCGATTGGACCGGTTTCGAATTCTACGGTCCTGTATTCATCGGCATGTTCATCTTCGTGTTCGTGTTCCTCACCAGTTCGATGAGCCTTCTTACCGAACGCAGCGGCGGTACGGTGGGGCGCCTGGTGGCCACGCCTGTGCGCAGTTGGCAGATCGTCGGCGGCTACGTATTGGGATTCGGGCTGCTCACGTTGGTCCAGAGCGTCATCATCTTGTGGTTCTGCATCTGCGTGGCGGGCTTTCCCAACGTTGGATCGCTGGCGTTGGTGGCGACGATCACCGTATCCATGGCTCTTGTCTCGCTTACGTTGGGGTTGCTGGTCTCGGGCTTGGCGCATACGCCGTTCCAGGTCATTCAGCTGATGATCGTGTTCGTGGTTCCCCAGATTTTGTTGTCGGGCATCTTCGACCTGTCTCAGACGCCTGTCTGGATGCAGGCCATCGCCTCGGTGTTTCCCATCTATTACGGCGCCGATGCCTTGCGTAATGTGATGCTGCGCGGTGCGGACTTCGCCGCCATTGCGGGCAATCTGGGCATCCTTTGGGCGTTCATTGCGGCGTTCTTCGCGCTTTCGTGCTTGAACTTCAAAAAGAAGCGGGCGAAGCGTTCGAGCTGACGACCTCTTTTGAAGACGGTTGGTCAGCGCAAACTGCGTGAAAGGTCTTCCAGCACCAGCGACATCGCTTCGTCTGAGGGAGCGATTTCGCGTGTTGCGATCCAGGGCCCTTCAAGCGCATCATGTGCGTCGGCCAACAAGCGTTTCCGCACGACGACGAGTGCCGTGCGGGTGCCGCCGATCGGCCCGCGGCGCAAAAGCGCCATCGCGTCGGTCAAGCCTTGATTGCGGCAGAGCTCGAGCTGTCCGAGTTCGTCGACTACGACCATCCCAGCTTCGGGCGGGTGCGCTTGCCAACGTTGGGAAAGGGCAGCGAAGTGGCGGTTGACGCGGTCGACCGCCGTGTCGTCTATATGCCAGAGCATGCCGGCCTTCGCTGAGGCGTTGGTCGGATCGTAGGCTTCCTGCTGCTGCGCGACGGAGCGGTGCAGGGCAAATCCGATGCGCTCTTTTTGCGGTAGAAGCACGTTGTCGATTCCCGTTTTCCAGCGCGTCACCCCGTCGGCGCTTTCGGTGGCTTCCACCCCCGGCACCTCGGTCGTGCTCCAAACACCCGGGGCCAAAACGCCGGACACGATGAAACCGCGGTTGGTTGCCGTTTGGCACAGTTGGGAAAGCCAGCGCGTTTTGCCGATTTGGACCTCGCCGGTCAGCAGGAACAGCATGCGTGCAGCCTATTTGTTCCAAGCGATGAACGCCCACGTTATGACGCGCGGCGTTTTCAGACGCAGGCCCTTTTCGGCGATGCCCTTCTTGTCCAGTTTCCCTGCATCTTCGTTGGAAACAAGGTTTGCTTCAAGCCAGGAGCGCAAACGTTTTTTGCCTTCGGCCACTTCTTCGGCGTTGTCGGCGCCAACCGCTTCTTCCACCATGCGGCCGAAATCCGCGCAAGCCTCCTTCAAATCGTCGAAGGTGTCTTTGCGCACGCTGTCGATGTAGTCGACCGTGGGCTGCAGGCCTTCGTTGACCAGGATGTTGAAAGCGTATTGGTATTCGTTGCCCTGCTCGTTTGCAAGGCCGATCGCGTGCAATATCCGTTTATCCGTGCGTGGGCTCGAACCGGTGGTCATGGTGACGCAGGCCCGGCGGCGCGCCACCTTGTCCAGTCGCAAAAGAGAATCGCGCAAATCGAAGGTGGCAATCGAGCGGCTGGCCAGGCACACGTCCACCATGCCTTCCCGCACGCCCAGGGCGTCCCAATCTTCGTCCCAGCTCATCAGCTTGGGAAAGACGCTCGTCACCCCAGCTTCTTCCATGCGTTTCGCCATCTCGTCGAGCATTCCCTGGCTGAAGTCGCCGGCCACCACTTTGTGCCCGGCCAAAGCAAGCGGCACGGCCAGGCTTCCGGTCCCGCACCCCATGTCGAACACTGTTTCGCCCGGTTGCACGGCGGCCAGGTCAAGAAACTGCTCCACATAAGGGTTGGGTGCATCTTTGGTGCTGAAGTTCTTCGACCGCTTGTTCCACCACTGGGAATCGTCGGCCCTGCGGCGCACGCGCTGCAGATGCTTCCACTCTTCGTTCCAGTCAGTGGTGCACAGGGTGGCTATGTTGTTCTCGGGCATGTGGCGGCATCCTTTGGGGTTGGCGGCGGCCGATGGGGTAGTATTCGTTCGAGAACACAGTATAGCGATGCGCCGCCCCCTTGCGTAATGCGGGGCCGCACTTGCTTGCGAATCGAGGGAGCACCCAAGATGAACGTTGAGCTTTTGTACCACACGCCAGACCCGGAACGCGCCATCGCCACGGCGGCACGCTTGTGCTACGCCCCTGTCGGCGCGGCCGAACTGATGGAGACCATGCCCGAAGATCGCGTGAAAAGCGTGCTTTCCACCATCATGTCATCGGGTCACTTCTCGACGCTCGAACACGCAAGCTATACGTTTGCCGTCGACGGCGTTTCGCGTGCGCTCACCCATCAGCTGGTGCGCCATCGCATCGCCAGCTTCAACCAGCAAAGCCAGCGCTACGTCAAGTTCACCAAGGGCATCAACGTTATCGAGCCGCAAAGCGTTTCGGCCGATTCTGAATCGCATGCCCTTTTCAACGAGGCCATCGATGCATGCGTGGGTGCGTACGAAAAGCTGCTGGCAGCGGGCGTGCCGGCCGAAGATGCGCGCTACCTGTTGCCCAATGCGGCGGAAACCAAGATCGTCATCACCATGAACGTCCGCGAGCTGTTGCACTTCTTCGAGCTGCGCTGCTGCAATCGCGCTCAGTGGGAAATCCGCGCCATGGCGCACGAGATGCTGCGTTTGGCCAAGCCCACCGCTCCGTTCATCTTCATGGATGCCGGTGCTCCGTGCGCGCACGCAAGTTGCCCTGAGGGAAAGATGACCTGCGGAAATCCCTATCCTCACGTTACCCGGGAGTAGTTGCATGGCACGCGGCGGCAGCGATCTTAAACGCGCTTTTTCAGAAGATGGGGAACTCAAAACCCACGTTGGCGGTCAGGCCCTGATCGAGGGCATCATGATGCGCGGGCGCTACAACTGGTCGGTTGCCGTGCGCGAACCCGATGGCGGCGTCTATACCGAAGAACATGACCTCAATTCCGGCAAGGACAAGAATCGTTGGATGTACAAGCCGCTGGTTCGTGGTTGCACGGCCATGGTGGAGTCGCTCGTGCTGGGCTACAAGGCGCTGGAAGTGGCTGCCCTGCACGCTTTTGCGGACGATGAAGGGTCGGAATCGCGGGACGGGGCGCCTGGCGTGGAGCTGGCAGCGGCTGAGGGACAAGAGGGGGAGCAGGCGTTTTCCTGGGCCGACGACTTCGGACGACCCGAAACCGTTATCGACGGGTTGGGCGCCCAACGTGAATTGAAAGTGGTTGAGGAGCTCGAAGAAGCCGATGAGGCCCCCAAGACGGATGGCGGCGGTGAAGGCGAGTTCGGCAAGCGCGAAATGGCTATCTCCATGGTGCTCGGACTGGTGCTGGGCATCGTGCTGTTCATCGTGGCGCCTGCGGTCATCACCAACCTCATCGTGGGCGAATACGATTCGAACACTCTTCTATGGAACCTCGTCGACGGCTTGCTGCGCGTGGTCGTGTTCATCTTCTACATCTGGCTCATTGGCCGCATGTCCGACATCAAGCGCATGTTCGGCTATCACGGCGCCGAGCATAAGACCATCCATTGCTATGAGCATGGGCTTCCTCTGACGCCCGAGAACTGCCGCAGTTGGCCGCGCCTGCATGTGCGTTGCGGCACGGCGTTTCTCATCATGGTGATGATCATCGCCATCCTGGTGTATACCGTCACGCCCATCAATGCTCTCATCAGCGCTTGGGGCGTGCCCGATGGCGCTCCCAAACTGGCGCTTGTCATCGCCGTGCGCATTCTGCTGATGCCGCTCATCGCCGGCATCAGCTACGAGATCACGGTGAAGTGGGCCGGCACCCGTCCCAGCAATCCCTTGGTGAAGGTGGTTCTGTGGCCCGGTATGCAGATGCAGTACCTCACCACCAACGAACCCGATGACGGGCAGCTCGAATGCGCTATCCGTGCCATGAAGCTGGTGTTAGAGCGCGAAGAGGCCGAAGCGGCGACAGCGGCTTCGGGGCAAAGCGAACTCGATACGGTGTAGCGGTGCGTGTCTGCTACCATGGATTACGAAGCGATCATCCAACGGCCGAAGGAGCATCCATGAACGCCATGCAGAAGGAATTCGTCGATTTCATGTTGAGCATGCATGTGCTCAAGTTCGGGGACTTCATTACCAAGAGCGGCCGTCCCACGCCGTATTTCATCAACACCGGCAGCTATGACGACGGCACCAGCATCGCCCGATTGGGCCGCTTCTACGCCGACACCATAGCCAACAAGGTGGGCGATCGCGATTACATCGTCTACGGTCCGGCCTACAAGGGCATTCCCTTGGCCACCACCACCTGCATCGCTTTGGATGCCGATCATGGCATGAACCGCCCCTATGCCTTCAACCGCAAGGAAGCCAAAGACCACGGGGAGGGCGGCAACATCGTGGGCCGTGTGCCCAAAAGCGGCGACAGCATCGTCATCGTCGAAGATGTCATAACCGCTGGCACCTCGATCCGTGAGAGCATCGAGATCATGCGCCAACTCGGTGAAATCGACATCGCCGCCATCATCGTGTCGGTGGACCGCATGGAAAAAGGAGCTCAGGGCGAGCTTTCGGCCATCAAGGAAATCGAAGCCGAATTCGGAATCCCGGTATACCCCATCGTCACCATCGCCGAAGCCATCGATTACATCCACAATGAACGCGAGGGCGGTGCATCCATCGTCGACGATGCGATGTACCACACCATTCGCGCCCGTGTCGGCCTGGAGTAACAGCCAAGCCGTTTACTACCCCACGTATTGCAACAGGGAAGTGTATTGCTGCGCGCTGTCGGGCACGCTGAAGGTCACGCTTTGGCCCAGCGCGTCCACGGTTACATATCCCGGATCATCGTAGGTGGTCACTTGCGCGCTCGTGCCGTTGTAATCGGTTGAGTAGCTGCTGGTTGCCGTTGCCGTGGAGGGAAGCGTCGCAGCCTGCCAGTCTTCGACGTCCAGATTCGATATGGCGGTATTCACCGTGCTCTGGTCAAGGCCCGTGGCCGAGGCGATGCTCGAAGCGCTGGACGCAAGCGCATCCGATACCTTCGATTTGATTCCGCTTGCGTCGATCGCGGTGTTGACGGCCGAGTTCTTGGCGCTGTCGACGGCGGACGTCACCGCGTTTCCGCCCGACGAACCGCTCGTAGAGTTTTCCCAAAGGTAAAAGGCCCCTATGGCCAACAGGATGACTATCAGCAATCCTGCCACTATTTTGATGGCTTTGGTCATCGGCTCGTGCTCCGTTTCGGTTGGTTGCGATGCTGGAAACAGAGTAGGGCACTCGAGCCCTCTTCACGGAATCTGAACCGCATCGTCAAAGGGCCTTGACAACAATTCCCGCCAAAACACGTGGAATCGTGTATCCTTACAACCTGTTGCGCCCCAAGGCGCCTATCCCCACGCACGTAAAATCAAGAGAGGGGCATCGTGTGAAGCTGGTTGTAACCGAGAAGAACATTGCCGCACAGCGTATTGCCGATTTGCTCGGCATCGGCAAGCCGAAAGCCGACAAAGTCTATTCCACCCCCGTGTACCGTTTCAACAAAGACGGTGAAGAATGGGTGAACATCGGACTGCGCGGCCACATCTTGGAACCTGATTTCGTTCCGCAGATCGTCTATAAAAAGAAAACCGGCTGGCAGGGCGTCGACCCTGACGGCGTCATCGTCGAGGCATCCATTCCCGATGACTTGCCCAAGCCGCCGTACAAGACCAAGCGCAAGCCGTTTCTTCCTGACGGCATCGCGCTTTCCGCCTGGAAGATGGATGCGCTGCCGTATCTGGTCTATGCGCCCATTGAAAAGCAGGTAAAGGAAAAGGAAATCGTCCGCAGCCTTAAGAACCTGGCCAAAAAGGCCGATGAGATCATCATCGCCACCGACTTCGACCGCGAAGGCGAGCTCATCGGGTCCGATGCCTTGAGCTGCATCAAGGAAGTAAACGACACCGCCCCGGTTTACCGTGCGCGGTATTCCGCCATCACCAAAGGCGAGATCGAGCATGCTTTCGATAATCTCGACCAACTGGACGTCGACCTTGCCAGCGCCGGTGCCAGCCGTCAGGATATCGACCTCATCTGGGGTGCCGTGCTCACACGCTATCTCACCATCGTCAAATTCGCCGGTTATGGCAACGTGCGCAGCTCTGGACGCGTGCAGACGCCCACGCTGGCGCTCATCGTGGCACGGGAGCGCGAGCGCCTGGCCTTCGAACCCGAAGATTACTGGGTGATCCGCGGTTCCTTCGATGCTGCGGGTGAGGAATTCGAAGCTCCCCATGCCACGGCTCGTTTCAAAAAGGAAGCAGATGCCCAGGCGGTCATGGGCCATGTAGAAGGTGCTACTTCGGGCACGGTGGCTTCCATCGAGAAGAAGACCCGCAAGGTGGCGCCTCCGGTGCCCTTCAACACCACCAGCCTGATGGCAGCCGCATCGAATGAGGGCTTGAGCCCCGCGCGCACCATGCGTTTGGCCGAAAGCCTGTATATGGATGGCTTCATCAGCTATCCGCGCGTCGACAACACCGTCTATCCCGATTCGCTCGACCTGCGCGGCACCGTTGAAAAGCTTGCGGGCAATCCGGCCTATGCGCCGTTTTGCAAGCAGCTGCTGGCTCAAGGCGAGCTCCATGCCACGCGCGGCAAGAAGGAAACCACCGACCATCCGCCCATCCATCCCACCAACGCTGCCACGCCCGACCAGCTGCCGGCGCCGGAGTTCAAGCTCTACAACCTCATCGCCCGGCGTTTTTTGGCCACGCTTTCCACGGCCGCGATGGTAGAGGGCACCAAGGTGACCATCGATGTGGCGGGAGAACCGTTTGCCGCCAAGGGCGACGTGCTGGTTGAGCAGGGGTTCCGCGCCATCTATCCCTATGGCTTGAAAAAAGACGAGCAGATGCCCGCGCTTTCCGAAGGCCAGTCGATCGGATTCGGCGGTGCCACCTGCACGCAGAAGCAGACCGAGCCGCCCGCGCGCTACAGCCAAGGCAAGCTCATCCAGGAAATGGAGAAGCTGGGCCTGGGCACCAAGTCCACGCGCCACAGCATCATCGAGCGTCTGTATACGGTCAAATACGTGCAAAACGAGCCCATCGAGCCCAGTCAGTTGGGCATGGCGGTGTGCGACGCCCTCGGACGCTTCGCACCGCATGTGGTTACTCCCGACATGACTGCCAAGCTCGAGGCCGAAATGGACAACATCGCCAACGGCGATACCACCAAGACCGCGGTGGTCACCGATAGCCGCAATCTGCTGTCCGAGCAGTTGGCCGAGCTTATGCCTCATTCAGAAGAAGTGAAGGATGCCCTGGCCGATGCCGTGGCAGCCGATGCCTATGTGGGCAAATGCCCCAAGTGCGGCAAGGACCTGCAGTTGCGCGCCAGCCAGAAGACCCACAGCATGTTCATCGGCTGTGCGGGATGGCCGGATTGCGATGTGACCTATCCGCTGCCCAAGGGAAAGATAGAGGCGCTGCCCGATGAACCGTGCCCGGTATGCGGCATGCCGCAGATCAAGGTGACGGCGTTTCGCAGCAAGCCGCGCACGCTGTGCATTGACCCCAACTGCGAAACCAACAAAGAGCCCGACGTATTCGTGGGCATGTGCCCGGTATGTGCCAAGGCGGGCAAACAGTCCAAGATGTATGCCAAGAAGAACCCGCGCACGCTCAAGCGCTCGGTGGTATGCGACAACATCGACGAATGCGGCACGCGCTACCCGCTGCCGCAATACGGCGCGCTCACGGCAACCGAAGAGGTGTGCGAGCACTGCGGCGCGCCCATGGTCATCGTGACCACCAACCGCGGTCCGTGGAAGCTGTGCCCCAATTTCGATTGCCCCGGCCGCGCAGAGGCCGAAGCCAAGAAGGCCGAAAAGGCCAAGGCGAAAGCCAAGGGCAAGGGCGCATCGACAGCCAAGAAGAAGGCTCCCGCCAAAAAGAAACCGGCAGCCAAGAAGAACTGATCTCGTTTGCAGGCGCGCACGTCGGAGGTTCGGCGTGCGCGCCTGCATCAATGCTGCTGTAGGCGCCGTGCTGCTCGGCTAAACGTCGCCTTGCTCCACCTGCGCATACAGGTCACCCCCAACGGTGTCGAGTGCGACGAATACGGGGAAATCCTCCAGTTCGAGCTTCCTGAGGGCTTCCGTGCCCAAATCGCCCCAAGCCACTTCTTCGCTCGACGTCACATGGCAGGCCAGCAGCGCGGCTATGCCGCCTACGGCTGCGAAGTAAACGCTGCCGGTTTCGCAGCAAGCTTTCGCCACCTCGGCAGATCGCTTTCCCTTACCGATGCAGGACGCTATGCCTGCTTTCATCAGAGTTGGTGTGGCGAAATCCATGCGCGAGGCAGTGGTGGGGCCTACCGATCCCAACGGACGTCCGGCGGAGGCAGGAGTGGGTCCAGCGTAGAACAGCGTCTGGCCATTCAAATCGAAGGGAAGCTTGCCGGTATCCTTCAATGCCTGCAGGGCGCGGGCATGCCCTGCATCACGCATGGTGAATACGGGGCCGGATAGCAAAACGGCATCGCCTGCTCGCAGGGTCGCAGCTTCGTTGCGTGAAAGGGGTAATTTGAGGTGCTTGCCCTTATTCATGACAGCCTCCTTCGTACGCCATGGAAGCCGAGCGCATGGCGCAGCATCCCATGTTCACCGCTACTGGCAGGGCAGCGATATGGCACGGTGCGGTTTCCAAGTGAACGGCCACAGCGGTGGTTTTGCCGCCAAGCGCGGCCGGGCCGATGCCGGTGGCGTTGATTTCTTCCAGCAGCTCTTCTTCGAAAACGGCGGCTTGATCAGATATGGCAGGTGATCCCACGTTGCGGAGCAGCGCATGTTTCGCCAGTCCTGCCACCTTATCGAATGTTGCGCCCACGCCTACACCCACAATCAACGGCGGGCAGGCGTTGGCTGCTTTTTCGCGCACGCAAGTCAAGACGGTATTGCGGACACCCTCTGGTCCCGATCCGGGCGGAAGCATCACCACGCGCGAGGCGTTGTCCGATCCGCCTCCCTTGAGCAGCACATGCAAGGTTGCTCCTGTGCCGGGACGCAAGCGAATCTCGCAAAAGGCCGGTGTATTGTCGCTGGTATTGGTTCTGTCGAAAAGTGCATCGCGTACCAAGCTCATTCGCAAGGCGCCTTCAGTGTAAGCGCGACCTACGGCGGCGTTCACTTCGGCGAAGATATCGCCTGGCACTTGTTCCTCCATTCCGACTTCCAGGCACACCCATACGCTGCCTGTGTCTTGGCAAAGAGGAACTCCATCGCGCTGGGCGATGTCATCGTTTTGCAAGATCTGCGAAAGCACGGCATGGGCGCGTTCTGCGGTCTCTCCATCCATCGCTCGTTCCACGGCGGCGCGCATGTCGGGTCGTAGTCTGCAGGCGCACTGCCGCACCGCCATCTCGACGGCTCGGGCGACGCCTTCTTTATCGAGAGATTCCAAAACCTGAACCATCGGACCCCTTCTCCTGCGCACGTGCGCGTTCGTTTGAGCAAGGTGCGGTACTATGGTATCCATCATACTTCAGTCGAACATCGCATCGAAGGACCCAGCATGAACCTCAACGAAGAATCGCTCGAGCTGCACCGTCAGTGGCACGGCAAGATGGAAACCGCACCTAAGATGAAGGTATCCACGCGCCACGATTTGGCTGTTGCCTATACGCCGGGTGTGGCTGAGCCGTGCCGCCGCATCGCTTCCGACCCTTCCACTGTTTACGATTACACCATCAAGGCCAATACTGTGGCCGTGGTGAGCGATGGCAGCGCTGTTTTGGGGTTGGGGAACATCGGTCCGCTGGCGGCTTTGCCTGTTATGGAGGGCAAAGCGGTTCTATTCAAGGAATTCGGTGATGTGAATGCCGTCCCCATTTGCTTGGATACGCAGGATGCTGACGAGATTGTCAAGGCCGTGGTGCAGTTGGCTCCGGCATTCGGCGGTATCAATCTTGAAGACATCTCTGCGCCCCGTTGCTTCTACATTGAGGAACGGCTCAAGGAGATGCTCGATATTCCGGTGTTTCATGACGATCAGCACGGTACGGCCATTGTGGTTCTCTCCGGCATCATCAATGCCCTTCGGCTTACCGGCAAGCGCACAGAAGAGTGCCGTGTGGTTGTGAACGGTGCCGGATCTGCGGGTATCGCCATTGCCAAGCTGCTTATTCGCTATGGATTCAAGCACGTTTGCCTGTGCGATATCAACGGGATCATCAGCTCGCACTCCGAGGGAATCAACGATGCCCAGCGTGCCATGCTGGAGTGCACCAATCTTGAGGATATGGACGGTTCACTCACTGACGCATTGCTTGGCGCCGACATCTTCGTGGGGGTATCGGCACCTGGTATTGTCGATGCGGAAATGGTGCGTTCGATGGCCGACGATGCCATCCTGTTCGCCATGGCCAATCCCACGCCCGAAATCATGCCCGACGTGGCTCGTGCCGCCGGCGCACGCGTGGTAGGCACGGGGCGATCCGACTTTCCCAACCAGATTAACAACGTGGTGGCGTTTCCAGGCATCTTCAAAGGCGCACTCGAATGCCGTGCTTCCCAGATCACCGAGGAAATGAAGCTGGCTGCCGCTGAGGCTCTCGCGGCGCTCGTTTCCGACGAAGAATTGAGCGAGGATTTCATCATGCCCGAGCCCTTTGATCCTCGGGCTTCCGCCTGTGTGGCGCAAGCGGTGAAGGACTGCGCTGCCACGAGCTGACTTTTTATTCGATCTCATTGTTGGATGACGAGGGGCCCCGATCGGGGCCCCTCGCGTGGTGCAAGTATGTCGGATGCGCTTATGCGGCTGCTTGCGATGCCGTCTTGAACTCGGCGTTTGCGGCAATCTGGTCGTAATCGCTTTGGCTCAAGTCGTAGTTGTAGAACGTCTTGTAGTATTCCTTGGCCACGTCGTACATGTCGTAGTCGAACACATCCGGATAGCATAGGTTGGCAAACCACTGCATACCCAGGTAGCGGTTGATCGACGGAGGCGAACCCATCCAGTTGTAGGGCATGTCAGGAACTTCGCAGTACGTCCCGTTTTGTATGGCGCTCATACCGCTCCACACATCAGCGGTAGACACGCTGTCGTAGATGCTGTCGGGAGCGAAGACGATGACGTCGGGGTTCCACAAAGCGATCTGCTCGAGCGATACTTCGTTGCCCGACCCCTTGGAAGACACGCCGTCGATCTGCGCCACGTTGTCGGCGATGAGCTCGAGGGCCTCAGCATGGAACGATCCCTTGCCCAGCACGTTCGTGCCGTTGTCGCCCAAGCAGTACAGCACGGTCTTCTTCTGCGTCACCTGCTGCATGCCATCGGTGATGGATTGATAGGTCTTCGTGCAGTAATCGGAGAGCTCGGTGCCGCGATCGGTGTTGCCCAGAATCTGGCCCAACGTGGTATAGCAGCTGGCGAAATCGGAGAGCGTGGCGGAAATGTAGATCACCGGAACGCCCAATTCGTCTTGCAGGTTGTTCAGGTCGTCCACGTTGCCGGCTTTGGGCTCGCCGATGTCGATGATCAGCTGAGGATCGGCTGAAGCCAGTGCTTCTTTATTCAGGTCGCCGCCGTACAGTTGGCCGAATACCGGAAGGTTGCCGTACTCGCTTCCCAGATATTTTGCCTGATCGCTGGAAAGCTTGTTGGAAAGACCCACCAGTTTGTCGGGCTCGAAGGTCAGCAGAACCTGCTGAGCCAACGGTCCCGTTCCCACCACACGATCGATTTGTGTGGGGATTTCCACCGTCCTTCCCGCCGAATCGGTGAATGAGACGGTATCGCTTTGCGTTTGCCCGGAATCACCGGTGGTCTTCACGTTGGAAGCGCAGCCTGTTATGGCCGGCACCAAAGCGAAGCACATGACGAAGGCCGTCAAGAGCTTTATTGCTTTTCCCATTTTCCCTCCTGTTCCTTGCATCACGATTCGCATCGTGATGGCCACGCCCTCAATGGGCGCGGACTCCCTTTGTTCGTATCTCATCGACGGGCACGCAAACGCGTACTTGGTCGTCGTAGAGCGATTCCACCGACACGTTGACGCCGTATATCTTCTTAACGAGTTCGCTGGTGACGATATCCTTTGGCGGGCCGTAGCAAAGCACGCGGCCGTCGTTGATCACCAAGGTTTTGTCGCTGTAAAGAAACGCCTGGTCGGGTTGGTGTGTGGATGACACTATGGTATATCCGTCGTCGGCGAGCTTCCGTACCTGCGAAAGCACGCGAACTTGGTTGCCGTAGTCGAGCGCGCTGGTAGGCTCGTCCATGATGATGGTCTTGGCCTGCTGTGCAAGGGCGCGTGCCACCAAGACCAGTTGCTGCTCGCCACCGGATATCTGCGTGAAGGTGCGTTGGGCCATGCTCTCGATGCCCACTTTCTCCAGGCAGCTGTAGGCGAGTTCAACATGTTCGGGTTTGGGGTTCGAAAGCGCACCCAGCGAAGAAGTGGTGCTCATCAAGACGATATCGAGCACTTCGTAGTTGTAAGTGGGGTCGTGCGACTGGGGAATATAGGCGATCTCCTTGGCCATCTGGCGGATGCTCAAGTCGTGGACATCGTTGCCGTTGATGGTTATTTTTCCCGTCCAACGGGTGTTGAGTCCCAAGATGCAGCGAAACAAGGTGGACTTGCCCACGCCGTTGTGTCCCAACACGCCTACAAGCATCCCATCAGGGACTTCGAAGCTGACGCCGTCTAAAACGGTGTGGTCGCCATAGGCGAAATGGAGGTCTTCGACGGTTAGGCTCATATGCGCTTGCCCTGTCGCATGATCAGATAGAGGAAGAACGGCGCGCCCACGAAGGCGGTCAGGATGCCGATGGGGATTTCCGCGGTTCCGATGAGGCGGCTCACGTCATCGACGATGAGCATGAAGCTCGATCCCATCAGCATGGCGCAGGGCAGCAGCTTGCGGTAGTCGCACCCGACCAACATGCGCGACAAGTGGGGGATGACCAATCCCACCCAGCCGATCATGCCCGAAACGGATACGCTGGCTGCCGTTATCAATGTGGCCGCCAAAATCACCAGCAAACGGATGCGATTGGTGTTGACGCCCATGGTGCGCGCTTCGTCATCGCCCATGGTGAGCACATTGATGCGCCAGCGCATCAGGTACAAACCCACCAAGCCTACCAGCATGGGAATAATCACCCAGGCGATGTCTTGCATGGAAGCGCCCGAAAAGCTGCCCATCAGCCAGTAAGTGATGGCAGGGAGCTGGCTGGTGGGGTCGGCAACGAGCTTGATGAACGAAACACCCGCGCTGAACAGGGAGCCCACCATGATGCCTGCCAAAACCACGCCCAAGAGCTGGTTGCCTTTTGCGCGTCGGCTGACGACGATCACCAGCAAAACGCAAACCATGGCGCCGACGAACGCATAGGCCGATATCACGAAACTGGCGGCACCCGACAGAATCGCCAGTGCAGCTCCGAATGCGGCACCTTGGCTGGCACCCAGGATGTCGGGAGATACCAAGGGGTTCTGGAAGATTCCCTGGTAAGCGGCACCGGCTGCAGAAAGGCAGCAGCCCACCAGGATGGCCATCAGCACGCGGGGCAGCCGCACGCCGAAGAAGATGCTCGCTTCCTGGTCGGTCCAGATTTGATCGACGGGCACGATTTGCGAAAGCAGCAGGGCGAATCCTTGCTCGGGGTCGATAGGATAGCGGCCCAGCATGAATGACACGGCAGCGGCTATGACCAGCAAGATGCCGAAGCAGATGATGATGAAATCGGCCCTGCGAGCATTGGCGCTCGCCCAGTTCCCCTTTGTTCCGCCGCACCCGGCGCCAGGTTGTTGCTTTGGCGAGCGTTTCATGAAGCCAGCGATGGTATGTAATCAAGAATATTCATAGCGGGAATTATTGTAGCGCAACATAATTCGAGCCAAAGGATAAATAGGGGTCTCTCTTCCCCTTTCGCCTGCCATGCGAATTCATGCTGGTGCGTTTCTTGCGTAAGACGTGGTTGCATCGACCACCTTGGGATATAGTTGCTGGCAGGGGAAACGCCGTGCGGCGACATACCCTTCCATATACGTGATCGCTCGCCGTTGGGCGTGTGGAAAAGGCAGATGCTTCATGGCTACGCAGCAGCAAGCGCCCGGCACGGGCGTTTTCATAACGTTCGAGGGCGGCGATGGCGCTGGCAAGACGACGCACATCAATTTCTTGGCGCGCGGTTTGCGCAGCCAAGGACGCGAAGTGGTTTGCCTTCGCGAACCTGGCGGCACCCGCGTAGGCGAAGCTTTGCGTGCCGTGGTGCTCGACCCCGAAAACGGCGAGATTTGCGACGAAACCGAGCTTCTCATCTACGAGGCGGCGCGGGCCCAGATCGTCACCGAGATCATTGCTCCGGCGCTCGAGCGCGGTGCCGTTGTCTTGTGCGACCGTTTCTATGATTCCACCACTGCCTATCAAGCCTACGGCCGCGGTTTGTCCGAGGGCTTTGTGCGCCGTGCCAACGATTTCGCCTGCAAGGGCATTCATCCCGACCGCACGCTTTTGATGGTGTGCGACGCTCCGGCGCAAGTCGGCCTTGAGCGTGCAACGCATCATGGCACAGCCGATCGCATGGAGCAGGCCGGCCTCGATTTCCATATGCGCGTCAATGCCGGCTTCTCGGCCATAGCCGCGCAAAACGCGCAGCGCATACGCACTGTGGTCAACGCCGAATTGAAATGCGATACCGCAAAACGGGTTTTTGCCGCCATCGCCGACTTGGTGGGGTGGGACCCTGCCAACCTGCCCTTTTCCGACGAGTTCTTTGCGCAGGCGGACATCAAAAAGCATGATGCCAAAGTCGTCGTCGATCAGGAGGCATGATCGATGCCCGACGCTTTCGACCGCATATTGGGGCAGCCGCAGGTTCGTTCGTTTTTGCGTGCAGTGGTGGCGGGCGGACGCATCGGGCAGGCGTATCTGTTCACGGGCCCGGCCGGGTCCAACAAGACGCTCGCCGCTTATGCCCTGGCCCAAGCGGCCATCTGCCAGAAAGACGGTTGTGGCGATTGCGATGACTGCAAACGTGTGATGCGGCGCAAGCATCCCGATGTGCGCTATTACGCGCCGGAAGGCGCCGACGGCTATCTGGTATCGCAGATTCGCGAAATCGTGGGCGAGGTGGAACTGGCCCCCATCCGCGCTTCGCGCAAGGTCTATATCATCGACCGTGTCGACTTGATGGGTACTCAGCCGGCGAATGCCTTTTTGAAAACGCTTGAAGAACCGCCCGATGACGTGGTGATGATTTTGCTGGGACGTACGCGCGAAAGCGTGCTTCCCACTATCGTATCCCGCTGTCAGGTGGTGCCGTTTCGCCATATCCCCGCTTCGGAAGCATGCGGCATCGTCCGTCAGAACACAGGTGCTTCGGCGCTTGAGGCTTCGGTGGGAATCCAAGCGTGCGACGGCTCCATTTCACGCGCCATCGAATTCGTGCGTTCTCCCGAGCGCCTTGAATATCGTCGGCGCGTGCTCGAAGTGCTTTCGGGTTTGGCCCTGTCCGATGACCTCGATATCATCGATGAGGCCAGCGAACTGCTTGATAAGGCGAAAGCACCGCTCGATTTGGTGCGCGCCGACCAGCAATCCGAGATCGACGCGTCTTCGGACTTCTTAGATGCCCGTGCTCTGAAGCAGATAGAGCTGCGCAACAAGCGCGCCCTTACCGCCAAGACCTCGCAGATGCTGGGGCAGACCATCGCCATCATGCGCAGTTGGTTGCGCGACGTGCTGATGGTGTGCTCGTGCACGCCCAACCTGATAATCAATGAAGATGCCCGTCCTTCCATCGAGGAAGCGGCGGCATCTACGGACGCACCCCATGTGGTGTGCGCTTTACGTGCCGCCGAGCAGGCCTCAGCTGCGCTTAGATATAATGTGTCTCCCGAGACATGCTTCGATGTTCTGCTCATGCAGATCAGGGAGGAACTCTATGGTTCGCATAGCACCGGTACGGCTGCAATATAATCCCAAGACGCTGTGGTTCGACCCCGGCGACTTCGAGATATCCGACGGCGATGCCGTGGTGGTGCAGACGGGACGTGGCCTGGAGTTCGGCCATTCCGAAGCCATCATCGAAGTCGAGGAATCGGCGGTCAAGCAGCTCAAAAGCAAGCTGCAGCCGGTCGAGCGCATCGCTACGCAAGAAGATCTCGACAACGTCGAGCAATTGCGTGCGAAAGGTGCCGAAGCGCTGCCCGTTTTCAAAGAGATGGTGGCCGAAAGCGGGCTGGATATGCATCCGGTCATGGTCGAGTACCTTTTCGACGGCGAAAAGGCTGTGTTCTTCTTCGAATCTGAGAACCGCGTCGATTTCCGTGATCTGGTACGCAAGCTATCGTCGCAGTTCAAGGTACGCATCGACATGCGTCAAGTGGGCGTGCGCGATGAAGCCCGTTTGGTGGGCGGTCTGGGCCATTGCGGTCAAGAGCTGTGCTGCAAGCGGCTGGGCGGAGAATTCTGCCCCGTTTCCATCCGCATGGCCAAAGAACAGGACCTTTCTCTCAACCCGCAGAAGATCTCCGGCGTATGCGGGCGCTTGATGTGCTGCCTTCGCTACGAATTCGATGCGTACAAGGAATTCAAGAGCCGTGCTCCCAAGTACAACGGCAAGATTTCCACCCCCGAGGGAACGGCCAAGGTCATCGACCTGGACGTCCCGCGCGAAAAACTGACGGTCAAACTCGAAGAAGGCGAGGATGCCGGCAAGCGCATCACCTTCCCGCTTTCTGCCATGGAGCCCCCCGAAGAGGGAACCAAGCGCCCCAAGAGCATCGGCGAAGAAGAATTCGAGAAGTACGCCAATCCCGATCCCTTTGAGGGAACTCCCATGGCCGCCGATTTGTTCGGCACTTCCCAATTCACCGGCAGCGACAAGCTCGGCAAACCCGAAGCGCACCATAATCCGTCTTCGGGCAAGCGCCGCAAAGGCGCTTCCGATTCTGCTGGCGCCGAGGGCAAGGGCGAGGGTTCAAATCGCAAACGGCGGCGTCGCAATCGCTCTGGCAAGCAGGACGGCCAGGGACAGAAGCCCCGCAACGGGGCCGAGGGAGAGTCCAAGAAGAGCAAGCAAAACGGCCAGGGCGGCAAGAATGCCAAGAACGGCAAGGGCGGCGGTTCCCAGCGCCAAGGGTCGGGTTCCAAGAAACAGAAGCAGGGCGATTCGAACAAATCGATGCGCCCCGGTCGCAATTCCAGTGCCATCCGCGGCAACAGCCAGGCTAAGCAGGGCATCGCGCAGGGCAAAGATGCTCCGCAGGGCGGGTCCCATCGCACGGCGCGTCGTCGCAGCCACAAGACGGGCGGCGATGATCAGTGAAACTCAAGTATGAGCTTTTGACCGACCTGTACCAGCTCACTATGGCGCAGGGGTATCGGGAATGCGGGCGCGGTGATGAACAGGCCTGCTTCCATATGTATTTCCGCGATAACCCGTTCGATGGCGGATATTCCATCGCCTGTGGAATGGCCCAGCTGGCCGACATGGTGCAGGATTTCTCCTTCACCTCGGAAGACTGCTCGTATCTTGAGGGCTTGCAAGCTCCCGGCGGCGGTGCTCTGTTCGACCGGGCGTTCCTCGATGAGCTCGAGCGCATCGAGCTGACGGTAGACATCGATGCCGTTCACGAAGGGACCGTTGTTTTCCCCAATGAGCCGCTGGTCAGGGTCACCGGGCCCATCATGCAATGCCAGTTGCTTGAAACGGCGCTGCTCAACTGCATCAACTTTGAAACGCTTATTGCCACCAAGGCGGCGCGCGTGTGCTGCGCAGCCCAGACTCCTGTTGCCGAATTCGGCTTGCGCCGCGCGCAGGGTGCAGCCGGCGGCATCTGGGCCAGCCGTGCTGCCGTGGTAGGCGGTTGCGCTTCCACCAGCAACGTCGCCGCCGGAAAACTGTTCGACATTCCCGTTTCCGGCACGCATGCCCATTCTTGGGTCATGGCTTTCGACGACGAGCTCGAGGCATTTCGCGCCTACGCGCGCATTTTCCCCAACAACTGCGTCTTGCTGGTCGACACCTATGACGTGCAGCAGGGCATCGACAACGCCATCATCGTTGGTTTGGAGATGCGTGAAAAAGGGCAGCGCCTCGCCGCCATTCGCATCGATTCGGGAGACTTGGCTTGGCTGGCCAAAGAAGCGCGTGCGAAGCTCGATGCCGCAGGGTTGAATGACTGCGGAATCGTTCTTTCCAACGACCTCGATGAATACACCATCCAGTCGATCCGCGACCAGGGCGCTCAAGTCACCAGTTGGGGCGTGGGCACCAAGCTTGCCACGGCTTACGATCAGCCGACGCTGGGCGGGGTGTACAAGCTTTCCGCTACGCGCGGCGCCGAACAGGAAAAATGGGAAGATCGCATCAAGATTTCCGAGCAGTCTTCCAAGCTCACCACGCCGGGCGTGCTCGATATCAGACGCTACTATCATGATGACGGCCGCATTGCCGGCGATATGGTGTTCGACATCGAAGCGGGTGTCAGTTCCTGCGAGCGCATCATCGATCCTTCCGATTACCTGCGTCGCAAAAAACTTTCGGGCAAGCGCTTCGATACGCTGCTCCACCCCTTGGCGCGCGGTGGGCGCGTGGTGCTCGAACCCGAGTTCCGCAATGCCATGGCTGCGCAGAAGCGCGCTCAGGCAGGTCTGGAGACTTTGGACGAATCGCAGAAGCGCATGCTCAATCCCCACAGCTATCCTGTCGGTCTTGAAGCCGGCTTGTTCGACCGTCGACGTGCGCTGGTCGCCCGCTTGCGCGGACTCGATAATGAAGGAGCACCCCTATGATTCGCGTCATAACCGATTCTTCGGCGTCGTTGAGGAAAGAAGATCCCGCATTCGACAAGGTGACCATCCTCACGCTGTACGTGCATCGTCACGGCGTCGAATATGCTGATGCCACCATGGACATCGATTCGTTCTATGCCGAAATAGGGGATATGGTCAAAGACATTCCCACCACCAGCCAGCCTTCCCAGCATGCGTTCGAAGCGGCATTCGAAGATGCCGCCCTTGCCGGCGACCAGGTTTTGGGCGTGTTCATATCGACCGGCCTTTCCGGTGCCTATGAAGGTGCGCTGCGTGCGGCCCGTGCCGTGAAAGCGCGCAACGTCGGTTTCGAATACCGTCTCATCGACTCGACGTCGTGCGGGTGCGACGAGATGTTCCCGTTGCTCGATGGCGTGGATGCCGTGGCCGAGGGTAAAAGCCTCGATGAATGCGCCGAAGCGGTTTTGAACGGCATCGTTTCTTCTCGATTCCTGTTCACGCCCGAATCGCTTGATTTCCTCAAAACCGGAGGACGCATCGGCGGAGCTGCGGCGTTGCTGGGCAACCTGATCCAATTGACGCCGGTGCTCACGGTGCGCGACACCCATGCGACCACGTTTGCCAAGGTGCGCACGCGTCCCAAAGCCATCGGGCGCATCATGCAGCAGCTTTCCGATGACGTAGAAGCCCATGGCGGCCTCAAGCGCATCGCGGTTCACTACATCGGGGACAAATCTCCCGCCGTCAAATGGGCCAAAGAGAAAGTCGAGCCTTTCGTGGGCCATGCAGTCGACGTGCTGCCCGTGTCGCCGATCATCGGCGTGCATGTGGGTCCTGCCATCGGCATGGTGTATGAATGCAATCGCCCCTTGGAAGGCAAGATCACCGGTTCGATCGCGCAGTATTGCTGCGCCCATTGAGTTATAAGGAGTGAGCATTGAGCGCAACCTGCAACCTCATCATCGATTCTTGCTGCGACCTGCCCTTCGACTTGGTCGATAGAGAAGGCGTGTACCTGATCGAATTCCCATACGTATGCGGCGAAGAAGATCACGTGGACGATTTCTACCGCTCGACCACGCCCCACGATTTCTTCCAATCCATGCGCGACGGCGCCACCCCCACCACCAGCCAGCTTATGGGCACCACGTTGGAGCAGACGTTTGCCGCAGCGCTGGATACCGGCATTCCGACGGTGTATCTCAGCTTTTCCAGCGGTCTTTCGGGCAGTTTCGATGCAGCGCACCTGATGCGTGATCGCCTGATGGCCGATCGTCCGGGCAGCGAGCTCATTTTGGTCGATACCAAGCTGGCCTCCATTGCGGAAGGGCTTCTGGTGTATGAAGCGCTGCGTCAGCGCGAGCGTGGGCTTTCCGCCCAGGAACTTGCTGCATGGGCCCAAGAGGCCTGCTGGTTCGTCAATGCGCAGTTCATGGTTGACGACCTCGAATCCCTGCGCCGCGGTGGGCGCATTCCTTCCAGCATCGCGTTGGCCGGGGCGAAACTCGACGTGAAGCCTCTGCTCGGTTTCGATTTGGATGGCAACCTCACCTTGGTCGGTGTGGCGCGTGGCCGCAAGAAGGGCATCAGGGCGCTGGCTGAATATCATGCCAAAAACGTCGATGCTTCCACTGGATCGAAAGACGTGGTCATCGCCGGGTCCGATTGCCCTAAAGACGTCGAGCGATTGAAGGACCTGCTTTCAAAGCAAGATGATGGAACGCTCTTCCTTGAAACCAGCATCGGGCCGGTTATCGGCAGCCATGTGGGGCCCGATATGATCGCCCTGGTGTTCTGGGGCAAAGACAGGCGCGAGGGGATTTCCGTTGCCGATCGCATCGCCCAACGCGTGAAAGGCGATGCCCGATGAGTGCCAAATTCGAACTGATCATCGACTCTTGCTGCGACCTTCCGAAAAAGTACCGCGCGGTTGAAGGAGTGACCGAGGCGCTGTTTTCCGTCTATGAAGACGGCAAGGCATCGCCTGACGACTTCTTCGAGAGCGTTACGGCACACGATTTCTATCAGGGCATGCGCGATGGTGCCACGCCATCCACCAGCCAGGTCTCGCTCATGGATTTGGTCAAGGCGTTCGAATCGGCAGCCGAGCGCCAGACGCCCATCGTGTATCTTGCCTTTTCAAGCGGTCTTTCCGGAGCCTATGATGCCGGCGTCCAGGCGCGCGAGCATGTGATGTCCGAACATCCCGACGCGCAAATATTCGTGGTCGACTTGCTCATCGGTTCCACCCCCGAAGGGCTCTTGGTGCATGAGGCATTCCGCCAGCGCGAAAAGGGCCTTACGGCCGAAGAAATGGTCACATGGGCCGAAGAGGCTCGTTGGTACGTGCACACCATGTTCATGGTTGAAGACCTCGAGGCGCTTCGCCGTGGCGGGCGCATTCCTTCTTCGGTGGCCATGGCCGGCGCAAAACTCGACGTCAAGCCGCTGTTGAGCTTCGACCTCCAAGGCAAGCTCACGTTGGTGGGCGTTGCGCGCGGACGCAAAAAAGGACTCAAGCAGATGGCCGGGTATTTTGCCAAGCGGCACGAGTCAGGGTCTTTTTCGAGCATTGCCGCCATCGGCAATTCGGACTGCCCTAAAGACGCCGCCCGACTGAAGGAATTGGTTGAAAAGCAGGTTGAGGGCGTGCAGTTCCTCGAAAGCAGCATCGGGCCCACCATCGGCGCACACACCGGCCCCGACATGGTGAGCATTTGCTTTTGGGGACCCGACCGCCGCAACACCGCTTCGGTGGCGGATAAAATCGCAAATCGTGTGAAGCAAAGGTAGGTGCCATGTCTGTTCAGGCGTTCGTATTCATCGGCGATACCGAATTGGGAAAAGGCATTTCTGAAAACCTCGTGGCTGCGGGATATCGCGCCGCGCCGGATCTTTCCCAGGCCGATGCCGTGTTCACGTTCTGCACCGTCCAAGATGAGCTCGAGGACGTGTACTTCGACGGCGATGGCGTCATTGCCGAGGCCAAGAAGGGCGCGATGCTGGTCGACTTGAGCCCCAGCACGGCGAGCTTCGCCCGTGAGCTTTCGGCGGTTGCCACGGTGAGCGATCTGCATGCCGTGGATGCTCCGGTTTTCGCCTTCGACGTCATGGCGTCCGATGCGTTTTCCGATGCGGGCAACCTGTTGTTGTCCGTGGGCGCCGAAGAAGACGATTTCAAGGCGATTGCCCCGATGCTCGAAGCCGTCGGGGAATCGGTGGAGCGCTGCGGTGCTCCAGGGTCGGGCCAGCTGGCTCGCGCGGCTTTGGCGTTGCAAGACGTTGCACAGATCGTCGGGTTCGTCGAAGCCGACGCCTTGTGCCGCGCCACTGCCGACGGCGATGCCGCCCAGCGCATGCACGACCTTTCTTTGAGCTGCTCGGTGGCAGCGCCGCGGTTGCGTCCGGTGGCCGAAGCCATCCGCGAACAAAACTTCGATGGCGCTTGCACCATTCGCTACCTGATGGCCAGCATCACTGCCGCCCTCATGTGCGCCGACGATATCGACCTCATTTTGCCGCAGGCGGAAGCCTCCATGCATCTTTTGGAGCTTCTGGCCGTCATCGGCGGCTTGGATAAGGCTCCCAGCGCGTTGAGCTTGGTCTATGGCGATGAATCCGCTTGCGCGGCAAACGGACTCGACTGGACCCGCGCCGAGGAAACGTATGGCCAAAGCGATTCCCACGATGATGGCTGCGGCTGCGGCCATGACCATGGCGACGACGATATTCCGGAGGAATTCGGTGGCTATTCCGCCAACTGAGTGTCATCTGTGTCCACGTGAATGCGGGGCTCTCCGCAGTGCGGGGCAGCGGGGTGTTTGCGGTGTTGCAGGGGAAATCCGGGTTGCCCGCGCCGCGCTCCATCTTTGGGAAGAACCTTGCATCTGCACGCGTGCCGGAAGCGGCGCCATCTTCTTTTGCGGATGTCCGCTCCATTGCGTGTACTGCCAGAACGCGGATATCTCGTCGGGCGATGTTGGCCAGGTGGTCGGCATCGAAGATGTAGCGACGGCGATGCTCGATTTGCAATCGCAGGATGCCTGCAACATCAATCTGGTCACCCCAACGCAGTATGCCGATTCGCTGGTAGAAGCGGTGGCCATCGCCCGCGCGCGGGGTTTGGAGATTCCGGTTGTCTGGAACACCGGCGGTTACGAGCGCGTCGAGACCATTGCGTCGTTGTCGCGCACGGTGGATGTCTATCTAACCGACTTCAAGTACGCCGATTCCGCAACGGCGGCTCGCTATTCGAATGCTTCGGATTATCCCCGGGTGGCACGTGCAGCGCTTGAAGCGATGGTGAACCAGACCGGCGTTCCCGTTTACGAAGGCGATTCACTGGTTCGCGGCGTCATTGTGCGCCATCTGCTGCTCCCTGGTCTGCTGGAGGAATCGAAGAGCGTCGTTCGTTTCGTTTGGGAAGCCTATGGGTCCGATGTCGTCTTGTCGCTGATGAATCAGTACACGCCCGTGGGCCTGCATCCCGGAATGCCGGAGCTCGATGAGCTCGTTTCGAATGAGAACTACGAGCGGCTCCTGGATTTCGCCGACGAGCTCGGCATCCCCGAGTATTGCTGGCAGCAGGGCGGTGCGGTAGGGGAGAGTTTCATTCCCGCATGGGACGGCACAGGCATCAGCCATTGACTTCGGTCAGGTTGCGCCACAGGCGTTTTGGCATGAACTTGCGCCGCAGTTCCGGGTTGTAGCGTTCGTCAACCGAGAGCGCATGGTAGAACCTGCGCCACGCATTCTGCATGGCGTCTTCTTCCGCTGCTGTGGGAGGCGGCTCGATGCCGTCGGTTCTTACGATCTGCCATCGACGGTTGCGGCAGATGCCGGCCAGCCCATGGTTTTCATCGTAGATCATGAAATCCTGCGTGTTGAAGCGTCGCACGAACCAATCCATTATGAGCGGCACCACGGCATCGCGAGGGTTGCAGCGGGCATACCACGTGCCGTTTTCCATGTGCTGGAAGCGGACGAACTGCTTCATCTTCTCGCATTCGTTCGCCACGCCGCGTTCCAATTCGAAAACGGGGGCCACCGCAGGGTGCGCTATGTCGTTGATCGCTCCGCCTCGGGCTTTCGAACAGGGGGTCATGCAGCGTGTCCGTTTTCCGCATCGGGCGCAAGCGGTCCCTTGTTCGGAATCCAGGGCATAGCGCACGAATCGGTAGATGATGGTCCCCGTGTCGGGGTTGCCCGAAAGGGCGGCAGCAGCGACGGCATCGAATGTTCGGATGCCGCAGATGCGGATGATGCCGCGGCGCACGCGATCGGCTTGCTGGAAATCGGAGGCCACGGTGACGGTCTGTTCTCCCA
The DNA here is from genome assembly GCA_040774885.1 of Eggerthellaceae bacterium. Classification (GTDB taxonomy): domain Bacteria; phylum Actinomycetota; class Coriobacteriia; order Coriobacteriales; family Eggerthellaceae; genus JAXGTO01. Next base: position 10,312 of record JAXGTO010000016.1, on the reverse strand, counting down.
ACCGTGCTGCATGCTCGCGTTCGCGCTGGATGTCTTGCGGCTCGATGTGGTTGGCGTAGGCAAAGAAGATGCAGGTGAAGAGCCCTTCAAGACTCCCATCGTAGATAAGGGCCGTGCTCAAGGCTTCGGAGTCTGCCTGAAAGGCGCAAAGCGTTTCCATCATGCGCTCCAAAGTTCGCGGCCAAGCGAGTCGGGGAGCGGAGTGCTGCTTGAACTTTTCATTTGCCGTAGAATCGAAGACTTGCGTTCGTGTGGGCTGCTGAGGATGCGAGTGCCGGAATCTACCGTATTGCCGTTAAGGGAGGGCGCTGTGTCAAGCGAATCCAAGAGGGAGTGTGTATCGCTGCGCAGTCTGGCGCGTGCTTGGGCTTCCTCTGCGGTCGGAGTAGTGGGCACTATGAAGCTCGAATCGAGCTGTGCCAACGACATCTGACCTTCTATCGGCTTGCTTGACCGCCGCCCATGGCGCCCTCCGTCGATGGGCTGGGCGAGCTGGGCACGCAAATACTCGCGCGTGGGGTCGGCAGGGCCGGTGTTCTGTTTTCCCTGGCAGACTATGAAGAAGCGTGCTCGTTTGTAAGCGATGCCCAGCTTGCGAAGCTCGCTTTCACCCAGGGCATGCCCGCGTCGCGCCTGTGCGATGAGCTTTGCACCGCGCACGCCTATGCCAGGCACTCGCATCAGGTGATCAAGCGGGGCCTTGTTGACGTCCACGGGGAAGAATTCAAGATGGTTGAGCGCCCAATTGGCCTTCGGATCCACCATCGGGTCGAGAAAAGGGTGCTCTTCATCGATGATCTCTGACACGTCAAAACGGTAGAACCTCAGCAGCCAGTCGGCTTGGTAAAGGCGGTGCTCCCTGTTGAGCTGCACTTCTGAACTTTCCGGCAGGCGCGCATCGTGGTTGACGGGCAGGTACGCACTGAAAAACACGCGCTTCATCTGGAGGTTCTTATACAATGACGCGCTCAGGTTGAGGATATGGCAGTCGGTTTCGGGCGTAGCGCCGATGATCATCTGCGTCGATTGCCCGGCTGGAACATAGGCCCGCTTTTTTCGGGGCGCGTGCACCTGGGTGAGATACGACGTGTGCTTGCGCATCAATGCGCGGGTGTCTTTGTCTTCGGCGATGTGCGATTGAATCCGCCGCATGGGGGTCAGCACGTCGTTGCGGCTCTTCGCCGGTGCCAGGTATTCCAAGCTTTTGCGGGTGGGGAGTTCCATGTTCACGCTCATGCGGTCGGCCAAATGACCCAGCCGGTCCAGCAGCTCCGGGCTGGTTCCCGGGATGGCTTTGACGTGGATGTAACCGCGGAATTCGTATTCTTCTCGCAAGATGCGCAGGGTTTGTTCCATCAGTTCGCTGGTGAAGTCCGGGCTTTTGATAACCCCTGAGGAAAGGAACAGGCCCTCGATGTAGTTGCGTCGATAGAAGGCGATAGTCAAATCGGCAAGTTCGCGCGGTTTGAAAGCGACGCGCCGCGTGTCGTTGGTGCAGCGGTTGACGCAATAGGCGCAATCGTAGATGCAGGCGTTGGTCATCAGCACTTTAAGCAGGCAGATGCAGCGCCCATCGGGGGTGAAGCTGTGGCAGCAGCCAGCGGCCACCGTGTTTCCGAGTTTGCCCGCCTTGGCGCTGCGATCGATGCCCGAGCTGGTGCACGCCACGTCGTATTTCGCCGCATCGGCGAGAATCTCGAGCTTTTCGGCGACATCCATAGGGCACTCCTGAAAACGAACAACCGTTCGCAATTGAATCTATCACGAACACCTGTACGCTGTCAATTATTCTGCGCACTGATAAGATGCTGCGCAAACGAACCCCGCGGAAGTCGAGGCCAGCCGGATGGGCGCGTGAACTCCCCGAAAGATAAGACCAACCGGATAAGCGACCGAACGCCCTGCAAGACGAGGCCGACCATGCAGGCAACCCAGCGCATCAGCGCCTTCCGCTCGATCCAGTTGAATATCGTGCGGTATCTCGTTTTTTAAGAGTATCCGAACAGAATACGAGGTACGGCACGAATATCGAGATGATTTCTTGCGACTTTGAATGCTCATGCCCACGTTTTACCTGTTCAGAAATTCATAGACTGTCTTCAGTAATGCCGTACCTCGTTTTCTGTGCAGTAATTTGAAAAAACTGAGGTAGTGCACGATTTTCTGTTGGTCGTCTGCTCCTGCCGCGCGTGAAGTGAACGTATCGCAAAGCGTGGAGACGTCTACGGATACGGAATGCGTCTGCCCAAGCGGCTTATCGGATTGGCCCGTCTGTGTCGCATTTCGTCGGAACGGGAAATCACGGAAGGCGGTGGCATGAAAAAAGCCGCCCTGTAGGACGGCTTTCGACCGGCTTAGAGACCTTCACCCGATGGCGTCCATGGCGTCGTTGGCCAGGGCATCGGCTTTGATGTTGCCGGCGTTGTCGGCGTGACCCTTCACCTTGATGAAATGGAGGTCCGAAAAGAGATCGCGCTCAGCTATGAGTTCCAGCCACAGATCCTTGTTGGCCACGGGCTCTCTCTTGGAATTCTTCCAGCCCTTTTTTATCCAGCTCTCGATCCACTGCGTGATGCCGTTGAGCACGTAGGCCGAATCGAGGTACACGTCGCAGGGGACATCCTTGTTCTTCACGGAGCGCAAACCTTGGATGCAGGCGGTCAGCTCCATCTTGTTGTTGGTGGTGTTGCGCTCGCCGCCGCACAGTTCCTTGGTGTGCTCTCCCCAAATGAGGTAGACGCCCCAGCCGCCGATGTTGACCGCGCCCTGGTTTCCGCGGCAGCCTCCGTCGCAATATACGGAAAGTCTATTCTCCATGCAGGTGAATCCTCTTTTCATGGGGCAGGGGACACGGGCTCGTCTTCGGTAAACAATCGGTCCTTCAAGGGGTGAATGGGGGTGTTGCAGTGTTATTGTACTATGCGATAAGAACTGCACCTCCTTTGCGAAAGACCTCCATATGTTAGCAAGATTCTCCGTTAAGAAGCCGTTCTACATCCTGGCCGCCGCCATCATCGTGTTGATGCTGGGCGGCGTGTCGCTCACCTATATGAAGACCAACCTGCTGCCAGAAATGGAGCTGCCGTACCTGATGGTCATCACCACCGACCCGGGCGCCACTCCCGAGCAGGTGGAATCCGATGTCACCGACGTTTTGGAAGGCCAGCTTTCCACCGTCACCGGCATCGAGAACGTCTACAGCCAGAGTTCCGAGAACTATTCTATGGTGATGTTGGAATTCGCCGAGGACACCGATATGGATTCGGCGCTGGTCAAGACGAGCGCTGCGGTGAACCAGGTGATAGATTCGCTGCCCGATTCTGCGGGAACCCCCACCTATATCGAGATGAACATGGATTCCATGGCCAGCATGTATGTGGGTGTGGCCGACAGCGACAAAGACATCGTGGAATTGACGTCGTTCGTCAACGACACCGTTTTGCCTGCGCTCGAGCGCCAGGAAGGCGTGGCGCAGGTTACCGCTTCCGGCTTGGTCACCGACACGGTCGATGTCGAACTTTCGGACAGCAAGATCGAAGATGTCAACAATCGGATCCTGGCCAACGTCAACGACAAGCTTTCCGACAGCAAGGCCGAGCTCGATGACGCCCAGGCCCAGCTGGACAGCGCGCGTGCCACCATTTCGGACCAGCAAGCCCAGCTCGATGCCAGCAAGTCTTCCACAGAAAACCAGTTGGCCACCGCCACTGAAGGGCTTAACACCGCGCTTTCCACCAAGAGCGCCTATCAAAGCCAGCTCACCAGCCAGCAAGCCCAGTACGCAGCACTGGCCGCCCAGTACCAGGCTGCGGTGACGTCGGGTGATACGCAGACCGCCGCGCAAATCCAGGCGCAGATGACCAACGTGCAGGCTCAAGAGCAGGTTACCCAGAGCATCTTGGATGCTTTCGAAACCAATACCGGGGATGCCCTCGACAACTACAATTCGGTGGAAACCGGCAAGATGGATGCCAGCGTGCAATTCGCCACGGCCCAAAGCCAGATCACTTCCGCCACCCAACAGCTCGATGAAAGCCAGAGCGAGCTCGATTCCGCCCGTCAGAATTACGAAGATGCGCGCCAGCAGGCCATCGATTCGGCCAATATCGATCAGCTGGTCGATGTCGATACGCTCGGCAACCTGGTCACCGCCCAGAACTTCAGCATGCCGGCCGGCTATGTCAAAAACGACGCAGGCGACCAGTGGATGCTCAAAGTGGGAGAAGGATACTCGTCGGTCGATGAGCTGCGCGACACCGTGCTCACCACCATCGACGGGGTGGGCGATATCCGCTTGTCCGATGTGGCCGACGTGACGGTCATCGACAACGAAGGCGAAAACTACGCCAAACTCAACGGCAACGATGGCATCATCCTCTCCATCTCGAAGACTTCGACCGCCTCGACCAGCGATGTGTCCAAGGTCGTCAACTCCGAGCTCCAGACCCTCGAAGACGACAATCCCACCTTGCAGGTGATGAATCTTTCCGACCAGGGTGAATACATCAGCCTCTACATCAACACCATTTTGCAGAGCCTGTTGATCGGTGCGGTGCTGGCCATCGTTGTGTTGGCGCTGTTCCTGCGCAACATCCGCCCCACGTTGGTGGTGGCGTTCAGCATTCCATTCTCGGTGCTGTTTGCGCTGGTGATCATGTATTTCACGGGCATCACCATCAACATCATGAGCTTGGGTGCGCTGTCGCTTTCCATCGGCATGCTGGTGGACAGTTCCATCGTGGTGATGGAGAACATCTACCGATTGCGGGCGCGCGGTTATTCCGCGCCGCGTGCAGCGGCGCAAGGAGCCGTGCAGGTGACGGGTGCCATCGTGGCATCCACTCTCACCACCATCTGCGTGTTCCTCCCATTCGTGTTCACCACCGGCTATGTGCGCCAGCTCATGGTGCCGTTCGCGCTCACCATCTCGTTCACGCTCATCGCCTCGCTCATCGTGGCGCTTACCTGCGTGCCCGCATTGGGTGCGCGGATGTTCCGCAACAGCCAGCCCAAGCCGTCTCCGTGGTTCGAGAAGCTCCAGGATTCCTACGGTCGCGCCTTGGCGACGTGCTTGCGGCACAAGGCCCCCGTGCTCGTTGTTGCCGTGGGTTTGCTGGGCGTCTGCGTCTTCGCCGTGTTGCAGATGGGCATCGTCATGATTCCGAACATGGAAAGCAACCAGATTTCCATCACGGCAGAAATGCCGGAAGATATGTCGAAAGACGACGCGTACGTTTTGGCCGATCAGGTGATGGATGCCATCGACGGCGTCGACGGCGTATCCGAAGTGGGCGGTGCTGACAGCAACACCACGTCCGCCATGATGATGGGGTCGGCAACGGGATCAGATCTGTATTCCGGAACGTTCATGTACTACGCCATTCCCGACGACTCGGTTACCACCGAAGCTCAAGTCGCCCAGATCAAGCAAGATATCCAAGATGCCACGGCCGGATTGGGCTGCACCGTTTCCACCGACAGCTCCGCCACCATGATGAGCGAACTTTCCGGATCGAGCCTAGAAGTGGATATCAAAGGCGACGACAACGCCACGCTGCTGGATTTGAGCAACCAAGTGGTGGCCGCTGCGCAAGATGTCGAAGGCTACAGCAAGGTGGAAAACGGCCAGGAAAAAGCAGCCGACACCATTCAGATGACGTTCGACAAAGATGCGGTGGCGAAGATGGGAACCACCGTCGCGCAGATCTACCAGCAGCTTTCCGCCAAGCTCAACAGCAGCACCGACAGCATTTCGGTGCCTGAAGGCGGCAACGATGTCACCGTCAAAATCGAGAACAACCGCAACCAAGTGACCGTTGACAACTTGATGGACACCACCTTCACCATCACAAAGACGGACAGCGACGGCAGCCAGACCACCGAGGAACATGCGCTTTCGGAAGTGGCCACCAGCACCGTGCAGCCCGGTTACGACCAGCTTGGCAAGGAAAACGGCGTTCATTACATGAAGGTCACTGCGGACGTTGACGACGGGTACAACACCACGCTTTTGCAACGCGATCTGCAACCGAAACTCGATCAGATCGACGTGCCTGACGGTTACAGCATCGAGATCGCCGGCACAAACCAGCAGATCGCCGACATGATTCAGCAGATGCTGCAGCTGATGGTGCTGGGTGCGGTGCTCATCTACTTGGTCATGATGGCGCAGTTCCACAGTTTCGTCGCGCCGTTCATCGTCATCCTGACGGTGCCCTTGGCATTCACGGGCGGTTTGCTTGCGCTCATGATCACCGGCGAGCAGCTTTCGATGATGTCGCTTCTGGGCTTCGTCATCTTGATGGGCACCGTGGTGAACAACGGCATCGTGTTCGTCGATTATGCCAACCAGATGCGCAAAGGCGGGTTGGAAAAACGTGATGCGCTCATCGTCACTGGAAAGACGCGCATGCGCCCCATCATGATGACGGCGCTCACTACCATATTGGCCATGTGCTCCATGATATTCAGCCCCGCCATCGGCAGCAGTCTGGAACGGGGAATGGCGTTGGTGGTTGCCGGTGGCCTGCTGTACGCCACCTTCATGACGTTGTTCGTGGTGCCTATCGTCTACGACCTGCTGTACCGCCGGCCCGTCCATGATGTCGATTTGGAAGACGACGTGGATGACGAGTCCGACGACGCGGCGGAGTTCATCGCCCAGCTGAAAAGGCAGCGTGCGGGCGAGTCTTCCGATGGCGACGCAACGGCTCCCGTGGTGCCGGCAACGCCCAAGCATGGTCCGGGGCGCAGTGCGGGCGCGTGATGCTTGCATGTGGCAGGCTTGTGTCATAATAGGGCTCATGTTGTTTCAAGCCAGTGTGGCGCAACGGTAGCGCAACTGATTTGTAATCAGTAGGTTGCAGGTTCGATTCCTGTCACTGGCTCCAACCTGCATCGCCTTCTTGCAAGTTGGCCTTGCGAATCACAGCCTGCTTTTGAAGAATGTTCTGCAGACCCTCAGGGGCCTGCTGCGTTGCAGAGAATCGATGGAAGGAAGCGTTTCCCCATGCCCTTGTTCGTGATGATCGGCGCCGTTTTCATGTCGCTGGCCTTGATCTTGTACACCATTGGCATCGCAATGACGGTGATCACCGGCAAGGTGAAGCGCCGTCAGGTGATCTTGCAGGTTATGGCCGTGTGCTGCGACGTGGCGGGAACCTTCTGCATGATAGTGAACAGCGGCTGGCAGTTCATTCCGGCCGATTTCCATGGTTGGTTGGGTTATTTCGCCTTGTGCGGCATGGTCGTCGACATGGTCTTCGTCATCAAGCATAAAAAGGATGGCTTGGCCGCCACTCCCATGCGCGTGTACTCCGCGCTCATCTGGGCAACCTGGGTGGTGTCGTATTCCCTCGGCTTCGTGAAGATGGGGTAGGCCCACAAGCTTTCTGCATCACGGATGCAAACGAAAGCCCGATGCGGGTGCCGACAGTGGGGCAACTGCATCGGGCTTGCTTGTGCCGCTCCGCGCTAGTCGCGGGTGAGTTTGCGGTGCACGCGATGGGGCTGGGAAGCGTCGGGATCCAGGCGCTTCTCGCGGCTTTCCTGGTAGCTTTCGAAATTCCCCTCATGCCAGAACCAGGTGCCGGGGTTGTCGTCGGTGCCTTCCCATGCCAAGATGTGGGTGGCCACGCGGTCCAAGAACCAGCGGTCGTGGCTGGTTACCACGCTGCATCCGGGGAATTCCAGCAGGGCTTCTTCAAGGCTTTCGAGCGTTTCGACGTCCAGGTCGTTGGTGGGCTCGTCCAGCAGCAGCAGGTTGCCGCCCTGCTTGAGCGTGAGGGCCAGGTTCAAACGGTTGCGCTCGCCGCCCGAAAGCACGCCGGCGGGTTTTTGCTGGTCGCTTCCCTTGAAGCCGAAGCCCGAGACATAGGCGCGGCTGGGAACCTCGGTTTCGCCCACCTGCATGAAGTCGAGTCCGTCAGACACCACTTCCCACAGCGTCTTTTTGGGGTCGAGGCCCTCGCGGTTCTGGTCGACGTAGGAAATCTTGACGCTTTCGCCAACTTCGAGCTTCCCGCCGTCTACGGGTTCCTTGCCAACGATCATCTTGAACAGGGTGGATTTGCCCACGCCGTTGGGGCCGATCACGCCCACGATGCCGTTGCGCGGCAGGCTGAAGGTCAAATCGTCGATGAGCACGCGATCGCCGAAGGCCTTGTGCAGGTGCTCCGCTTCGAGCACCTTGTTGCCCAAACGCGGGCCCATGGGAATGTGGATGTCGGTGAAGTCGATCTTTTCGGCAGCACGCGCCTGTGCCTCCATCTGTTCGTAGGCGGCCAGACGGGCCTTGTTCTTGGCTTGGCGAGCCTTGGGGCTCGAACGCACCCATTCCAATTCGTTTTTCATGCGTTTGACCAGTTTGGCCTGCTGTTGGCCCTGCGATTCCAAACGGGAGGCCTTGGTTTCCAGATACGTGGAGTAATTGCCCTTGTACGGGTACAGGTGGCCGCGGTCGACTTCGCAGATCCATTCGGCCACATCGTCCAAGAAGTAGCGGTCATGCGTAACGGCCAGCACGGCGCCGGGGTAGTTATGCAAGAAGTTCTCCAGCCACAAAACGCTTTCGGCATCCAAGTGGTTGGTGGGTTCGTCCAGCAACAGCAGGTCGGGCGCCTGCAACAGCAGCTTGCACAACGCCACGCGACGTCGCTCGCCGCCCGAAAGCACATTGACGGGCATGTCAGCATCGGGGCACTGCAGGGCGTCCATCGCCTGCGTCAGCTTGCCGTCGATATCCCAGCCTTCCGCAGCGTCTATCTCGGTTTGCAAATCGCCCATCTCGGCCATGAGCGCATCGTAGTCGGCATCGGGGTCGGCCATTTCAGCGCCGATGGCATTGAAACGCTCCACCTTCGCCAGCACGTCGGCGAATGCTCCGCGGACATTTTCGATGACGGTGGCATCTTCATCGAGCGGCGGTTCTTGCTGCAAAATGCCCACGGTGTATCCGGGTGTCAGCCGGGCATCGCCGGCCGAGACGTCTTCCAGGCCCGCCATGATTTTGAGCAAGGTGGATTTGCCCATTCCGTTGGGTCCCACCACGCCGATTTTGGCGCCGGGATAGAAGCTCAGCGTCACGTCGTCCAAGATCACCTTGTCGCCATGCGCCTTGCGCGCGGCGTGCATCTGATAGATGAATTCTGCCATGTCTGTTTCCTTTTCGAATCGGTGCGTGGGTCAGCCACGCAAGAAGTTCTCCCACCATTCACGGGATGCCGTGCCTGTGGATGCCAGCATATCGAGAAGCTGGTTTTGCTGATCGATGGGCAGATCGTGAAATCCCATGCGCATCTGATCTGCGATCATCTCGGGGTTCGATTGCATCTGCGACATCATCGTCTGCATTTGGGCCATCATCTGCGGATCCATGCCGCCCTGACCGAACAGCTGCGAGAAGTCCATGCCCGCCGTGCCAACTGCAGCGGCGTTGCCGGATGGCGCGGCCGGGGCTTCCCCGACGGGCCGGGGAAAATCGAGCTTGTAGAGCGCCTGCAGCAGATCGTCGAAATGGGGCGGAACGGCGCTTCCTCCGCGGATGTCCAAAGAGAATACGTCGACTTCGAACACAATGAGCAAGCTCCATTTGAGCAGGGGAGCGCCCGGCTTGTCATCGTAGGAATCTTCCCATTCGAACACGCCGATGCGGCCGAGTTCGTCGCGCAATTCACGCGCCGATTCCAACGGCAAGGTGTGACTCTCGTCGAGGCTCGGATTGGATGCCGACCCTTTCTGCACCTGCGTTGAGAACGTCCCGTCGGCATTGGACGTCATTTGGAACAGACGGCGCCCGCCCTGGTCGGCAATGGTGAACTTTATGCTGTGGAACGGAGGCTTTTCAGCGGTGGATTCCATGGACGGCTCCTGGTCGTTAAATGCAATAGGACACAGTATGCAGTAATCGCGCGTACGGGGAAAGGCCGACCGGCACATTGGCATGCAATCGGTGAAAGATGGAAGAATGCAGGGGGGAGATGAATGGTAAGCACGTATACTGGAAGGCGAAACGAGAAGCCGATCGAGGACGAACCGGAAACCGTACATGGCAACCTATACCGCACATTACATTTCGCCCCGCAACGACCATCCCGAAAACGGGGTGTTCGAGTTCTCGTCCGATGCCAAAGCCGGGTCGAAGCAGAACGCCCACGATGCCCGCGTCCGCATGCTCGAATTGTTCGGCACAGCGGCACTCACTTGGAACATCGACAAAATAGAACGTGCCACCGAAGAGCCGGTGGAACCCGAAGCGGTTCAGCTTGCCCTCGATTTCCGCGAACCGAAAAAAATCAGGCACCACCGCACCTTC
>JAXGTO010000015.1:0-54706 GCA_040774885.1 Eggerthellaceae bacterium | reverse complement strand
TAGCCGGCTTTCACCAGTGCAGCCAACAGATAGGAGGAATCAACGCCGCCGGAAAAAGCCAGGCCATAGCGTATGTCCGCATCGAGTATGTCGGCAAATGGATTCATCGGTCTCCATCATAGCGGGTAAACCGGGATGCACCGCGCATCCCCTGCGGAAATCATTGAACAGCTTGGAGTGCGCTCCAAGTCAAGGGAGATGGAGCGAAAACATCAAACCATTCCGATTCCGGACGTGGCGTGCACGCCGCCGCTGGAATCGACCAGCAGCACCTCTATGCCGTCACGCGCTTCGCCAAACTCGAGTGCCGAGACAACTCCCAGCATCAACAAGGTGGTGGAAAAGCCATCGCCATCAAGCGAAGCGCGGGAAAGCACCGTGGCGCTGGCCACGTCGGTGTCGACCGGCATGCCATCGTGCGCAGAAAGGATGTGATGGTACAGCTGGCCATCGCGCTCGAAGCACCGTTCATAGCAGCCGCTGGTGACCACCGACAGATCGACAGCCGGAAGCGACGCGATAAGGCGGTCGGGGTGCCGAGGGTCGCGGATGCCCACCTGCCACGGTTGCCCATCAAGACGCGTTCCAACAGCCAAGACGTTTCCGCCCAGGTTGATAAGGGCGCTCCCGATTCCCCGATGCCGCAACAGCGCTGCCAGGTCGTCGGCGATGAACCCTTTGGCTACACCGCCCAAGTCGATGGCCGCCTGCGGATCGTCCAGCTTGACGGTAGGTGCAACATCGGTGCCGCCCAACTCGATGCAACGGTAATCCACATGGGAAAGCGCTTCGCGCAAATCGGAAGGGTCGGGCACGGCAGCGCGCTTGAAATCCCACAAGGCGCACACGGGAGCCATCGTGATGTCGAAGGCCCCGCCGCTGGCCGCGCAATAGCCCAGGGATGCATGGATCAATCGAGCGGTTTCCGGCTGCACCTCGACCGCCGCGCCCGCAGCGGCATTGATGCGCCCCACATCGCTTTGGGGTCGGAAGCGCGAAAACGTCTGTTCGAAGAAGGCGCAGCGCCGCTCCGCTTCATCGAGCGCAGCCTCAGCATCCGCCACAGGCGCAAGCGCGATATCGACCACCGTATCAAACGCCCGAAACGTCCGTCGAACCAGCTCCACGTCAACCTCCCATCATCCTTGCCGGCGGGAGCGAAGCGATCCGCCCCCCGCTGCCCTCGGCGCATCCTGGCCGGCGGGAGCGAAGCGACCCGCCCCTGCCTCCGTTCACTCTATCCCGCCCGATTCCAACTGAATCTTCAGTCGATGCCCATTAATTAACAAAACCGGGAGCTTTCCGCGATTTTGGAAGCAGTATTCGGTGACCTCGACTATATAACCCCAGGTCGCAATTTTTTCAAGGGGCGATGCGGCCGAAATAATCGCGGAAAGCTCCCGGTTTTGTTAATTTCCGCCGCTTGCCGTTGGTATTCCAACCCGCCCCCGCTGCCCTCGACGCATCCTCGCCGGTGGGAGCGAAGCGACCCGCCCCCGCCCAACCGCATCCGGGAGCCGGCGTCTGGCGATTCTGAGGGAGTGGATTCACCCGCCTTTCGCGCGTAGCGTACTTCGCGCTACGTAAGCGCTAAAACAAGGGCGAAGCCGCCCCTCAGAATCGTCAGACGTTGAATTTGAAGTGGAGGATGTCCCCATCCTGCACTACGTAGTCTTTGCCTTCTTGGCGCAATTTTCCGGCAGCGCGGCAGCCGGCTTCCCCGTCCAGCTGATCGTAGTCGGAAAATGCGGCGGTTTCGGCTTTGATGAAGCCGCGCTCGAAATCGGTGTGGATGACGCCGGCGGCTTGAGGGGCTTTGGCACCGATGGGGATGGTCCAGGCGCGGGTCTCGTCCGCACCGCTGGTGAAGTAGCTTTGCAAGCCCAACAGCTTGTAGGCTTCGCGCACAACGCGGGCAAGCCCGCTTTCGGAAAGCCCCATGGCCTCCAGATATTCGGCGGCTTCGGCGGGATCGAGTTCTGCCAGGTCGGCTTCTACCTTGGCGCAGAAGGGAACGGGCACCACGCCGTCTATGGGGGCCAGCTCGGCGGTGACGTTGTCTTCATCGACGTTGGCCAAATACATCATGGGCTTCATGGTAAGCAGGTGCAGGTCGTAGATGCTGTTCGCTTCGTCTTCCGACAGCCCCAGGCTGGTGGCGCGATGGCCCTCGTTCAGACCGGCTTCCACCTTTTTGGCGGTTTCGAATTCCAGCACATTGGACTTGTCGCGCTTGGCATCTTTCTCAAGACGGCCCATCGCATGTTCCAGCGTGGCCAAATCGGCCAAGATGAGCTCGGTCTTGATGGTGTCAACATCGCTTGCAGGGTCAACCTTGCCGGCGACATGCACCACATCGGGGTCGCTGAAATAGCGCACCACTTCGCAAATGGCATCGGTGTCGCGGATATTTGCCAAGAATTGATTGCCCAGGCCCTCGCCCTGGCTGGCGCCTGCCACCAAACCGGCGATATCCACGAATTCGACGGTGGCGGGAATGACCTTGGCGGGGTGGTCGATTTCGGCCAGGCGATCCAAGCGGGAATCGGGCACGGGCACCACGCCCACATTGGGCTCGATGGTGGCGAAAGGATAGTTTGCCGCAAGCCCGCCCTTATCGGTGAGCGCGGTGAATAGGGTCGATTTGCCCACATTGGGAAGTCCGACGATGCCGATGGAAAGCGCCATGGAAAGCATGCTCCTTATCCAGATTTCATTCGAGATGCCATCATAACGCAAGACGCGGCAACTCCCCCATCCGGAAGCCCCTCTCCGCGAACAACGCGAATGATAGGGAAAAAGACACCATATCTTCGTTTTGCATTACATCTGACGATAGACAATACGCAAAATCACCCATAGGATATATTTACTCTCAAAGATAGAGGGGTATCCATGCAGTCGCCGATGGCAGTATTGAAGTCGTTCCTCTCCCGTGATTTCGAACAACGGGACAGCATCGGAGCGGTCGATTGCCTCGCACATGATATCCAATGGTTCGGAACCGGCGCCAATGAAGACGTCCGCACCTATGAAGAAGCCGTCGACTACATCGAAGACGAGATGTCGAAGGACTCCTCTCCGTACCAAGTCGAAATCATTTCAGAGCACGAACACGTGATTGCCGACGGCATCGGAATCGCACATGTAAAAACGCTCATTTCATCTGCCGGCGTCACCATTGAATGCCGCATTTCCGCCACTACTTGCATCGACGATGGAAAGACGCGCATCTGCTCGCTCCATTTTTCGGTTCCCGACGCAACCCAAGATAATGACGAGTACTTCCCCTTTTCGCGCGAAGAGCGTTACGCCCATGATCTGATGCGCGATTACTTCGACACCACGGTATCGTGCGGCATCCAAGGTGGCTATTGCGAAAGCGGATTCCCCCTTTACTTCGCTAACGGCACCTTGCTGGCAACGCTCGGCTACGAAGATGAGCGGCACTACATCGATGCAATCGATGGATTGGTCGCAAACGGCATCCACCCCGACGACCGCGCCGCCGTAACGCACGCAGTGAACGAGCAGCTCGATCGCGATGGAAAATACCAAGTCGTCTATCGCATGTTGAAAAGCGACGGCAGCTACCTGTGGGTTGACGACCGCGGCAAACGCATCGTGGCAGACAACGGAAAAGACGCCATCATCAGCGTCTGCTTCGATATGACCGACCAACACGAAGAGGCTCGGGAATTGACGCAGGACCGCGATATGCTCCTGGCAGCCGCCAAGGTGATGTTTCCCATGGTCATCGCCGTCAACCTCACTCGCAATTCGTTTTACATGATCGAATATGAACGATTCAACACCCGCAAGGCAGAAGAACAAGGCGTCTTCGATGAATTGGTACGCACAGGAGCAAGCACCATCCATGTCGATGAGCGCGATGCTTTCGTCAACTTGTTTTCACGGCAGAGCCTGCTTGCGGCGCATGCCCAAGGGAAAAACACCGTAGCGCTGACCCACCGGCAGAAAGGCGACGACGGCCAGTGGCATTGGAACCGTACCACGGTGGTGTTCGTCGAAGACCGATTCGGTGATGATGTGCTTGAATTGACGCTCACCGAATGCGTCGACGACGAAAAAGCGATCGAAACGGCGTTGGCCGAAAACGAACAAGCTCTTGCAAAAGCACTGATGGAGGCTAAAAAAGCCAACGAGGCAAAAACGGTGTTCCTTTCCCGCATGAGCCACGAAATGCGCACTCCGATGAACGTGATATTGGGACTGGCCACCATAGCGACCGACGAAGCGGACGATCCGGCGGCTACGCGCGCATCCCTCGACAAGATCAATGACGCAGGCCAATTGCTGCTTCAACAGATCAACGATGTGCTCGATATGACGAAGATCGAGAGCGCGGTTTTGGAATTGCATCCCGAGCCCTACGAGCAGAAAGACATGCTGCAACAGCTGAAGCTGCTGATAGAACCCCTTGCTCGGCAAAAGGGCATCACGCTGACCATCACAGAAGCAAGCCCGCAGTTCCCCGCCATACTTACCGACAAAGTGCGATATCGTCAAATCTTGTTCAACTTGCTTTCCAGCGCCATCAAATCCACTCCGAAAGGCGGCAAGGTGGAGTGCTTGGCCGCTATCACGAATCGGACATCGGACTCCCTCAGCACCCGCGTGACGATACGGGACAATGGCATAGGACTGAGCCCAGAACGCCTGGAACACGTCTTCGAGCCCTTTTCCCGAAACGAAAACCGCCTATCCAAGCAGGAAAACGAGACCGACCTAGGGCTGGCCTTGGTAAAAAAACTTGTCGATCTGATGGGTGGTTCCATATCCGTCGAAAGCGAATTGGGACGTGGCACCACCTTCAGCATCGATATGACCTTCGACATCGCCGACAGCGCGAAAACAGCCGTCGATGACCGAACCGTCGACCTTGCGCCGCTTGCAGGAAAGCGAATCCTGCTATGCGAAGACCATCCCGTGAATGCCGAGATCACCATCCGGTTGCTAGAGCGGGCGGGCGTCGCCGTCTCGCATGCCGACAACGGCCAGGCCGGCGTGACGGACTTCGCGCAGAGCCCTGCAGGGTCCTACGATGCCATCCTGATGGATATTCGCATGCCGATAATGGACGGCCTTGCCGCGACGCGGGCCATCAGAGCACTCGACCGCGATGATGCGCATACGGTGCCCATCATCGCCATGACGGCCAATGCTTTCGATGACGATCGACAACGGTCGAAAGATGCCGGAATGAATGACCATCTGGCAAAGCCCATCGAGCCTTCGCTGCTCTATCGGACCCTCATCCGGCACATGGAAGCCGCCGAAACCGAGTAGCGGCCATCAAACGAATGCCGATATCGCTCTGTTCCATCAAGTTGGCACGATGGACTTTTCCGCTTGCGGCTAATCCCTGCGTTTATTCTTGCTCCAAGATATCCGCGATCTGCTTTGAGGCGGTACCGTCCCCATAGGGGTTGGACGCATGCGACATGTCCTCATAGGCAGCGGCGTCGTGCAGGAGTTTGGAGCATTCGGCATAGATCGCTTCTTCCGACGTGCCCACCAACTTAAGCGTTCCCGCGGCTATTCCCTCGGGACGCTCGGTGGTGTCGCGCATCACCAGCACGGGCTTGCCCAAGCCGGGAGCTTCTTCCTGGATGCCGCCGCTGTCCGTGAGAATGACCGTGCTGCGCTCCATGAAATTATGGAAATCGACCACGTCCAAAGGATCGATGATGCGGATTCGGTCGCATCCGGACAACTCGGCGGCCGCGGCTTCGCGCACCGCCGGGTTCATATGGATGGGATAAACGGCTTTGACGTCGGGGTTCTCTTCCACCACACGGCGGATGGCACGAAACATCCGATGCATGGGCGCGCCCAGGTTCTCGCGGCGATGCGCCGTGATGAGCAGCAGTCGCGACCCATCGGCCCAGTCGAGCTCGGGATGCGCGTAATCGGGCCGCACGGTGGTTGCCAAGGCATCGATGGCCGTATTGCCGGTGACGAAGATGCGATCGGCGGGCTTGCCTTCAGCCAGCAGGTTATCGCGCGATACATCGGTAGGGGCGAAATAATAGCGCGTCACGATGTCGACGGCCTGGCGATTGAACTCCTCTGGGAAGGGCGAATAGATATCGTGCGTGCGCAGCCCGGCCTCAACATGGCCCACGGGAATCTGCCGATAGAATGCGGCCACGGCGGAAGCGAACGTGGTGGTGGTATCGCCATGAACCAGCACCACATCGGGAGCGGCATCGTCGAGCACGTCGCCCATGCGCACCAGCACTTCCGACGTGATATCGGAAAGCGTCTGCCTATCTTTCATGATGGAAAGGTCGTAATCGGGAGCAACATCGAACGCCTTCAGCACCTGATCGAGCATCTGGCGGTGCTGCCCGGTGACGCACACCTTGCAGTCGAAGCCATCCCTGTGCTCGAGTTCTTTGACCAGAGGGCACATTTTGATAGCCTCGGGTCGCGTGCCGAAAACAACCAGTACCTTCTTCAAGCGGAACGCCTCCTACAATTCCCGAAAATAGGGGCAGATGTCGGCATACGAGCCGTCATCCAGACGGAAGCCGCCGGGGATGGTTCCCAGCTGACGAAAACCCAACTTTTCGTACAAATGCCGCGCCCCGGCATTGGTGGATACCACGGCGTTGAACTGCAGGATCCGGAATCCGTTTTCCTTTGCGCGGGCCATCGAGTCTTCCACCAGCAAACTTCCCACATGCTTGCCGCGTGCCGCAGAGGCCACTGCATAGCTGGCGTTGGCGATATGGCCGCAACGTCCTATGTTGTTGGGATGCAGGATGTAGAGGCCCAAAACCGTCTCGCCTTCCACCGCTACACCCACTTGGGACTGCCCTTTGAAAAAGCTGCGAGCCTCATCTTCAAACAACTCATCGGTCTGGGGAAACGATATCCCGTCGCGCACCACCTCGTTCCAAATGGCGGTGACCGCCGGAAGGTCGGAGGGTTGCATGGTGCGGACTGATACGGTCATGAATGCTCGATTCCCTTGATGTTTCAACCGCTTCATGATAGCGCAGAAGCGCGTTGAGCCCTGGGATCGAAGCGCGAGTTAAGTTTTGCCGAGCATTTTGGGCAGACAGTGCCGCGGACCTGGCAATCCCAGGAGCCAATCACGAACTATACAAAAGAGCAAAAATCGATGACCCATTATGCGTTTAGTAGTCTTGAGGTCGAAAGCCTGCTGCAGACTTTGTCGACTTTCAGATTGCTAAACGCATTTCGACAATTACTTGAACGAACACGGAGCTATCGATATTCGATGGCCGAGGAAATTGGTGACTGATAGGTAAGAGAAATCTTTTCACGCACCAACTAAGGAGAAGATGAACGATGGCATTCAGGACAGTGGAGATAAACGAACCAGCGGAACTTCATGTGGACGAAGGGCAATTAACCATTCAGCGGGATATAGGAACGCTGCGTATTCCCCTGGAAGATATCGCCTGTCTGATGCTGGGTGGTCCCTCTATCCGCATCTCCTCAATGGGCTTGTCGATTCTGGCGGAAAAAGAAGTAGCCGTAACCTTTTACGGACGAAACTTCAAACCCACTGCCACGTTACAAGCTCTTTACGGGAACGCGCGGCAGTCTCTCACCGCAAAACAACAGGTATGGCTGCCCCAGGAATGCAACGATGCCTTGTGGACCCGTATTGTCGAAAGGAAAATCGAGAACCAGGCAAGGGTCCTCAGTATTCTGGGGCTGACCGGGGCCGAAAAAGTGGCAAAGTGGGCACAGGAAATAAGCCCCGGCGACACAGAGAACCATGAAGGAACAGCGGCAGCCGAGTATTTTCCCCTTCTGCATCCGGGGCTGAACAGGCGTAGCGACGATTCGTTTAACAGCGTTCTAAACTACGGCTACTCAATTCTGCGAACAGCAATCATCAAGGCGATAGTGACCTCTGGCATGCTGCCAGGATTTGGGCTACATCACAGAAGCCAGCTAAACGCCTTCAATCTAGCCGATGACCTCATCGAACCGTTTCGTGCCTGCGTAGATATCGTCGCTCCAAAAACCGTGAACCCTGCGGCCAGGCTTTCGGCAGACCAACGACATTCCTTGGTGGCTGTACTGCATCACGCCTGCTCGATGGACGATAAGGAAACAACCGTAGCAAATGCCATCGAGGTTGAAGCCGACAGCCTTAAACGGGCTATCGAATCGGAAGACCCCACTTTGTTGATACTGCCGATCGTGCTGGTGCCAAAGTTCATAGAAGGAGTGATCGAATAATGAGAATCATCGTAGTCTTGCGGCCGACGAATAAGCGCGGTACCAAGACGGAGTACACGAAACTGAGAAAAGCCTTGCTGGCTGATGGCTTCGACAAGATGGGTTTAGATCTGTTTGTGCGTGTTGCGCCCAACAGAAAAGCCACATGCAAGCATCTCAAGCGGTTGCGCGACCACATACCGCTCACGGGGACGGTTGTTGCGTTCACTATGACGGAGCAACAATGGAAGAAAAAGGAATACCTTGTAGGAGGCCCTTCCCTCCAGGAGCAAATGATTGGATCGAATTGCTGTATAGCTCTATAGAAAGGCCTGAATGATATAATCGCAGGTAGCAGACACGTTGAATGAGGTCCCGTTTTCAGGACCTCGTTCAACTGCGATCATCGAATCAATTAACCATGTCTTTTGGCATGGGTTCAGGTTGCGTTTCTGGCGGATTAGGATATTCGTTAACGATCTCGAACTCACTAGGCGGATATAGATAATCCTCCCCACTCTCATCGATTATCCGGTACCACCCGCATTCTGTTGACTCAACCGGATATTCTTTCCCGTTGAGCAGCGACAGAACTGATCCTATGCCCGTAAACATAACTATCATGGCTTAATAATAGAACTTCTTAACTTTCATTTCCACTCTACCAACAGTTTTCTCTTCGAACCAATGCAACTCGCATGGCCTGCTCAATCCGCCTAAATCATCTACGTAACCGCTCCCTCTCAGCTTTGCCCAATCGGAGACGCTTCCACCATATTCGCCTGTAAGCTTCGTTGCCTTATCGTTGAATGAGGTCCCGTTTTCAGGACCTCGTTCAACTGAAAAAAGCCGCCCCGAAGGACGGCTTGAAATGATTGCTATTCGATGATGCTAGGCTGTGTTTAGGATATGCTTTTCAAAATCTACGGGAAGTTGGAGGTCGTACCTATCCACATAGTATGAAAGCGCTTCAGACCACGCGTAAGACGCATCTTCACGAACCGAATCCTCTATGTCTATTGTATTCCCAGTGAAGATATCATTGAGCCTCTCTGGCGCTACGCAAACTGATTTCCCACCGTTAAGAAGGTACGATGATATCTTGGCCTTGTCTTTGCTGACTGGGCCGTTAACGAACATAGATATTGACGGAAGGCTATCGTCTTCGTCTATCTCCCTGAATCCTATGTACTTCTTTTCTGCCATGTCGGTTTGAATATCTTCCACTCTCCGGTTTCGATTCCCTTGATGGCTTTCGCTTTGCTGTTCGTGACTGTAAGTATACCATCATCGCCGACGAATACCTTCTGTGTCGGTGCCTTAAGTTGAATGAGGTCCCGTTTTCAGGACCTCGTTCAACGGCGCGGCGGCTTGGTAGGTTTCCGCGTCGATGCCTTTACTTTTCCGTGCTGAACTGCTATAATTATCAATGGATGGGGTGACAGGATTACTCCCGCCACCCGCAGAGTTAGCGCTTGCGTCTTCTATGACGTGGGCGCTTTTCTTTTAGCAACGGGACGATGACCGCCGCCAGCTCGATAAGCGCCGCCGCCATGTTCAACACGGCCGCTATAACTGCATCCATTGGCTCTACCTCCTTTCTTTTCAGGATTGGAGGCTTAGAACACGTGGGATTAAGTTGAACGAGGTCCCGTTTTCAGGACCTCGTTCAACTTCCGATTTGTGTAAGCCCACCGTAGTAGGCGGTTTATCGCATGAAGCTATTGTTTAGATGAACGGCAGCGCGCTCTTCGTATCCTTCAAGAATTTGAGGGCTTTTTTCATCTTCGAGTTGTCTTGGAGAAACTCGACTCCATCCATCGTCACTGATGGATCAGACGGAACTACCAACGTATCGCCGCCCCATGTCTTCTTTATCACGAATCCCGACACGTAGCCGTTCTCCTGAAGCTGCTGGATTATCGAAGCCCAATATGGGTATGGGATGCTGAGAACGTCTCCATCGTGAGAGTAATGCTCGAATATAGGCTTGTCGCCGCTTTTCATGCATGAGTACAGGTAGGCGAGTATCTTGTACATCACGACATGCATATCGTCATTAGCCATGGTTCGCCTCCAAAAAAGAAAACCCGCCGAAGCGGGCTTGATTGCTAATGAATATTTACGGAAATAGCATCTTCTTCTGAACGCCATCGCGCTCCAGTTTCGTCTACAACGATGATGTGTGGAGTGTTGTCGAACATCGGATACCACTTACTTACATTGACAGCGTATGGGTCATAGAACGATGCCATAAACTCGTTTTTAGTGTTTCCGTATGGAACAGCGCCATCAAAGCCATGATCAATTGCAAATTTGCTCGCTTTATCAATTGCTTTATTCACGTCATTCCACCACCTTCATTATCTGACTTGCCATATCGACATCGAGAATGGCATTGTCTACCCTAAAGAAATACCTTATCTCTACAGTCCTCTTAATGTATTCTTCGATGGCTGAATCAGTATATATTTTACCATTTTGAGGGTCATAAATCATCAGGTTACCATCAGATTTACGTTGAACGAGGTCCCGTTTTCAGGACCTCGTTCAACTAATCCGAAAACGTAGAGCGGCCTCGGTTTTGTATCAAAATCGAAGTAGAGCGTGGATTTTGCGCGCATTACGCCGTTCGTCCGCGCAAAGCCCCAGGTCGCAAATTTTCGCGCCCTCAAATTGCCCGGAAAACCGTTTGCTACTTCGAAAAAGTTGCATCAACGTGCGCGGTTGAACGAGGTCCCGCTTTCAGGGCCCTATTCAACTGGTTCTCTATTTCTTGCCTAGCAGTATTTTAGGGCCAAGTCCGCTTAACTTAACTTGCACGGAATCAAGCGAACAAAAGGCTCCCTGGGCTTCCCGACTCCTTCTCAATAGGAAAACCCAGGGAGCCTTCGATGTCCGAAAAGCCCGATGGATTGCATCAGCCCAGGTAGGCCAGGAACGCATCGGCCTGCTTGGCCAGATAGGGAGCGCTTTCTCCCAGATCAAGCTTGCCGTCTTTCATCAACCCGAGGCAATTGGGAATGGTGAGGCGTGGAGCGTTCATGATGTCAGCCTGCAAAAAGCTGAGAATGGCAATCAACTGGTCTTGGGCGATCAACGTGCCCGACATCCCCGGTGTGATTCCGCTGATGGCGACAGGCTTGCCCACCAGAACCTGCGGCTCGGTTCCGCTGATGGGCCGAGATAGCCAATCGATCAGGTTCTTGAGCACACCGGGCACCGCATGGTTGTATTCGGGAGTGAATATCCAAACACCATCGGCGTCCTTAACGGTTTGGCGGATGCGCGCAACCGCAGCGGGCGCGGGAAACTCGATATCCTGGTTCATCAACGGGACGTCGGCATAGTCGATGATCGAAAACTCGGCCTTGCCTTCCAAGTACGTTCCAGCCGCCTGGGCAACCTGCCGATTGAACGATTCAGCGCGAAGCGACCCGACTATTGCAACGATGTTCTTCATGGCGAGATCCTTTCAATCAGCTATTTGATACATTGACTATAGCATTAACTGAAAGGCAGGAAACGACAGTTGGACGAACGGCATGATGGGCGCCGCCAGCAAGCGGGCGAATCATGCACCGCTCCCCCGTTGGCAGCATCATGGGTGCAATGAGCCGTTTAACGATACCGTCAACACAGCACGGTTTGAAATTTCACCAAGCGCCGCTTGGCGCGTTTGCGTCCGTCAAGCTTCCAGACGGCGACGTGCCTGTTGGACGTCATCGGCCGACATGTTCGACGACCCGGTGATCGTGATGTCGGCGCTCGACTGCGTTGCCAGGTCTTTGGCGGCAACATGCACGATGCCATCGGTATCGAGCTCGAACGTCACCTCGATCTGGGGTTGCAAGCCGCGCTTGATGCCCGACAGCGTGAACTTGCCCAGCGAGCGGTTGTCGCTGGCGCGACGGTTCTCACCTTGGAGCACGTTGATCTCAACGTTGGTCTGAAACGGCGAAGCCGTGGTGTAGATTTCGCTGTGCTTGGTGGGTATGGACGAGTTGCGGGGAATGAGCACGCTGGTCAAGTTGCCTTTGACCTCGACGCCCAACGAAAGCGGGGTGACATCCAGCAGGATGAGGCTGCCGACCGTGCCGGCGAGCACGCCGCCTTGCAAGCATGCGCCCAAAGCAACGCTCTCGTCAGGGTTGATGTTATGCGCAGGTTCATGGCCGATAAGCTTCTTCACGGCTTCCTGCACGCAGGGAATGCGACTCGACCCGCCCACCATCAGCACCTTGCCGATTTCGGAAGGCTTCATGCCCGCATCAGCCATCGCCTGCTTGCAGGGACCGAGCGTTGATTCCACCAAATCGTGCGTGAGCTTCTCGAACTGGGCGCGGGTCACTTCTTTTTCCAAATGGAGCGGCGTCGACCCCTTGGTATAGAGGAACGGCAGGTTGATGGTGGTGCTCGCGGTGCTCGAAAGCTCTTTCTTCGCCGCCTCGCATGCCTCTGCGACGCGCTGCATGGCGGCGGCATCGCGTGTCAAATCAACGCGGTGTTCCTTCTTGAAGTCCTTGACCACCCAATCGACCAAACGTTTGTCGAAATCATCGCCACCTAAATGGTTGTTTCCCGATGTGGCGAGCACTTCGATGAAACCGGCGCTGATGGATAGGACGGAAACGTCGAAGGTGCCGCCGCCCAGGTCGAACACCATCACGGCGCGGTCTTCTTCTTTATCGACGCCGTAGGCCAAAGCAGCGCTGGTGGGCTCGTTGATGATGCGCTGAACCTCGAGCCCGGCGATGGTTCCGGCGTCTTTGGTGGCTTTGCGCTGGGCATCGGTGAAGTACGCCGGCACGGTGATCACCGCATCCGTCACGGTGGAGCCGAGATAGCTCTCGGCATCCTTCTTCATCTTCTTCAGGATGAAAGCCGAGATTTCCTCGGGGGTGTACGACGTACCGTCCACCTTGATGCGACGGGAGCTTCCCATATCGCGTTTGATGGAAGCGAAGGTGCGGTCGGGATTGATGGCCGCCTGGCGCTTGGCGGGCGTTCCCACCAGCACCTCGCCGTTTTTGTCGAACGCCACGACCGAAGGCGTGGTGCGGTCGCCGTCGGAATTGACGATGACGGTGGGCTTGCCGCCTTCCAATACCGCCATGCAAGAATTCGTGGTTCCCAGATCTATGCCGATCGTCGCTGTCATCGCGTGTGCCGTCCTCATCTTGTCGTTTTAGGATGCCTGCTTGCACAGGTTCTATAGCATGCTACCCATCCTAGGCACTCGAACGAGCGCCAGGCACGAAAGAGAAGGCTTGATACGTTTTCGTTACGTGAAGCACTCAAACGGCTACGTGGCAGGCCCTGCCATTCTTGCGGCGAACGGCAGAATTTGGAAAGGCATACACCCGCTTATACGGAAAGCCAGATGGACGCTCCGCAGCGACCCCTAATCGGCCACACGACCGTCAGGCAGCGTTGCGCACGCTTTCCGATCCGAAGGCATCGTCCATCCGAAGATCGACATCGGCATCTGAGGCAAGGGTCGCTTCACGAGAACGCTTGGATGCGGGCATCGGCACGGTAACGATGACCACCATCGCCATCATCAACGCGAAGCCCAGCAGGTCGGCGCTGGAGAATTCGGTCCCCATGAGCGCCCAGGCGAAAACGGCCGCACTGACAGGCTCGATGATGGAGAGCAGGCTGGCCTTCACGCCACCCAAATCGGCGATGCCCTGCAGGTACAGCGTGAACGCGACCACGGTGCCCAGCACCGCCACGCACAAAAGCGCCGCCACCGACAAGAGGCTCCAAGGCATGGCCGCGCCAGTGGATGTGACGGCACTGGCCGACCAGGGTTGCGCGAAGGGCAAAACCATGAAGCTGCCCAGCAACATGGCACAGCCCATCACCGGGAAGGCACCCCACTTCTGCAGCATGCGCTTGGGATACCCGGCGAATACCGCACAAGAGACACCGTTGATCATTCCCCATGTCAAACCCGCAGCAGACAGATGCATGGACGTAAGATCGCCTTGGGTGGCAAGCAGAAACGTCGAAGCCAGCGCCAAAACGGCACCGATCACCTCGACGCCCTTGGGGGCGGAGCGCTGGGTCAGGCACACCCAGGCGATGAGAATGACCACGCCGGTGCTCTGAAGCACCGTTGCCGTACCGGCATCGGTATACAGAATCGATGCCGCATAGGCCAATTGCCCCAGCAGCACGCCGAACAGCGCGAATACCGCCATCTGACGCCGGGTTGCACGGTCTTTGACCATGGCGATCAGTTTGGCGCGGTTCTTCACCGCCAGCACCGCCACCAAGATGGCGCCGGCCACCACCATGCGGAACCACGTGATGAACGTGACCGACATGCCGCAATCGGCCACCAAGTATTGCGTGCAGCACCCGGAAAAGCCCCAGAGGGTGCCGCCGATGAGCGTGCAGACTGCGCCGCGAATGAGTTTGGAATCGTTCTTCATGGAAAACCTCCTTGGCACCGAAAGGCAAGGCGCCGAACAGCAGAATGGGACGGACGCTCGCCCAGCGGGCAGCGTCGGTTTCGGGCGCATCGACATTGATCGGGCCAGATGGGCCCGCAGTCTGCCGAAGTGCGCAACGCTGTTCGATTAGAGGTTGTAGACCGGCTCGATGTCGAAGAAGTTCTGGATGGGCGTTTGTTCGCACGTGATGCACATACGGGAGACATGGCTGTACTTGGGTCGCAAGACCATCGCCAACGATATGAAGTGCGTGAGCGGATTCGCCATGATACATCTCCCTTCCAACAAACGGATTGACTCTCGAACCTGACTCTGATTCTGTCATGCGCCCGATGGCCCCGTCAACCCCGCTGCACAGGGGCACCACAATCAGACGTCACCTATAGAGAAGACTTGCGAATTCCCTGCTCTGAACCCTGCGACGCAATGCAGAGCGATCAATCTTCCCATTTTCCAGCAAAGAGATGCAAGGAACCACGATCACGGAATCAGGCAGCTTGCATCTCTCAATGCGGCCGCGCCCGAAAAGACGGATATCTCGACAGTCTGCCACGCTCCCCTCGCGCAATACGACGCAAAGGCAGGTGCGCTCCCCCAATTCGGGGTCCGGATAATCCACCAAACAGCATTCGGCGATATCCGGATGCGCGCGATAAACGCGCTCGATCTCGGAAGGGAAGATGTTTACACCGCCACGAATGATGACATCCTTGATACGGCCGACTATGGAGAGTCGACCTTTATCATCGATGCTTCCGATATCACCGGTATGGAACCATCCTGCATCGTCGATGGCGGGTGGCTCCAAACCATGTTCGGTTATCATCCCCGTCATCAGCGCAGGCGTCTCAACCAGAATCTCCCCTGTAAATCGTTCCAGGGCGATCCGCACACCCGCTATAGATTGCCCGACACTGTTTTCACGCACAGCCGAAGGATCGGATGGATCGCCTACCGTCACGGTCGCTGCCGTCTCGCTCATGCCGTATGACTGCACGAGCCTGCAACCGAACCGATCTTGGTACGCCCGGATGGTCCGTGGCGGGCAGCTCGAACCGGCAACCATGCCCAGACGGAGAGACGAAAGGTCGCAGCCGCCCTTCTTCGCCAGTTCCATTTCACGAATAAACATCGTCGGTACTCCGAAATAAACCGAAGGACGCGTTTTCGCAATCAGATCAAGCGAAGATGCCGGATGGTATTTTTGGGGGAAAACGATTCCAGTTCCCCGCGACAACGCTGCGTAGATGCCGATGAAACCATAGACATGGCTGATGGGAACAGGAAGATAGAGGACATCGTCTGCAACCAGTCCAAGGGCATTCGCCAGTTTGAATGCGTTCATGCAAAACGACGAAATCCTGTTCACGATTGCCTTGGGCTTGCCGGACGACCCCGAAGAAAACAGCACGATTTCGGGATTGCAGACGATACCTTCTGGGCGAAAGAGATGGTCCCTTTCCCGACTTCCGGCCAATTCCACTCCCCCGTCCGTCACCAAAGCGCCCGCACCGTTGCGACGGAGCAGATATACCGGGGTTTCCGGGGCGGCGTCCTCGACCCTATCGCGATGAACAACCTCGTTTGCAAGAACGGCTTGCGGATGCAGCAGATCCAAAGCGCCCTTCACGCTCTCGCTTCCAGCATTATGGGGAATGAGGCCGATGCGGATTCCCAACGACTGGCAAGCCGCCATGATAGCTGGAAACTCGATAAGATTCGGAAGGATGATCAGAATCGTCGAACCCGGCCCCAGTTCTTTTCTGTCAGACAGGAACCCGGCGAAATCATGTGCAAGACGGCACTCTTCACCGTACGAAAGGAAATGGACGCCATCGGTGGCAAGCATCTTCTGCGGATGCCGCCGGGCACCCTGTTCCATCAGGTCCATGAGCGTACAGACCTTCTGCTGTCCGCGAACAGGGCAATCAATCCCAGAGACCATGGCCTTCCACCTCCTTTCCGCATTACTCCGAAAGGCCGGCCTCCGCAGGGGAAACCGGCCTTTTGACGCGAAGATCAGCGAGCGTATTCCTTGGCCAGCTGACGACCGGCAATATGGACCATGATTTCGTCGGTACCTCCGGCAATCTGATGTCCGCGCAAGTCTTTCCAGATACGGCCGAAGCGGGTTTCGGTCGTGAAACCCAGCCCTCCGTAAATCTGCATGGCCTGACTGGCCACCCACTCGCATTCTTGGGCTCCGTAGCGCTTAAGCAGCGCCGAGTCGATGCGCACTGATTCTCCAACATCCATCTTCCAGAGCGTGCGATACAGCATGTTTCGCGTGTTGCGCAAGGCGATTTCCATATCGGTGAGTTTCTCTTGTATCAACTGGTTTTTGATGATGGGCTTGCCAAATGTCTCGCGTACGCTCGCATAGGCCGCGGCATCGTCCATTGCCGCCTGTGCGCATCCCAGGCATTGCGCGATGATCAAGCAGCGCTCCATCTCGAAGTTCTTCATCAGGTTCTTGAAGCCCATTCCCGGCTCGCCTACACGCATGTCCTCGGTCAAAGCCACATCGTCGAAATACATTTCGACGAACGGCATGATCTGCTGACCGATCTTATGAAGTGGCGCCGTGGTCAGCCCTTTGCTGTCAAGCGGTATCAACCACATCGACATGTTCATGTTGTCATGAGCGGGGTCTTCTTCTTTTGCAACCACCAGCACGTAGGGAAATACTGCGCCTTGCGTCACCCAGGTTTTCTGTCCATTGAGGATATAAGTCCCATCAGCCTGCTTCTTGGTAGTCGAAGTCATCGAGACATTGTCCGAGCCAGCTCCCGGCTCGGAGAAGCCCAGCGAGAAAATGGGTTTACCGGACTCGAGGTACTCTTCCATGCACATATCGATTTGCTCTGGAGAACCGAAATCGATCATGTCGCACATTGCCAGCGTATTGTTAAGCAGCGGCGTGACGCAGCCCGCATGGTGGGCGAACTCCTCGGTCAAAAGACCAAGTGTGACGCGATCGCAAGGAATTCCGCCGTTTTCTTCAGGAATGCCCATCAAACCGAAACCAGCATCGAGATAGGCCTTGATGAGCTCGTCGCTCATCGATTCGCTCTCGTACATCTCGACGATCTTCTCTTCATCGAAATAGCGGCTGCAGAACTCCTTGATGCTGTCTACCAGCAGTTCCTGCTCATCGGTATATCCGTAATCCATGGTATTTCCTTTCATTGTCCTACGATGTCCGTCCAGTACGGTTCAACGCTTGTTTTCGGTGATGATCTCGTCGGCAAGCAAAACGTCTATGTCGCTGTCCGAATAGCCCAGTCCTTCAAGGATTTCCCGAGAATGCTCGCCGATCAGCGGGCCTTTCTGATACGGAGGAAGCGGGGTGTCTTCCAAATCGACGGGGATGCGCACGACGGCTTTCTCGCCACGGGGATAATCCATCTTGCAAAAGCAATCGATCGCCCACGCCTGCTCGTCCGCCAAAACCTCGTCCCATGTCTGGCATATCGAGAACGCTACGTCCGCCTCGGAGAAAATCCGCTTCCATTCCTGCGCGGTCTTTTTTGCAATCGCTTCCTGGAAAATGACGTACATCTCTTCGATGCGGCCAGCTTTCTGGATTTCGCCCAGATGACTGAGCACGGCATCGCCTATCAGGTCTTCCCGATCAATGGCTTTCATGATCGTTTCGAATTGCGCGTCGTACACTACGCACATGATCTGGATGAAGCGGTCGTCCTTGGTTTTTGCCGCAGAAAAGAGCGGGTTGGCGTTCATACTGCGATCCATGGGATAGGCAAGCCCGTCGAACTCGTCTTTATATTGAGACGTTTGGAGCATGAGCCCCTGCATGTAGATAGAGGTATGAAGCAAGTTGACGGATACCTTGTCGCCCACTCCCGTAATCTTTGCGCGGAATAAAGCAGCCAGAATGCCGGCGGCGAAAACCATGGCAGCTTGATGGTCGCCGAGCCCTGGGGTCCAATTGGGAGGAACCGTTCCCTTTTGATACAGCGTTCCCGACCAACCGCCTCGCGCGAAGAACGCCGTGGCATCAAATCCGGGCAGTGCGCAATCGGGCCCCTTTTCGCCATAGCCGGTGAAGCCGGCATACACCAAGCCGGGATAGCGGGATTTCAGATCCTCATACGAAATTCCCTTGCGGGCCAAAGCCTGCGGTCGCCAATTGGTAAGGAACACATCGGCGGTGTCGATCAGTTTGAAAAAAACCTCTTTGCCTTTTTCATCGCGCAGATCGATGGCGATGCCCTTTTTGTTGGCATTCTCCAAGTCAAATGTCATGTTTTCCAGGGGGTCTAGAGGACGGCCCTCGTTGTGGGCGCCATAGCGCAGCATGTCGCCTTTAGCCGACTCGATTTTGATTACCTCCGCACCCATGTCCGCCAGGAATCTGCCGGCAGCGGGAGCGGCCACCATGGTTGCCAGCTCGACGACTTTCACACCTTCGAGCGGGCGCTTGACCGTTTCCATATCGTCTCCTTCGTCCAAAGCGTTAGTGCTTATGGGCGAAGCGTAGGCGTTGAACAAGGTTTAAGGTCAAGCAGAAAAGCGCGATTAGAACACTTCGAGCCACGCCTTGAAGAAGTAGCAGTACCCCTGTGTTTCTTCCATGCCGGAGATAAGATAGCGGCAGATGGCCTTGCCGGGCTTCTTGCCCAGGGATTTCGCCTTGGCCCAGAACTCCTCGACATTGGTCTGTCTGCGTTCATTCATCCACAGCGGGCCGCAAAGGTATTCGCAATCGGCGTCATCGCCCTCTCGAATCAATTCGCGATCGCTTGCTCTCATAAACCGTCCGTACTCGTAGGATTCCGGCACGGTAGACGATATGATATCGACCGCATCGATGGGCTTTTCCAGGTAGAGCTTGACCATGTCTTTGTCGCTGAAATCGAAGCGATACACCGGCTCGAGCTTGGCCCGTTCGAGATGAATGGATTCCGCACGCACGCTTTCCCAAAGCTCGATGAGCTCTTTGCGTGCGTGGATCTTGGATATCGAATGCTCTATTGCGGCAATGCGCCGCCGCGCATCCACCTCAAACCCATCGAGCAGATCCTTCTGCTCATCCATATCGCTCAACCTGATGTCTTTGTATTGGGCCAAGGGGGTTCCAACATCCCGGGCAAAAGTAATATCGGCGATTTCCACCAGAGTCTGGAAGGGAAATCGCCGATAGTTGTTGACATCGTCGCGTTCGAAGCTGATAAGGCCCGATCGCTCCCAAAATCTCAACGTGGATGTCGGAATGTCGAATATTTCAGCAACATCGCCGATCTTGATCAAATCGCCCATTGTCGCCAGCCTCCCTCAGACGGTCTTGACGGCCTTCACCGGGTCAATCGAACCATGGGGCGGAGACCGCGAAAACGTGAAGATCGGCGCGGATGGGAGCATGCTGCCCGGCCATCCTGCGCCGATGCTGCACAGTTTAATCCAAGCTGCTCGCTTCCTCAAGGGTCTTGCCCTTGGTCTCAGGTGCAAGAGCAATGGAAATCACCAAGCCGATCGCGCTGATGACGGCTCCAACGATGACCACCGGTCCCAAGCCCATCGCGGCAAGGCCGATGGGGAACAGCTGGGCGGCAATGGCACCGCCGATCTTGGCGATGGAGTTGAGCGATCCTACGGCCGTCGCACGGATCTCCGTCGGGAACAGCTCGGGCGGATAGATGTTGTCCAAGACGCTCTGAAGGCCGTATGCCAACGAATACACGACAAAGCAAACAAGGATGAACACCGGACCGGCATCGGAGAACAGGCCCAGCAACAGCAAGCCGATCGTCATGATGACGTAGGTGACGATCGTCGTCTTACGACGGCTCATGTGCTCGATTCCCTTGATGGCCGGGGCAACGCCCAACATGAAGAAGAAGTAGATCAGTGCCGTGCCCAGAACGCTCATGCTCCCTTCGCCCAGTCCGAACATCTGCATGATCGTAGGACCGAACATGAAGATGGCTGTGACAGGAGCACATTGGCATACCCAGAAACCGGCTACGAAAACGAAGCGCTTGAGATAGCCTTGCTTGAAAACGGACATGAGGGACACCTTGGCCGGCTCAGGCTCGGCTTCCGCTTCGGTCTCACGCAGGTCATCGACGCTTGCCACATTGCCGAATACCTTCTTCAGGGCCTTGTCGGCGTCTTCGAGCCGACCCTTGCTCATCAGCCAGCGCGAAGATTCGGGCACAGCCAAACGGCCGAAGAAGAAGAGCAGGGCGGGAACCGCAATGGTCGCGTACAGCCAAGGCCAGTTCTCACCGATGCCGTACAAGCAAAAGCCCACGAGGGATCCCACCAGGGCACCGACATACCAAGCCATCATCAAGATGACCAAGCCTTTGCCGCGATAGGCGCTCGGCGAATACTCCGACACGATGGTGTTCGCCATGGGATAATCGGCACCGATGCAGATACCTGTCAAAAACCTCCCGAGGATGAGAATCCAAGGAGAATGGAATACCAGCAATCCTATCGAGATAATCGCAACGGCCAACGGTGCGATCTTGTAAATCGCCGTTCGTCCGATCTTATCCCCGACTTTGCCGCCCACGAATGCGGCGATAAAGACACCGACCAGGTACATACTCGCATACAAACCCGTCTCGGTGGGCGTGAAGGCAACGTCATTGCCCATCAGCGTCAAAGCAACGCTGGCGATGATCATGTTGAACCCGTCGAGGAACGCGGTTCCTCCCGAACAATATGTGATCCTCTTTACGAAAGAAGTCACTGGATAGTCGTCTATCGTAGCCACTGCTCTTTCCTCCTCGTTTCAATGATAAGTGGTCTGCCCGACGTACTCCGCCGGGAAGGCGCCGATGACGGCGAATTGCGCACCGCGCAACCGTATCGGCGCCTCCCCATCGAAGGATTTCTACGCAGAAGCTCCTGCCGCATCGCGAACGCTGTTGGGGAAGAGCAGACGATTGACTTCCTGCACCTTTTCGCCGAAGTCGACGGAACGCGTACCCACAGGCCAGATTTCCATGATGGCGTCTTTGAGTTCGGCCAATTCGCCTTCGGGCTCGAGACCCTTGTAGTCGGCCAGATGCGCAGCGCTCACAGCCAGGCAGCCGGTGTCCGCTTCGAGAGCAAAGGAGGCATCCAGGCATTTGCGCCATGCAATCAGGTCATTTGTACCGGTATCGCCCTGGCCGCCGGCAGCCAAGCTCAGGATTTGCTGACCGCTTGCCGCGCGGGCCTCTTCCGACCAACCGCATGAAGCATAGAAGCACACGGTTACATGGGGATCGTCCTCGAGTTCCTGCAAGCCACCGGGCATCTCGATGCAGCGGTTGTTGACGGATGTGACCAACTGGGTGACGTCGACGACGGAACGCGTGAGAGCATTGATGCTCGGCCCATAGGCACTGTGATAACCGCCGTTCGAGCACACCTTTCCGTAGGGGGGATACAGTTCGGGGCCGAAGAACGCAGGATTGTTCGTCGACGTCCTCATATCGATGCCGGCGAGTTCCTGCACCGTGGCCAAGGAGCGGCGCATCCAACCGAACAGACGCGGAGCACTGCGGAACGACACGGGTGCCTGATAGTTCAGATTGGGGTCGTCATGAGCGGCAGTGAGCCAAGTGCGGATGTTGGACAGGCTGGCTGCCATGTAGGGGTCGTGCCACAAAGTCTCGAATTGCTCGTCGTAGTGCATCAGGGGCGCACCAGCGGCATAGGCGGCCAGCGCGAACACTTTCTCAACCGTTTCAAGATACGGCTCCACCTGGATGGCAAGATCGGAAAGGATGGCAGCGGAAATAGGAGAACCGTTGATGACGGTCATGCCCTCTCCGACTTCAAGGGTGCCGTTGAGTTCCTTCTGGAACAGGGCGGCAAGGGCGATGATATCGCCACATTCGCCATTGCCGCGTGAAGGCACGGACGGCAACTCGTCGCGCTGGAGCATGTCGAGGATGCGGGAGACCGTTTCGGCACGCACGCAGCTCGTACCATTGATGTAGTCGGTGGCACGCGACAAGATGATGCCACGGACCAGGCGATCGGGAAGGGGCTCGCCCATCGTGGCGGCAACAGCCGGAAGGCGAGAACCGAATTCCTTGAGCTCGTCATCAGTAAGGACGCGCTTGGCTCCCGTATGCTGGCGGGTCGTGATGCCGTAAAGATGCTCGGCACGATTCTGGTGGACGAATTCGTCGAATTCCCCGCGACGCTTGTCGATCTTAGCCGACAGCTCGGGAGACAGCTCGACGGTTCCCCGATCACGCGTCACATCCTTGAACAACTCCAAATCGAAATCTTCAATACCCGATATTACATGATTCATGGCAGTTCTCCTTTATCTCGACCTTCTCGGGTAGGACATGCCCGAACCGTATGCTTTGAACAAGGTTTAAGGTCAAGAGAGAAGTACCAAGAATCGCTTTACATCAATGCCGTTATATCCGCAGGTAAATGAGGCAAACGAATCATCTGGCAGAATAATCAAGAAAAAAATCGAGATGACCGAGCCGACCTGATAAGGCACGAGACGATAATCGCCCCATTCCTTGACGAAGACGGAATCGCTCCACATTTCCGCCCGGAAGACGACCACAGCCTGCATCGTTTTCGTTGCGAATGCCTGGGGAAGATGAAACGGAATCTTGCAGGTGCTCCCTCGACAGACCCTGGAAACACTGCGGCCCACAACCATGGAGGCTGCGGGCCGGCACATGCAGGATGCGAGTCAGCCTACTGGTAGCGAAGGGCCTCGATGGGGTCGAGTTTGGCGGCTCGTTTGGCTGGGTAGTAGCCGAACACGATGCCGATGAGGGCCGACACGCCCACAGCCAATACCACCGAGACGATGCTCACCGACGAAGTGAAGGCCATGGTTGGCTGGAGCATGCTCACCAAAGCCGCCAACCCGATGGCACCCAAGAAACCGAGCACCATACCGATGAGCCCGCCGATGGTAGTGAGCACCACCGACTCCAGCAAGAACTGCCGCACGATGTCTTTGGAACGCGCTCCCAACGCCTTGCGCAGCCCGATTTCACGGATGCGCTCGGTAACGGTGGTGAGCATCATATTCATGATGCCGATGCCGCCGACCAAAAGGCTGATGGCCGCGATGCCGCCCAACAGCAAACCGAATCCGCCCATGATGGCGTTCACCTGATTGAGCATTTCCGACATGGAATAGACCATCACGGTCTGATCGACTTCGGTGCCACCCAATATCTTGGTGAACGTCTCGCCCGTGCGCTTGGCCAAATCGGACATGTAATCGGTGCTCGGATCGCTTTGGGCGGCGATGCCGATGCCGCTGTACTGGCCGGCGGAGTCGAGTCGCGTATCCATGGTGTTCAGCGGAATGACCACGCTGCCGTAATTCGAAGAACCCGTGGTGCCCTTGATGACGCCCACGATGGTGAACGAATCGCTGCCCACGGTGACCTGTTTGCCCAGCACATCGGCATCTTCGCTTCCGAACAGCTCTTTGACCACACCTTGGCCCACCACGACAACACGGTGCGCCTGCGAATCATCTTCTTGGGTAAAGAACTGTCCCGATGAAAGCTTGACGTCCATAGCCTCGAACCAGCCCGGCTGCACGCCGTTGATGCCGGTGGTGGGCGTATACGTCTTCGAATCGTACTGGATATCGCCTGAACCGGTTTTGGTGACGACGATTTGCTGGTACTCGGGCATCTGCGCCGCCAGCGTCTCGAAATCGCTCTTCGTGGTATCGACCATCGCCGAAATGTTCACCGTGCGGGCCTGGCCGCTGCCCATGCTGGAGGTCATCGACGAGCTGAGGCCTTCGACCATGGAGGTCATGGCAATTACGGCAGAAATGCCGATGACGATGCCCAGAATGGTGAGCACCGAACGCATCCGATTGGCAGAAAGCGCATGGTAGGCCTCGTAGGCCAAATCGCGGAACTTCATGATTGCATCACCTGCCCCGCATTGTGCATTTCCTCATAGGTAGAGAACAGCCGTCCATCGCGGATGTAGAGCGTGCGATCGGCATGTTCGGCCACGTCGGGCTCATGCGTGATGAGGACGATGGTGCGCCCGCCTTCGCGCAGCCGCGCAAAGGTAGCCAGAACCTGTTCGCCGGTGGTGGTGTCAAGATTGCCTGTAGGCTCGTCGGCCAAGATGAGCGCCGGGCTGTTCACCAAGGCGCGCGCGATGGCGACGCGTTGCATCTGACCACCCAATATCTCGTTGCTCTTGTGCTGCAGATATTCTTCGGGCAGAGCAACCGCCTGCAAAGCCGCGCGGGCTCGCGCCTCGCGTTCGGCCACCGGGCAGGTGGTGTATAGCAGCGGAAGCATCACATTGCGCAAGACGGTGGAACGCGGCAGCAGGTTGAACGACTGGAACACGAAGCCGATGCGCGTTGCCCGGATGTCGGCCAGCTCGTCGGCCGAGCAACCGGCCACGTCGCGACCTTCGAACAAATAGCGCCCCGACGTGGGGGAATCAAGACATCCCAGGATATGCATAAGCGTCGATTTGCCGCTGCCCGAAGGCCCCATGATGGCCACGAACTCACCGGGCATGATGTCGAAACTGACGCCGCGCAGCGCTTCGGTGCTGCCGGCTTTGGTCTGGTACACGCGCCCCAGATCGTCCGCCTGGATAACGGGTCGCATGACGCTACCCCGCGCTCACGGTAGTGGATTGGCTGGAGGAAGACCCTGACGGAATGACCATGAGCTTGTCGCCCGCCTGCAAGTCGCCCGTCACCACCGACGTGCTGTCATCGGACGTCACCACTTGCACCTCGATCGGGTCGCCCTGGGGCACGCCCTGGTCATCCACCTTGGTGACATATTTCTTGCCGTTCTCATCGTTTATGGCGATGGTGGGTACTTTGAGAACATTGTCCAAGGTGGAGCTGACGATGTTAGCATGCGCCGTCATGCCGCTTTTAAGCGACGGATCCGGGTCGGGAATGGAGACGGTCACTTCGTAGCGGACCGCCGCAGAGGCGCTTGACGACGAAGAGCCCGAGGAAGACGTGCCGGTCGATGCCGTGTTCGCGGAAGAGCTGGCGTTGGCCACGGACGTCACCGTACCCTGAGCCGTCACGCCCGGAACCGCATCGAAGGTCACCTGGGCAGTCTGTCCGACAGCCACTTTGGTGATATCCACCTCGCTCACCGGGATCTTAACCGTCAGCGTCGACATATCACCGATTTGCATGGTGGCCTTGCCGCTTTGCGTGAGCGTGGCCAAGGAAGTGCCGGGCACCAGATTGTTCACCAGCACGGTGCCCGAAGTCGTGGCACGCACCGTGCGCCCATCGGCCTTTTCAACCGCGGCATCGTAGGCCGCCTGCGCGGCATTTGCACTGCTCTGGGCGGTTGAAACGGCCAACTGGGCATTTGCGATCTGGGTGGCCGAGGTGTCCACTTCGACCATGTTGCCATCGGCATCCTGCGTAGTCTGGACTGAAGGGGTTGCCTGCGCCACATTCAGTTGATTTTGAGCTTCGGTCACCTGGTTGTTTGCCTGATCGAGCGATGCCTTTGCTTGCAGCACCTGCGAATCGAGGTCGTCGTTTTTAACGGTATAGAGCACATCGCCCGCCTGGACGGTATCTCCTTCACGCACCATCACCTGGTCAACCGTTCCATCGACCGAGGAAGCGGCAACGGAAGACTGCGCAGCTTCCAAATTCCCCTTCCCCTGCACGGTGGCCTGGAACGTGCCCTGCTCGACCGTAACGGTCTGAATGGAGGAAAGCGTCGAAGTTGCCCATTGCGAACAGGCGAACCCTCCGATAAGAATCACCGCGAGAATGCACCCGAGAACGATGAACAGCACCCGATGCTTTCCGTGCTTCTTTTTTTCCTTCTTTGAAGATGCGCTCTGCAAAGGAGCAAAGGCATCGAGCGCGGCTGCTGCATCTTGCGATCCCTGCGCCGCTGTAGAGGATTTGACAGGCTCGGTGCTCGAAGAACTCGCTTGAGTGTCAGACATCGACGATCCTTTCGTGGTCCCTTAGATGCGCCAAGTGTAGCGCTTTGACAGGTGCGTAATGGACGGAACGGCTTCATTTGAACCACAAGATGGCAACGCCCCAGATGAAACAGGGCGCCCACAACGGGACGCCCTGCCATACCTGCATTCAATGCGTTGCGACTACAGCTTGACGATGCCGATGGTGTCCAAAACATAGAACACCAAGATGAGCACCACGAACACCGGCGCGATGTATTTGATCATAACGGTGAACAGCTTCTGGCCGCCGAACTTCGAAGACTGCTTAACCTCTTCGATGATGGTCTTAGGCTTGATGATCCAGCCCACGAACACGCACGTGAGCAACGCCACGATGGGCATCAGGATGGTGTTGGACACGAAGTCGAAGAAGTCGAGGATCTGATGGTCCTGATATTCGCCGATGCCGAACAACGAGTACATGGGGTCGACGCCGAGCCAGTTGTTGTAACCCAGGTTGACGATGATCCCGACCACGATGACGAAAATGCCGCACGTGATGATCGCCGTGCGACGGCTGGTATGGGCGCCGTCGGCCACGATGGAAACCAGCGTTTCGAACAAGCTCATGCAACTGGTGAGCGCAGCGAAGAACACCAGGGCGAAAAAGGC
Organism: Eggerthellaceae bacterium; assembly: GCA_040774885.1. Taxonomy (GTDB): domain Bacteria; phylum Actinomycetota; class Coriobacteriia; order Coriobacteriales; family Eggerthellaceae; genus JAXGTO01. The sequence goes on along the minus strand of JAXGTO010000015.1, from coordinate 27,437 downwards.
GAATCCGACGATGTTGGATGCCCAGCCCAAACCTTCGAACACCTGCGGAAGCACACCGAACATGAACCCGGGACCGGCCTTCTCCGCCACGGCATCGGCAGAACCCTGAACGGCCACGGCAGCCGGGATGATCATGAGGCCGGCCAGAATGGCGATGCCGGTGTCGAACAACTCGATGCGGCGCACCGAATGCTCCAGGTCTTCGTTTTTCTGGAAATACGAGCCGTAGGTGATCATGATGCCCATGGCCAACGACAGGCTGAAGAACATCTGCCCCATGGCCGCCACCACCATCTCGACGCTTATCTTGCTGAAGTCGGGAATGAGGTAATACGCCAGGCCGTCCATAGCGCCCGGCAGCGTGAGCGAATAGACCGAAATTGCCACGGCCATGGCGATCAGCGCCACCATGAGCACCTTATTGACGCGCTCGATGCCGTTTTTAACGCCCAAGGAGCAGATGATGACCACCAGCAAGATGAACAAGATCATCCACAGATACGTCTCGCCGTTTTGCAGGATGAAACTGCTGAAATACGTGGGGTCAGCGATAGCTTCGGCCGAGTCGGTCACATAAGCCACCATGTACTTGGTAACCCAACCGCCGATCAGCGAATAGTAGGGCGTGATGATGAACGGAACCGCGCTGGCCAGCACGCCGATGATGGTGTACTTCTTCCCGAAGCTCTTGAAGGCACCGATGGCGCTCTGCCCCGTTTTGCGGCCCAAAGCCGTTTCGGCCATCATCAACGCGAAGCCGAACGTGACTACCAAGATGATGTAGACCAGCAGGAATGCTCCGCCACCGTATTTCGCGGCCAGGTACGGGAAACGCCACATGTTCCCCAAGCCGACGGCACTTGCCGCGGCAGCCAGAATGAACGCCCATTTCCCCGACCAGGACGCTCGAGCCGGCTTGCTCGATTCAACCATATGATCCTCCTTGTGAGTACAGCCAGAAAATTATACTCGCAAAGTGCCATATCTCGAAGAAAAGTTAACGAAACCGAGCCGACGGCACCGAACGGCATCGCAATTCCCGGCAAACGGCCGTGTGAAATGTTTTCAAAAGCATGTCGATACACTGCCGCAAACGCAACGGGTACACTACCATGGATGCAATCGGAGAAAATCCGATGAATTCGGTTCTCCCATCACGTCTGACAAGGAGCTTCCTTCCATGTGCGGAATCTGCGGTTTCACCAGGGCCACCGTGGCCGATGACGGCATCCTGAAGAACATGTGCGACATCATGGCCCATCGCGGGCCCGACGGCGAAGGACGCTACATCGCCGACGGCATCGCGCTGGGGCATCGCCGCCTGTCCCTGATCGACCTGGAGGGCGGCAGCCAGCCCATGGTACGCGAATCCGCCAGCAAGCACAGCCGCGTTACCAGCCCCGCCGCAAAAGGCGGCGCCGAATTCGCCGCCGGAGATTTGGCCATCGTGTTCAACGGCGAGATCTACAACTACGCCGATTTGAAGGCCGAGCTGGAATCGGAAGGCTGGGAGTTCCATCACAACAGCGATACCGAGGTGCTGCTGGTGGCCTATGCCGCTTGGGGCAAAAAGATGCTCGACCGTTTGCGCGGCATGTTCGCCTTCGCCTTGTGGGATCACAAGAACCAAGAGCTGTTCTGCGCCCGCGACTTCTTCGGCATCAAGCCGTTTTACTACACGCAAGCCGGGGGCCGCTTCATCTTCGGCAGCGAGATCAAAGTCATCCTGGAGCACCCCGCCTATACCCGGGAGCTCAATGTCGAAGCACTCGAACAATACCTCTGCTTCCAGTTTTCCGCGCTGCCCGAAACGTTTTTCAAGGGGATATTCAAGCTCGATCCCGGTTGCAGCCTGACCGTCCATGCCGACGGCTCCCTTGAAACCGAGCGCTATTGGCAGCCCGAATTCCACTTTGACGAAACGCGCACCGAAGCGCAGACGGTGGATGCCATCGATGAGGCCATGAACGATTCGGTGGCTTACCACAATGTGGCCGACGTGGAGGTGGGCAGCTTCCTTTCTTCCGGTATCGATTCAAGCTATATGGCCGCCTGCCTGGCAAAACGCAACCCCGACATCAAGACCTTCACCGTGGGGTTCTCCGAGTATTCCGGCGAGCGCGACGAGATAAGCTGGGCGCGCGAGCTGGCGGATGAACTGCATATCGAAAACAACAGCCGCACTATTTCCGAAGAGGATTTCTGGAGCAGCTTGGCGCGCGTTCAGTGGCACATGGATGAGCCTTCCGCCGACCCGAGCGCCGTGGCACTGTATTTCGTGGATGCCGAAGCCTCTAAAAAAGTAAAGGCCGTTCTTTCCGGCGAAGGCGCCGATGAATTTTTCGGCGGATACCGCATCTACCAGACGCCGTTTTCAAATGCCAAGCTGGGTTGGCTGCCCAACCCGGTGCTGCGCGGAGCGTCCAGTCTGCTGAAGAAAGCGGGCATCCGCGGCGGCAACTATTTGGAACGCGCCAGCGAAAAGGTTGAAGATTGGTACTACACCAACGCCAACGGCGTGGCGTTCACCAACGATGAGCGTCGCCGCATCTTGAAAGCCGGCTGCGATGCCCCCACCCCGCAGCAGCTGACCGCCCCCGTGTATGCCCAAGTATCGAAGCTGGACGAAACCACGCGCATGCAATACGTCGACCTGTATTTCTGGCTGGTGGGCGACATCCTTTTGAAAACCGACAAGATGTCGATGGCCCACAGCCTGGAAAGCCGCGTTCCGTTCTTGGACCGAAGGGTATTCGACGTGGCACGCACCGTGCCCACGCGCTTCAAGTGCGATGGCGAGCGCACCAAGATCGCGCTGCGCGATGCCGCCGTGCGCGAGATTCCCAAAGACTGGGCCGAAAAAGAGAAGCTCGGCTTCCCCGTGCCCGTCAAAGCCTGGCTCAAGCAGGACCGCTATTACAATCAGGTGAAAGAATGGTTCTGCGGCCCCGAAGCACAGCAGTTCTTCAACGTCGACGAGCTGATGAAGCTGCTGGACGACCACAAAGCGGGTACGGCCGACAACACGCGCAAGATCTGGATCATCTACATGTTCTTGATGTGGTACCGCATCTATTTCGTGGATCGCACGGTACCGGAAAAACCCGCCGTATAAAAGCCGGCTCTTCGGCATAGGACAACCGGCAAGGAAACTGCGCGCCTCTTTCAAGCGAGGCGGCCCAGATTCACGGCACTCAAATGGCCCTCGTGATCTTCATAGAGGCCCATGCGTCCATCACGCGAGGTATAGAGGCTGCGGAAACGGGCGACATTGCCTTGACGCACCTTATCGCCCGACGCGCGGAATTCGTCGCCGCGCACCGTATGCGAATGCCTGTTTTCGTCTCGACCCGAACGCACCGAATGCGCCACCTTCCCCTTTGCCGTCGATTGCACCAGACTATCAGTATGCCACATGCCAGAACACGAGCCCTTGCGCAGGGGCATTCTGCCCCGCAGCCCCGCGATCGCGAGCCTGAAGCACCTCGAGGACCCAATCGGGATGGCGCTGCCCGCGGCCGACGGCCACGAGCGTTCCCATGATGGTGCGGATCATGGAGTGGAGAAAGGCATTGCCCACCACGGTGGTGCGCACCGCATGTTCTCCCAATACTTCGACTTCATCGATATCCAACCGCATCACATTGCGACAGGTAGGTTTGCCTTCGGCCGAGGCGGCCAAGCAGAAGCTCTTGAAATCGTGCTCCCCTACCAGATGGCCCGCCGCTTGCCGCATGGCATCGAGGTCGAGCGGACGGGGAAGATGCCAGCAGAAGTCATTCAAAAACAACGGTGCCGTCGGCTGCGTGCAAATAAGGTAGCGGTACTCGCGCGACACGGCGTCGAAGCGCGCGGAAAACCCGTCGGGGCGCTCATCGAACGACCGAATGCCGATGGCATCGTCGGTCAACCCATCGAGCGACTTGCGAAGCGACTCGCCGCTGCGCCCGCGCAGCTCCGATCGGTCCACGTCGAAGCTCACCACCTGGCCCCGCGCATGCACCCCTGCGTCGGTGCGCCCGGCGCAGGTGGTTTCTATGGGACGGCGAAACACCAGTTCAAGCGCTTCTTCCAAGCTTCCCTGCACAGTGGACAGCCCCGGCTGGCGTGCGAAGCCCGAAAACGGTGCCCCGTTGTACGAAACAGTCAGCGAATACGTGGGCATCGCTACGAAGCGGCCTTCCATACGCGGCGGCCGAACAGCTGCTCGAGTTCCATGAACAGCGTGCGGTTGTGGGTATCGACGGTCATGGGAAGCTCGGCGCGGAACTTGCGTCCGTCGGCCTGCTTCACGAACAGCACCACGCCGTCGGCGCCTGGGTACTTGTTGAGTATCTGCGTGAGGAACGCCGCATTGCTCTGCGAAAAATCGTTCGATGCCACATCGATCTCGAGCGTGCGCGGCGCGTTGTCGGCAGCGCCGTCATCGAGTTCCAAACGTTGGACCTCGAACGCCATCAGCTGGTTGCCGCGGTCGTTCATCTCGTATTTGCCCTTGACCTTGACCACGGCGTCTTCCACGATGCAGTCCGAGAAGTCATCGTATTTGAAGCAGATGCAATCCACTTTGCCCGTGGTGTCTTCCAAACTGAACGTGGCCATGAGCGTGCCTTTTTTGGTGCGTTTGGTGGCAACGGCCGATACCAAGCCGGCAAAGGTGGCGTTCTTGATGTCGCGCTCGCGATCGGCCAAGTCTCCCAAGCGAAACTTGGAAACCTTTGCAAGAAGGTTCTGGTATGGGCGAAGCGGATGGTCCGAAACGTAAATGCCCAAAATGTCCTTTTCATAGGTGAGAAGGGTGCGCTTGTCCCATTCCACGCCATCTGCAGCGGGCACGTCGTCAGAGAAGCCCGCTTCCGCAGCGGCATCTTCCGCAGCGCCGAACAAGTCGCCCAGCGTCATCTGCCCTGCATCCTGGTCTTTTTGACGCTTCGTGGCGTTTTCGAGCATAGGCGTGTCGTCCACGAAGTGCATCAGCTGACGGCGCGTATAACCCGTGCAGTCGAATGCGCCCGCCTTGATGAGCGCCTCGAGCGTCTTGCGGTTGTAGCATTTGGAGTCGAGGCGGTCGACGAATTCGTGCAGGCTGGAATACGGCCCGTTCTCGTTGCGCTCGGCGACGATGGCCTCGACCACTTTTTCGCCCACTCCGCGCACGCCGGCCAAGCCGAAGACCACGCCTTCGTCGGTGGGGGTGAATTCCAGATTCGACTTGTTGATGTCGGGAGGCAGCACGGCCACGCCCGAATCGCGGCAGCTGGCGATGTAGTGCGTCAATTTGTCGTTGCTGCCCATGTAACTCGACAGCACGGCGGCCATGAATTCGCGCGGATAGTGCGCCTTGAGATATGCCGTGCGCATAACCAAGATGGCATAGGCGGCCGAATGCGACTTGTTGAACGCATACTTGGCGAACTTCTCGGCATCATCCCAGATGCGTTTGGCGATTTCGAGGCTGAACCCGTTTTCGACCGCACCCGAGTTCCAGTCTTCCTGCAACTGGCGCATGATGTCGAGCTTCTTCTTGCCCATGGCCTTGCGCAGACGGTCGGCCTTGCCGGCGGAAAACCCGCTCATGGCCATGGAAATCTGCATGATCTGCTCTTGGTAGACCATGGTGCCGTAGGTTTCTTCCAGAATGGGGCGCAAACGATCGTCATAGTAAGTAACGGGCGCACGCCCGCTGGCTACGTTCACGTAATCGTCCACCATGCCCGACTCAAGGGGGCCCGGACGGTTGAGGGCGATGGAGGCGACGACGTCGGAAAAACGCTTGGGCGGCAGGCGTTTGAACAGGCTGACGTACAGCGCGCCTTCCACTTGGAACAAGCCGTCCATGTTGCCGCTGCGCATCAATTCGAACGCGCCTTCGTCATCGATGGGGATCTCTTCGGGGATGACGGTTTCCCCCGTGGTGGCCGCCACGTTGCGGCAAGCACGGGAAAGCACGCCCAGGGTACGCAAGCCCAGGAAGTCCATCTTGAGCAGTCCCAGGTCGGGAGTGACATGGCCGTCGTATTGGGTGATGATGCCGCCGCCCTTGGTATCGCGCTTCATGGGCACATGGTCGGCCATGGGGTCGCGGCAGATGATGGTGGCGCAAGCATGCACGCCTTCCCCGCGCACGTGACCTTCGATGCTGCGCGCCGCATCGATGACGGCCTTGCATTCCGGCTCTCCGTTGTATGCCGCTTTAAGATCGGGGTTCGTGTCAAGCGCCTTGTCGATGGTGATGCCAAGCTCGCCGCCGATCATCTTGCAGATGCGATCGCCCACGTTATAGGGATAGTCGAGCACGCGCGCCGCATCGCGCACGGCGTTTTTGGCCTGAAGCTTGCCGAAGGTGACCACGCCGGAAACGTGGTCTTCCCCATACACGTCTTTGATGTGGTCGATGACGTCTTGGCGATGCTGGTCATCGAAGTCGACGTCGATATCGGGCATCTCCACGCGTTCTGGAGAAAGGAAGCGCTCGAACAGCAGGCCGTTGGTCAGCGGATCGAGGTCGGTGATGCCCATGGCATAGGCCACGATGGCACCGGCGGCCGAGCCGCGGCCCGGGCCCACGCCGATGCCCTGGCTGCGCGCCCAATCGATGTATTCCTGGACGATGAGGAAGTATGCCGGGAACCCTTGCTGGATGATGACGCCGGCCTCGTATTCGTAACGATCCCACGCCTCTTTGGGCACCGGGTCGCCATAGCGCTTCTTCAAACCTGCTTCGCACTGCTTGCGGAAGTAGCTTTCCTCGGTCTCACCTTCCGGCAGTGGAAAGCGCGGCAGGATGGAATCGCGCTCGAGCACCACGTCGCACTTCTCGGCCACCTCCACCGTGGTGTCGCATGCCTCGGGGAAGTCGCTCAAGGCCGAGCGCATTTCCTCTTCGGTCTTCATGTAGAACTGGTCATTGGGAAAGCGCATGCGGCTGGGGTCGTCTTTGAGCGAACCGGTGCCGATGCACAGCATCAGATCCTGCGCTTCGGCATCGGCCTGCGTCAGGTAATGGAAGTCGTTGGTGGCGATCGTCTTGAGACCCACCTGCTGGGCTATCTGGGACAACTGCTGGTTGAGCTGCTTTTGGCTCATGCCGCTGTCGGTGATGACGCCTTGGTCCTGCAGCTCGATGTAGAAATCACCGGGCGCGAACACGCTGGCCAGTTTCTTGGCCCATTCCACTGCGTCTTCGTATTGCATATTGTCAAGCAACCGCGGAATGAGACCGGCGATGCAAGCACTGGTGCCTATAAGGCCCGACCCGTATTTCTGCAGCATTGAAAACGTGGTGCGCGGCTTGTAATAGAAATTGTCCACATGCGATTCGCTGACCAGATGCACCAGGTTGTGGTAACCCTCGTTGTTCTTGGCAAGCAAGATCATATGGTACAGGCGGGGCTTTCCCTCGCGCTTGAGTTCTTCATCGGTGGTGAAATAGATCTCGCAGCCGAAAATCGGCTTGACGCGCTTGCCTGTTTCCTTTTCCACCGCATCGCAGGCATCGGAAAGCTCGGGAACGCCGCTCATGACGCCATGGTCGGTGATGGCTACGGCGGGCATGTCCAGGTCGGCCGCGCGGCGCACCATATCTTTGATGTGCGTGGCACCGTCGAGCAGCGAATATTCCGTGTGATTGTGCAGGTGAACGAATGCCATATGCTGTACCTCTACTGCGCTAGAAACCGTCTATCATGTGTCGAAATCATCTTAGCAGGCGCAGCCGAAACTGTTGCGGTCAAAGCATGGAGTTTTGCCGAGCGCTTCGCCTGATTCCGCTTGCTTTTCAGACAGCGGAAAACAACGGCTCCCGCCGCTGGAAGGCGAAAGCCGCCGTGATGCTCGCAAGGGCCGAGCGGACGCCCCAGCCAAACAACGGCAAGCATCGCGATCGCAACCCTGCTTTCGGGTTGGACGGCCACTGCAGGTTGCGCGACTTTTCGCCTGCGGATTTGTGGAGTTTTTCCCATTCATCCTGATGATGGCTATGCTTGGAAACCGTTGTCATCAATGGGGGGATCTCGTGGATTTCGCATCTATCGAAGCGCAGATGCTGGTTTTGGCTCTGTGCATCGTCTTGGGCTTTGCTGCCCGCAAACTGGGCATCATGAACGAAGAGTTCGACGGCATGCTGTCGCGGCTGGTACTGTCGGTAACGCTGCCCTGCATGATCATCGCTTCGGTGATCACGTGCGACACGCTGCCCGATCAGGCCACCATCGAGACCATCTTCTTCTATGCCTGCGCATCGTTCGTCATTGTGCTGGCCATAGCCTTCATCGTCCCCTATACCTTCAGGCTCAAACCGTCCAAGCGCGGCACCTACAGTTTCATGATGGCCTTTGGCAATGTCGGATTCATAGGGTTTCCCGTGCTCGGGTCGATTTTCGGGCAGAATGCCATTCTCTATGGCGCCATCTTCAACATCCCGTTTAACTTTTTGATCTTCACCGTTGGCATCATGATGCTCTCGGAACAGGAAGGCAGCTTCAAGGACATGCTGGCTCTGTGCGCGAAGAACCTCAAGAGTCCGGCCCTGCTCGCCTGCGTGGCCGCACTCATCTTGGCGCTGCTCAACGTGACGCATACGGGAATCATCGGCGATGCCATGGACACCATCGGCAGCATGACCACACCCGCGGCGCTGCTCATCATCGGCTCGAGCTTGGCCAAAGTGCCCATCAAGACCATGGTCACGCATTTTCGCACCTACATCATGGCCGCCTTCAAATTGATCATCATCCCCGTGGTGGTCTGGGCTATCTTCCGCAACTTCGTCACGGACCCCTTGCTGCTGGGCGTCTTGGTCATCACCAGCGGCATGCCGGTTGCCACCAACGGCACTATGCTGTGCATCCGCTATGGCGGCGATTTGAACACCATCATCCGCGGAACGTTCGTCACCACTGTTCTGTCAATGGTGACCATCCCCATCATCGCCATGCTGGTGGTATAAAACCGCCCACAGCTCAGCTGAAGCAACGCGTGAACACATCGGTCTTGCCGTTCACTTGCCTCCTTCTATACTGAACAGTGTTCACTACGAAGACGGGAGGCACCGTGCCCAGGCAAAGCATCGACCAGAAGACTATTGTGGAAAAGGCGTACGAGCTGGCCGAATCGCAGGGTTTGGCTGCGCTCAACATGCGGGGCGTGGCGCGGGAATGCGGCGTTTCGGTTGACGCCTTGTACCGCTACTTCCCCACCAAAGCAGATTTGACCACGGCCGTCATCACGCACTTCTTCCAGCAGGCGTTCTACGATGACTTTTGTTCCCCCCAACCGCATGAGCGTTTCCTCCCCTTCTGCCGCCGGCTGTTCGCCTCCATGACCGAAACGCTCAGCCGATTCCGCAGCGACTGGGTCGACCAGACCTACCCTCTTTCGGATGCCGAGATGAGCGTCGGAAAGCAGCGGGAGGCCCGTCAGTTCGAGCATATGCGCGAAGGCCTGCAAGCCGTGCTCGAACGAGATGAAACCATCGATTGCAACCACCTTCCAGGAAACATGACATCGCGTAGGCTGTGCGATTTCATCCTCGACTGCATGGTGGATGCCATCCGTGCGCGCCGCAACAACTGCGATGCGCTGTTTGATGTTCTGGAGAGCGCTTTGGGCGCAGAAGGGAGCGAATCATGAATCCGCAGATAGCAGTAGCCGCAGCGGCAATCACGGCAGCTCTCGTCTTCTACAGCTTCGGCGTGTTCGGAGAACGCCGCCAAGGAAAGCTTGAAAAGCACCACGTTGTATTGTTCTGGCTGGGGTTCGCCTTCGACACCACCGGCACCACGCTCATGACATCCATGGCCCAAGCCAGCGGCGGATCGACGCTCGGGCTGCATGCCGTTTCGGGCACCCTGGCCATCGCGTTGATGCTGTTCCATGCCGTATGGGCCACCGTGGTCATCGTCCGCGGAAGCGAAAAAGCGCGCGCGACGTTTCATCGTTTCAGCATCATCGTATGGCTGTTCTGGCTGATCCCCTACGTCTGCGGCATGCTGCTGGGCGTGCCCATGCTGAAAATGGACAGTATATCCGCCGGCACCATTGCGATCATTGTGGCATTGGGAATGGCATGGACAATGCACGTGCAGGCACACCGCAAACATAAGGGCTGATAACTGCTCGACACAAGAAAGCGAACGGTTCTTTGCCAGAACCGAACAAAACACGGCATCAGCTGCCGCGCCAACAGAACGAGGGACCCTTGCGGGTCCCTCGTCGTCAATCGATAGAAGCGAGAACTACTTGGTTTGCGCAGCGTGCTCCTGCACTTTGCACCAGTCCAAGTCGAGCTCGATGACCTTGCGTGCGGCGCCTTCTTCAGGAGCCTCGGCCAGTTTCTGCTCAAGTTCGGTCTGCTGCTGTTGGACGGATGCGACGTCGATCTCGTCGACAGGAACGGCGCGATCGGCCAACACGATGACCTTCTTGCCGCTCACCTGCACATAGCCGCCCTGGAGCGCATAGCGGTGGGCAACGGTGGAAGCATCGCTCAACACGCGAACGGTGCCGTCGGCCAAAGCCGAAACCAGCGGTGCGTGGTCTTCCAAAAAGCCCATTTCGCCTTCCACGCCGGGAACGACAACCATGTAGGCCTCTTCGCTGAAGAGCCGCTTGGCGGGAGTGACGATATCGCACGTCAGCGTAGACATCCCTATTCGCCCTTCTTCTTCATCTCGTCATAAGCAGCGTAGACATCCTCGATGGCGCCCTTGTAACGGAAGCACTGCTCGGGGATCTCGTCGCACTTGCCGTCGAGGATCTCCTTGAAAGAACGGATGGTGTCCTCGAGTTTGACGTAGATGCCGGGGTTGCCGGTGAACTGCTCGGCCACGTGGAACGGCTGGCCCAGGTACTGCTGCACCTTGCGGGCGCGGTTGACCGTGACCTTCTGTTCTTCGGAGAGCTCGTCCATACCCAGAATGGCGATGATGTCCTGCAGGTCCTTGTAGTTCTGCAGCAGTTCCTGCACGCCAACGGCCACGTCGTAGTGCTCCTGGCCCACGATCTGCGGGTCGAGTGCGCGGCTGGTGGATTCCAGCGGATCGACGGCCGGGTAGATGCCCAGCTCGGCGATGGAACGGGCCAAAACCGTCTTGGCGTCCAAGTGCGTAAACGTGGTGGCCGGCGCGGGGTCGGTCAAGTCGTCGGCGGGCACGTATACGGCCTGCACCGAGGTGATGGAGCCGGTCTCGGTGGAGGTGATGCGCTCCTGCAGGTCGCCCATCTCGGTGGCCAGCGTAGGCTGGTAGCCCACAGCGGAAGGCATGCGGCCCAGCAGAGCGGACACTTCGGATCCGGCCTGGGTGAAGCGGAAGATGTTGTCGATGAACAACAGCACGTCCTGGCCCTGGTCGCGGAAGTACTCAGCCTCGGTCAGACCGGCCAAACCGACGCGCAGACGCGCTCCGGGGGGCTCGTTCATCTGGCCGTATACCAGGCAGGTCTTGTTGATGACGCCCGAATCGGTCATTTCGAGGAACAGGTCGGTGCCCTCACGGGTACGTTCGCCCACGCCGGTGAACACCGAGGTGCCGCCGTGCTCTTGAGCGAGGTTGTTGATGAGTTCCTGGATGATAACCGTCTTGCCGACGCCGGCGCCGCCGAACAGGCCCGTCTTGCCGCCCTTGATGAACGGCTCGATGAGGTCGACGACCTTGATGCCGGTCTCGAAGATCTCGGTGGTGGTGGTCAGCGTGTCATAGTCAGGCGCAGGATGATGGATGGGCATCCATTCCTTCACCTCGGGCATCGGCTTGCCGTCGACGGGCTCGCCGATGACGTTCCAGATGCGGCCCAGGGTCTCGGGACCCACGGGCATCATGATGGGGTTGCCGGTGTCTTGCACTTCCAGCCCACGGACCAAGCCGTCGGTCGACGACATGGCCACGGCGCGGACCAGATCGCCCGGAAGGTGCATCTGCACTTCCAGCACGGTCTTGACCTCGCCGATGGGCGTAGTGGCATCGATGGTCAGCGCGTTGTAGATGGCAGGCATGCTTTCCTGCGGGAATTCCACATCCACGACCGGGCCGACGATGCGGACGATGCGTCCCACGGCTCCCTTGCTTGCGTTCTTGGTGTTCTCTGCCATTTAATCCTCCAAAGCTGCTGCGCCACCGACGATCTCGTTGATCTCGGTCGTGATGGCACCTTGACGTACTCGGTTGTAAACGCGTTGCAGCGTCTCGACCATTTCGTTGGCGTTGTCGGTTGCGCTCTGCATTGCCGTGCGTCGCGCTCCCTGCTCGCCAGCGGCGCTGTCGACCAGCGCGTGGTAGACCATGGTCTTGATGTAGGCCGGAAGCAAACGCTCCAGCACCCCTTCGACACTGGGTTCGAAGATGACGTCACCCGAGGCATCGACGGCTTCAGGGCCGTTTTCCTGCATGCCCTTGTCCTCGACGTCGGAATAGTCTTCTTCGGTGGCAACCGCAGAGGCATCGACGGGAAGCAACGTCTCTTCGCGCAAAATCTGCTCAGCGGCGTTCTTCGCGTGGTTGTACACGACGATCACCTGGTCGAATTCGTCGGCCAGATACCCCTCGATGGCATGCATCGAAATGGTCTGCGCCTCATCGACCGTGGGATCGGCGGAAAGGTCGCGGAACTCCAACTCCAAGGGAATCTGACGGAAGTTGAAGTAAGTGACGGCCTTCTTGCCGCAAGCGATCACCTTGCTTTGAATGCCCTGTGCAGCCTTGGCGTGGATGAGCTTCTCCACATGCCGGAGCACGTTAGAGTTGAACCCGCCGGCCAGGCCGCGGTCGGAGACCACGGCGATGACCAGCAGATTCTTGACCTCTTCATGCTTTTGAAGCAGCGGATTGGCCGAACCATCCACACGAGCCGCCACATTGCCCAGCATCTCTTCCATCGACTCGGAATACGGCGTGGCCGCATCGACGCGCTCGGCAGAGCGGCGGATCTTTGCCGCGGCAACCATTTCCATGGTGCGCGTGATCTGCTTCGTCGAAGAGACGGAGTTGATCCGGCGTTCGATATCGTGAAGGTTAGGCATGCTCTACCCCGCCCTACGCCGTAGCCGTGCTGGTCGGGTTGAACTGCGTCTTGAACTTCTCGATAGCGGCGTCCAGCTCGGTCTCGATGGACTCGGTGAATTTCTTCTCCTTGCCCAACTCATCGAAGATTCCCTGGTTGGAAGCGTGCAGGAACTCGAGCAGTTCGGTGCGGAACCGGACCACGTCGATGACCTCGATATCGTCGAGGAATCCATGGCCGCCGGAATAGACGGAGATGGCTTCTTCTTGGAAGGACATCGGCTGGTAACGGCCCTGCTTGAGCAGCTCGGTCATACGAGCACCGCGGTTCAGCTGATCCTGGGTAGATTTGTCCAGGTCGCTGCCGAACTGGGTGAACGCCTGCAACTCGCGGTAAGCAGCCAAATCGAGGCGCAGAGAGCCAGCGACCGATTTGACGGCCTTGGTCTGCGCGTCGCCGCCTACGCGGGACACCGAGATGCCAACGTCGACGGCCGGGCGCTGACCCTGGAAGAACAGGTCGGTGACCAGGAAGATCTGACCGTCGGTGATGGAAATCACGTTGGTGGGAATGTAAGCGGACACGTCGCCGGCCTGCGTCTCGATGAGGGGCAGGGCCGTAAGCGAACCGCCGCCGTTTTCATCGGACATCTTGACCGCGCGTTCCAGCAAACGGCTATGCAGATAGAAGACGTCGCCGGGATAAGCTTCGCGTCCGGGCGGGCGACGCAGGGTCAACGACATCTGTCGGTAGGCCACAGCCTGCTTTGAGAGGTCGTCGTAGATGCACAGCACGTGGCCGCCGGGGTTGTCCTTGGAAGCGGGCTTGCCGTCGAGGCCGTTGTACATGAAGTACTCGCCGATGGCGGCACCGGCCATAGGAGCGATGTACTGCAGAGGCGCGGAGTCGGACGCCGAAGCCGACACGATGATGGAATAATCCATGGCGCCGTGCTTCTCGAGCGTCTCGACCAGGCCGGCCACCGTGGAGGCCTTCTGGCCGATGGCCACGTAGATGCAGACCATGTCCTGGCCTTTTTGGTTGATGATGGCATCCACTGCGATAGCGGTTTTGCCCGTCTGACGGTCGCCGATGATCAGCTCGCGCTGGCCACGGCCGATGGGAATCATCGAGTCGATGGCCAAGATGCCCGTCTGCATGGGCTCCTTGACGGGCTGGCGGGCGATAACGCCCGGAGCCTTGAATTCGACCGGACGCGTGGCGTCGGATTCGATGGGGCCCTTGCCGTCGATGGGCATGCCGAGCGGATTGACCACGCGGCCGAGCATTGCACGGCCCGTGGGAACCTCCACGATTTTGCCAGTCGTCTTGACCTGGTCGTTCTCTTTGATTGCGGTGACGTCACCCAACAACACGGCGCCTACTTCGTCTTCTTCAAGATTCTGGGCCAAACCGAAGACGGTCTGTCCCTTGGATCCCGTGAACTCGAGCAGTTCGCCGGCCATGGCGTTTTTGAGCCCATCGATGCGGGCGATACCGTCGCCCACCTGGACGACCGTGCCCACCTCGCGCGATTCGACGCTGGTATCAAGTGCATCCAACTGCTTGCGCAGTGCTTCGTCGATAGACTGTGCGGTGATTTCAGTCACTAGCATTCACCTCCATCTGTCGTCTTCTTAAGCGTGCTGCGAGCGGTTTCGAGCTGCGATTTCACGCTGGCGTCGATGCGCTTGCCGTTTGCCGTCATGATGATGCCGCCCAATATGGAGGGGTCGAGTCGCTCGCGCAATTCGACTTTCCCACCGAAATCGGCGGCGGCTTTGTCTTTGATGATCGAGCGCAGGTTGTCGTCAAGCGACACCACGGTGGTCACATCCACCACGGTTATTCCCAACTTGGCGCCGATGACCTGGTTGAAATCATTCCACAGGCGCGGCAGCATATCCATGTCTCCGCGTTCTGCCATGACCCCCAAGACGCTTCGCAGCGCCGGTTCGCAATCGGAAAACGTTTCGACGATCAGCTTGCGGCGGTCTTCGGCCGTATACGCCATGTTGCACATGGCATCGGTGAGTTCCACGTGCGAGCGATTGTACGCAAGGATCTGCTCGAGCTCGTCACGAGCCTGCAACACGGCTTCCAAGCCGCCCTGCGATTGGGCTCCGTAGAGCAGCGTTTCAGCATAGATTTGCGTGACCTGCTTTGCCACGAGGCGATCAATTGACATTGAAACTGCCCGCCTCTTTTACATAACGCTCGATGAGCTTGCGATGCTCGTCGTCGGAAAGGTCGTTGCCCACCAATTTCGATGCGACCGCGATGGAAGTGTCGGCAACCGAGCCCTGGAGCTCGGCGATTGCAGCCTTCTTCTCGTTGTCGATGGCGGCACGGGCCTTCTCGATCATGTCCGCAGCTTCTTTCTGCGCCTGAGCAGCGATGTCGGCCTTGGCCGATTCCGCCGTCTTCTTGGCATCCGCCACGATGGTGGAAGCCTGGGTGCGGGCGTCTTCAAGCTGCTTTTTGTACTCGGCCAGCACGCGCTCGCTTTCGGCGCGGTCGGCTTCGGACTTCTCGAGGGCATCCTCGATGGTGGTCTTGCGCTTCTCCAACATCTTGTCGAAGGCAGGCCAACCGAACTTGGCGAGGACGATCCACAACACGATGAAAGCGACCAACATGGGGATGAATTCCTTCATGTCGGGCAAGATGGCACTGATGCCACCGCTGCTTTCAGCGGCGAAAGCAAGCGTGGGAACGCCGAGCGTGACGGCGGCGGTGGCGAAAACGCCCGCGCCGATCCGTGCGCAGCTGCTCTTGTATGCTTTCATGGTCATTCCTCCTTCCAGCTTTTTCACGGCTGATATAGCGATGTGAAAGCCGGATTTACAGGATGAATGCCAGCACGAAGCCGATCAGGGCCAACGCCTCTGCCAAGGCGGCGCCGATGATGAAGTTGGTGAACAGGCGACCCTGAAGTTCGGGCTGGCGGGCGGTGGCGACGCAGCAGCCGTAGCAGGCGATGCCGATGCCGATGCCAGGGCCCATGGTGCCCAGGCCATAGCCTACGAGCTTGAGGGCGGTGATGACGATTGTGGTGTCCACGTGTTTCCTCCTTTGGTCGGTTCCGGGCCTTTCCCGGAGCCACTGCTTCTATCGATCAGGCGGCGAGCCGCCGAAGATCCGAACCGTTCCCGCTTGCGCGGGGTTCCTTCCTAATGCGCGCTGGTTGCCAGTGAAATGTAGACGGCTGACAAGATGGCGAACACATACGCTTGGATGAATGCGACCAGCATCTCAAGCGCGTACATGGCGATGAGAAGGAGCATCCAACCAATCGAGGGAAGGGCGATGACGAAATCCATGCTCTGGATGGCGGTGGTGATGAACACGCTGGTGGCCAAGGCGAAGATGCCCAGCACCATGTGGCCGGCGAACATGTTGCCGTAAAGTCGAACGGCCAGCGTAAGAGCACGCAGGATAAGCGAGATGGTCTCGAAGAACCAGATGACGGGCACCATGGGGCCGGGCAGGCCCGACGGGGCGATCGACTTGATGTAGCCCCAGCCGCCATGCGCCTTGACGCCGTAGTAATTGAAATAGATGAACGAGATGATGGACAACGCCCACGTGATGGAAATGGATCCGGTGGGCGTCTTGCAGCCGGGGATGAGCCCGACGAAGTTGGCGATCAGGATGAAGAAGAACAGCGTGGCCAGAAACGGCAGGTGCTTCTCGTAACCATGGCCGATGGCGCTTTCGCACATGTCCTTGCGAACGAATTCGTATCCGTATTCAACCATATTGGAGAATTTGGACTCGGGGACCAGCGTGAGTTTCCGTGCGGCCGCGAACACCACGATGCACACCAGCGCGAAGATGATGATCATCCAGAAGGTGTAATTGGTGATGGGGCCGAAAACGGAAACGGAATCGAACGAACCTTGGAGCTCGGGAACATCCTCGATCAGCACATCAAGCGGATTCACGTAACGCCCTTTCCAGTCTAGTCTTGCATCAAGCGTCGGCGAACGATGAAGACGACGGTCATAACGATGATGCCGGCGGCTTCCGCACACGCGAACGCCAATAGGTTCTCACGCGAAACGAAAATGCAGATGATGACCGCGCCGAACAAGATGAGCACCGAACCCATGACCGCCAGCAACAGCGTGGTGGCATGGCTGAGATTCGATGTGCTCGTCACATGCTTGGCCATCTCCAGACCTGCCATGAGCGGGAGGAAACCTGCTGCTCCCACAAGAGCTCCGATGATGATGGCGACTACCACGGACCTGCCTTTTCGAAACCGTACGTTAACAAACCGCGAACAATAATAACGGAAATGCTGAAACGTGCACCGATAAATGCGAAAAAAGCGGTGAATGGGGCCGTGATGCGACGAAAAAACGCATAGCGGAATCAAACCGCCTATCGCATTGGGCGATCACTGCTCGGGATACACCCGCATCTTGATGCCGCTTTCGGCCAAAAGCTCTTGCGAAAGCTCATCGGGATATGGATTCTGATAGATGATCTCGGTGATGCCCGCGTTGATGAGCATCTTGGCGCAGACCACGCACGGCTGAGCCGTCACATAGATGCTGGCACCCGAGATGTCGATGCCGTAGCGAGCCGCCTGGATGATGGCGTTTTGCTCTGCATGGAGCCCACGGCACAGTTCATGGCGCTGGCCGCTGGGAACGCCCAGCTTGTCGCGCAGGCAGCCCGTTTCGGAACAATGGCGCAACCCGCTGGGAACACCGTTGTAGCCCGTGGCCAGGATTCGGCGATCCTTGACGATGATGGCCCCCACCGCCCGGCGCAGGCAGGTGGTGCGTGTGGCCACTTCATCGGCAAGCGTCATGAAGTACTCATCCCAGCTGGGACGATCGACTCCAAGCGTATGTTCCTGTTGTCCCATTGGCCATTCCTTCCGAATCCGTTCGCCCCAGTATAGGCAATCCCGCAAACGACGGCAAAACCGGATTGCGGGAAGCCCCATGAAAAGAGGGCTGCAAGGCCGATCAGCCTTGCAGCCCTCCGTCGCAAACGCGATAGCGCTTTCCAGCCGCTCCACGCGCCCAATCGATGCAGCTGTTACTTCGTTCCGAAAATGCGATCGCCCGCGTCGCCCAGACCCGGCACGATGTAGGCATCGTCATTGAGGCCTTCGTCGATGGCGCACGTATATACGGTGACATCCGGATCGGCGGCCAGCACGGCTTCGATCCCGCACGGGGCGGCAACCAGCACCATCAGCTTGATGTTCTTCACGCCGGCAGCGCGCAGATACTGCAGCGCCGCGGTGGCGCTGCCGCCGGTGGCCAGCATGGGGTCGACCACCAGCACATCGCGGATGGCGATGCTGTCGGGCATCTTGGCGTAATATTCATGCGGTTCGTGCGTATCGGGGTCGCGATACATCCCCAAATGGCCGACGAATGTGGCGGGCATCAGTTCCTGCACGCCTTCCACCATGCCCAGACCGGCGCGAAGAATGGGGACGATGACCATCTTCTTGCCGGCAACCTGCTTGCAAATGCACCGGCAGATGGGCGTTTCCACCTCGACGTCTTCGAGCTCCAGGTCACGCGTGGCCTCGTAGCTTTCGAACATGGCCAATTCTTTTACCAGGGCGCGGAAGTCCTTGGACGACGTGTCTTTGGCACGCAGCTTGGAGAGCTTGTGCTGCACCATGGGATGGTCGACCAGTACCACGCGTCCGTCATAGAGTTCGGTCATCGCGATTCCTAACAGCCGTATTCGGGATAGAGGGGATGCGCCGCGAGCAGCTTGTCCACGTCGGCCTTGATCTCGGCCAGCTTTGCGTCATCTTGCGCATTGAACACGGTTGCGGCGATACACTGCCCCACCTTGTAGAAGTCGTCGGCGGTGAAGCCGCGCGTGGTGGCAGCGGCGCTGCCCACGCGGATGCCGCTGGTGACGAACGGGCTGCGCGGTTCGTTGGGGATGGAATTCTTATTCACCGTGAGGCCCACGGATTCCAGCAGATGCTCGGCATCTTTGCCCGTGACGTCGGCCGGCGTGAGATCGACCAGGCACAGATGGTTGTCGGTGCCGCCCGAAATCAGGCGCAGACCGCCTTCGGCCATGCCGCGGCCCAGACTGGCCGCATTTTCGACCACATGGTCGATGTAGGTTTTGAATTCGGGCTGAAGCGCCTCGCCGAAAGCGACGGCCTTGCCGGCGATGACGTGCATGAGCGGACCGCCCTGGGCTCCGGGGAACACGGCGCTGTTGATCTTCTTGTACAGGTCTTCGTCGTTGCACAAGATGAAGCCGCCGCGCGGGCCGCGCAGGGTCTTGTGGCTGGTGGAGGTGACGATGTCGGCGTAAGGCACAGGGCTGGGATGGGCTCCGGTTGCAACCAAGCCGGCGATGTGGGCCATGTCGACCATGAAATACGCGCCCACTTCATGGGCGATATCGGCCATGCGCTCGAAATCGATGACGCGGGGATAGGCCGACGCGCCGCCGACGATGACCTGCGGCTTGCAGGCCTTGGCCTTGGCTTCCAAGGCGTCATAGTCGATGGTCTCGGTTTCGGGGTCGAGCCCGTAGGCTTCAACATGGTAGAGCTTGCCGCTGAAGTTGACGGGGCTGCCATGGGTGAGATGTCCGCCCTGGTCGAGGCTCATTCCCAAGATGGTGTCGCCCGGCTTGATGATGCTGAAGTAGGCGGCCAGGTTGGCATTGGCGCCGCTGTGGGGCTGGACGTTGGCGAACTTGCAGCCGTAGAGTTTCTTGGCGCGTTCGCGAGCCAGGTCTTCGACGATGTCGACCTTCTCGCATCCGCCGTAATAGCGCTTGCCGGGATAGCCCTCGGCGTACTTGTTGGTCATGACGCTGCCCACGGCTTCCATGACCGCGGGACTGGTGAAGTTCTCGGAGGCGATGAGCTCAACGCTGGTACGTTGGCGGTTGAGTTCGGCAGAAATGGCATCGGCCACCTGCGGGTCGGTCTGGGAAACGTACTTCAAAGCCACGATGCGCCTCTTTCTCGCTGTGCCCGGGCGGCCTTCACGTTGCCGCGGCCGGGTCCTGTTTGCGGTATGCGCTGTATCCTAGCACAGCGCATGCAGCGCAAAGCGGCGTTTACGCAGTTGTCACATGGAACACGGCGCAGCCCGCCGCATCAGCGTTTCACCCGGGGCTTGGGGCGCGTGGGGCGCACCTTGAAGCCGGGATGATGGACGCGAAAACGCCAGGCGCACAGCAAGTCGATGACCCACCCCACCGCGAACACGGCGGCGCAGCTGATGAAGAGCTCGGCCGCGAATGCATTGCCATCGGCCAGCGCATAGAGGGTGGCCAGCACGAAAAAGGCGCTGCCGACGGCGCACAACCACCAAAACGCTTTGAGCACCACCTGCGTCACGCGCACTCCGTTGTTGGAACGGGCCGCCACCGCATAGGCGATGCCGGCCGCCAGGGCCAAAACCACGATGAGCGGAATGATGCGGTAGATGCGCGCTATGAAGATGGGCATCGTCTATTCCCCTTCCACACGACCGCGCAGTTGCTTGGTGCGGCTGCGCGCATGCTTTGAGTCGAGGCGGCGCTGACGGGCCGCCCTGCCCGGCCGAGTGGGACGGCGCTTGGCAGGAGCGACGCTGCGGTTTTGAAAGATGGCGTGCAGTTTGCGCACACACAGCTGGCGGTTGCGGAACTGGCTGCGCGATTCCCGGCTGACCACCGCAACACCGCTGGGAACATGCGTCATGCGCACCGCCGAATCGCTGGTGTTGACGCCCTGCCCTCCCGGGCCGCTGCCATGGAACACGTCCGTCTGGCAATCGCGTGCCACCTGATCGGCGCTCTGCGCTGCCCAACGGGCATAGTCTCGGTATGTCGGTCCGTCCTGTTCCATGCGCACCATGGTATCCCATCGCGCGCGCAGGCGCATCGACGCGCCGCGCACTCAGCGCCCGGCGCCCCAAGCTTCGCGGATGTAGCTCCACGTGGCATCGCGCCCGGCTTCGACCTCGGCGATCTCTTCGTCGGAAAGCGCCTTGAAGCGCCCCTGCCGGCGCAGGTAGTGCTCGACGCTGGAGAATGTCTTGGGATCGCGATCGAGGGTGAACGACCCTCCGAAAACGCCGCCTTCGGCGGAACCGGTGTATTCAGCCAGATACCACAGACCGCAATCGACCATCTCCTTGGCGATTTCAACGGTTTCATCCACGCCGCAGCCCCACCCGGTGGGACACGGGGCTATCACATGGATGTAGCGCGTACCGCGAATGTGCTTGGCGCGTTCGACCTTGGCGATGAAGTCGTTGAGATATCCCACGCTGGCCGTGGCCGCATAGGGAATGCCATGGGCCGCCACGATTTGGAACAGGTTCTTCTTCTGCGTAAGGCATCCATGCGCGTTGGCGCCTGCCGGCGTGGTGGTGGTCTTGGCGCCGAAGGGCGTCAGGCTGGATTTCTGGATGCCGGTGTTCATGTAGGCTTCGTTGTCATAGCAGATGTAGAGCACGTCGTCGTTGCGGTCGATGGCGCCGGAAAGCGCCTGCAGGCCGATGTCGGCCGTGCCGCCGTCGCCGGCGAAGCCAACCACCGTGCAATCATCGGGCGCCACCGCCTGGACGCGATCGGCCTCGCCGCGTGCAAGGGCGCGGCCTTGGGCGCGCAAGCCGGCTTCGATGCCGGTGAGCACGCTGGCTGTGGCGGCGAACGGCGTGATCATGGCGTTGTTGGCAAAGCACAGCTGGGGGAAGTTGAACCCGACGGCGCTCATGCAGCCGGCGGGCAGGGCCGCCACCGCATGGGGACCGAGCACCTTGAGCGCATGGCGCACGGCCAATGAACCGCCGCAACCGGCGCAGGCGGCATGGCCGAAGAAGAACTCGTCATCAGGCAGCGTCTTGGCATTGAGGCCCATGGCTATTCACCTGCCTTCTGATCGATTCCGAGAAACGTCACCGGGGCAACGGCTTGGGCGGC
The DNA here is from genome assembly GCA_040774885.1 of Eggerthellaceae bacterium. Lineage (GTDB taxonomy): Bacteria > Actinomycetota > Coriobacteriia > Coriobacteriales > Eggerthellaceae > JAXGTO01. Next base: position 5,510 of record JAXGTO010000015.1, on the reverse strand, counting down.
CGCGCCGCCTTCGGCCACCTGCTGCAGCGCGGCGAAAATGCCGGCAACCTGGTCGGCCGATATGTCGTCGCCGCCCAACCCGCCGACGAAGTCGCGGGTGGGAACGGCAAAGCCGGCGCGTTGCAGCGCGGAATTCACGTTGGTGAACACGGTGCCTTCCGCCCCGAAGCTCACGTCCTTTTCGAGCACGGCTGCTGCCCTGACGCCGCGCAAGGCATCGGCCAGCGCTTCGTAGGGCATGGGGCGCAGATAGCGGATGCGCAGCAGGCCGGCCTTCACGCCGGAAGCGCGCAGCTCATCGACCGTCTGGCGAACCAACCCGGCGATGCTTCCCAGCACCACCACGACGAAATCGGCATCATCGCAGCGATACGCTTCGACCATGCCGGGGTATGCGCGGCCGAACGTTTGGGCGAAACGCGCCTCGACTTCGTCGATGACCGCCGCGGCACCTGCCATATCGGCATGCGCGCGCTGCTTGAAATACCGGTTATAGGCGGGCCCTGCGGAATATCCCATGTTGACGGGATGGTCGAAATCGAAGCGGTTGGCAGAGGCATACGGAGGCAAGAAGGCATCGGCTGCCTCGGGCTCGGGAACGTCCACCGTCTCGTAGGTATGCGTGAGGGCGAAGCCGTCCAGGTTGACCATCACCGGCGTCATGACGGACGGGTCTTCCGCAACCGCGTACGCCATAAGGGCCAAGTCGAGCGCCTCTTGGTTGTCTTGCGCATAGGCCTGGATCCAACCGTGGTCGAGCAAGGCAAGCGAATCGCGTTGATCGCCGTAGATGTTCCACGGCAGGGCGGTGGCCCGATTGGCGTTCATCATGACAATGGGGAATCGACCGCCTGCCGCATACGTCAGGCATTCGGCCATGTAGAACAGCCCCTGGCTGCTGGTGGCCGTGAACGTGCGCGCGCCGGTGGCCGCCGCGCCGATGGCGCAGGAAAGCGCGGAGTGCTCGCTTTCCACATGCACGTATTCGGCGGCAAGCTCGCCTTCTTCCACCATTTCGGAGAGACGTTCCACCACCACGGTTTGCGGAGTGATGGGATAGGCGGAGATCACCTGCGGGCGGGCCAGGCGCACGCCCTCGGCGAAAGCCTCGTCTCCGGAAAGGAACCGTTTGCTCACTGCGCACCCCCTTCTTTCGCCAAGGCTTCCCGCTCGGGCACCAGGGCGATGGCATCGAAGCGGCAGGCCTTGACGCAGATGCCGCAGCCCTTGCAGAAATCGTAATCGATGGCCACGGGCGCGCTCTGCTCCGTGGCGCCATCGACTTTATAGACCGTTCCATCCGGACACTGCATCCAGCACTGCAGACATCCGGTGCACTTTGCTGCGTCCACCACAGGGCGCGCACTGCGCCAGCCGGCATTCTTCTTCACCAAGTAGCCGGCTTCATAGCACGTGGTTCCTGCGAATTCGGCGGGCTGGGGCGCCGCGGTGCGCAACGTGGGAATGGCCGCGGCGGGTCGTTGGGGCGAAGCGCTCATCGGAGCCCTCCTTCCATCACCTGGGCGTAGGCGGCATCGACCACGGCCAGGTTCCTCTTTTGCAGCTTGGGGGCCATGTATCCGGCTACCGCCGCATGAACGTCGTCTTGGGACACCTGGTCGCAAAGCGCCGCGATGACGCCCAGAAACACGGTGTTGGGAATGGCGCGGCCCAACAGCTGCGCGGAAAGGCCGTCGGCATCGATGGCCAGGATGCGCGGGTCGTCGAACGAGGCCGCGGAGTTGACAAGCGCGCGGCCCTCCGGCTTCAATTCGGCATCCCACCCCTCGGAAAACAGCGTGTCATCCAGATACACGACGAAATCGGCCTGCTCCACGGCGCTGCGATCACCGATGGGCGCATCGGATATCTTCGTGAATGCGCGCATGGGCGCACCGCGGCGCTCGGGGCCGAACGACGGAAAGGCAAGCGCATGCTTGCCTTCCTCCATCGATGCCGCCGCTCCCAGCAAACGCGCCGCTGTGAACGCACCTTGGCCTCCGCGGCCATGCCATAGGACTTCGATCATATCCGCTCCTTCAGAAACGGGCGTAGCGCTCCAAGTTGGCCTTCAGCTTCTCGATGAACAGAGCCGCCGTGGGGCCCAGATCGGCACCCTTCTTCTTCACATACCCCAGATGCAGCGTGACATCGGTTTCGAGCGGAACGGTGTCCAAGCCGGCGCCGTCCGAAATGCCCACCAAGATGCCGCTGGTAACCGTGTAGCCGTTCAAAGCGACGATGAGCTCGCTTAGACTGGCACGGTCGGTGGTGGCGATGCTCTTGGAGCGCGGCACATCGGCGAGCGCTTCTTCGGCGAAAGCATCGCCGACGCCTTCGCCCTGGTCGAAATGGACGTACGGGTAATCGACCAGCTGGTCGAGGCTCAGGCTCTTGGCGTTGACCAGCGGATGGCTGGCGGGCAGCGCCACGCGGGGAGCCGATTCCTTCAATTCGACGAACTCCAAACCGGCGGCCGCGATGGCGGCGTCGAGCTCGGGTTTCGTGGCCGAAGTCTGCATGATGACGCCCAGTTCGCTGCGGTCGCCCGCGACGTCGTCGAACACGCCTTGCGTGGTGCGGTCGCGCAGCGCGTAGTGGTAGGTTTCGCCGCCCAGAGCCAGCACGGTATGGGCGAAGGTCTGCACGTCGAACAGATAGTGCTGACCCGATACGGAAAATGTTTCCTGTGCCATGATGTTGTTCTTCCTCTCGTTTGCCGCTAGCGGGTCTTGCACGAACGCTCGTCGATGAAACGCGACGACTTGTGGGCGGATGCCGTACCCAGTTTATCTGCATCGTAGACGATAACCTTGCGCGGACGCACGCCGCAATGGGCTTTGATGGCGGCCATGGTCTTGGCGGCCACTTCGTCATAGGGCTCTTGGCTTCCCTGGGCGCGCTCGACGGACACCTCGTATTTGCAGGTGAAGTCCTCTTCGTACACGCGGATGGAGTACTCGCCGGTCAGATAATCGAGCCCGCGCACCACGTATTCGATGTCAGTGGGGAACACGTTGACGGCGGACACCACGAACATCTCGTCCTTGCGGCCGGTAATATGGATGCGAGCCAACGTGCGCCCGCAGCTGCACGGGTCGGTGCTCACGTAGCCGATGTCGCCCGTGCGGAAGCGAATCATCGGGCGCGCCTTCTTGCGCAGCGTGGTGTACACGATTTCGCCGGTTTGGCCCGGTTCGAGGACCTCGCCGGTGTCGACATCGACGGTTTCCACCAAAATCTGATCTTCCACCAGATGCAATCCATCATGGGCTTCGCAGGCTGCGGCGCAGGCGCCGTAGATGTCGGAAAGACCGTAGAAGTCGACCACCTTGGCATCCCACAGATCCTCGATGGCTTCACGGGTGCTGGGAATGCTGCCGCCGGCTTCGCCCGCTACCACGATGGTGTGGATGCTGAAATCGGTCTTCGGGTCGAATCCGGCTTCTTTGGCTTTTTCGCCCAGATGCCAGGCGTAGCTGGGGCTGGTCCAGATGACCGTGGGCTGGTATTCCTTGAGCACGAACAACAGGCGGTCGCTGGGAACGGCTCCCACCCAGATGGCCGTGGCGCCCAGGCGCTGCGCGCCGATGACGTCGGGGCCGCCTACGTACAGCGCGAAGTTGAGCGCATGGACGTAGCGGTCCTTGGGGCGCATGCCGGCCTGCCAGAACAGACGGGCTTCGGTGTCTTGCCATTCATCGAAGTCCTCTTGGGAAAACGGGCTCACCGTGGGAACGCCCGTGCTGCCCGAACTGGTGGCCATGAACACCACGTCTTCTTCAGGTACGGAGCACATTTCGCCGAAGAACGATCCGACGTGCTGGGTTGCACGCTCGGTTGATTTATCGATGAAGGGGAATTTGGCCAGATCGGCCAAAGTCTTGCAGTCTTGCGGCGAAACGCCGGCCTCATCGAAAGCGCGCTTGTAGTACACCGTGTTGTCGTAGGCGTACGCCAGCATCTTCTGCAGCCGTTCCAACTGAAGCTGCTCCAGCTGGGGCCGGGGCATGCATTCGATCTCCGGATCGTAGTACTTTTGATCGACGGGGATGTTCTTGGCCATGATGTGCTCCTTCGCTTGCTTGATTGTCTCCGCTGGTCGAGCCTTTGGCGATGACGACGTGCCCGAGTTTTGCACGGCGCGATCGACTGGATCCGAAGCGGCACCGACTATGAAACCACTAACGGATGACGGGAACAAGAGCCGCGGTCATACGATGTTCTGATGAGAAGTTATCGGTAGAACAGATAACTGGGTACAATATACAACAGATTAGTTGCCAGGCATGCCCCCCGATCAGTTGCAATCGATTGGAGGCAGGAGCCAGAAAAGAGGCGGTTCAGTCGTCAGGGCGAATTCAAATCAGCTTCAAGGCCGAATCGCGCCGATCAAAGCAAAGCAAATATCGGCATACGAGCGATGCAAGCAGACGAGCAGGCAATCAGGCATGATACAGGCGGAAAGGAAGCGGGAACGCGATGACGTTGCAACAACTGCGCTACTTGGTGGCGGTGGCGGAATACGGTTCGTTCAATGCGGCAGCCAGCCGTCTGTACGCATCCCAGAGCAATCTGTCCACTTCGGTGAAAGAGCTCGAAGACGAACTGGGCGTGCAGGTGTTCACCCGCAGCAAGCGGGGCGTGGGGATAACCAACGAAGGCACCGAGGTGCTGGCCTACGCGCGCCTGGTGGTGGAACAGGCCGACCTTTTCGAATCGCGTTTCAAGGAAAAACAGGCCGCCCATAAGCGACTGGCCATCTCGGCCCAGCACTACGCATTCAGCGTGAAGGCGTTCATCGACGTGGTGGAAGAATGCGCCGATGACGAATACGAATTCATCATGCGCGAATGCAGCACTGCCCAGATCATCGATGACGTGAACGGATTTCGCAGCGATGTGGGAATCCTGTACATGGACCGGTTCAATCGCCGCGTGATGGCGAAGGTGCTGCGCGACGCCGACCTCTCCTTCACTCCCCTGTTCACCGCCGACATCCACGTGTTCGTAGGAGAAAACCACCCTCTGGCCAGCCGTAGCAAGGTGTTCCCCGCAGAGCTGCAAAGCTATCCGCGCTACAACTTCGAGCAGGGAACGGCCAACAGCCTGTATTACTCCGAGGAACCATTGGGGCAGCTCCCGTGCAAACAGAACATCCGCATATCGGACCGCGGCACCTTGACCAACCTGTTGACAAGCCATAACGGCTACACGCTTTCCACCGGCGTGCTGAGCGACGAGATGCAAAGCGGCATCGCATCGATACCGCTGGCCACCGAAGACCGTATGCAAGTGGGATACGTGATGCACGCCGAGCGAAACCCGAGCGACCTGCTGCTGCGCTACCTCGACCGCCTGAAAACCGCAGTAGCCGCCGACGACACCGTAGACCTGGCCTAACCCACCGCAAAGCCGAAGGCGAGCACCCCCGCCGCCCCCGCCACGCGAAGCCGAAGGCGAGCACCCCCGCCGCCCCCGCCACGCGAAGCCGAAGGCGAGCACCCCCG
>JAXGTO010000014.1:0-54880 GCA_040774885.1 Eggerthellaceae bacterium | reverse complement strand
GCATCGCTGCTTATTTCTAGCGCTGCAGCCCGAAACTGTTTTTACGCACCGGACGGCCCGCGCCCCTCGAGGGGGGCGGGGCCCGTCCGTTGCGCTATAGTGGCTTCAGCGAATCTTCCCGCATTGGACTGACGTCTCCGTGCCGCGGGCTGGGCTTTCGGCATGTGGGCCGTCCGACGTGAAAGTTGGTGGTTTTCCATGGCTGCTCCTGCAACCGAACACGTCCGCAACATCGTGCTGGTGGGCCAAGATGGCGCCGGCAAGACCTCGTTGGCCGAAGCCATGCTGCACATCTCGGGCAAAACGCCGCGCATGGGCACCACGCACGACGGCAAGAGCTATCTGGACTACGAGCCCGAAGAAATCCGCCGCAAGTTCACGTTGGGCACTTCCATCGCGCCCATCCCGTATAAGAACTACAAGATCAACCTGTTGGACACTCCCGGTTCCGCCGATTTCATCGGCGATACGTTGGCCACCATGCAGGCGGCCGAAACCGCGCTGTTCGTAGTGGATGCCGTGGCCGGCCCCCAGGTGATGACCACGCGGTTGTGGCGTGAAGCCGAGCACATGCGCGAGTGCCGCGCGGTGTTCATCAACCACATCGACCGCGAAAACGCCAATTTCGACATGGCCATGGCCACCTTGCATGCCCGTTTCGGCAGCCGCTTGGGCGCCGTGACCATTCCCATCGGCCAGGCGGAAGAATTCAAGGGCGTCATCGACGTGCTGCGCATGAAGGCCCGCTACTTCGAGGATGGCGGCGAACGGGTGGAAGACATCCCTGCCGAATTCGCCGATGCAGCCCAAACCGCCCGCGACAAATTGTGCGACTTGGTGGCCGAAGCCGATGACGACTTGATGATGAAATATCTCGAAGGCGCCGATCAGCTTACCCAAGACGAACTCGAGAGTCTGCTCGACAAGGCCATCGCGCAAGAGCTTTTCATCCCCGTGTATGTGGGCTCCACCATCATCGAACAGGGCATCCAAGGGCTGATGGAAGACATCTGCACGTACTTCCCGCACCCGCGCGCGCACGGTGCTTTCCTTTTGGCCAATGGCGACGAGACCCGGGTGGACGAAGACGCCGAACCTGCAGGCTTCGTGTTCAAGACGCTGTCCGACCCCTATGTGGGTCGGTTGAGCTTCGTCAAAGTGTTCGGCGGCACGCTGACTTCCGGCATGGATCTGATCAACGCGCGCACTGGCAAGAAGGATCGCCTGTCTCACCTTTACGTGATGTGCGGCAAGGAAACGGAGGACGTCAAGAGCGCCAAAGCCGGCGACATCATCGTGGTTCCCAAGTTGACCGATGCGGAAACCGGCGACACGCTTTCCGCCACGGGGTCCATCGCCATCGATCCGCTGCCTTTGCCTGCGCCCATGTACCCGGTGGCCATCGAGGCGGCCAACAAGAAAGACGAAGACAAGCTCGGCACGTTCCTTTCCCGCGCGGCCGAAAACGACCCCACGCTGCGCATCGAGCGCGATGACGAGACCCATCAGACCATCGTCCGCGCGTTGGGCGAAGCACAGGTGGACATGCTGTTGGCCCGCATGGCCGAGCAAGCCAACGTAGAAGCGCGTCTGGTACCGGTGCGCATCCCCTACAAAGAGACCATCCGTTCCACGGCCGAGGCCGAAGGGCGCCACAAGAAGCAGACCGGCGGTGCGGGGCAGTTCGGTGATTGCTGGCTGCGTCTTGAGCCCAACCCGGGCGAGGGCTTCGAGTTCTTGGACGAAGTGACCGGCGGGCATATTCCGCGCAATTTCATCCCCGCGGTTGAAAAGGGCGTCGTCGAGGCCATGGCCGAAGGATTTTTGGCGGGATTCCCCTTGGTGGACATCAAGGTGGCAGTGTTCGACGGCAGCTACCATGCCGTCGATTCCAACGAAATGGCTTTCAAGACGGCCGCACGCATCGGTTTTCGGGCAGCATGCGAAAAGGCGAATCCGGTGTTGCTTGAGCCCATGGCCAATCTGAGCATCGAAGTGGGGGAAGAATTCGCCGGCGCCATCATGGGCGACATCTCCACGCGACGCGGGCGCATCGTGGGCACCGATTCCAACGATGCGGGCGACACCATCATCATGGTGCGCGTGCCCTATGCCGAAGTGGTGACGTATTCCAAAGACCTGCGATCCATCAGCCGCGGCACGGGAAGCTATTCGTGCGAGTTGGACGGCTACGAACAGGCGCCCGCCGATGTGTCTGAAAAACTGGTGGCGGCATACAAGGAGTCGCGCAGCTAGCATGGCGAATTTCACCCAGAAGGCCATCGTGCGCGTGTTCATGCAGCTTTTGCATGAAAAGCCGCTCGATAAGATAACCGTCAGCGACATCACCGATGCCTGCGGGCTCAACCGCAACACGTTTTATTACCATTACCACGACATCTACGATCTGGTGGATGCCATCTTTCGGGAAGAGACCGAGCGCATGCTGGCCGCCGATCCCGATTTTTCCAGTTGGCAGGAAGGTTTCATGCAGGCGACGCGGTTTGCACGCGAGAACCGCGTCGTCATCATGAACATCTATCATTCGGTGAGCCGAGACAGGCTGGAGACTTTCCTGTTCGATGTATCGCGCTCCGGCATGCGCCGCTATGTGGAATTCCGGGCGGAGGGTCTGGGTGTGTCGCAGCGCGACATCGACGACCTCACGTTGCTGGGGGCCGCTGCGTTGGAGGGGCTCATCCTCGACTGGCTGCGCGATGGCATGGCCAGCGACCCCGAGGCCTACATAGCCAATATCGGACGTTTGCTCGACGGCGGTTTCAACCGCATATTCGAGCAGGCCACGCGCTGACGCGCACCTCCACTCCTCTCTTTTGTGCAAATCGCCCGCGTTGCCTGGTTTTTAGGCAATCGCAGGTCAGTGCTTGAAAACTGAACAGTCAGTTTCACTTGTACGTGGTTCGCTTGAAACCCTGGGAATACACTCCTCGATAGGAAAGGCGAACTCTGACGCAAATGGTGTCCAAGCAGGGGCTCGATACCAGCGCCGGGTTCGCAAAGGGAGCAACAGGGGGTAGGACGCATGCATGCATTCGGAAGAGCGGTCGTAAAGTTCCGCATTCCCATTTTGATCATCGGCATCTTGTTGCTCATCCCTTCGGTGCTCGGCATGATGAACACCCGCATCAACTACGACATGCTCGACTACCTGCCTTCCGACATGGACACGGTGGTGGGCCAAAACATCCTCAAAGACGACTTCGGCAAGGGTGCTGTTTCGCTGGTTGTGGTCGAAGGCATGGACGACCAAGCAGTGGCCGACTTGACCGATCAGGTCAAAGACGTCCCCCATGTGGTCGATGCGCTTTCTTACGCTGGGACGGTGGGCACTCAGGTGCCCGAGGCCTTGGTCCCCGAAAAGTACCGCGATGCGTTCGAATCGGGCGATGACCAGCTGATGGTCGTGTTCTTCGATTCGGGCACCAGTTCGGATGACACCATGGAAGCGGTCACTCAGATCAGGGGGCTGGCCGACAAACAGGTGCTCGTATCCGGCATGAGCGCGTTGGTAACCGACCTCAAGAACATCGCGGAACGCGAGGAACCCTCGTATGTGGGAATCGCCGTGTTGTGCGCGCTTGCGGCTTTGCTGCTTTTGACCGACTGCTGGCTGGCGCCGTTCATCTTTCTGATTTCCATCGGCATGGCCATCGTGTACAACCTGGGAACCAATGTCTTCTTAGGCGAGATCTCCTACATCACCAAAGCCCTGGCGGCGGTGCTGCAATTGGCTGTGACCATGGATTACTCCATCTTCTTATGGCATAGCTTCACCGAGAAACACGCGCAGTATCCCGATGACACCCATCGTGCCATGGCCGAGGCCATCGGCGACACGCTCACCGCGCTGTTCTCCAGTGCGCTCACGGCTAGCGCGGGATTTTTGGCGCTGTGCTTCATGAGCTACACGCTCGGTGCCGACCTGGGCATCGTCATGGCGAAGGGCTGCGTGTTGGGGCTGATCGCCTCCATCACTATCCTGCCTTCGCTCATCTTGCTGTTCGAAAAGCCCATGGAAAAGCTGCGTCACCGCACCATCATCCCCAAGGCCGACCGTTTGGCCGGGTTCGTCACCAAGCGCTACTGGGTGTTCTTGATCATCTTCGTCATCGTGCTCATCCCTGCAGGCTACGGCTTCTTCAACAAGCCGGTGTACTACGACTTTTCCAATACGCTTACCGGAGGCAACTCCCAGCTTTCCGATGACGACATCGGTTTTCACATCGCCGACGAAAAGGTGCAGGATGATTTCGATGTGGCCACCACCGAGATGGTGCTGTGCCGCAGCGATATGAGCCATGCCGATGCCAAAGACATGCTCAATCGCATCGATGACATCGACGGCGTCAAATACGCGTTGGGCTACGACAGCGTGGCTGGCGGCAACCTGCCCTCCGACATGCTTCCCAGCGATATCACCGACGCGTTGAAGAGCGGAGACTACCAGCTCATCGTCATCAATTCGGCGTACCAGCCTTCCACCGATGAAGTGAATGCGCAGATCGACCAGATCAACGATGTCATCAAAGACTACGATTCCGACGCCATGCTCATCGGCGAAGCGCCGGCCACCAAGGACCTCATCTCCACCACCGACCACGACTTCATGGTGGTAGATGCCATCGCCATCGTGGCCATCCTGCTCATCTTGCTGCTGGTGTTCCGCAGCGCGACGCTGCCGGTCATATTGGTGGCGGTCATCGAGTTCGCCATCTTCATCAATCTGGGCATTCCGTACTACACCAACGACGTCATGCCCTTCATCGCGCCGGTGTGCATATCCACCATTCAGCTGGGGTCGACGGTCAACTACGCCATCCTCATGACCACGCGCTATCGCAAGGAACGCCGCGAAGGCGCGGGCAAGCTGGGCAGCATCCAGGTTGCCATGTCCACGTCGTTGCCCTCCATCGTCACCAGCGCCGTGAGCTTCTTCGCCGCCACCTTCGGCGTGGCGCTCTATTCGAATATGGGAATCATCAGCTCGTTGTGCAACTTGATGGCGCGCGGCGCGGTGGTCAGCATGTTCAGCGTGCTGTTCATCCTGCCCGCCATGTTCATGTTGTTCGACGGCGCGGTTGTCAAGACAAGCAGGGGTTTCAAACCCAAGGCCGCTAAAACGGCCCCGGTACAGGAGGTACAGGCATGAAGATGGAAACGATTGCAACCAAGGTCGGCTACGCGATGGCGACGGTGGCGCTGTGCGGCATGTCCATCATGCCGGCATTCGCTGCCACGGGCGGCGAGGCGACGACGCAGAGTTCGGATGGCAGCACGCAGCAGGCGTCTGCTTCGTCCACCACGTCTTCTGCTTCTTCTGGACAGAGCGGCGTGACCAAGGACGAAACGGTGTACGTGTTCGCCAACAACGACGGCAGCATGAAGAACATCCAGGTGAGCGATTGGCTCAAGAATACCGATAACGCCGATACCATCGAAGATGCTTCCACCTTGAGCGATATCGAGAACACCGAAGGCCATGAAGGCTACACCGGGTCGAACACGGCCATGAAATGGGCCGCCGATGGCAACGACATCTACTACAAGGGGACCACGCAGGCCACTGCGCCGGTCGACTTGAAGGTGTCGTACAAGCTGGACGGCAAAGAGATGAGCGCCGACCAGATAGCCGGTAAGAGCGGCACGGTCACCATCCGCTTCGACTACACCAACAATTCGTACGAAACCGTTTCCATCAACGGCACCGACACCAAGATCTACACGCCGTTCGTTTGCATCACCGGGGCAATATTGGATAACTCCGACTTCAGCAATGTGGAAGTGACCAACGGCAAAGTGATCAACGACGGCGACCACTGCATCGTTTCGGGCTATGCCCTGCCCGGACTGCAAGACAGTTTGGGAATCGACAGCGCGACGGTGGATATGCCCGATTACTTCGAAGTCACCGCCGATACCACCGATTTCCAGTTGGACACGACGCTTACGGCGGTGACTTCGGGCGTCTTCGACGATATCGATACTTCCAAGCTCGATGAGACCAACATCGGCGACACCATCACCAAGCTCAAGGATGCCATGACCCAGTTGATGGACGGCAGCGACAGCCTTACGGCAGGACTGCTGCAACTCTCTGACGGATCGAGCCAGATCGACAGCGGCGCACAGCAGCTGGCCAGCGGCACCACCACGCTTTCTGCCGGCACCCAGACGCTTCAAGACAGCACTTCCACCATGGTTGACAGCACATCGCAGCTGGCAAGCGGCGCAGCATCGCTCGATAGCGGCCTGGGCGATGCCGTGAATGGTGCCGACCCGTTGGCCAGCGGGACTTCGTCGCTGGAAGCCGGAGCTTCGCAGTTGAAGAACGGCACCAGCACCTCCACCGGACTGGTGGATGCCGTGAACTCGATCGGGACCGGCACCGATGCAAGCGCCTCCACGCTGGTGGGCGGCACCAATCAGCTGCTGGCGGGATTGAACCTGCTTGAAAACGGCGGCACGCTGCCCGACGGCAGCACGACTTCGGGGCTCGTCGGTGCCAAGAACGGGGCCGACCAGATATATGTCGGGCTCGGCAGCGCCATCACCGCCCTCAATAGCGCCAACAGCGCGCTGACGACGGCCAAGCAATATACTACGGCTGCAAGCAATGCCGTCGGCACCACAGCGCAGGCGGCCACCGATGCCTCCACGGCTGCCGGTGACGCGCAAGCAGCGGTCAATACGGCCCAGACCAAGGCCCAGGATACCAAGAGCAGCGCCGATGCGCTTTCGACCGATGCCAACAGCGCGGCTACCGATGCCGCCAGTGCCAAAACGGCGGTCGATAACATCGATACCACAGGGATGAGCGCCGACCAGATAACAGCTATCCACAACCTTCAGGACCAGCTGGAAACGCTGCAAACCGAGACGACCAGCGTCAAAAACGATGTGTCCGGCGTTTCCACCAACGCCGATGCCACCAACACCGCCGCCGGTACCGCCGCCACCCAGGCCGGCACAGCCCAGGCCCAAGCCCAGGGCGCTGCCGACAGCATCACCGGTGCCGGGCAGGGCATCACCGCAGCGCTCGGCGCCGCCGACCAGTACATCGACGGTGCCAGCGGAGGCATCTCGCAGGTGGTCAGCGGCAACAACGGGCAGAATCTGACCACCGCCAAGGCCGGGGCTCAAGCCATATCGTTTGGGGCGGGCACCGCCATCAGCAGCATCGGCAGTTTGACCGATACGGACACCAGCACGCTTATGGGCGGCACCAACGTGCTCAAGGGCAGTCTGCTGCTCTTGAAAAACGGCGGCACGCTTCCCAGTGGCAAGAGCAGCGCCGGGTTGGTGGGTGCGGTCGATGCCTTGGGCGATGCCAGCGATTCGAGCACCATCATCGGCGGGGCTGCCGCACTCAACAGCGGTGCTACCAGCCTTTCCAGCGGACTATCCACGGCTTCTGATGGAGCGGGGCAGCTGGCCGATGGCACGTCTCAGCTGGCAGATGCGGCTCCCACGTTGGTGTCCGGCATCCAAGAACTCAACAGCGGCGCATCCACTTTGAACGATGGCGCCGGCACCTTGGCTGCAAACACCCCCACGCTGGCCAGCGGCGCCCTGAGCGCCTACAACGGATCGGTCACCTTGGCCAACGGCATCAAGCAGTTCAACGACGAGGCGGTGCAGAAGATCGTCGATGCCTATGACGGCAACCTCAGCGAACTGGTCGACCGCGTGAAGGCCGTGGTGCAGGCAGGCAAGGATTACAACAACTTCAGCGGGATAGCCGATGGGGAAAACGGCACGGTCAAGTTCATCTACGAAACGGATGCGGTGAAGGCCGACTGACCGGCGCAATCGGGCAGGGCGATTGACGGCACCCCGTTTGCGGCAATGTGCAAGCCGCAGATGGGGTGCCTTTTTCGGCAGGGGAAGGAGGTGAAATGAGCAGATGTGCAGAAATATTGACTGACTGGTCGGTTTCTATTGCAATTCCGATTGAACGGTCGTATAGTCGCTTCAAAACCGACCAGTCAGTCAAAATTGGAGGAACATCCGTGGAAAGCGAATCACCTGCCGTGAAAACGGCTTCCATGCCTTCGCCAGTGGCGCAGGCGACCAAGCCCGTTGCGCCGCACAGCGCTGTCCGTCCCATGCGTCGACGTCGCGGCGATATCGTCGAAGGCGGCAAGATCGAACGCATCGATGGCGGAACCATCGTGCGAGCCCGCGGCTTGGAACTCAAGACGCTCATGGGATGTCCGTATTCCGGTATCGACCTCGATATCGAGCAGGGCAAGGTGTACGCGGTGCGCGGGCACAACGGCAGCGGCAAGACTTCGCTTCTGCTCACTTTGGCCGGGCGCATGGCTTTCACCAAGGGTTCGCTCAACGTCTTGGGCTACGACCTGCCCAAGGGGCGCCGCCATGTGCAGCGCCAGATTGGACTGGGCTTGTTCGAAGGCCTCAACGACCTGCAGGACAGCCTGACGGTTTCCTATGTGGTGGCATCTGAGTTCGAACTGTACGGCCGCAAGGTTTCCAAAGAAGCCATCAAATCGTATTTGGTGGAATGCGACCTCACCGATTTTGCCGACACGCGGGTCAACGACCTGACCACCGAACGCCGCATCATGTTGGGCGTGGCGCTCGCTTGGGTGGGCCATCCCAAGATGATCGTGGTCGACGACATCGAAGATCAGCTCACTAAAGATCAGTCGCAGGTGCTCATGGACGAGCTCCTCAATCTTGCGCATGCCCGCAACGTGTCCATCGTGGTCGGTGTGGTGGAACGCGACTTGGCCGAACAGGCCGATGGCGCGTTGTATCTTGAGAAAGAAGGTGAATAGCATGGCTTTCAAAGGCGGACGTTTCGCGGCATTGGAATGGAAGAACATCATGGCCTCGAAAGCCATGAAGGTGGTCATCGTGGCCATCGGCATCATCCCGTTGCTCTACGGAGCCCTCTACTTGTTCGCGTTCTTGGACCCCTACACTCAGCTGAATACCGTGCCCGTGGCCGTGGTCAACGAAGACTCCGGAGACGAGGTCAACGGAACGTTTCGCACGGTGGGCGACGAAGTGGTGGACGAACTGTCCGGCAACGAAGACGGTTTAGGCTGGTGCTTCGTCGATGCGGATACGGCTCAGAAGGGGCTGGAAGATGGCACCTATTACATGACCTGCACCATCCCATCCGATTTCACCACCGCCATCGCTTCGGCCGATACCGACGATCCCTATCACGCGCAACTGCAGATCGATTACAACGAGTCTTCCAACATGCTGGCCAGCCAGATAGGCGAGACCGTATGGAAGACCGTGCGTCAAACGGTTTCGGACAGCGTTTCGGAAGAATACTGGCAGACGGTGTTCGGCCAGATCAACGAAGGCGGCGACAGCATTCGTACGGCATCCGACGGTGCCTATACCCTCAAAGATGGACTGACCACCGCCAAGGACGGCAGCGACACCATCACCACTAGTTTGGGGACGCTAGAAAGCGGGTCGTCCACGCTTACCAGCGGGCTGAATACGCTGGTTGCCGGCACTCTTTCGCTCAAAGACGGCACCACCAGCCTGGTCTCGGGCGGCAACACGCTCAAAGCGGGCACGACGGAGCTTTCCAGCGGCGCCGTCCAGCTGCAGGACGAAGGCACCTCCGTGCTGGCCAGTGGGGCGAGCGACCTTTCGAGCGGGGCGTCGCAGCTGCAGACCGAGGGCACGTCGGCATTGGCCGAAGGCGCCCAAGAGCTCGACGATTCGACTTCGAGCCTGCCCGACGAAGCCACGGTGAAGGCTGTCGAAGAGGGAAGCCAGCAGATAATCGACGGCATCGGCGATCTGCAGGACGCGGCCGGGCAGTTGGAAAGCGGTGCGTCCGCATTGCAGACGGGTTCTGCGCAGGTAGCTGGAGGAATATCTCAAGTTCAGGGCGGTCTCGACAATGTCAACGACGGTATCGGAGACCCATCCGACAACTATGCCGTCGATGGCAAGGAAACGCTGTACGGATTCTTGAATGCCGCATCGTATTTCACCGGCATAGGGGATTCGACGCACGCAAGCCAGTGCATTGCAGGTGCTCAGAGCGTTGCTGATGGGCTTTCCGACGGTGTCGGATCTTCTACTGACACGTCATCCACCTCGGTCTACGGCGGCGTCAACCAATTGGCATCTGGCGTGGGCACCAGCACCGACACCACCTCGAGTACCATCAGCGGCGGAGCCAACCTGATGGCTGCGGGCATCGGCACGGAAAGCGACACCGAGTCCACCACGCTTTACGGCGGGCTCAACAACCTGGCCTCGGGCTATCAGACTCTGAGTTCTCAGGTGTCGCCCTTGGTGGAGGGGGCTCCTGCGTTGCGTTCCGCCATCGTCAGCCTCAACAGCGGCGCCTCCAGCGTCGACTCCAACATGTCAACGCTTGTGTCTGGCGCCTCTACATTGGAATCCGGTGCGGCATCGGTCGACTCCAACATGTCCACCTTGGTGTCCGGCGCGTCCCAAGTAGATGCCGGCGTCGACAGCGCCGTGACCGGCATCGGCCAGCTGGACAGTGGGGCCGATCAGCTGGTCAGCGGATCGCAATCGGCCTACGAGGGATCGGATAGCGTCACCAGCGGCGCTGCCCAGCTTGAAGAAGGCAGCCAGACGCTCAGTGACGGCATCCAGAGCGCCGTGGACGGCAGCGACACGTTGGGCAGCTCGCTGGCTGATGGCGCCGAGAGCATGACCTACAGCCAAGACGAGGTCGACTCCAAATCGGATGTCATGAGTTCTCCGGTGCAGTTGGACAACTCGTATTACACCGACGTCAAAAACTACGGCACCGGTTTTGCGCCGTACTTCATGAGCCTGGGCCTGTGGGTCGGTGCGCTCATGTGCAGTTTCGTGTTCAAGCCGCTCAACAGCCGTCTTATCATGGCGGGCGGAAACCCGCTGATGGTTGCCATGTCAAACTATATCCCGCTGGCAATCATGAGCCTCATCCAGGCCACGCTGCTCATGGTGGTGCTGCAATTCGGGCTCGACCTGCAGATCGACAACGTACCGCTCTACTACGCATTCGGCTACATGGTGGCCTTGGTGTTCGCCGCCATCATGCAGCTGTTGGCTGCGGCATTCGGATTCCCCGGCAAGTTCATCGCCATCATCTTGCTGATGTTGCAGCTGACAAGCGCAGCCGGTACGTTCCCCATCGAACAGACGCCCGAGTTCTTCCAGATTATCAGCCCCTGGTTGCCCATGACCTACGTGGTGTCGGGCATGCGGCAAATCATGTCGGGTCTGAACATGGCTTTGGTCGCCAAAAGCGCCATCATCTTGATTTCCGTTGGCGTGGCATGTTTCTTCTTGACGGCATGGGTGGCCTATCGCCGTCGGGTGGTGCGCATGGACACCTTGCATCCTGTGCTGCAACTGGGATGATAGGGGGATATGGGGTGAGTTTTCGTGCCCGTCGCGCAGGCAGCGCGCGACGGGCTGGAAAGAAGGAGGAAGAGTGATCGCTATGGGGAAAATAGGAAAAGCGAGTGCAACGCGCCAGCAGATCCTCGACGCCGCTTTGCGGGTCATAGCCGAAAAGGGCTATTCCGCCGCCACGGTGGACGAGATCGTCAAGGAAGCGGGCGTGTCCAAGGGGCTGGCTTACTATCATTTCAAGAGCAAGGCCGACATGGCTTCGAGCATCTTGGAATGCGGAGTCGATTCGCTGATAGATTCGTTTGACGAAGTTGTCTCCCGCAAAGAGGACTCCGGTGCCACGCTGGTGGGAATGCTCGATGTCTTCGCCAGCACCATCTTCGACAACCAGGAATTCGGCCGCTTCTTCGTTTCCGAACTGTGGCGCAGCGGACGTGCCTGGTCCGATGAATTGGGCGACAAGGTGGAAAAGCTGGTGGCGATGATCGCCGGCGAGTATCGCAAGGGGCAAGAAGAAGGCACGGTCCGACAAGGCATCGACATCGATTTCCATGCCGTGGCCGTCATCGGCCTGGTGCTTACCACCTCTATGTACTACATCGATGATGGCCTGGGTCGCGCAACGCTTGACAAGCAGGGTTTCGTTGACAGAATTTGTGACTATGCCCGTCATGCGACAGCTACGGAGGACTCGCTGGTCTAGAATGGTCGGTATCCAAATCATTCCCTTCACCTGCTAAGGAGCGGCCCATGTGCGGTATCGTCGGATACACGGGAACCAAGCCAGCCAAAGATATCCTGATCGATGGGCTCAAGAGCTTGGAATACCGCGGCTATGATTCCGCCGGCATCGCCCTGCAAAACGACGGCGAGCTCACCTGCGTGCATCGCGTGGGCAAGGTGGCCGGGTTGGCAGAAACCGTGCAGTTCATGGACAACCCCGGCACATGCGGCATCGGCCATACACGTTGGGCCACGCACGGTGCCCCCAGCGAACGCAACGCCCATCCCCATACGTCATGCGACGGCAAGATCGCCGTGGTCCACAACGGCATCATCGAGAACTTCGCCGAACTGCGCGAGCAGCTCGAGGCCCGCGGCCATACCTTTACCAGCGAAACGGACACCGAAGTTGTGGCTCATCTGGTTGAAGAGGCCTACGACGGCAATCTGTACGAAGCAGTGGTCAAGGCAACCAGCCAGTTGGTGGGTGCCTACGGCATTGCCGTGGTGTGCGCGCAGGAACCGGGTACCATCGTGGTCACGCGCAAGGATTCTCCCATCGTGTTGGCGCACGGGGCGGACGGTTCGTATGTGGCCAGCGACATCATCGCCGTCATCGATGCCAGCCGCGATGTGGTGGTGCTCGAAGACGGACAGTTCGCGCTGATGCACCCCGACGGTATCGAATATCGCGACGCTGCCGGCACCGCGGTGCAGCCCAAAATCACCCATGTCGACTGGGACGTGGATGTGGCCGAAAAGGGCGGCTATCCCGACTTCATGCTCAAAGAGATCCACGAAGAACCACGCGTGGTGCGCGACACGCTGGCCGGCCGCATGACTGACGGCGTGCTCGATATCGACGAACTCACGCTCTCCTTGGAAGAGCTCAATCTGATCGATCGCGTCTACGTCATCGCCTGCGGAACCAGCTACCACGCCGGGCTCATAGCCAAGCAACTCATCGAGGGCTGGGCGCGCATCCCCACCGAAGTGGAAGTGGCCAGCGAATTCCGCTACCGCAATCCCATCATCACGCCTTCCACCCTGGTGGTGGCCGTCAGCCAATCGGGGGAAACCGCCGATACCCTGGCCGCCATCCGCGATGCGCGTATCAAGGGCGCGCGCGTGTTCGGCATCACCAACGTGGTGGGCAGCCCTGTGGCGCGCGAAAGCGACGGCGTCATCTACACCAAGGCCAACAAGGAAATAGCGGTGGCTTCCACCAAGAGCTTCTTGGGCCAGGTGGTCAGCCTCACGTTGTTGGCCATGTTGCTGGCCCAGGCCAAAGGCAAACTGCGCCAGGCGCAGATTCGCATGCTGTTCCGCGAATTGGCCGATACCGCCGAGCAGATCGAGCTCATCTTGGCCGACACCGCCGCCATCGACGAAGCCGCTCAAGCCTGCAAGGATGCCCATGATGCCTTGTTCATCGGCCGTGGCTATGGTTCGGCCATCTGCTACGAGGGCGCCCTCAAGCTCAAGGAAATCAGCTACCTGCACGCCGAGGCCTACCCGGCCGGCGAAATGAAGCACGGCCCCATCGCGCTCATCGATGATGGGTTCCCCGTCATCGTGGTTGCAACGCAGAGCCCGGTGTACGACAAGGTCATTTCGAACATCCAGGAAAGCCGCGCCCGTGGGGCCATGGTGGTGGCCATCGCCACCGAAGGCGACACCGAGATCTGCCGCCATGCCGATCACGTGATCTACATCCCCAAGGTGCGTGATTGCTTCAGTCCCATAACGGCCAGCGTGCCGCTGCAGCTATTCGCCCGGTCCATTGCCTTGGCGCGAGGATGCGATGTGGATCAGCCGCGCAACCTGGCCAAATCGGTGACGGTGGAGTAGCGGCATGGAAGCGACGCAAGACTTCGAACGCCGCGGTGCGGCAGTGCCTGAAGGCGTGGGGCTCGGCGTGGACATCGTCGAGATCGAGCGCATCCGTGCCATACTGGCGCGCACGCCGCATTTCGTAGAGCGGGTATTCACCGCTGCCGAACGCGCGTATTGCGACGCAACGGCCCAGCCGGCCGTCCATTACGCTACCCGTTTCGCCGCCAAAGAGGCCGTCTGCAAGGCGCTGGGGACGGGTTTTTCGCAAGGCATCGCACCTATGGATATCGAAGTGGTGCGCACGTCGAAGGGGAAACCTGCCGTCAAGTTGCAGGGCGCAGCTGCGCGGGTGGCGCACGGCATGGGCGTGCGCGAGGTGCCCCTTTCGCTGTCGTTCACCCATACCGATGCCGTGGCTTGCGCCATGGCCATCACCGAAGAAAGCGTGCGCGCCACGGAAAAACGGCGCGACCCTATGGAAGAATTGGCCAAGCAATTCAAAGAAGCGCGTTCGATGCTCGATGAGCTCGACGTGCCGGGCAAAACGGCAAACGACGAAGGCGTGGAGGAAGGGGAGCAAGCGCGATGAAGGACTATACCGAAGCGGTTCTACGCGATCTTATTCCGTATCCGGGCGATGACGTCAACAAGTATTCGCGGGGCAAGCTGACGCTGCTGGTGGGGTCCGCCGTGTATCCGGGCGCGGCCAGCTTGGCAGCCATGGCCAGCCAGCGCGCCGGCGCCGGCTATGCCGAGGTGTTCGTGGAAGACCCCGTTGTGCACCTTATCCAGATGTACCATCCTTCCCTGGTGGTTCGTCCGTGGAGCAACTGGGATACGCAATTCGTTGCTTCGAGCCAGCCCGACCGCCCCTGCGCGTATGTTGCCGGCTGCGGTTTCGACGCCACCGATCCGTTCGTGGCCACCATGGCACGGCGCCTTTTGCGCTATGCGGATGCTCCGGTGCTGGTGGATGGCGGCGCGCTCAAGATGCTGCCGGCCAAGAAGATCCGCGACTTGTGCGAGCGGCGTTTCCGCTACGACCAGCCTACGGTCATCACGCCGCACATGGGCGAAGCCAAGGTGCTTGCCGGCATCTTCGGGCTTTCCACCGAAGACCCGCAAGACCTGGTATTCCGCTTGGCGCAAGCCTACGGCGTCATCTGCGTGCTCAAGGGCCCCGACACCTACATCAGCGACGGCGATGAAATCTACGCCATGACCGAAGGAACATCGGCGCTTGCCAAGGCCGGCACCGGAGACGTGCTGGCGGGCATCATCGGCGCGTTTTTGGCTCAAAAGCTCGACCCCGTGGATGCCTGCGTGCTGGGCACCACGTTGCATGCGCGTGCCGGCAAGCTCGCCGCCGAGCACTTGAGCAGCGTTTCGGTGTGCGCCGAGGACATCATCAGATATCTGCCGCGCGTTTTGTGCGACTTGGAAGAAACCGAGGACGCGGCGCAGTAGGCGCCGTGCAGGAAAAGGAGGATCCATGGAACGGAAAACGGATTGGGGATTGGTGGCAGGCGGCATCTTGCTGGGAATCTGCGGGTTGATCTGCCTATTGTATCCGGGCCTCGTGCTGACGGTGATCACCATCGTTGCCGGCTGCGGCTTCCTGATTTCGGGTTGCTTCGACCTGGTCACCTGGGTGCGCACCCGCAAGGTGCTCCAGATGAGCGGTTGGGCGCTGGCGTACGCCGTGCTCGACATCGTCTTGGGCCTCATGTTCCTCATCCATCCCATCGCGCTTTCGGGCGTAGTCAGCTGGGTGATGGGCTTGTTCATCATCATCTTCGGCGTGTTCGAGATCGCCGGTTGCTTCAAGCTGAAGTCCATGGGACTGCCCATCTGGGGTTGGATGCTTGCCAGCGGCATCATGACCGTGCTTTTGGGCGTGTGCTTCTTCATTCTGCCCGAATCGCTGTCCATCCTCATCGGGCTGACGGCGCTGCTGCGCGGCATTTCCATGATTGTCTACGGCTTTGCGGAAGGCAAGATGGATGTCTTCTGATCAACCTGAGATTTTCGAGGGCTCGAACCAGGGTTCCTTGTTCGAAACTGCCGATCCGGCGCAGCGCATAGAAGCGCTGCGTCGCGAGATAGAGCACAATTCCTACCTGTATTATGCCCAGGATCGGCCCGCCATCAGCGACGCCGCCTTCGATTCGCTGATGCAGGAGCTGCTGCGCCTGGAACGCGAGCATCCCGAATGCTACGACCCGGCTTCGCCCACCCAGCGTGTGGGCGGTTACGTGGGCGACCAGTTCGCCCCTATTTCCCATGCCAGCCGCATGTATTCGCTCGATGATGCCATGGGGCTCGACGAACTCGACGAATGGCTCGATCGGACGTTCGAGGCGCTGGGGCGCGTGGTGCCGCTGTGCTGCGAACTCAAGATCGATGGCAGCGGCATCGCCTTGACGTATGAAGACGGGCGTTTGGTGCGCGCCGCTACGCGCGGCGACGGCACCACCGGCGAAGACGTGACGGCCAATATCCGCACCATCCGAGACATCCCTTTGCGCTTGCGTGCCGGGAGCACATCCGGCTTGGCTGACCCCGAGGCTCCCATCGAGTTGCGTGGGGAATCGTACATGCCCAAGGCCAGCTTCGAAAAGCTCAACGCCGCCGCGGCAGCCGAAGGCAAACAGCCCTTCGCCAACCCGCGCAACGCCGCTGCGGGCAGCTTGCGCCAAAAGGATCCCTCCATCACGGCGCATCGCGACCTTTCCACGTTCATTTACGCCACCGCTTCCAATGATGCGCTTGAAATGGACGGTCAATACGAGTTCTTGGAATGGATGCGCACGGCTGGATTCCATGTGAACCCCGATGTCGAGTTGTGCCGCAGCGCCGAAGAAGTGCGCGCATTTTGCCGCAAGGCGCTGGAACGCCGCCAAGACCTTCCCTATGAAATCGACGGCGTAGTGGTCAAGGTGAACGAGTTCGCGCTGCAGGATTCCATGGGCTACACCGCCCGCGCGCCTCGTTGGGCCATCGCTTACAAATTCCCGCCCGAGGAACAGACCACGTTGCTTCGCGACATCACCGTTCAGGTGGGTCGTACCGGCGCGCTCACGCCGGTGGCCGAGCTCGAGCCGGTTCTGGTTGCCGGATCCACGGTGGCGCGTGCTACGCTGCACAACGAAGACGAGGTGCATCGCAAGGATGTGCGCGTGGGCGATACCGTCATCGTGCGCAAAGCGGGCGATGTCATCCCCGAGGTGCTCGGCCCCGTGCTGTCTTTGCGTCCCTCCGACGCGCCCGTTTGGAACATGCCTTCCGCATGTCCCAGCTGCGGCAGCCCTGTGGTGCGCGAAGAAGGCGAAGCCGTTTTGCGTTGCGTATCCATCGATTGTCCCGCTCAGGCGCGCGAGCGTCTTATCCATTGGGCCAGCCGAGGGGCGCTCGACATCGAGGGCTTGGGCGATGAAGTGATCGGCCGCCTGCTGGAATCCGGGCGCGTATCCGATGTCGCCGACTACTACCATCTTTCCGAATACGATCTTGCCACCCTGGATATGGGACGCGTCAACAAGGAAGGCGACCCCATTCATCTGGGTCCTGTCATGGCGGCCAAGGTGCTCGACCAGATAGAGGCCAGCAAACAGGCCGGCTTCGCCCGCGTGCTGTTCGGACTGGGTATCCGCCACGTGGGCAAGACCACCGCCGAAGCCATTGCGCGGGCGTTCCCTTCCATCGCTGCGCTTCGCAGCGCCACCGAAGAGCAGTTGGCCGCCGTGGACGGCGTGGGCGATATCATCGCGCGAAGCATCCATCTGTTTTTGCGCACGCCCGATAACGTTGAAGTCATCGATCGGCTGGCAGCGGCGGGCGTGGTCATGGAAGAGCAGCCCGAAGACGACGCGCTTCCCCAGACGCTCGAGGGAATCACATTCGTGCTTACGGGCAGCCTGGTAAAAAGCGGTATGACGCGTGAAGAGGCCGGTGCAAAGCTCAAGGCACTCGGTGCCAAGGTGAGCGGCAGCGTTTCCAAAAAGACCGGCTTCGTCATTGCGGGAGAAGCGGCCGGTTCGAAGCGCGCGAAAGCCGAGGAGCTCGGCGTTCCGGTAATCGACGAGGAAGCTTTCCTGCGCATCATCGAAACGGGCGAGTTGCCTTCGGCATAGCGCGCCTGCCATCGCCGTTGTTCCGTCGCCCCCGATGCGCTTGTCGGGGGCGACGTTGCGTATAATGGACGCTATGAAGAAGATGAGACTCGATACCTATCTGGTAGAACATGGCTGCTTTCCCGATGCCGATGCCGCCTTGCGCGCCGTGCTGGCACACGAGGTCAAGGTGGACGACGTCTATGCCGCCAGCGCGGCCATCATGGTGGCGCCCGACGCCGACGTGCAGGTGATCGGTTCGACGGCTGGTTATGTTTCGCGCGGCGGGCTGAAACTGCGCGGCGCGCTCGATGCGTTCGGGCAAAGCGTCGAAGGGCTGCGTTGCGTCGATATCGGCAGTTCCACGGGTGGGTTTTCGGATTGCCTGCTGCAGGCCGGTGCGGCGAGCGTTGCCTGCGTCGATGTGAATTATGGGCAGCTGGCATGGAAGGTGCGCCAAGACCCGCGGGTCACCGTGTTCGAGCGCACCAATATCCGCACGGTCGATCCTGCGGTGCTGGGCGCCCCCTTCGATTTGCTGGTTGCTGATTTGAGCTTCATCGGGTTGGCCGGATTGGCACCGGTGTTTGCGCAGTTGAGTGCGGTGGGCAGCATCTTCGTGGGCTTGGTCAAACCGCAATTCGAAAGCCGTCACGATGAAACCGACGGGGGAGTGGTCACCAGCGACGAGGTGCGTCGGCGCACTGTGCGTGAAGTGGAAGAAGCCCTGGCTGCTGCCGGGTTCGAGGTGACGGGGGTTATCGAGAGCCCCATCGTCGGGCGCAAGCGCGGCAACGTCGAATATCTGGTGCGCGCGGTATACCGCGGTTGATCAGGGGACGGGAGCTCGGTCTCGCGATCTGATCCATGCGTAATAGAACTGCTGCTGCATGCCGCCCCAGCGTTGGTCCCAGGCAACGCCGCATTCCTCATCCACGCGCTTGATCCACACATCGCGAGGCACGGCTTGCATGAATTCCAGTCCGTAGAGGCAGATGCAGGTGGCCACCTTCACACCGATGCCCTTGAATCGGCAGAGTTCTTCGATTTGGTCGTCCAGCGATACGGCATGCGAAAGCGCGGCCGGGCGCCATCCATCGGCAACGCTGGCGGCAAAGCTGCGCAGGTAGTCGCGGCGATAGCCCAATCCGCAATCATCGGCCTCAAGCAAAGCCGCCAGTTCGGGCGCTGCAAGGATACCCGCATCATCGCTCATCCTGACCACGCTCGCGGTGATGCGCGGGATATTGGAATTCTGCGAAACGATGAATGAAATCGATGCATCCCACCAATCCTGGTGCAGCACCCTCACGCCGCGTGAAGCTGCAAGGACTTCGGCGGGGATGGCAAGGTCGTTCAGGATGGCAGGGTAGTCATCGTCGAGGGCGAAGTAGTGGCGCCAATATGCCTCGTCGCTTTTTGCCCCATCGATGGACAGCAGGTTTCCGCTTTGGCGTGCCAGACAACGCTTGCGGCCGGAAAGCACCTGGTAGCCGCCTGGATCGAGCGGCGTCCAGGTGAACACTTGCCCGCTGTCATAGATGGCGTGCAAGTCGAACTCGGTGGTTTCAAACGAGAAAGCGGACATGGGCGAATCGGCTGTTAGAAGGCCCAGTCGCCGTCGCGGAATATAGGCACCGTCGTGCCGTCGGCCGCTATGCCGTCTATGGCCAGGTCATCGGTGCCCAGCATGAAGTCCACATGCGTGGCCGAATCGTTGACGCCAGCCGCCATCAAAGCCTCTTTGTCCATGTCGCGCCCGCCTTCGAAACAGTCGGGGAATCCCATGCCCAGCGCCATATGGCAGCTGGCGTTTTCGTCGAACAACGTGTTCAAAAACAGGATGCCCGTCTGTTTGATGGGACTGGTTTTGGGGATGAGCGCCACTTCGCCCAGGTAATGGCTGCCATCATCGGTTTCGACGATTTGGCGCAGCACGTCGTAGCCGCTTTCTGCGGAATAGTCCGTCACACGTCCGCCAGCGAACGTCAGTTGGAAGCCTTCCACCAGGGCGCCACCGTGGTTCAGCGGCATGCTGGCCACCACCGTGCCTTCGGTGCGCAACCTGTCGGGACTGGTGAACAGCTCTTCGGTGGGCATGTTGGGGAAAAACGGCGTGCCGCCCACGGTCGTATCGCCGCCGCCGTTCCATATGTGGTTTGCGGGCAGCCCCACGGTGATGTCTGTTCCCAGCGCATTGGAATAGTGCAGTGCATCGAAGCGATGCTCGTTCAGCCAGGCCTTGCGCTCGTCAAAGCTGTTTTGGTGCGCCGCCCAAGCGGCTGCCGGATCATCGCCGTCGCAGCGCGCCGTATGAAGGATGGCCTCCCATAGTTTTTCGACCGCTTCATCTTCGGGCAGATCGGGGAACACGCGGGCGGCCCATGCGGGGCTTGCAGCGCCGATGATGCACCAGACGTTGTGTCCGAAGTCCATGCCGTCGCGCCATTCCTTGCAGGCTTCGTTGGCTGCCAGCACGCGGTTCATCAGCTTCGCCTGATCGACGCCGGCCATGGCTTGGGGGTCTTCGCTGCTGACGAACAGCAGGGCGGCGCCGCGCTGTGCCACGCCGTTTTGCAGTTCGGCCTGCCAAGCGGGGTAGTCCTTGAAGCTATCCGCGGGCTTGTAATCGTAGTTCATGCGGCCGATCCGCTCATCGCCGAATTGCGTGGTGACGTTTGCGGCGCCGGCTTCATACGCGCAGCGCACGATGTGGCGCACCAGCGGCACCTGAGTCACATCGGCGTTCACATAGAGCTCTTGGCCCGGTTGCAGATTGCATCCGGTTTCAACGGCCAAACGGGCATATTTTTCCAATCGGGCATCGAGGTTTTGCATCATGGTCCTTTCTCGTGTTTTCAGGGAGAGCATAGCACGCCAGCGGATGGGTTCAACCAGTTGCGCAACGGTTCCATCTGCCTTTTCATTACTGTGGATGTGGAAACCATTGGTATACTGGTTGCAGCATAAATAGGCGAAAGGGGCGCTATGTTCTGCACGAAATGCGGACACGTGATCGAAGAGGGATCGACGTTTTGCACCAACTGCGGTGCGCCGGTCGAAGAAGGCGGTCCGGTTGCCGCAACCGGCAACACAGCTCCCCAGCCCGCTGTTCGGGCTGCGCAGGTCGGCGGGGTTTCTGGACAGCAGCGAGTCGTTTCCGCAGCTTCTACTGAGCGCAAGCAGCTTCCCACCGGTGCCATCATCGGCATCGTAGTGGGCGCTTTGGTGGTGGTCGTGCTCATCGTGTTGTTGGCCACGGGCGTGTTTGCGGGGTCGGGTGGATCATCGTCCAAAGATGAGTCCCAGCAGACTTCATCTTCGGCCAAGACGGTCACTTCCGACAGTTCCTCTTCTTCCTCGTCTTCCTCCGGCTCCAGCGAAATCACCGTGCGCACCAGCTTGGCCGATTATTCATGGGACGAATTGGGACGTATTTCCGACGAGGTGTCTGCGGCAAGCAGCGAAAGCGCAGCGGCTACCGTGCTCAAGAAGTACAACCTGCTCGATTCCTCGGGCAAGTTGACCACGGCTTCCAAGAGCATCAATTTGACCGATGGCACTACCTTGGCCGTCCAGCTTGTCGGCTATTACCACGACAGCAAAGCTGCCGGCAGCGGCAAGGCCGGGCTCACTTTCATCACCAAGGATTGCTACGGAACACATGCGATGAACACTTCCGCCACCAACAGCGGCGGATGGAGCGGCAGCGAGATGCGCAGCTGGCTGAATTCTACGGTGCTCAACACCTTCCCATCCGAAGTGAAGGACCAAGTGGTCTCTGTTTCCAAGCTCACCAACAACACCGGACAAACCCAGTCGACTTCTGCGGTCACCAGCACCAGCGACAAGCTGTTCTTGTTCTCGTGGCCCGAAATGCTGGGGACGGTGTCGTGGAATGCGGGCGCCAGCACGTCTTATATCGATGCGGTCGTCAATGCCGAAGGAACCCAATACCAGCTATTCCAGCAAGGTGGTGTGGCCGGTACGCAAGAAAGCGACACCTCGGGATTGCTGAGGAAGGCTCTTATATCGGGCGGCTCCACAAGCTATGTGAGTTGGTGGACGCGTTCTTCGACCCCCAATCGCGCTGACGGTTTCGGGGATATTGATAACGGCGGCGTGGACAACGGGGGCGTGGCTACGGCCAGCCAGGGCGTGGTCTTCGGATTCTGCATTTAGCATAGACGGGGGATGGGGATGTTTTGCACGGGATGCGGAAAACCACTCGAAGACGGCGTGGCCTTTTGCCCGAATTGCGGCAAGCCGGTTGACGGCGCGGCGTTGGCGGCGGTTGGCGGCGAACAGCGCGTTGAAGTGCCGCAGCCGGTCGATGGCGTGGAGCCCGCAGCAACGGATTGCGATGGGCAAGATGTTGAGATTCTGCAGCCGGTTGGTGATGCGCAGCCGCAACCCAAGGCCAAGTCGCGGCGCAACCTGTTCATCGGGCTCGGCGCCGCCTGCGCGGTCGTTGCCGTGGGCTTGGCAGCCTATCTGTTCATGTTCTTCAATGCCGACGTCGATATCGCCAACGCGTTTTCCGACGAGGGGATGCGGGCCGTGGTGGAGCATGTTGCTGATGGCGATGGTGATGGCAAACTCTCCAAAGATGAAGCTGCCGCTGTCACCTATATCGATTTAGCACAAGAGGGGACTGATGTGTCGGAGGTGTCCGGTCTTTCCGATTTCCCGAATCTCGCCAGCATCGATGCCGTCGATGTGCCGGTTTCCAGCATCGATCTTTCCGGTTGCACCAGCCTGCAATATCTTGACCTGCGCGGCAGCAAGGTCACTGAGCTCGATTTGTCGGATTGCCCCAGCATCCAAAGCGTTTATTGCAATCCGGACGTGAAGGTTGAAACCGGAAAGAACGATTACGCGACCGAGGACCTCCTTACCAGCGCTGCGGTTACCATGGCTTCCAATGGAAAAGCTTACGGTACCAGCACATTGAATATTTCCTATGACGGTGAAGGTCGCATGATCAAGGCCAACGACCGAACCTATAGCTATGACGGTCAGGGCCGGTTGTCCAGCGTGTCCGGGCCGCCCGCTGCCAGGAACAATGGTTCGCAGACGAGCGGTTCCAACTCGGATATGACGATCACCTATGCTTACGACGAAAACGGAAGGGTGGTTTCCCGCAATCTTATATGCGCTGATAGTTCGGTCAGCAAAACAGAGTTCGATTCGTCGTTGCAGTGGAATGCCGATGGAATGCTCGAGTCTTCCCATGTAGAGAGTATCTTTGGATACACGGGCCAGCAGTACTCTGCATACGACCGGTCTTTGTCATATGTTGGTTCGGTCTTGGCAAAAGTTGATGAAAACGACGAGCTTATAGCGAATCAAGGCTCAAGTTCGAGCACCGTCAAGACCACGACGTATTCGAAGAATGCCGCTGGACAGCTATCCGGCTGCGATTCGAACGCAACCTCGAGTTACAACGGCAAGACTTCTACCTCGGCGAGCGCGGAACAGTATTCTTACGATGATCAAGGTTACTGCACGTCAGTTGCCAAGACGACGAGCGGGGGCAGCCCGACGACGAGCACCGTTGAGTACGATGCTGAGGGCAAGCCTGTCGAGATGCAGGTGAACAGCACCTCCTTGACGACGTATTGCACGTTCGAGTGCAATGAGGATGGCTATCCTACGAAAGTCACATCTACGGGTGGCACTGCCGATACATTCAATGGGACGACCGTTGCCCTCACGTATGTCCAGCACGTGTCCGGGGCATCTCAGGATGCTTCGCACGACAACCTTCCCCACATTAGGCTGGCCGATACATCGCGTTTCTCTGCCGCGACAAGTGAGTGGTGGGATACGTTTTTCGAGCCGACCAACGGCGGTTACCTGTATTTTCTCCCCTGCGAAACAGATCCCATAACCAATGCGATCAATGGCACCGGTTGCGCTCCCCAGATCTTCCATCTGGGAAGACCCCTCGGAATCGTTTCGTAGCTTGCTCTGGCTGCAAGGATTGCACTGCCCAACTTCCGCGCAAGGATACCGCATAGTTTTATGGCAAGGAGAGCTTACGCGCTAGGGTGAGGAGATTTCTGCAGGATTGCTGCAGCATCACTGTAAAGGCGATGCAGGGTTTCTGCAGGATCGTTGCAAGATTTCGACGCTACGATGTCAGAGCCATGTATGTATTGAGCCGCACATCAGCGCTTGAGTTTTGGCGCTCTCCCGAATCGGGACGACGTCATTTTGACCCGCTGCCCACTGACAAGGCTGGCAGAGCCGTATTGGACGACGATGCTTTGCGCGCTATCCATGCCGAGGGTTTATGCGCTCACTGTTCTACTCCTGTCCATCTTGCAGTGATGGAAGCCCGTTTGCGCAAAGAGGTTGCGGGAGTGGTTGCCCACGTGCGTACCGCACCTGTCGTCCCGGGCTCGATGCTGAAGGTTTCAAGCGGCATAGCTGTTGATTCTCCTGCGTCGTGTTTCATTCAGATGGCATCGTGTTGGAATCTCGCCCAGAGCATTGCATTGGGCTTCGAGTTTTGCGGGAACTATTCGCTCCCTGCCAATGGAGGCGATGGTTTTTTCAAGAGGCCGCCCTTGATATCATCCCGCCAATTGTCAGGTCAAATAGAACGCATGAGCGGCTTCAACGGTCGTCCGCAGGCTCAGCGCTGTGCTCGATTCGTCTTAGATGGCTCTGCATCTCCGATGGAAACCGCTCTGGTGATGCTTTTATGCTTGCCGCCGCTTTTGGGTGGTTATGGCCTCCCTTGGCCTCAGCTCAACTATCGCGTGAATTACAGCAGCATTGCTCGCCCCATGGTTGATAAGCGTTGGTATGAATGTGATGAATACTGGGCTGACGCTCATGTTGCCATCGAATACGATAGTGATGAATTCCACGTAGGGTCGGAGCGCATTAGCGAGGACTCGCGCCGACGCAATGCTTTGGCTTCTCTGGGAATAACGGTGATTTCTATCACGCGCAAGCAGATCATGGATGCGATGGCGCTGGACAAAGCTGCGCATCAGGTGGCCCGTTTGCTGGGAAAGCGCTTTCAGCATGGCGCGGATTGCATGACGCCGCAACGACGCGACCTACGCCGGACTCTCCTGATGACGACTCGTTGATTGCTTGTGGGCCTTGCGGTAAAAGCTCTTTTTGCAGCAAGTTTTGAGAATTCTGTTCAAAATTCTGTATTTTGCGGAGAATTGCTTTGAAATAGTTGCTTATAAGTCGAATAGTAAGGTCTTTATCAGCTCGTAGAACCGTATAAGATGAAAAAAGAGATATATAAGCAACAACTCTCCCGCAAAATACGCGTTTTTGAACAGAAAACGAGAAACCACATTTTATTTAACGGATTTACGCGAGTGCAAAGTCATTTTTGATCGCGATTATGTGATTCATGGCCTTCGTTATTGAGCGGTCGAGCTTCGGAGCCCAAGGTTCGTGATTTTGGGGTCTGAACCCGGGTGCCACGACTGCAAACCCCGAGGTTACCGACCGCAACGCCGCCATCGTTTGGGGTCTGAAGTCGGGTGCCACGACTGCAAACCTTTAAGCACAGAGTTCGCATTGCGGCTCTGGGCTCAGGAACTTTGGGTTCGCGTCTGGGACTAATGATCAAAACAACAACTAGACTCCAAAGCCCCGAAACAGTGCGCTTCGGGGCTTTGGAGTCTCTGGCTGCTCAGACTAGTTCTTCAGGCTGTTGATAGGGGCGGGCATGCGGCCGCCGCGATGGGCGAACACGGTACCGGCGTTCTGGTTGACGGGCATGACGGGGGCGTATCCCAGCAAGCCGCCGAAGTCGAGGCGGTCGCCCACCTTCTTGCCGATGGCGGGAATGACGCGCACAGCCGTGGTCTTGTTGTTGATCATGCCGATGGCTGCTTCGTCGGCGATGATGCCGGCGATGGTTTCCACGCTCGTGTCGCCGGGGATGGCAATCATGTCGAGCCCCACGCTGCACACGCAGGTCATGGCTTCCAGCTTCTCGAGCGTCAAGGCTCCCGCTTCGGCCGCCCGGATCATGCCGGCATCCTCCGATACGGGGATGAACGCGCCCGAAAGGCCTCCGACGCTGCTCGAAGCCATGACGCCGCCCTTTTTGACGGCATCGTTGAGCATGGCCAGAGCCGCCGTGGTGCCGGGGCCGCCGCAGGTGCCCACGCCGATGGCTTCCAGAATCTCGGCCACGCTGTCGCCTTCTGCAGGGGTGGGGGCCAGGCTCAAATCGAGGATGCCCTTTTGCGCACCCAGCCGTGCGCTTGCTTCGCGCGCCATCAATTCGCCGGCGCGTGTGATCTTGAATGCCGTGGCTTTGATGGCCTCGGCCACGGCGGTCAGGCCCGCGTCTTTTGGCAGGTCGGCCAGTACCGCACGTACCACGCCGGGCCCGGAAACGCCCACGTTGACCACTTCGTCCGCTTCACCGCTGCCATGGAAGGCACCTGCCATGAACGGGTTGTCTTCCACCGCGTTGCAGAACACCACCAATTTTCCGGCGCCGATGCACTGGCGGTCGGCGGTGGCTTTTGCGGTGGCCTTGACGATGCCGGCCATCTTGAGCAGCGCGTCCATGTTGATGCCGGCGCGCGTGGACCCCACGTTGACGCTCGAGCACACGAAGTCGGTGGCGGCCAACGCCGAGGGGATGGACTCCATCAGGTTGTTGTCAGATCGGCTGGCGCCTTTGTGCACCAAAGCCGAAAATCCGCCCACGAAATCGACGCCGACTTCTTTTGCGGCGCGATCCATGGCCAAGGCGATGGGGGTCAAGTCGGTGGCATCGGTGGCGGCGCAGATCTCGGCGATGGGCGTCACGGATATGCGTTTGTTGACGATGGGAATGCCGAATTCGCGTTCGAGCTGTTCGGCGGTGGGAACCAGCTTCTCGGCCGCAGAAGTCATGCGGTCGTAAACCTTGGTTGCCAGGGTGTCGATATCGGAACAGGTGCAACCGCGCAGGTTGAGCCCCAGGGTGATGGTGCGGATGTCCAAGTGCTCCTTGTTGACCATGGCCAGGGTTTCGGCTATTTCCGCAGGGGTGATCTGCATGGCGCGGCGTCCTTTCGGTTGACGAGTGTGGCGCCTATTATAGCGAAGCGACCCGCTATGCACTGCGATTATGGAATTCGATTGATGCGGCGGCATCGTGTTGCCCTCAGAGGACGTGCGGCGTACAATGCCGTTAATGGACACTGTGTCAAATAACACGCTCGACCGTCGAGTGGCCCGCACGGATGCGGCGCTGCAAGATGCGTTGGTGCGGCTTACGGAAGACCGCGGATTCGACGGATTCGGTGTGGCTGATCTGTGCGCGACGGCAGAAGTGACGCGCGCCACGTTCTACAATCACTACGCCGACAAAGAAGCGCTGCTCGATTCCATGGAACAAGCGATTCTGGCCGATTTGCGGGTGATTCAAGAAGGCATGGCCGACCTGTCATTGCCGGCTATCTTGAAGAGCCAGGCCGCGCATCGGCCTTTGCCGGTGTTGGTCGAACTGTTCGATTACCTGCGCGTCCAGTCGGCGTTTCTCCATGCCGTCATGGGCCCCGGAGGCGATATCCGCTTCGCTCCGCGTCTGCGCGATTCCGTATGCTCCGAGCTCATACAGTCCGTTTTGCACGAAAAGTACCGTCGCGACCCATCGCCGTTCGTCAATTACTACGTCGCGTTTTTCGCATCAGCCTATTTGGGCATCATCACCCGTTGGATGGATACGGGCATGCGCGAATCATCCCAGGAAATGGCACTCATCGCCATGCGCCTGTTCTTCATCAAACCCGGCGAATCGATCAAGCTGTAAGGAAGTCGAGAATCATGACCGACCAAACCGAAACCACCGAACTCCAGGGCGAAAACCTCCATATCGGCATCGACGTGGGATCCACCACCGTCAAGCTTGCCATTTTGGACGATGCCAACGACATCAAGTACTCCGTGTATCGGCGCCATCATGCCGACGTGCGGGCCACCGTGGTGGAAGTGCTCGAAGAAGCCGAACGCGATTTCGGCGGCAAGGAAATGACCATCGCCATCACGGGCAGCGGCGGATTGCTGTTGGCCCAATGGCTCAATGTCGACTTCGTGCAGGAAGTCATCGCATCGAAGACCGCCGTCGAGACGTTCATACCGCGCACGGACGTGGCTATCGAGCTGGGTGGCGAAGACGCCAAGATCATCTACTTCGATAACGGCATCGAGCAACGCATGAACGGCACGTGCGCAGGTGGTACGGGCGCGTTCATCGATCAGATGGCGACGCTGCTCAACACCGATGCCGGCGGCCTCAACGAACTGGCCAGCCACCACACCATCCTCTATCCCATAGCCAGCCGCTGCGGCGTGTTTGCCAAAACCGACGTTCAGCCGCTGCTCAACGAGGGTGCCAAGAAAGAAGACATCGCCGCTTCCATCTTCCAGGCTGTGGTCACGCAGACCATCTCGGGGCTGGCCTGCGGGCGCCCCATTCGCGGCAACGTCGCGTTTTTGGGCGGTCCGCTGCAATATCTGCCTGAATTGCGCACGCGTTTCTACGAAACGCTCAATTTGACCGATGAGGCCATCATCGTGCCCGAGAACGCCCACTTGTTCGTGGCCGCCGGCTGCGCCATCGCCGGTGCGAAGGAAGCCAAGGCTGAAAAGCTCGAAGCCGTGGTGGACCGTCTGCGCAATCTGGGCGACATCCAGGGCAGCGAAGTGGTGCGCTTGCCTCCGTTGTTCGCCGACGATGCCGAATACGCCGAATTCAAGAAGCGCCATGATTCCGAGCGTGTGGAACAGGGCGATCTTTCTGCCTATGAAGGGACGGCTTATCTGGGTGTCGATGCCGGCTCGACCACCTTCAAAGCGGTTCTCATCGGCGAAGACGGCACGTTGCTATGGACCCATTACGTCAACAACAAGGGCGACGTGCTGGGCACGGCCAAAGCGGGCATCGCCAAGCTCTACGCCGAGCTGCCCCGCAATGCGGACGGGACGTCGAAGTTGCGCATCGGCCACGCCACGGTTACCGGATATGGTGAAGGCTTGCTTTTGGAAGCGTTGCGCATCGATTCGGGCGAGATAGAAACGGTGGCGCATCTGCGCGGCGCGCAGGAAATGCTGCCCGGCGTCGAGTTCATCTTGGACATCGGCGGCCAGGACATGAAGTGCCTGCGCGTGAAAGACGGCGTCATCGACCACATCATGCTCAATGAGGCCTGCTCGAGCGGCTGCGGCAGTTTCATCGAGAGCTTCGCGAGCGGGCTCGACTTGGACATCGCCGATTTTGCCGCCACCGCCATCAAGGCGGAGCGTCCGGTAGACCTGGGCAGCCGCTGCACGGTGTTCATGAACAGCCGCGTGAAGCAGGCGCAAAAAGAGGGCGCTACGGTGGGGGATATCGCCGCCGGCCTGGCCATATCCGTCATCAAGAATGCGCTGTTCAAGGTCATCAAGATCCGCGACCCGCACGATGTGGGCAACAAGGTCATCGTGCAGGGCGGCACCTTCTTGAACGATGCCGTGCTGCGCGCTTTCGAACAGCTCTCCCAGGTGGAAGCCGTGCGACCCAACATCGCCGGCAACATGGGCGCTTACGGGGCCGCTTTGCTGGCGCGCGATCGCGCCGGTGCAACGGGCACGTCCACCTTGCTTTCCGCCGAGCAGATCGAAACCTTGGAGCCCACGCACAAGACGTTGCGTTGCAAAGGGTGCGAAAACCATTGCTTGCTCACCGTCAACGATTTCGGTGTTGACGAGGACACGGGCAAGCATCGCCGTTTCATCACGGGCAACCGGTGCGAAAAGGGCGCGGGCATCCACGACGAATCGAAGAACGTGCCCAACTTGTTCGATTGGAAGAGCCATCGCCTGTTCGACTATGAGCCGTTGGCTGAAGACGACGCTCCCCGCGGTCGCGTTGGCATTCCGCGCGCGCTCAACATGTACGAGAACTACCCGTTCTGGTTCACGTTCTTCACCCAGCTGGGATTCCGCGTGGAACTGTCGGATCCGTCCACCAAGAAGACCTACGAGGCCGGCATCGAATCGATGCCCAGCGAAAGCGTGTGCTATCCGGCCAAACTGAGCCACGGCCACGTGATGAACCTGCTGGACAAGCATCCCGATTTCATTTGGATGCCCTGCAGCAAATGGGAGCGCCAAGAAGACGAGGGCGCAGGCAACCATTACAACTGCCCCATCGTCATGAGCTATTCGGAAGCGTTGCGTCTCAATATCGATGAACTGCGCGACAGCGATGTGGAATTCCTCAATCCATTTTTGCCGTACGACCAAAAGGAATACTTGAAAAAGCGCCTGTTCGTCGAACTGGTCGAGAATCATCCCGAGGTCATGGGCAAGCATGCGACGGCGCCCACCCAGCAAGAGATCGACCGTGCCGTCGATGCCGCCTGGGCCGAAGACGAGTCGTTCAAAGACGATATCCGCGCCAAGGGCGAAGAGACGCTCAAGTGGATGGAAGATACCCATACGCACGGCATCGTGTTGGCCGGACGTCCGTACCACAATGACCCCGAGATCAACCATGCCATCCCCGAGCTGCTCACCAGTTTCGGGCTGGCAGTGCTCACGGAAGATTCCATCGCGCATCTGGGCACGCTGGAGCGGCCCATCCGCGTGGTCGACCAATGGATGTACCACACGCGCCTGTATGCCGCGGCCAAGGTGGCCACCGAGCGACGTGACCTCGATCTCATCCAGCTGAACAGCTTCGGCTGCGGGCTCGATGCGCTCACCACCGACCAGGTGCAAGAGATTTTGGAAGCGTCGGGCAAGGTGTATACCGTGCTCAAGATCGACGAGGTGTCCAACCTGGGCGCCGCGCGCATCCGCGTGCGCAGCTTGCTTGCGGCCCTCAAAGACCAGGCCGATGAAGAAGCCGAGGCCCAACGCAAACAGGTGGGCGGTTGCCCGGTGGGCGACGTCGACGCCGTGGTGGCCAACATGGAAGCTGCCATCGAGGCCAAGACCGGCAAGCGCGAAGCCGAAGCGGCCAGCGCCGTGGCGGCATCGGTGGAGCGCAAGGCCGAATCCACCGAATTCGACCGCGTGGAATTCACGAAGGAAATGAAGGATGCCGGCTATACCATCTTGGCTCCCCAGATGGCGCCCATCCATTTCGAACTGTTGGAAGAGGTGTTCCGTTCCAATGGATACAACCTCGACCTGCTTCCCAGCGTCGACCGCGGGGCCGTCGACGCCGGGCTCAAGTACGTCAACAACGATATCTGCTACCCGTCCATTCTGGTAACGGGCCAGATCATGGAAGCCGTGACCAGCGGCAGGTACGACACCGACAAGCTGGCCGTGCTCATCACGCAAACGGGCGGCGGCTGTCGTGCCACCAACTACATCAGCCTCATCCGCAAGGCGCTCAAAGCTGCCGGCCTGGGCCATATCCCCGTCATCTCGCTGGCGCTTCAAGGCAATCTCGATGAGACCAATTCGGGCTTCAAGGTCACCTTGCCCATGCTCAAGCAGGCGATATACTCCATCTTTTATGGCGACTTGCTCATGCAATGCCTGTACCGCACCCGCCCCTACGAAGCCGAACCCGGTGCAGCCACCGCGCTGTTCGACCACTGGATGGCGCAGTGCAAAAAGCAGATTTTCGAAGGCGAAAAGCAGGGCCGTTACAAGAAGACCGTTGCGCGCATCGTGGAAGACTTCGATACGTTGCCCCTGACGGGAGAAGGCACGAAGCCACGCGTCGGTGTGGTGGGCGAGATCTTGGTCAAGTTCCATCCCACAGCCAACAACCAGGTGGTTGACGTCATCGAGTCCGAAGGATGCGAAGCCGTGGTTCCCGGGCTTACCGAGTTCTTTTTGTTCGGCATCGCAGGGCGTATCTTCCAG
Source organism: Eggerthellaceae bacterium (assembly GCA_040774885.1). Lineage (GTDB taxonomy): Bacteria > Actinomycetota > Coriobacteriia > Coriobacteriales > Eggerthellaceae > JAXGTO01. Next base: position 22,958 of record JAXGTO010000014.1, on the reverse strand, counting down.
AAAGATCCGCTCGGCCGCTCCGCCAAGGGTGCCATCGGAGCCAAGGCCATCCTCAAACTGCTCGATGGCATTCGCAAGCCGATGAACGAGGCGTTGGATGCATCTAATCGATTCTCGGCTCCCACCAGCATTTTCGAGCTGGCAGAATATGCCGATGAAATCTTGAGCCTGTGCAACTCGATGGGTGAGGGATGGCTGCTGACCGCCGAGATGGTCGAACTCATCAAGACGGGCGCGCCCAATATCGTCTGCGCCCAGCCCTTTGCCTGCCTGCCCAATCACGTGGTGGGCAAGTCGGTGATCAAGGAGCTGCGCCGTCGTTACCACAACAGCAACATCGTTGCGGTCGATTATGACCCCGGTGCAAGCGAGGTCAACCAGCTCAACCGCATCAAATTGATGATTTCGGTGGCCAAGGCCAATTTGGCCGAAAAAGAAGAAGAGGCGCGTTCGACGCGCGATGAGCATCGCGAGGGGAGCGTCCCCACCGAACGCGAGTCCGGGGTGGTGGAGCCCGTCATCGATGCCGGCTGCGATATCCGCACCCAGCAGGAAGTGCTCTGATCCATGGCGGGAAAGCTGGTCATCTGCCCCACGCCTTTGGGCAACCTCGACGACATGCCGCCGCGTGCGCTCGATGCGCTGCGGGCTGCAGACGCGGTGTGCGCCGAGGATACCCGGGTCACCGGCAAACTGCTGGCTGCTTTCAGCATCGCGGCGCACTTGGAGCGACTGGATGAAGAGATGATCGGTTCGCGCACGCAAGCCGTCATCGATCGCGTTGCGGCGGGCCAGACCATCGTGTACTGCAGCGATGCGGGGATGCCCGGTGTGTCCGACCCCGGTCAGAGGCTGGTGGCCGCTGCACGTGCGGCGGAAGTTCCCGTTGAGGTGCTGCCCGGTCCCACGGCGGTGGCAACGGCCTATGTGGCAAGCGGATTCACGTGCCCGCGTTTCTATTTCGGTGGATTCTTTCCCCGCAAGGCCGCCGAGCGGGAAGCCTGCCTCGAAGCGCTCGGCGCCCTCGATGCCGTGCTGGTGTTCTACGAGAGCCCCCATCGTATCGCCGATGCCCTGGCCGCCGTGGCGCAGTGCTTGCCGCAGCGCGATGCGGCTGTTTGCCGTGAGCTCACCAAAGTGCACGAAGAGATCTTTTGCGCGTCCGTTCAGCAGGCAGCCGAGGAATTCGCGCGCCGTGATGCATCGGGCGGGGTGAAAGGCGAGATCGTGCTGGTGATCGATGCGCCCGGACAGCGGGAACGGGAAGCGAAGCTCGGCAGCGCGCTTGATGCGGCTGCCGAAAAGGTTGAGCGCTTGCGCGCAGATGCGACGCTCACCAATAAAGATCGCGTCAGGCTGTTGCAAGACGAGTTCGGAATTTCCCGAAACGACGCCTATCGGCTGGTGCACGGTCAATGAGGCTTGATACAGGGGAGGACCTTATTTTCGTTGACGGCATCGAGGTTCAGATGACTCGCAAAGACGTGCGCGCTTTGCGCATCCGCGTCAAGCCCGATGGCCAGGTGGCCGCAAGCGTGCCCAGGCGCATGCCGCAACGCCAGGTGGAAGCATTCATTCGCGGCAAGGCCGATTGGATCGCGAAACAGCAGCGTCGCGCCGCGGACTCTCCCATGGCGCGTGCTGACGATGCCGATCCCGCCCAAGTACGTCAATGGCGCCAGGCGGTGGAAGCCTGCGTACCGGCCTTGGTGGCCGCTTGGGAGCCCCTCATGGGAGTAACCGCTGGATCGTTGGCTTACCGCAACATGCGCAGCCGCTGGGGCAGTTGCCAACCTGCCACTGGACGCATCTGCATCAACGTCCGTTTGGCGCTCTATCCTCCTGAATGCTTGGAATACGTGGTGGTCCATGAACTGTGCCATTTGATAGAACCCGGCCATGGCTCGGCGTTCCACGCCTTGATGGATGGTTTCATGCCTGATTGGCGCGACCGCCGCGCCCGCTTGCGCGCCTAGCTCTCCACAACATATCCATCCTGCATAAAGCCTGATAACAAGGGAAAACCTAATCCATTTACCCCTTGATATGCTAGGTGGACCGTCCATGATTGGCGCAGAAGATGAGGCTTTGGATATAATGCTTTGAGCAACTTCGTCGGGTGCGTTTTTCGCTCGGCAAGGTCCAACGGACGGGCAGCCCAGCTGCTCGTTTATTGTGAAAGGCGATAGATACATGCAAAAGGTCTGCAAGTCCGGCATCTTGATGCCGCTCGTGTGCGCTGCCGCTCTCGTGGTTGCATTGTGCGCCGTTCCCTCGACCGCCCATGCGGATGATACCGAGCTCTCGAAACTCCAAAGCCAGATCGAATCCACGGCGAAAGACTATGACGACGCTACCGCCAAGGTCGAAGACCTGCAGCAGCAGATCGATGAAAATACTGCGCGCATCGACGAGATCAACCAAAAGATGCCTGAACAGCAAGATCGCTGCGCCGACGCCATCAAGTCGATGTACGTCATGCAGCAAGAGGGCTTCGGATTGGTTTCCATGGTGCTCGAAAGCGAAAGCATCTCCGACTTCTTGCAGCGCATCGAGTATCTGGATACCATCCAGAACCACAACAGCTCTGAATTGCAAAAACTCTCCGATATGAAATCGGAGCTCGAAACCACCCAAGCCAGTTTGGACGATGCCAAAAACCAGGCAGATCGGGAAGCCGACCGTGCCGCCGATGCGCTCGACCAAGCCAAGTCGGCACGTGAAGAAGCGCAGCAGAAAGCTGCTGCCCAAGCAGCATCCGAAGCAGCTGCCGCTTCTGCCAACCAGCAGCAAGAACAAGAGCAGGCGGCGCAGGCCGCTGCCGATCAGGTTGCCGCGCAGGGTGGCGATGAGGCTGCCCAGCAGGCTGCGGCCGACGAGGCTTCTGCCGCCGTCGAGCCCGTCACCGATACCCCGAGCACCGATTCCGTTGACTGGTCTTCCGACAAGACCGCGTTCGTCAATGAATGGGCCGGTCGTATCGATAACTACCTTGCCGGATCGCCTATGGCGGGCTGCGGCACCGCGTATGCCGAAGCCGCTTGGAATTACGGCGTCGATCCGCGCTGGGCACCTGCTATCTCGAGCGTCGAAAGCACCAAGGGCGCGTATTGCTTCGCCTCGTACAATGCATGGGGCTGGGGTGGCAGCGGGTTCTCTTCTTGGGAAGACGGCATCAACACCATCGTTTCCGGGTTGGCCAGCGGGTATGGCTCGAACATCACATATTCTGCTGCCCAGAAGTACTGCCCGCCCAATGCCTCTCATTGGTACAATTCCTGCCTTGACCAGATGAATCTCATCTAGGTGATTTTTGCCCCGTGAGCAGGTCGGATAGAACGCCATCGCACGTGCGCGCTCCCAAGCATGAGAGCTCAGCGGGCAATGCGGAATTTCCCAAGGCCTCGCATGCGCTGTCGGATTCTGATTCTTGGAATAGATCGCTGCGCCGCCGCGACTTCGTTTCCGTTGCGGTCGTTGCCGTCTTGGTAGTTGCGGTAGGTTTCATCCTCTCGACGTTCGTCTTGCAAAAATCCGCCAACGAAAACGAATCGGACACCGTCGAAGCGGTCCCCGAACAAGTCGATGTGCTGGTGAACTCACAGGATTCCTCTGATGCGGGAGCATTCAGCGCCTGGGGGTCTACGGCCGACTATGATCCTTCCGTATTCGATACCGCGTCGTCGGAAGTCACCGTGCAAGCGCAACCCGCACTGGCCCAAGGAGCTTGGCATTTGGGCGAATCCGATCTCGATACGTTGCAGCAGGCCACCCAAGCCGTCGAAGACGACGGTTGCAGCGTTGGCTACGTGCTGCTCGATTTCAAGACCGGGCTCATGGTAAGCAGCAATGCCGACGAAAGCTACTATGCTGCCAGCACCATCAAGGCGGCTTATGCGACATTCGTGTTGCAGACGCTGGTTGATACCGGTGAAGCGCAGCTCGATGACGTCTTGCAGGAAGGTCAGACCAGCTGGGGCGATAGCGAAGGCGACGACGGTGAGACGGAGTATCCGCTGAGCCAAGTGCTCGAAGACTGCCTGACAGCTTCCGACAACACTGCATTCATGACGCTGTATGGCACGTATGGCGTAGATGATTTTTCCTCATGGTTGGGCGCGCAGGGTGTGAGCGAGGATGTTCAGGATAGCGCCATCGACCCGATGATATCGGCATCTGATTTGGCTCGCATCTGGCTCTCCATCGAGAAGTACACAGAAACAGACACCCAAGGCGCACAGGTGCTCGATGACCTGCTCGGGCGCACTTCGGTATCGATGCTGCGCTCCAACCTGGGAAGCGAAGGATCGGTCATCGCAAAGGCCGGATGGAATGATTCCACCGATTGGGGATGGGGCGGTTGGTCTTCTGGCGGCGGCCGTTTCTATAACGGCGGCGGATATGCAGACGTGACTGCCGAAGGAGGCATCGTCCGCTCGCAGAGCGGTGACTACTTGATCGCCATCTTGAGCAACGAAGTGTACGATTTGGGCTTGGAAGAGGATCCTTCTTCCCTCAATGACATCATCAGCGCTTTGGGCGAGGTCCGCCAGACCGCCATCACGCTTGCGCAGCCAGTGCAGGATGCAGACCAGCCCGTTGCGGAAGCTGCGCAGGCGTAACTGCGCGCGTCGGGGTCACTCGATGGCGAAGCGATATCCTATCCCACGCATGGTCTGCAGAAACTGCGGGTTGGAAGGGTCGTCTTCCAACTTGTCCCTCAGGCGTTTCATATACACCATTACGCTGTTCTCGTCGACGATGGCGCTATCCCACACCGCCTCGTAGATCTGGCTTTTTGAAAACACCTGGTTCGGGTGCTCCAGAAAGAAGGTGAATAGGGCCAACTCGCGTGCGGTCAAGTCGATTGCATGGCCGTTTTTGGTCACCCGATAGGTGCTTCGGTTAAGCTGGAACGGTCCGCCGCAAAGACTTGCATCAGCGGTTTCGGCGTAGGTCCCCGCACGGCGTATGAGGGCTTTGATTTTGGAAAGCAGCAGTGGCATGCTGAACGGCTTGGTGATGTAATCATCGGCCCCCATGCCCAACCCCAGCAGCTTATTGTATTCCTCGTCGTGTCCGCTGATTATCATGATGGGTATGGTGTTGCGTGCGGCTCGAATCGATTCCAGCACGTTCAGCCCGTCGGTGTCGGGCAAATCAAGGTCCAGTAAGACCAGATCGTAGGTTTCGTTTCTGATATAGGCCAAGCCCTGCTCGCCATTTGTGCAACAGGTGGCCTCCATGCCTTCGTGTTTGAGGAACAAGTCAAGGGCCTTGAGGATATGCACGTCGTCGTCGACTATGAGAATGCGTCCCTTGGCCACGTTTCCTCCCTTTGTTCGGTATTGGATGACATGGTACCATCGCGGCGCAGGTCTTGCTCGTTCTATGATTGGCGGCTCAAATGGTCTCGAAGAAAGCAGGTACGGGGTATCGGGCATGGCTTGCCGTGCTCTTGGCGCTGTTTCTGGCCATTGCGGCGGGCACGTTTGCGGCTTACCAGTACTACCGCGATACCCTGGTTTCGGAACAGGAGTCGCAGACCACTACGATGGCTGAAACCGCATCGGGCAATCTTAGTCAGTATTTCAACCAGCGCTTAGCGGAGCTCGATACGCAATTTTCGCCCTATGTTGTGCAGCAGGTGCGCGCTGCCAACTCCGATTCAGCATCCACGGACTGCATCCGCCGTCTTATTTCCGAGGGCGACGACCAGGACAGCGCCGTTACGTCTCTGCAACTGGTTGCCGGGGATGACCTGGATACGCTTGGTTTGGGCATAACGGGCGCCGGCTCCTATTTTCGCGATATGCCCGCACAGCACGAATTCTTGGATGGCGCTGCCCAACACGAAGATGCCTTCGTCGGTTTCTGGCAAAAGGAAGGCGAAGGCTATTCCCTGTATTTGTTCAAGCAGGTATCCCTCGATGATGGGGCTGTGGGCTACGTGGTGGAAACCATCGATCTCAACCAGGTCTACGAGGACATCCTCTCTTCGGTGCGCGTGGGTGAAAAAGGGTATTGCACAGTGAAAGATCCCAGCAGGACCATCGTCATGCATGCACTTTCCAGCCAGGTCGGGGTCAATACTCTGACCGATCGGCGCGATGTGTATGCCGAAGGGGACTGGAACGATTTGATAGACGATCAGTATTCCGGTGATTCCGGATGCGATATCGTGACATCGTATTGGTGGGATGACATGGAAGCCGGGCCCCAGAAGAAGTTCATTGCCTACGCCCCGCTCAATGTGGATGGCAACGGCTTCGTGGTGAACGTGGTGGTCTCTTATGACGAGATGATGCAACCGCTGCAGAACATGTGGGTGCTCTGCGCGGTTCTCGGTGCGGTTCTGGTAGCCGCAGTTGCACTGATAGGCTGGCGAATTGCGCGCAGCATCCAGAACACCCGGCACCTTGAAACCGAGCTTGCTTATCAAAAACAGCTTCATGCGCAAACCAAGCAGCTCAAGCTCCAAGAGCGTCAGATGCAGCAGGTGGACAGACTCCAGACCATGGGCGTCATCTCGTCGACGATGGCCCACGAATTAAAGAATCTCATGACACCGCTCGCCGTGTACGGAGGCATGTTGCAAGATGATTTGTCCTTGGATGAGCGCAAGCAGATTTCGCAGGAAATCGAAGACTTGACCAAGCGTTGCACCGATCTTTTGGAACGGATGCTGGCTTACGTGCGCCAGCGTCCTGAACAAGCTGAGAAAACTGCTTTCGATGCCACGTCGGCGGTGCAAGATGCGATGAGGACCATTGGCGCTCTCTGTCCTCAGTCGGTTCGCATGGCAACGGACATTGCAGACGATCCATGCCCGTTGCACGGTGACCCCGCCGCCATGAATCAGATTCTGCTCAATTTGGCCGCCAATGCCCTGTACGCCATGCGTGATGACGGCGGGGAACTGCGTATCGAGTGGCACATCGCGGGCGATGCATTCGTTTTGAAGGTGGCTGATACCGGCTGCGGCATGGACGATGAGACGCGTCGCCGGTTGTTCCAATCCTTCTACACCACCAAAGGCGAAGAGGGGACAGGATTGGGTCTCATGGTGGTGCAGGCATTGGTGCAGAGCATGCAGGGAAGCATTCAGGTTGAAAGCACGCTGGGCGCTGGAACGTGCTTCACCGTGTCCATCCCCTTTCTTAACGGATTGTAAGAAGCGCGTCAGGTGGTGTTTCGATAGGTTTCATACGCTGTTCCCATAAGGATTTCACCTTGAAGGGGGACATCATGGAACCAGTATCAAGACGTTCGTTCATGCGGACGGCGGCCTTGGGGCTCGCCACCGTTGGTGCGGCAGGTGCCGTGACGGGCGGAGCCAGCATGCTCACGGGCTGTTCGTCGGGAGCGCAGACATTCGCAGACACCATTGCCTGGAACTGCGAATATGATGTGGTCATCATCGGTTACGGCGGTGCTGGAGCCGCTGCCGCCATCACTGCGGCGGAAAACAATCTCAAGACGCTGTTGGTTGAAAAAGCGCCTGCTGGATGTGAAGGCGGCAACAGCCGTTTTTGCAGCCAACGATTTTTGCGCACGGAGATAGCCGACCGCGACAAGATGATCACGTACATGAAAGAGGTCCGCGGGTTGTACACGGACAATATGTCCGATGACATCATCGATTACTTGGTCGATGGTTACACCAAGACCACGGAGTGGTTTGCCGCTCATGGTGGCTACGTCGATAACCCGAAGGTCGACCCCGAATTCCCAGAATTCATCAATTCCGATGTTGCCATCAAAAACTACAACGACAAGGAATTCCAGGGTGTCTTCTGGCCGGTTATGCGCCGAAATATCGAAGACCTGCGCAAAAGCGGCGCCATCGATGTGTGGAACAGCTGCCCGGCCGAAGAACTTCATCAGGACCCGGTGTCCAAGTCCATTTTGGGCGTGAAGGTCAAAAAGTTCGACAAGGAACTCAATATCCGCGCCACCAAGGGCATCGTGCTGGCCTGTGGCGGATTCGAGAACAACAATGAGATGATCGAGGATTTCATCCAGTTGCCGTACTGCATTCCGCTGGGTTCTCAGTTCAATACCGGCGACGGTATCAAGATGGCGCAGAAGGTCGGTGCCGACCTGTGGCATATGAGCGCTACGTCGGGCCCGTTCTTCGAGTTCCAGAATCCTGAAACCCACATTCCGTTCCGTCAGATCATGGGTACGCTGTCTTATTCCACGCTGAAGGACCTGGGCGCGATCATCGTGGGTGCCGACGGCACGAGGTTTGTGGCCGAGACCACCAATCTCAAGCATGGACATGTCAAGTTCCATGGGCTCTACATCCGTGTGCCAACCAGCCTTCCAGCCTACGTGATACTCGATGAGGCCAGCCGCCTGGTCAAGCCGCTCTACCGCACGTGGAGCCCCGGTATGGTGGACGAAATCGAGAAGGGCTGGGTCATCAAGGGCGATACGCTGGCCGAATTGGCTGGCAAGATCGGTCTTTCCGCAGATGGGCTTCAAGGCGGTGTCGATGAATACAATGCGGCATGCGCTGCGGGCAGCGATCCTTTGGGGCGTCCTGCGCAATACCTGCATGCCATCGGCGATGGCCCGTATTACGCCATGCCTATCACTCCGGCTCTTATCAACACGCAGGGCGGTCCCGCGCGCGATCTGCAGTGCCAGGTTCTCGACGTCGATCGCAATCCCATCCCCAACCTGTATTCGGCCGGTGAACTTGGATCATTTTATTCGGCTTTATACCAAGGCGCCGGAAATATTGCCGAGTGCATCATCACGGGCCAGGATGCCATCCGCACTTTGCTTGGAGCCGAGAGCACGGCCTCGCCCCTCACCTTCACCACGGTCAAACAGCCCAAGACGTACGTGAATACCGATCAACTCACGGAATTCACGGCCGGTGCCAACCAGTATCTGGGTTCCGGCTACGGAATCAGCCAAATCGATATCCGCTTGACGATGGATGGCTCGAAGATGAGCGACATCGAAGTGCTCTGTTATACCGATACGCCCGATATCTGCACCAAAGCCATCAGCCAGATTCCGCAAAAGATCTTGGAAAGCCAGAGCGTGGATGTGGACACCGTGTCGGGCGCCACGCGAACCAGCTACGGCATCATCAATGCCGTGAAGGATGCGCGTTCCCAGGCCGGGCTGTAATTCTATAAAGAAAGGAGTTAGATCATGGAAAACAAGAACGAAGGCGCCCCCGAAACAACGGATCAGGTTGTTGCGGACAACGAGACGGAGTCGCAAACCACTGTTCCCGCTGCCAAGAAGAAACGCAAGCGTTGGCCCATCGTGGTGGGAGTGATAGCCGTGGTAGCTGTTGTTGCCGGCATCGGAGGCATGATCTGGCATGATCAGCCCAGCTTCTGTAATGCCATTTGCCATGACCCGATGGATACATATGTAGAGAGCTACTATTCGGGCGACAGCACGTGTTTGGTGACGGCCCATGCCGACAGTGGGCTCACCTGCCTGCAATGTCACGAGGCAAAGATAGACGAACAAGTGGGCGAAGCCACCGCTTGGGTCTCGGGCGGCTACACCACCGATGAAAACGGATATATCGTCGACGACAGCGTCCATATTGCCACTACCGACTTTTGCCTGCAGTGCCATAACAAGGACGATATCGTTGCCGCTACAGCGGATTACAACGGCAACGTCGGCTACAACCCGCACGAATCACATAACGGCACGTTGGAATGCGGCGACTGCCATAGCATGCATGGCACCTCTACTCTCTACTGCAACAGCTGCCATGATTTGGGCACCCCCGATGGATGGGGAGATGTGCTTGATGAACGCGATGTCGGCTTCTCATTCCAAGACTCGGCGATTTCTTCTCAAGGCTGAGTCCTTCCCAACAGCGCCGTACCCCCCCTCCCAGGCCCCGCATCTTCCTCACGGATGCGGGGCCGTTCCTGCTACAATATGCAGTTGCGCCTTCGATGAGCAACAGGGCGTCTGATACCCCTAACGGCACTGCGGCATCATCCGCTGCGCTGCCGGAAAGCGAGAACCCATATGTCCAAACCCAGCTATTCTTTCACCACGCCCATCTACTACGTCAATGCCGCACCTCATCTGGGCACCGCATACACCACGGTGGCGGCTGATACCGTTGCGCGCTACCAGCGCATGAACGGCTGCGATGTAGCCTTCGTAACCGGCATGGACGAGCACGGCCAGAAAGTGGCCGACACCGCCGTCGCCAAGGGCATGACGCCCCAGGCTTGGTGCGATTCCATGGAGCCGGCATTTCGCGATGCGTGGGAACAGCTGGGCATCACCTACACCGACTTCGTGCGATCCACCGAACCGCGCCATACGCGCACCGTTCAGAAATTCTGGCAAGACCTCTTCGACAAGGGCTTTCTGTACAAGGGCAGCTACGAGGGCTGGTACTGCGTGCATGAAGAGACCTACTACGCCGAAAGCGACCTTGAGAAAAACGATGACGGCGTGTTCGTATGCCCGGATTGCAAGCGTCCGGTTCAGAAGGCCGGCGGGGAAGAGAACTGGTTTTTCAAGCTGTCGGATTTCCAGGACAAGCTGCTTGCCTTCTATGATGAGAACCCTGATTTCATTCGTCCCGAAACGCGTCGCAACGAAGTGGTGAGCTTCGTGAGCCGCGGACTCAAGGACCTTTCCATCAGCCGCTCCACCTTCGATTGGGGCGTGCCGCTGCCGTTCGACACCGGGCACGTGGCCTACGTGTGGGCCGATGCGCTTCTGTGCTATCTGACGGGCATCGGTTATGCCGACCCCGATCGTGCAGGCGAATTCGAGCACCGCTGGCCCATGCAATACCATTTCGTGGGCAAAGACATCATCCGCTTTCACTGCGTCATCTGGCCGGCCATGCTCATGGCCGCCGGGCTGCCCATTACCCATACCGTGTTCGGGCACGGCTTCTTGCTTACCAAGGGCGAAAAGATGTCCAAGAGCAAGGGCAACGGCGTCATGCCCGCCGACTTGATCAAGATCTTCGGTGTGGATGCGTACCGCTACTACTTCATGAGCGACGTCCAGTTCGGAAGCGATGGCTCCATCAGCATGGAGCGCATGGTGCAGGTGTACAACGCCGATTTGGCAAACACCTGGGGAAATTTGGTCAGCCGCGTGTTCAACATGTGCGGCAAGTACTTCGACGGCGCGGTGCCTCAGCCGCCCGCCGGCGCCGAAGACAACCCGCTGCGCGCCATCGCCGACGGGCTCTTCGAAACCTACGACGCCTGCATGGAGCAGGTCGACTTCACCGGGGCGGTGGCGGCCGTGCAAGAACTGGCCGGAGCTGCCAACCACTATGTGGAAGATTCCGCGCCATGGAATTTGGCAAAAAGCGAAGAGACGCATGACCAGCTGTGCGCGGTCATCTACAACGCGCTGGAGGCCTGCCGCATCATCGCGTTGTATCTGGCTCCTTTCATGCCTCAAACGTCTGCCGAGGCATTCCGTCGCCTGAGCTTGGGCGATATCACCGCTATCGATGATATTCGATCGGCGGCGGCGTGGGGCGGTCTGCCCGTGGGCAATGCGGTCGAAAAGGGCGATCCTCTTTTCCCACGCCTGGACGTGGATGCCGTCGATATCGACCTGGGATAGCATGGACCTGCGGTTCTACAAGAAACCCAAGAAAAACGGCGAAGCCAAGCCTGTCGATGCCCCGGTACTCGAAGGTTCGGTTGCCGACACGCACGCCCACATCGACATGCTCGAAGACCCCGCGTATGCTCTGGCCCGCGCCGGTGCGTTGGGGGTAGGACTCATCTGCAGCATGACGGAAGCTTCGGATGCCGCACGTGAAACCTATCGCGATACTCCGATGTGGTGCGCCGATGCCGCTGCAATGCTGGAAGCCGCCGGCATCGATGCGCAGGTTCCCGCCGTCCGTTTGGCCGCAGGCGTGCATCCGCATGATTCCAAGAAGTGGAGCCCTGCCATCGAAGCCGATTTGCGAAGCCTTCTGACTGATTCCCGCACTGCGGTGCTGGGCGAGGTCGGGCTCGACTACCACTATGATTTTTCTCCGCGCGATGTGCAGCGAGAAGTATTCGCTCGCCAGGTGGCATTGGCCCACGAAACGGGTCTGCCGCTGAGCCTGCACATGCGGGAAGCTCATCCCGACGGATTGGCCATCTTGCGCGAGCAGGGATTCCCCGTTGCGGGCACTATTTTGCATTGCTTCAACTTGGGGCCCGATGATTTGGAGCCATGGCTCGAAGAGGATTGCTTCATCGCCATCGGCGGCCCGGTCACCTTCGGCAGTTTCGACACCCTGCGCCAGGCGGTTCCCATGATTCCCGATAACCGGCTTTTAACCGAAACCGATTGCCCGTACATGACCCCTGCGCCCATGCGCGGCGTTGAATGTGAGCCGGCGCACGTGCTGTTCACCGCCGCAAAATTGGCGGAAGTGCGCGGCGTCGCTTCAGGTGAGCAACGAAGGCTGTTCTTGGCTCAACTGCGTGCCAATGCCGCCTCGCTTTTGGAAAGGGAGCCTACTCCATGGCAAAGAAACGCTTGATTTTGTGCGGCAGTCCTCATTCCGGTGGGCTATGCGATCAGACCGTTTTGGCTTTGCGTGCGGCCTTTGCCAAAAGGGACGACGGCATGAAGACCACGGCTTTGCGCGTAAGCGACCTGCGTATGTCTGGTTGCATCGGCTGCGAGCAATGCCGTCAGACGGGACAATGCTTCATGCGCGATGACATGGGCAACGTGATGTTCGAGATCAACTCCTGTTCCGAGCTGTATGTGGTATGCCCGGTGTTCTTTTCCGGAGCCCCCAGCCAGTTCAAGGCCGTGCTCGATCGCCTGCAGCCCCATTATTGGAAGGACACGCGCAGCAAGCCGAAGCGCCCGGCTCATTTGCTGGTCATGCGCGAAGGCGGTGACCCGTGGGGGTTCGATCCGCTGACGGTCAGCTGCAAATCGGCGCTGAACGTTGCGGGCTTCGCTTTGCAAGACGTGGTCGACGGCTTGGGGTTGGACTCCAAGCAAGCGGCTGCGGCCTTGTTGAAGGCTTCGGAGCGCTAGCATGGGCGAGCGGCTTTCTCCGTTGGCCAGTCCCACGGCAACACGCGATGTGCTTGAGGCGCATGGCCTGGCTACCAAGAAGGCGTTGGGTCAGAACTTCCTCATCAGTGATAACGTCATTCGTCATATCTGCGAGTTGTCAGGGGTCCAGGCAGAAGACGATGTTTTGGAAGTGGGGCCGGGCATCGGCACGCTTACCACGGCGCTGCTGCAGAAGGCATCCCGCGTGGTTTCGGTGGAACGCGATCGCGATTTGCCTGCTGTGCTGGCCGAAACGTGCGCTCCTTGGGCCGATCGCTTCACGCTCATTTCAAAAGATGCGCTTCAGCTGCAGAAAGACGACCTGCCGTTTTCGCCCGATTTGTTCATAGCGAATCTTCCCTACGCCGTCGCTGCTACGTTGGTGCTCGATTATTTCGAACGTTTCGACAGCTTGCGCAGCGCCACGGTGATGGTGCAATCCGAGGTTGCCGACCGCATGGCAGCGCAGCCGGGTACCAAGAATTACGGTGCTTACACGGTCAAGCTGCGCTTATTCGCAGAACCGATGGGCCGTTTCAAGGTGTCTCCGGGCAACTTCTATCCGCCGCCGCGCGTCGACAGTGCGGTATTGCGGCTCGATCGCACGGAAGCTGATGCGTTGACGCCCGCTCAGCGTTCGGCAAGCGCCTTTATGGCCGATGCCGCTTTCGCCAATCGTCGCAAGACCATTTCCAATTCCTGCAAGATGTTTTTCAACGGCCGTGCCGATGGGCTCGAACTGATAGAACGGCTGCCTCAGGCGTTCAGCGTCGCCGGCATCGATCCGTCGGTCCGTGGTGAATCCCTCGACCTCGACGCATTCAAGCGCCTGGGATGCGCTTGGGAAGGGCTTGCCGGCTGAGCAGGTCTATGCGGGTCCTGCAGTCGCTATCGAGGTTGGCGGTCCTCCAGCAGCGCGATGATCTCGGCGCGCGAATGAACGTCGCACTTCTCGTAGATGTGGCGCACGTGCGTTTTGACGGTGGCGGGGCTTATCACGAAGTGGTCCTGTATGTACTTCGATCCATGCCCGGTGGCCCACAGTACGAAAATCTCGGTTTCGCGCGGAGTGAGCTCATGCGCGGAGGCAATCGACTTCAGATGGTCCTCAAGGCTTCTTCCGGCATCTACCGGCAGGGAATCGAGCTCATCGGCCGTGGGTGCTTCGAACACCAACACGCCGTCGTCTCCTTCGAACATGAAGCCCATCACCAGCATCAATGCAAATATCGATACGATGGCGAATATTTGCATCCAATCGAAGAACATCCATCCGACGGCTTGTCCGCAAGCCATGCCGGCTTGCACGCCCATGCGCCCCACGGCGAAGGTGAGGAATGCCGGCGTTTTGCCCGTGCGAGCCAAGTCTGCCAGCAAAATCCAGCTGAGAATCTCGATGGTCACGTTGCAGGCAGTGGCGAACAGAGAAAGGCTGGGCGCATAGGTTTGGCCGAAGATGATGATCATCAGCAGCGTGGTGGCCAGCAGCGGCAGAGCGAATTTGTAAACCGTGCCCAAGCTGGCGTAATTCCCTTGGAAGAGCAGCCCCCAAATAGCCACGATGATGCAAACGATGGAGACGGTCAGGATGGTGAGCCCCGACTGATCGGTGGCCGTGGTGTCGAGCGTTCCCAGCAGCACCCGCACGCCGCCGTAAACGAACATGATTATGAAAAGTCCCACTCCGATGCGCCAGGGGAGCTTGGAGATGGGGAAGATGGTCCGACTGCCCGATTGCTTCGAATCTACGCTGTCGGTGGCATTCACGGTGTCGGCATCGGTTCGCGTCGTTCCCTCTTCGCCCCAGTATTTGAGCATTTTGCCTGGGTCGGGGAACAAGAACACTGCGCAAAGCGGAAGCACCGTCACCACGATGCTGCGGATTTCGAAGGAAAAGAAGCTCACGCCGTAATAGATGAGGCCGGCTGCGAAAAACGAGCAAGCGGTCGATATGACGATGGTGCGTGCGGAGAATTCGCCATAGAGCGCACCCCATTTCAGCAGCACCCAGCACGACGAGATTCCCGTGAGCGCTCCGCCGGCCACGGCCAGTCCCGTGTTCCCGAGTATTTGGGAGGTCGAAGAAAGCGCCGATCCTGCTGCCATGATGATTCCTGCAGCGTAGAGCACCGCACGCGATTTGAGCAGCTGGGCACCACGGCGCGAAAACAAGATGACTGCCAAATACGAGGCAGCGCCGACGAACGTCGATGTCAGGTGCACCCATAGCAAGGCATGGCTGCCCCCGATATCCCAATTCATCGAAGTGGTGGTGTTGAACGAAAGGTACACCCATGCCCAGTAAAAGCACAGTCCGAGCACCTGTGTTCCCCGCGCTCTCATTCGCGGTGCGTTTCGCATCGCCGTCCTCCCTCGTTTCGGCCGGTGGTATTATAGCTATAAGAGAATAATATCCCTGCCGGTTTAGCATCAGTTTACTCGGGATAGACCCTTTTGGTCGATGCAAATCACCCGTGTAAACGACATGATACATCGTAATCAGCATGTGGCAGTCTGGAGGGCGCCACGCGGCGGGACGTGCAGCATGGAGGCATGCATCCCGTTGAAAGGCTGGATAGAAAGGGGTTCATCCATGAGTGAGGAAACGAGGAAGGGACTGTCGCGCCGTGCGTTTTTGGGCGGAGCGGGCATTATCGCCGCAGGGGCAGCGGCCGGTTTGGCCGGATGCGCACCGACGGTCAATCCCAAAGCGAGCGGGTCAAGCAGCTCTTCGAGTTCGTCGGCTTCCGGCGAAAGCACGGTGGGCTTCGACGGAACGGGAACCATGCCCTGGCTGGGCGATGCCCCTTCCATTTCTGATTCTCAGGTCGAAGAAACGGTCGATGCCGACGTCGTGGTCGTCGGTTTGGGATGCTCGGGCGTTCCTGCGGCACGTTCGGCGGCCGAATCCGGCGCGAAGCTGGTATGCCTGGAGGCTTCCGCAAAGTTGAACAGCGTGGCAAGCGACATGGCCATCCTGGGCGGCAAGACGCAGGCCACGTGGGATCGCGGTGACGGCTTCTTGGACAAGAACACCGTCGTCAACATGCACATGGAAGAAGGCAGCCACCACAGCAACTTCGGCATCATCAACCGCTACTACGATGAATCTGGCGCAGCGCTCGATTGGTTCATCGAGCCGTGCAGCGATCTCTACATCGCCAAGGAATCGTACGAGGAGATCCCCGAAGCCAGCCGCTCCAATTACCTGTATCCGTATTTCGTGCCCATGTTGGCATCGTATGACTACACCAAAGAGGCTATGCCCTGCTATCCGACGTCGATCGGCTTCAGCAGCCTGGCCACCGCCATGGCGGAAAACCTCAAGGTTGCCGAAGACGCTGGCGCGGACATCCGCTACAACACCAAGGGCGTCGAGCTGATCACCGATGACGACGGCGGCATCGCAGGCATCTACGCGCAGGCCAGCGGGTCTGACAAGTACATCAAGATCAATGCCAAGAGCGTGGTCATCGCCACGGGCGACTACCTGGCCAATGAAGACATGATGAAGTACTTCGCGCCGGCTTGCGTCGAAAACGGCATCAAGATCCTCAGCCTGGATATGGATTCCAGCGGCAATTACACCAATGTGGGCGACGGCCATAAGATGGGCGTTTGGGCCGGTGCTGCCATCGAGCAGTGGCATGCCCCGATGATCCACCACATGGGCGGCGGTGCCGGAGCCGACGGCCGCGGCGTCATCGGCAACAACGGTTATCTGTGGCTCAATCTGCGCGGTGAGCGTTTCATGAACGAGGACATCCCCGGCCAGCAACTCGAGAACCAGGTGGAGCTCCAGCCTGAGCGCAAGGCCTACCAGTTCTTCGACGCTTCTTGGCCCGAGCAGCTGCAGTACTTCCCGGCTGCCCACGGCGTGGCATGCATCTATCGCGAAGAAGCTCTGCCCGATTACACGGCTTCGGGTCTCAAGATCAACGTGCGCACCCAGGCCGATATCGACAGCGCCGTCTCCGATGGCCGTTGCTTCAAGGCTGACACCATCGACGCTTTGCTGAGCAAGCTCGACGGCATCGATGTCGCCACCGCGAAGGCTTCCATCGAGCACTACAACACGCTGTGCAAAGCCGGTGACGACACCGACTTCGGCAAGAGCTCTCAGCGTCTGTTCGCCCTTGAAAACGGTCCCTTCTACGCTGCCGAGTGCGGCTGCGCTTTGAGCCTGGCCAATCTGGGCGGATTCGATTCCGACAACGAGTGCCACGTGTACAACACCGACCGCAAGATCATCCCCGGTCTGTACGTCTGCGGCGCTCCCCAGGGCGGGCGCTTCAATGTGCAGTACCCCATTTCGATGAAGGGCTTGAGCTCGGGCATGTGCATGATGTACGGCAAGGTCGCCGGCGCCAACGCTGCCAAGCGCGCGTAGGCTAAGGGAGGACGATGCATTATGAGTGAAGAAACGAAGAAGGAGACGGAAGCGGCGCAACCTTCTGCCGCCGCACCTTCGTCCAAGAAAACGAAGAAGAAGTGGCCCATGGTCGTGGGAATCGTGGCCGTGGTGCTGGTGGTAGCCGGTATCGGCGGCTGGATTTGGCATGAGCAGCCGAGTTTCTGCGGCACCGTCTGCCATTATCCGATGGCCGGATATCTGGAATCCTATGATTCGCAGCCCAACTCCGAAGCCACCGATGCCTATGGCAACGAAGTGAGCAACTCCAATGCCATGCTCGCCGTCACCCACAAGTCGGCTGGCCTCACCTGCCTCGATTGCCATGAGTCCAACATAGGCCAGCAAGTGAGCGAAGGCGTCACTTGGATCTCGGGCAACTATTACGTGCCGCTCGATGAGCGCAGCCTGAGCGATCTTACCAGCGCCGTTGGCAACAACGATTCCGACAGCTTCTGCTTGAAGAGCGGCTGCCATGACAGCCTGGGAATCTCCACTCGCGACGACCTGGTGAAATCCACGTCGTACATGACGCGCAACCCGCACGATCAGTCGCAACACGGCGAGCTGGAATGCAGCGATTGCCACAAGGCGCATCGCGCTTCCACCATCAGCTGCTCGGAATGCCATACCGATTCCGCGGGTGAACTGCCCGATGGTTGGATCACGGCCACTGAATCCGAGGACTACATGTCTTCGTATTCGGTCGATTGATTCTTCCGCCCTCCTAGTTTTGCCGAGATGCCCGTCACCTGGTTGGCGGGCATCGCGGTATCGGGGGACAGGTAGGAGCGAATCGCTTTGGAGGTCGTACCATCGCAGGTGGAGGCCGCCAAAAATGTGTGCGCATTGCAAAGATTATCGGCGCCGCCTTGCTGCATATTGCATTCATTGACGCGCATGGTAAACTTGGCGACGTTATTTCTGTACCGATATCAAGAAAGAAGAACTTTGACATGGATCTAGCAAAACAGGCACAAATCGTCGATTCCATCCATTCCACGCTGGATGATTTCGTCGGGCAGCGTCTGTCGGTCCGCGCCAACATGGGACGCTCCAAAATCGTTGAATCCGAGGGCGTGCTCGTGCAGGTGCATCCGCAGCTGTTCATCATGGACGTCGACCGCAAGCGCGGTCGCAAGGCTCGTCAGTCCTACCAGTACGTCGACGTGCTCACCGGCACCGTCGAGCTTTCCCAAAACGGCGAATCGCTATTCGATCCCTTCATCGAAGAAGATGCCGAAGAAGAGCCGGTTGCCGTTCTGGCCGAAGGCGAAGCGGCGCAGCCCTTGATCTAGGGTGCAGCCTACAATCGAATAGAAGTACGAGAAGCGCCGGGCCCGCGGGTCCGGCGCTTCTTCGTTTCTCGTCCGATAAGTACGCTACAATGGCCGACGGAAGAAGGGGGAATCGATGACGGAGAGCAGGGCCTCTGGCAAAGCAAAATCGGCATGGCCGCCGCTTGCTTTGGCGACCATCGGGTTCGCCTTGTTCCTGTCGGCGGTATGGACGGCACGCAACGAGGCCTCTCTGGTTCCCGACTACACGCTTTATCTGGCTCGTTTCGTCAAGGTGGCTGGATGCGTGGCTATCGCCTACATCTTTCGCAATCACATCCCCTCAGTCAAAAACCTTTTGGTGCTCGGTATTGTTTTCACGGGGGTGCATATTGCCGCTTATGTCGGGATGGCCGTTGTACCGCCCGATTCCTCTGAGTATTTCGCGCTCGGCCTTTGTTCTGGGATATTCACGGGACTGGGCGAAGCTTGCATCATCCTTTTGTACGCTCATTTGCTTTCCACGTATCGGCCCAAGTTCAGCGCAGTTGCCATTCCTGTGGCCTATCTCATCAATGAGGTGCTGTACTGCCTTACGCTGTATTGGCCTTCCGAAGTAATCGTGATGCTGCGTCCATTGGGCAAGATCGCGGGCATAGCCATTCTTGCGTGGTGCATATGGGATAAGCAGCGTCGTGGAGCTTCGGCAGACGAACATCAGATGCAGCAGGGCATGGTCATTCGTCCCGAACGCGAACGGCTTTTCCACTTCCTTTCGAACAGTCAGGAATGGATGCTCATTGGTGCTGCTACTACGTTGTTCCCTTTCTTTTTCGGCTTATTGGCCCAAATCAGTTCCACGCAGAACACCAATTCCGGCCTCTATGACGCTACAAATGAATTCGCAGCCATCGGTCTGCTGGTGCTGCTGGTGGTCTACGGTGTCTACCGCGGCTCTCGCTTCGATTTCGATGAGATTCTCTATCTGTCGTTCCCCCTATACGCCACCGGTTGTTTGGTCTTGCCGTTCCTCTGGGCGCAAGGGGCTGCGTATTCGGGGCTCTTCATAAAATGCGGCTACACCATTTATCAGGTGTTGTTCTGGGTGCTGCTGGCGCGCAAAAGTTTCGAAGACGTGCGGCGCACCTATCTCTATTTCGGCATCTTCTACGGGTTGTTCGAACTATCAACGGCCGCCGCGCGCCTCATAGCCTCGCAGCTCTATGCTTCCAATGCCATCGACTTCTCGTTCATGTCATCCATCTGTCTTATCTCATTATGGGTGATGGCGCTGTTCGGCCTTTTGTTCTTCGTCATATCAAAGCGTTGGCAAACCGCTGCAGCGGTTCAGGCTGTGCCGGACTCGACTGCGGATTCCGATGGCCACGATGACAACGTCGACGCTTTCGCTGGACGCCTTGCGGCATTTTGCGATCACTATGAATTGAGCGAGAGAGAAAGCGCAGTGCTTGCAGAGACCATTCATGGCTACAGCATGGAGAACATCGGCAAGAAACTGTTCATTTCCCGCGAAACCGTAAAGACCTACCTCAGGCGCATTTATGGCAAAGTGGGCGTTTCGGGCAAGCAAGCGCTCATTGCCTATATCGACCACTTCGAACCATAATCACTTTCTCCATCTGGTGTTTTACAGGGTCTACCCAAAAAGGGGGACATTATTCAGGCGTTGTGTCCTCTAAGGGTGACGGCGCTTTGCCTGCTCGGCGTTACCTTTCTATCAATGTAAGCGCGTCAATCGTTGAAAAGGAGAGGGACCATGGGAAGTTCGCAAGGAATGTCGCGTCGTGGGTTCATCGCGAAGGCGGCTCTGGGGTCGGCAGGTCTTGCCGTCGGTGGCATTTTGACGGGGTGCGCCCCCAAGAGTCGCGAGGGCTCGAGCTCTGTGTCATCGGGTGCCGGCAATGCGGATGGTGTCAGCTTCGATGATGAATTCGATGTCGTGGTGGTAGGCGGCGGCATCGCGGGATTGGCTTCGGCCATCACCGTGGCGCGCGAGGGCAACGGCGCCAAATGCTTGCTGATTGAAAAGGAAGCAAAGGCCAATGGTTGCTCGCCGGTTTGCGCTGGTGACTTCTTGGGTCGGGACGATCAAAACGAGTATCCCGTGCAATACCTCAAGGACATGGCCAAAACGGCCAGCGGTCCTTCTATTCCCGATGATGTCCTCGAGGCATTTGCCACTGGCATCGATGAGAACCTGCAGTGGGTGCTCGATCTTGGCGCCACGATGGATATGCTTGACACTACGCGCGGAGTGTACGCTGATCGAACCAAATCCGAGTACCGCGAATTCGCCAGCTGGGCGAGTGCCGAATACAGCTTCAACGACAACGCGGAAGCTCCGTTCAATCATGTGTTCAATTTCTTGAACCATATCTGCGCTGACGAATGCTCTGGATCTGTCGAGATGCGCATGAAGGCGCCGCTCGAAGATCTTCTGCAAGACAGCAGCGGACGTATTGTGGGCGTGGTGGCTGACGGCAAGAACATCAAAGCCACCAAGGGTGTCATCATGTGCTGCGGCGGATACGAGCACAATGAGGAGTTCCTGGAAGGCTTTTGCGGCGTAGGTACCGCCATTTCGTTTGCGGGGAAGGGCAACACCGGTGACGGCCACAAGATCGCCGCACGGTTCGGCGCTGATTTCTGGCATATGCACAATGCCGCCGGGTTCTGGATGGCCGGCCGAAATCTGGACAACACGTCGTTTTCAAACGGAGCGCTCACCAGCCATAAATTCAAGAACAAGGGCATAACGGTTGGCAAGAACGGACGCCGCTTTTACATGGATTGGAATGGCCATAAGTCACTCGACTTGGCAGATGACGCGATTTCGGACGATCTGTCGCTGCATGTGGGCAGCCGTCATGGCGTCATGCAGTTCGGTGGAGAGTGGGGGCATCTTCCCATGCCGTCCATCGGCTGGTTCATCTTCGACCAGGATTCCTATGAAAGCGCATTCGACTTCAAGACCGCCAATACCCAGAACCCTGTTGAGGATGGCTGGTTGTACAGCGCCGACACCATCGAGGAACTGGCTGCGAAGACCGGCGTTCCCGCCGACCAGCTGGCCAAGACCATCGAGACGTGGAACGGATTTTGCGACGGCGGGGAAGACCTGGCCTTCTACCGCCCGTCTGATACGCTGACACCCATTCGCACGGCTCCGTTTTATGCCCAGCGTTGCAATCCCGCCATGCTGAACACCGACGGAGGCCCCAAGCGCTCTGCGAATGGCGAGGTTCTCGATACGGCGGGGGACCCTATTCCCGGCCTGTATTCTGCCGGTGAATTCGGATCGGTTTGGGGATATCTGTATCAAGGCGACGGCAACGTGGGCGAAGCGATGGCCTTTGGGCGCATTTCGGCCCGTCACGCCCTATCCGATAACTGATGCAGGCGCGAAGGGAGGATCTGATCGACATGAAAGAATCGAAGGAACGCATCGCGGAGCAGCCTGCTGCTAAACAGGAGAAGAAGAAGTGGCCCGTTGTCGTCGGTATCGTGGCCGTGGTTTTAGTGGTTGCCGGCGTTGGCGGTTGGACTTGGCATGAGCAGCCTAGCTTTTGCGGGGCCATCTGCCATACGCCGATGGACGGTTATTTGGAGACGTATGAGGCCACGGCGGGGCAGCCGGCGACGGATGCCTACGGTGTAGAGGTTTCCAACGCCAGCGCCATGATGGTGGTGGGACACAAGGATGCGGGCGTCACGTGCCTGGAATGCCATGAGGCCAACATGGGCCAGCAGGTGAGCGAGGGGGTCAATTGGGTTTCTGGCAATTATTACTACCCGCTTGATGAGCGCAGCCTGGAAGATCTTACCAGCGCGGTGGGCAACGATGACCCCGACAGCTTCTGCCTGAAGAGCGGCTGCCATGACGGATTGGGTATTTACACACGCGATGACCTGGTGCAATCCACGGCGTACATGGCGCGCAACCCGCACGATCAGTCGCAGCATGGTCAGCTGGAATGCAGTGATTGCCATAAAGCGCATCGCGCTTCCACCATCAGTTGCTCGGAATGCCACAGCGATGCGGCAGCGGAGTTGCCTGATGGCTGGGTAGGTGCCGATGTGGCGGCAGACGAAGTGGATTTCTGATTCGACAGCTCCCACATGGATGAATGAAGCGGCGGGGCCCCCGGGGCGGGGGGTGTTGGGTTGTAGTGGGGGGGGTGGGCCGCCCG
>JAXGTO010000013.1:0-57940 GCA_040774885.1 Eggerthellaceae bacterium | reverse complement strand
TCACCACCTCTGCACTCGCCTCAGAGCGTCGCGACCGTCCGCAGCGGCGGCGGGGCGGGGGCGGCTTCGCTTCGCTCGCCGCGTGCGCTCGGGCGAGGGTCGCATAGGGCGGCTTCGCTTCGCTTGCCGCTTGCGGGCGGGCGAGGGTCGCATAGGGCGGCTTCGCT
The DNA here is from genome assembly GCA_040774885.1 of Eggerthellaceae bacterium. GTDB lineage: Bacteria > Actinomycetota > Coriobacteriia > Coriobacteriales > Eggerthellaceae > JAXGTO01. Next base: position 57,773 of record JAXGTO010000013.1, on the reverse strand, counting down.
TCGCTTGCCGCTTGCGGGCGGGTGGGGGCGGCGTAGGGATGGCTTGCTTGCCGCTTGCGGGTGGGGTGGGTGCGTTACAATAGCGCACTATGGGCGATGGGATCACATATTCTTGCCGCACCGAGGGTGTTTCCGATACCAAGCGGTTTGCGGCTTCGCTGGCTCCTTATTTGAGCGCGGGCGATGTTGTTTTGCTTACGGGCGATTTGGGCGCGGGCAAGACTCAGTTTGCCCAGGGGCTCGCTTCGGCGTTGGGCGTGGTCGACGAAGTCACCAGCCCTACGTTCAACATCTTGCTCACGCATCAGGGTGCCGATCTGGAATTGAACCATTTCGACCTTTACCGTTTGGACGAGCCCGAAGAACTCGAGGACATCGGGTTTTGGGATGCCGTGGAAGGGTCGGGGGTGAGCCTTATCGAATGGGGCGACAAGTTTCCTGACCAAATGCCTGCAGATTACCTTGAGATCACGGTGCGCTTGGGCGAAGAAGACCAGGCACGTCTTTTCACCGTCGAAGCCTGCGGGCAACGCCCCCAGAGCCTTCTTGACAGTTGGGCGGGCGATGCTCGCTCGCACCTTTCCATATCGGATGAATCGGCAGGTCAATGACAGATTCTTCTAGCAGGTCCGCTGCCGATATCGTCATCGCCCTCGACACCTCCAACGAAGTGGTGGCGCTGGGCGTGGGGCGTTTGGACGCGCAAGAACGCTCGGTTGAACTGGTTGCCGAGCGCAACGTCGCGGCCCATCGCGCTTCCAACACCCAATTGCTGCCGTTGCTCGATGACTTGCTTGCCAGCGAGGGCATCGATCGCTCCCGCATCGCCTGCGTGGCGTGCGGCCGCGGGCCGGGCAGCTTCACGGGCGTGCGCATCTGCATGGCCACCGCCAAGGGCATCGCCAGTGCGCTCGAGGTTTCGCTGGTGGGCGTATCCACGCTCGACGCGGTTGCCTGGGGCCTCTGGCATTCCGGCGTGCGCGGTGCGGTGCTGGTGATGGCCGATGCCATGCGCAAGGAAGTCTATCCGGTGGCTTACGGCATAGCCGAAGAAGGTCCCGTGCGCCGCAACGATGACCGGGTTATGAAAGCCCAGGCCGCTGCCGACCAGGTGGCCGCCGATTCCGACCCCGATCTTCTGCTGGCAGGCGACGCTTTGGCCAAGTACGCCGAGCTGTTCGCCGGACGCCCCTTGGTCGACAAGGCGTTATGGCCGGTATCGGGCAGCGGGCTGTTGTTGGCCGTGCAAGACCAGTGGCGCCGCGACATCATCGATCCCTTCGATGCGATTCGCCATGACCCGGCGCTGCTTTTGCCGGTGTACACGCGTCTTTCCGATGCCGAAGAAAACGAGCGCCTGCGATTGGCCGCCGCCGACCCCAAAGACCTGCGCAGCGGCGTGCAGTGGCATGGTCGCGATGCGGGCATCGTGTACCGCCCGCTCGATGCCGCGCATGTCGAAGCCGTGGCGCAGATGGAGCAAGCGGTCATGGGAGCGGACGCTTGGAATGCCGCTTTGGTGGCCGACGAGCTTCCCCGCACCGATCGTACCTGGTGGGCGGCGTATGAGATCGATCAAGAGGGGGCTCTGCAGCTGGCAGGTTATGCCGGCGGGTGGATCGTCGACGGCCAGGTGCAGATTCTGAAGGTGGGCGTCGATCCGTCGTTTCGCCGTCGAGGCATTGCGCGCGAACTGCTGGCGCGCATGTCCGAAGACGCCCGGTCGTTGGGAGCGCGCGAAGCGACGCTCGAGGTGCGGGCGGGCAATGCCGGCGCCATCGCTTTCTACCAGAATCTCGGCCTGCGCGATCAGGGTGCGCGGCCGCATTACTATCAAGACGGGGAAGACGCCCGCATCATGACCGGTCCGCTGCCGGCGGCAACGGGAGATGTGGCCGGCATGCGCTTGCAGGTGCAGGCGGAAAATCCGACCGAAGCCGAAGCGGGATCAACGGACGAACGCACCAATGGTCCTTCCGCCGCGCATCGCCCCCTTATCTTGGCCATAGAATCGAGCTGCGACGAGACCGCGGCCGCCATCATCGATGGCACGGGAACGCTGCAATCGAGCGTGGTGGCCAGTCAGATCGACTTCCATTCCCGCTTTGGCGGGGTGGTCCCCGAAATCGCCAGCCGCAAACACGTCGAGGCCATTTGCGGCGTTACCCAGGTATGCCGGGAACAGGCTGCGGCGGCCATCGGCGCTGACGGCATTCGCTGGCGCGACTTGGATGCCGTGGCGGTAACCTATGCTCCGGGCCTGGTGGGCGCATTGGTGGTGGGCGTCGCCTTCGCCAAGGGCGCTGCTTGGGGTGCGGATATTCCCTTCATCCGCGTCAATCACATGGAAGGCCATCTGTACGCCAACAAGATCGCCCGTCCCGACATCGAGCCGCCGCTGGTGGTTTCCTTGGTGAGCGGCGGGCATACCATGCTGGTGCATGTGCGCGCATGGGGTGACTACCGCGTGCTGGGATCCACGCTCGACGATGCGGTGGGCGAGGCGTTCGACAAGGTGGCCAAGGCCTTGGGGCTGGGGTATCCGGGCGGTCCCGTCATCAGCAAGCTGGCAGCGCAGGGCAATCCTGCGGCCATCGAGTTTCCCCGCGCCATGATGCATTCGGGCGACCTGCGTTTTTCGCTTTCGGGGCTCAAGACCGCCGTCATCACCTACATCGACCGCGAACGCCGTGCCGGACGCGAGCTCGATCTGCCCGACATCGCCGCCAGTTTCCAGGCAGCGGTCATCGACGTCCAGGTGGCCAAAGCGGCCACGGCGCTCCAGCAAACCGGTGCCAAGGAATTCTGTTTGGGCGGTGGCGTGGCGGCCAACCCCGCTTTGCGCGAAGCCTACGAGAACATGTGCGCCAGTCGCGGCGTGCGGGTGACGCTGCCCCCGCTGAGCGCCTGCACCGACAATGCGTCCATGATTGCGCTGGTGGCGCTCGAACGCTTTGAACGCGGGCTGTTCTCGGGCCTCGATTCCGACGCCCAAGCACACGCCGACCTGGAGCAACCCTACTGACGCATACGTCCGTCGCACGACGTCGTCGAGCTTTGCCGCCGCCTTCCGAAGGCACGCATTGTGCGGGCATCTGGCTTATAGGTTGGAAATACTGCGCAATACCGACGTGCCCGCCGATTCCACGGGCGGGCGCGTCTATAATGCGGATTCCGAGCAACGAAGGCAGGAACCTGGCATGATTTCTCCCACAACCATAGACACGGCAACCGGCACTGCGGCACCCGCCGCGGTTTCGGAAGAACGCGTCAAGGCCATCTTCGGCGAAATCGCCACGCGCTACGAGCGGTTCAACCATCTTTCGAGCTTCGGGCGCGATCGTGCCTGGCTGCGCCGTCTGATCGACTGCGCACCCATCACCGCCGACACCCGCTTGCTCGATGTGGCCGGAGGAACCGGCGAGGTTGCTTTCACCGCATGCGCGTGCAAGAAGCCTACGTTCATCCTGCTCACCGACTACACGCCCGAAATGCTCGAGGTGGCCCAGAGCCGTATCGAGCAAGGCGATGCGTGCGGGGTTCCCATCGAAACCATGGTGATGGACGGACAGGATATGCCGTTGCCCGACGAATCGTTCGATGTGGTTACCATGGCCTACGGCATCCGCAACATGCCCGATCGCACGGCTGCGCTTTCCGAGATATATCGGGTGCTCAAGCCCGGCGGCTCGGCGGCCATCCTCGAATTCAGCACGCCGCCCAATGCGTTCATCCGGTTTTTCTACAACGGATACCTGCGGTGGGGCATCCCCGCCTGGGGCCAGGCCTGCTGCGGAAATCGCGACGATTTCGTTTATCTTTCTCGTTCCATCAAGGCGTTTCCCCGGCAAGAGGAATTCGCCGATATGCTGCGACGGGCCGGTTTCAGGCACGTCGAGTATAGGAATTGTACGTTCGGCGTTTCGGCCATCCATTTGGCCGTCAAGTGAATGGTATGATTGCGTCCACGTAATCACTCGGGAGGACACCATGCTTCTGTGCGCGGAATATGTGTTGCCGATAACCTCCGACCCCATCGAACGGGGCGCGGTGCTGGTGCGCGACGGCAAGATTCGCGACTTGGGTGCCCAGGACATCATGCGCCTGCGCTATCCCGATGAAGAAACGCACGACTTCGGCCAAGCCGCCCTGTTGCCCGGTTTCGTCGACGTGCACACCCAGCTCGAACATTCCGTCATGCGCGGCATCGTGCACGACGTGCCGTACGCCACCTGGCTTTTGGCCGTACAGGAAAAGGCGGCGCTCATGTCGTCGTCCGACTTGTGCGACTCCGCCATCCTCGGCGGCTTGGAAGCGCTTTCGTCCGGCGTCACCACGGTGGCCGACATCACGGCTTCGGGTGCTTCCCTCAATGCGGTGGCGCGGCTTGGGCTGCGCGGCGTCATCTATCGCGAAGTAACGGCCATGGACCGCCGGCGCGTCGACTACGCCATGAAGACCGCCAAGGCCGATATTCGCCGCTGGCGCGAAGAGGTGGATGACGATCGCATTACCGTGGGCATCGCCCCGGGCGCGCTGTATGCCTGCCACCCCAGCATCTACCAGCAGGTATCCGAATTCGCCGGCGATGATATGCCCGTGGCCATGAGCCTTGCGGGCAGCATGGAAGAATACAACTTCATCGAACACGGATCGAGTCCGTTGTCGGTGCACAGCATGGGAGAAGAACGCGGCTTCGTCGAGATTCCGCCGTGGCTTCCCACCGGGGCCACCCCCATCAACTACGCGCTCAATTGGGGCGCGTTCAACGCCGGCAACGTGATGGCCATCCATTGCGTGCACGTGGACGAGGCGGACATCGAAAAGCTTCGGGAAAACGATGTGTCCATTGCCATCTGCACACGCAGCAACGCCCAGCTGGGCATGGGTGTGGCGCCGCTCAACGACTACATGCTCAGCGGCATGCGCGTTGGGTTGGGCACCGATTCGCCCGCTGCGGCCGACTCCACCGATATGTTCATCGAGATGCGCACCACCATGCTCTTGCAGCGCGCCATCAACGTGGGCCGCTTCCTTTCGGCTGATTCCATGCTTGAAATGGCCACGATCGGCGGAGCGCGCGCTTTGAAGATCGATGACAAAGTGGGCTCGCTTGAAATCGGCAAGCTGGCGGACATCACCGCCATCGACATTTCGGGCTCCCATCAAACCCCCACCAACGATCCCACCGCCGCCGTGGTCAACACTTCGGCGGGCAGTGATGTCGTGATGACCATGGTGGGCGGCGATATCCTGTACGAAAAGAACCAATGGCACGTTGACGTCGAAGTGGCGCGCAACATCGCCCATGTCATAGAAATCCGAGGAAAACTGCGTTCATAGCGTATTTGCGTCAATCGGCAAGGAGCATCACAGTATATGGCCAAGAATCAGAAGATGAGCACCAAGCAGAAAATGGCTCGCCAGCAGGCGGCTGAAGAACGTGAACGAGCTGCTGCCGCACAGAAGGAAAAGAAGGATCGTCTCAAAAAGATCGGCATCGTAGTGGTCTGCGTCGTTTTGGTGTTGGCCCTGGGGCTTCCCACCATGGCGCTCATGGTGATGGGTGGAAACGCCTAGCATGCCACCCATCGTTGCGGTACTATGTGTCGGAACATTTCGACGTGCGAAAGACGACGCACGTTCCATCTACGAGAGGTAACCAGTTGTTTGGTATCGGAGGAGCAGAACTTGTTCTCATACTGCTGTTCGGGTTCCTGATTTTCGGACCCGATAAGCTGCCGGCCAGAGCCAAGACCGTGGGCCAGGCTATCAACAAGTTCAAATCAGCCCAAGAAGAGATGAACCAGGTCATCAAGACCGAGGTGTATGACCCCGATGCTAAAAACGGGTCGACTGCCGCATCGAAGTCTTCCTCCAAATCGGATTTCACATCGAAGCCGGCCCCCAAGTCGTCTTCGAAGAGTTCTGATTCTGCGGAGAGTTTCACCGAGCGCAAGGCTCGCTACGATAAAGAACGTGCCGAGCGCAAGAAGGCCGGAGCATCCGCCACGGCCGCTGCTGCCGGCGCATCTGCTGCCAAATCGACTGCGGCTTCCAAAGAGACGCCCTCGGCCGATGAGCTCTATGGCACGCCATCTAAAAAGTCGGCGCCTGCTTCCAAACCCACCACGGTGCCCAAGCCGGCAGGGGTTGTGAAGAAGGGGACTGCCAGCGCTGCTGCGAAGAAGCCCGCCGCTCCTTCGGCATCGAAGAGCGCCGCTGCCAAAGAAACCGCTGCTGCCGCCAAGAAACCCGCAGCCAAAGCCGCGACGAAACCAGCTGCCAAGACGGCTGCTGAAAAGCCCGCAGCGACCAAGACCGCTGCAAAGCCCTCGACCGCAAAATCGACGACGGCTGCCAAGCCGGCAGCGGCCAAACCGGCCGCCGCCAAGAAGCCTGCGGCCAAGAAGCCTGCGGCTGCCAAGACGGCCGCTGCGACCAAGGCCAAGACGGCCGCTGCGACCAAGGCCAAGCCCGCTGCGTCCAAATCGACCGCGAAACCTGCCGCCGACAAGGCATCTTCGGGTGAAGGAAAGGGGGAATAGCATGCCTATCGGACCGGCGCGCATGCCCCTTTTCGATCACTTGGGCGAACTTCGCATGCGCTTGGTGCGCATCGTGGCCTGCCTGGCCGTGGCTGTATGCGTTTTCTACCTGGCCACGCCCACCATCGCCCAGTTCATGCTTCAACCGGTGGCGGAATTCATGCCCACCGATGCCGACGGCAACGTCGTTATGAACGTCTTCGGTGCGTTCGATGCCTTCTCGGTTCGCTTCAAGATAGCCATGTGGGCATCTGTGGTTGCGTGCGCCCCCGTCATCTTGTGGCAGATCCTGGCTTTCTTCTTGCCGGCTCTCAAGCCCAAGGAACGCAAGTGGTTCATCCCCACGTTTGCCGCCGCCGTGGCGCTGTTCATCTTCGGCACGGTGTTTTGCTATCTGGTCATCCTCAACCCGGCATTCCAGTGGTTGACTGACCAAGCTTCCGGGTTCGCCCAGGTCACTCCCGAGGCGGCCAAGTGGGTCGACATCATCATCAAATTCGAGCTTGGTTTCGGCTTGGCATTCGAACTGCCCCTTGTGGTGTTCTACCTCACGGTGTTCGAGGTCATCCCTTACGCCAAACTGCGCGGCAGCTGGCGTACCGTGTACCTGGTGCTGCTGGTGATCTCGGCCATGGTCACGCCCGATGCTTCGCCGGTCACCATGTTCCTCATGTTCGCCGCCATGCTCTCGCTCTACGAGATCAGCCTGCTGGTCGCCCGATTGGTTTTGGGCAAGCGGGTCAAAGAACAGAAGAAGGAAATCGAAGAAGAAGCGGCCGAAGATGCGGCTTGGCAAGAGGAATGGGCCGAACGCAAGCGCAAGAAGGAACTCGAGTCGAAAGAAGAGTAGGGGCAGCGCATGCATGAACTGGGCATCATGACCGGCGTGATGGATGCGGTCCAGAAGACCGCCGTCGATGCCGGTGCCGACAAGGTGCTCAAGGTGAAGCTTTCCGTGGGCGTCATGACGGAGGCCATCGAGGATTCGCTGCGTTTCGCCTTCGAAGTGCTCAGCGAGCATACCTTGTGCGAAGGCGCCGAGCTCGATATCAAGATGGTCGAACCGCGCAGCCGATGTCTCGAATGCGGCGCCGAATTCGACCACGACCGATTCCATATGACCTGTCCGGAATGCGGCGGTTTCGCCACCGAGCTCATCGCGGGGCGAGACCTTACCATAGATTCGATAGAGGTGGATATTCCCGATGACTGAAATTGATATGAAACAACCCATCTTGGCCAAGAACGACGAATTGGCCGAGCGCAACCGTGCTCTGTTCAAACAGAAGGGCGTGTACGTGCTCGATCTGCTGGCCAGCCCCGGTTCGGGAAAGACATCCACCATCCTGGCCACCATCGAAGCGTTGCGCGACGAATTCAACATCGCCGTCATCGAAGGCGATATCGCCAGCAGCGTCGATTCGCAGAAGATCAAGAAGCAGGGCATCGATGCGGTGCAGATCAACACCGGCGGCGCCTGCCATCTTGAAAGCGATATGATCCGTCGGGCCGTCGACGTGCTCGATTTGGACTCGCTCGACCTGATCATCATCGAAAACGTGGGCAATCTGGTTTGCCCTACCGACTTCGATTTGGGCGAGGCGGCCAAGGTGATGATCTTGAGCGTGCCCGAAGGCGATGACAAACCCCTCAAGTACCCGGGCGTGTTCCAGGTGTCGCGGGCCGTCATCCTTAACAAGGTAGACACCATGCCGGTTTTCGATTTCGATCGGGAAGCTTTCGATTCCGCCGTCAAGCAGCTCAATCCCACGGCGCCCATCTTCCCCATAGCCGCCACCAAAGGCGACGGCGTCGATGCCTGGGCAGCCTGGTTGGCCGAACGTGTGCGCAGCGCGCAGCAGTAAAGATGCCGTTACCCTGCGGCAATACGCTCGAAACACTTTCTGTCGATACTGGGTTCGACGGTTTCCAACAGAAAGGCCTACGCCATGCAAGCCGATGAGATGTATCGAATCTGCTGTGATTCCCTGAAGGAATATGCCGATGGTGCCGGTTTCACCGATGCGGTGATCGGGCTTTCGGGCGGTATCGACTCAAGCGTCGTGGCCGTTATGGCGGCAGATGTCTTCGGCGCCGACCGGGTGCACGGCTTCATGCTGCCGGGACCCTATTCCACGGAGCATTCCCTCGACGACGCTTCCGAATTGGCCAAAGCGCTGGGATTGACCACCGATGTCATTTCCATTTTGGAGCCCTACGAGGCCTTCGAAAAATCCCTCGCCAAAGCGTGCGGGGGAGAATTGAGCGGCCTTGCCAGCGAAAACACCCAAGCGCGTTGCCGCATGGTGTGCCTGATGGCGCTTTCCAACGCATACGGGTGGATGCTGATCAACACGGGCAACAAAAGCGAAGCGATGATGGGATACTCCACGCTTTACGGCGATACCGCCGGTGCCTTCGCGCCGTTGGGCGGTCTGTACAAAACCGATGTGTATGCCGTCGGCCGCTGGCGCAATGAATGCGCCGAGCGTCGGGGCGATCCGATTCCCATACCCGAAAACGTGTTCACCAAACCACCGAGCGCCGAATTGGCGCCGGGCCAGCAAGACGAAGCCAGCATGGGCATTGATTACGAAGCGCTCGACAAGGTTCTCATCGGGCTGTTCGAGCACAACTGCAGCGCGCGGGAAGTGGCAGGCCCCCGTTGCAGCGCGGAAGAAGCAGCGCGGATCGAAGCGCGTGCGAAGCGTTATGCCTTCAAGCGTGCCATGGAGCCGTCGTTTCCCACGGCGCGCTTCTACTGAGTCGCGCGCACGCTGCACGCTACTTCAAGGCATCCACGATGGCCTTGCCGGCCACCAGCCCATAGGCTGCGTTGTCCACTATGCCGGTTGAGCGTCCGGCGGCGTTCGATCCGCAGGCGTACAGGTTGGTGATCACGATATCGTTGCCGTCGAGGACCCGTGCCGAAGCATCGGTTTTCAGCCCGCCCAGCGTGCGGAATCGCACGGGATATTGCTTGATGGCGTAATACGGAGCGGAAAGCGTTTTGAGGAAGCGGGTGCGACCCTGGGCGTCGTTGCCCGACTTGACGCCCGATTCATAGGATTCCATGGTCTTTGCGAGGGTGGAAGAATCGATATCCATGGCTCCAGCCAAATCTTCCAACGAATTGAACGGGCCCACCAGGCGGTCGGCGATTGCGGTCTTTTGAAACGTTTTTGCCAGGCTGTTTGCCACTGTTCCCTGGGAAAGCTGGTTGTCGAAGATGCTCCACCAGAATCCGAGCCCGTGTCCGCGGCAGCCGTCTGCCAAGGCGAACTGCTCGTCTTCCCGCGCGAAGCGGCGTCCGCGCATGTCCACGGCAACGGTCGGTCCGAAGCAGCCCCATGCGCCTACCTGGGGAATGTCGCTCACCAGGTGCGCTTCTTGCGACAGGTCGGCGGTGCCCGCTTTCAGCCGCTCGGACAGCTGCAGCACGGCGCCATCCGAAAGATACGTGCAGCATCCGATAGGAGCTTGTCCGGGAAGGTTGTCGGTCATGAGCTTCTGGTTGCAGCAAAAGCCCCCGGCAGCCAGCACCACGGCACGGGCTTTGACGTCGATGTGCGTGGAGGTGTCTGGCGCGAACAGCCGCAAGCCGATGACGGCGCCCGTCGAATCCAAGATGAAGTTTTCTGCAGCGACGCCCAGGCGATAGGTCACGCCCTGTTCGGCGAGTTTGTCTCGGATGGGAGCCAGCACGTTGGTCAGGTCGCCCAAGCCTGCGCTGGGGATGAGGATGTTTTCCTCAACGCCCGTCGAAAGGTAATCGGAAGGGTCCATGATCTGCGAGCCATAGCGCGTGATGGCCCGATCGACCCATTCCGCAGCGCATCTGCTGATGGCTTCTTGCAGCGAGAGCGTCGCCGTGTCGGTCACTCCCTGGTCGGCAAGGGCGGACTTGCGTTTGTTCCAAACGTCGTCCGCGCTTTCGTCATGGCCCGCCGCTTTTTGGATTTGCGTCCCCAGAACGCGCAGGACGCCCATCGACGAAAAGCTCTCGCCTCCAAGCAGCGAATTCTTTTCGGCCACCAGCACGCTCAGCCCTGCTTCGGAAGGATCCATGGCCGCCGCAAGTCCCGCAGCGCCGCTTCCTACGATGAGGACGTCAACCGAGGTGTCGAATGAGACGTCGTTGCTGTCGGCCAGAGAAGCATTGGTGTCTGCGACGGACGAAGAGGCAGTGGTCTCGGTGGAAGAGCAGCCCAGCGCAAGCGAACCCCCGGCTGCCAGCACCGTGGCAGTAGCGGCCGCCTTGATGAATGCCCGACGTTGCATCCCCGCCATGTCCCCGCCTTTCTGCGCGTCGTTCGCGCTATTCTTTCTCATTCTGCGCCCAGTATAGCGTGAGCGGCTTTTGGCGGGACGGGTGAATACTCCCATTGCGGTATGGCGGTCGGTGATGGCCTGGTCTACCATATGCCCATGAAAAACTTCTTGATCAACGATGCCAAGCTCACGTCGCGCGACTGGGTCATCGATACCGTCGTGGCGCTGCTTGCTTTCGGGTTCGCCTGCGCCCAGATGGCGCTGTCGTCATCGACCATCGTGTTCCACGACGACACGTTCCGGTCCATGATGGGCGTCGCCACGCTCTCCCCTCAGCCCGCCGCCTATTTCACGGTGGCGCTCACCACGTTGCCCCTGGTTTTGCGCCGGCGGTTCCCCTGGCCGGTTCTCGCGTTCACTTTGGCGGTGTTCATTGCCGCGCAAGAGCCGCTGCGCGGGTTGTCCTTTTCGGTGGTCGGCCCCCTGATCGCCTTGTTCAGCATTGCGGAAGAGCGCCCGCGAAACGAGTTCATCGCAGCCACGTGCGTGGTATGCCTGGCCATTATTTTCATGCCCATGGGCGACCGCAATGAAGGCGTCGATCTGTTCATGCGCATCCAGAATCTGGCTTATGCGGCTTTGGCGGCTTCGGCCGGGTTCGCGTTGCGCACCTATCGCCGCTACTTGCGAGAAGCCGATGCGCGCGCTCAGGCGGCCGAACGTTCGCGCGAAGACGAAGCGGCCAAACGCGTTGAAGCCGAGCGCGTGCGCATCGCTCGCGAAATCCACGACATAACGGCCCATTCGCTGTCGGCGGTGAGCATTCAAGCCGCCGCTGCTGAGCGTCTTATCGATCGCGACCCTCAAGAGGCCAAGGAAGCCATTCGCGCTGTGCGGTCCATATCCAAATCGGCGTTGGACGAAATCCGCGCCATGATCGGCGTGCTGCGCAATGAGGAAACGGCCCAAACCGACCCCACGAACGGCACCGATAGAATGGATGACCTGGTAGAATATGCACGTAAATCAGGCTTGTCGGTGGAATGCGATTGCAGCTCGTACCATAAAGACCAAGTGCCCGCCTATGCCGACGTCGCCTTGTTCGGCATTGCGCGCGAAGCGGTGACCAATGTGGTGCGCCATGCGCATGCGAGCCATCTGTCCCTGCGGCTGAGCAATGATGAATCCCAAGCGCTTCTTTCGGTAATCGATGATGGGTGCGGATCTGAAGGCTCCGATAACGGAGGGCATGGCATCCAGGGAATGTCCGAGCGGTCCCAGGTTCTGGGCGGGACGTTCTCGGCCGCCGGCAGGCCCCAGGGCGGTTTTGCCGTTGAAGTGTCCATTCCGCTGACCGAAAGGGAACAGCATGCCTGAAGAATTGATCGGCGGTACCGACCTGTACGATGATCGCTACCGTCAGGTGCAAGAAGAGCTGCGCCGTCGCAGCGAAGAAGCCGTCCGCCAGGCTGACGGACAACGCAGCGCTTCTCTTTCCCAAGTGCGCGTTTTGGTCGTTGATGATCAAGACTTGGTGCGCAGCGGGTTCAGGCTGCTGCTTTCCTCCTACGATTCCATCAAAGTGGTGGGGGAGGCATCGAATGGGCTCGAGGCGTACGACCAGGCGCGTGAAACCCATCCCGACGTGGTGTTGATGGACATCCGCATGCCGCTTGAAAACGGCATCGAAGCCACGCGCCGCATCATGGCCGATGAGTCGTTGGCTCCCATCCATGTGCTGGTGCTCACCACGTTCGACGACGATGAATACGTCTACGATTCGTTGGCTGCCGGCGCAAGCGGGTTCATGCTGAAGGATTCCGAGCCCGACGATATCGCCGATGCCATTGCGGTGGTTTCATCCGGCGATGCCTTGATTCAGCCGTCCATCACGCGTCGCTTGGTCGAGGCGTTCGTGGCCGACCATGTGCGAAGCGACGGCGGCGCCGAGGTGCTCCATGCGCTCACCGATCGTGAACGTGAGATATTGGGCCTGGTGGCGCGTGGGTTGGGCAACGACGACATCGCCGAGCAGTTGGTGATATCTCCGGCCACGGTCAAAACGCATGTAGCCCGCATCATGGCCAAGCTCAACGCCCACGACCGCGCTCAGCTGGTGATCATCGCCTACGAAACGGGCCTAGTGAAACCGGGCGAGGACGCCGATCAAAAGTAACGTCCCGTCAACGGGAACGTGGAGTCTCGGTCTCTTCCCAATCATTTCGACTATCCCTCTTGCCATCGGATGGCCGGGTGCTATTATGGCAACGTTGCTTAGCACTCAACCCAATCGAGTGCTAGCACTCTCCCGCTTAGGGAGTGAAACAGTGAAACGGGCCGCCGCAAGCGGTCGGGATGCAAGACAAGGAAAGGACGAGCATATGAATCTCAAACCCTTGGGCGATCGCGTCATCGTCAAGCAGGACGAGGCCAACGAAACCACGTCGGCCGGTCTGTATCTGGCCACCGAGGCCAAGGAAAAGCCTTCCAGCGGCATCGTTTTGGCTGTTGGTGCCGGCAAGGTCTCCGACGAAGGCAAGACGCTTCCCATGCCCGTCAAAGAAGGCGACCGCGTGGTTTACGGCAAATTCGGCGGAACCGAGATCGAAGTCGAAGGCGAGCCCGTGCTCATCATGCGCGCCGACGACCTGTACGCCGTCTACAGCAAATAACACCAATCCAGTACCGGCATCAATCTGAAAGGAACCGTCAATGGCCGCTAAAGATATCAAATTCGAAAGCGACGCCCGCAGTGCTCTGGCCTCCGGCGTCAACAAGCTGTCCAATGCCGTCAAGGTAACGCTCGGCCCCAAGGGTCGCTACGTCGCCTTGCAGAAGAGCTACGGCGCCCCCACCGTCACCAACGACGGCGTAACCGTCGCCAAGGAAATCGAACTCGAAGATCCCGTTGAGAACATGGGCGCCCAGCTGGTGCGCGAGGTCGCTGTCAAGACCAACGACGTCGCTGGCGACGGCACCACCACCGCCACGCTGCTGGCCGATGCCATCGTGGCCGAGGGCCTGCGCAACGTGACCGCCGGCGCTGATGCCCTGGGCATTCGCCGTGGTGTCGACAAGGCCGTCAACGCCGTGGTCGACCAGATCAAGAAGGACGCTCACGAAGTGTCCGGCAAAGAGCAGATCGCCAACGTCGGCACCATTTCCGCCGGCGATGCCGAAATCGGCACCAAGATCGCCGAAGCCATGTCCGAAGTTGGCAAGGACGGCGCCATCTCCGTCGAAGAGAGCCAGACGTTCGGTCTGGACATGGAAGTCGTCAAGGGCATGCAGTACGCTCGCGGCTACATCAGCCCCTACATGGCCACCGATATGGAAAAGATGGAGGCCGTGCTCAACGACCCCTACATCCTGGTCACCGACCTCAAGATCTCCAACGTGCAGGACATGGTCCCGCTGCTTGAAGAAGTCATGAAGAGCGGCCGTCCGCTGTTCATCGTGGCAGAAGACGTCGAAGGCGAAGCTCTCGGCACCATCCTGCTCAACAAGCTGCGCGGCACCTTCAACTGCGTGGCAATCAAGGCCCCCGGCTTCGGCGACCGCCGCAAGCGCATCCTGGAAGACATCGCCATCGTCACCGGCGCTCAGGTTGTCGACAAGGACTTCGGCATGACCCTGGCCGATGCCAAGATCGAAATGCTCGGCCATGCCAAGACCGTCAAGGTCGACAAGGACAACGCCCTTATCGTCGACGGCTCCGGCGACAAGAAGGCCATTGATGACCGCATCAGCGTCATCAAGGCCGAACTGCCCCGCGTCGATTCCGACTTCGATCGCGAGAAGCTCCAAGAACGCCTGGCCAAGCTTTCCGGCGGCGTAGCCGTCCTGAAGGTGGGTGCTGCCACCGAAAGCGAGCTCAAGGAAAAGAAGAGCCGCATCGAAGACGCCCTGCAGGCAACCCGTGCAGCCGTCGAAGAGGGCATCGTCGCCGGTGGCGGCGTGGCCCTGGTCGACGCACTTCCCGCGCTCGACAAGATCAAGTGCACCGATGCCGATGAAGAAGTGGGCGTGCAGATTGTCCGCAAGGCTCTGGAAGCCCCCATGCGCGTCATCGCGCAGAATGCCGGCTTCGAAGGCAGCGTCGTCGTGGAGCACGTCAAGGGCATGAAGAAGGGCGAAGGCCTGAACTCGGCTACCGGTGAATACGGCAACATGATCAAGATGGGCGTCAACGACCCCGTCAAGGTCACTCGCACGGCACTGCAGTCCGCTGCTTCCGTGGCCAACCTCATCCTGATCACCGAAGCTACCGTCAACGAGATCCCCAAGGACCCCGATCCTGCGGCAGCTGCTGCAGCGGCGGCCCAGATGGGCGGCGGCGGCATGGGCGGTATGATGTAGGCGCAGGTTTTCTGTAACCGCGTTTGTTTGGAAGGGGCCCGAGTGGGCCCCTTCTGCTTCTCTGCTAGGATGGCTGCATGCCCATTGTAGAAATCACAACCATCGATGATCCCCGTGTGGACGTATTCGCGCGTCTTACCGAGGCCCAGCTGCGCAACAAGCTGGAGCCCCAGATGGGGATATTCATCGCGGAGTCTCCCAAAGTAATCGTCCGCGCCCTTGATGCGGGCTATGAGCCGCTGTCCTTTTTGATGGAGGGCCACTGGATCGACTCGCCCGAAGTGGCGCCCTTGATTGCACGGGCAGGCGATGTCCCCGTGTACACCGGGCCCTCCGACCAGTTGGAAAAGCTCACGGGGTTCAATCTGACGCGCGGTGTGCTGTGCGCGTTCAGGCGCCCCGCCTTGCCTAGCGTGGCGTCTGTTCTCGAGGGTGCCCGACGGGTTGCAGTGCTTGAGGGGATAGTCGATCACACCAATGTGGGAGCGCTTTTTCGCAGTGCGGCTGCCTTGGGCGTGGATGCGATCTTGGTGACGCCGACTTGTTGCGACCCTCTGTATCGCCGTGCCGTGCGTGTTTCGATGGGGACGGTGTTTCAGATTCCCTGGACGCGCATCGGTGAAAGCGCGGCCGACTGGCCCGAACAAGGCTTGTCTCTTTTGAGAGACGCGGGCTTCAAGACGGCGGCTTTCGCGTTGGAGGACGATTCGGTTTCGCTGGACGACCCCGAGCTCAACAGCATAGAGCGGCTGGCGCTCGTGTTCGGCACGGAAGGCGATGGACTGTCTCCGCATACCATCGCCCAGTGCGATATGACCGTCCGCATTCCCATGGCCCACAACGTCGATTCGCTTAACGTGGCAGCGGCGTCGGCCGTGGCGTTTTGGCAGCTTCGCGCCGATGCCGGTTGCGGCCAGGTGACGTGCTAGAATAAGCGGCTCATGGACACCCTTTTCGACATACTTTCCGATTCCGTCATCGACACGGTGAAACTCGTTCCGTTTTTGTTCGTCACGTATTGGCTCATGGAGTTGTTGGAACACAAGGCGGGCGATCACACCGAGCAGGCGGTCCGTCGTGCCGGATCGGCCGGTCCCTTGGTGGGCGGCCTTCTAGGCGCCATTCCCCAATGCGGGTTTTCTGCAGCGGCTTCTACTTTGTATGCCGGCCGCGTCATCACGGTGGGAACGCTCGTTGCCGTATTCCTTTCCACCAGCGACGAGATGCTTCCCATTTTCATAGCGGAACAGGTTGACCCTTCCCTCATGTTCGGAATCGTGGGAATAAAGGTGCTCATCGGCATCGCCACGGGGTTCATCGTCGATGCGGTGCTGCGCCTGCGTCGCGGACGCCGAAATCAGGAGAGCCTTCAAATCCACGATATCTGCGAGCGCGACCATTGCAAATGCGATGAAGGCGAGGGCGTCTTGAAGAGCGCTTTGCGCCATACGCTCCAGGTGACGCTGTTCATCTTCATCATCACCTTTGCCTTGGCCGCCGTTATCCAGCTGGTGGGCGAAGACGCATTCGCGGCGTTCATATCTTCGCAGCCGGCGCTTTCAGTGGTGGCGAGCGCGATAGTCGGACTCATCCCCAACTGCGGGGCCAGCGTCATCATCACGGAGTTGTACCTTGATGGCACTTTGGGATTCGGCGCTATGATGGCGGGCTTGCTGGTTTCCGCCGGCATCGGCTTGCTGGTGCTGTTGCGCACCAATCGCCACGCCAAGCAAAGCGCCATTATCGTGGCCGCGTTGCTGGCTGTCGGCATTTTCTGGGGCCTTGTGTTCCAGATGACGGGTTTTTCCCTATAGGGCTGGTTTTTCGCAGTATCGAGGCACGGCGGCAGGGCGGTCGCCGGCGACAGAAAGGACGCATGCGATATGGCTGAATTGAACGCAGGTATGACGCGCGATCAGGCCTTCGAGCTTTTGAAGGCCCACAACAAAGACGAGTTCCATTTGCAGCATGGCGAAACCGTCGAAGGAACCATGCGCTATTTCGCGCGTGAGATCGATCCGGAAAACGAGGACTTCTGGGGTATCGTCGGATTGCTCCACGATGTCGATTGGGAAGAGTATCCCACGGCCGAGGAGCATACTATCGAAGGCGCGCGCATGATCCGCGAAGCGGGCGGCACCGAAGAGCTGGTGCATGCCATCCAGTCGCATAATTCCGATCTCAACGACGAGTGCCCCCAGCCCGAATTGCAGATGGAGAAGATGCTCTATGCTGTCGACGAGCTCACGGGGCTCATCGGCGCTGCCGTCATCATGAGGCCCTCGAAGAGCGTGATGGACTTCACGGTCAAATCGCTCAAGAAGAAGTTCAAGGACAAGCGCTTTGCCGCAGGGTGCGATCGCCAGGTGATAACCGAGGGGGCCGAGATGCTCGGTTGGGATCTCAACGACCTGTTCTCGCGCACCATCGAGGCCATGCAGTCTTTTGCGCCCGACCGCGACACGTTCACGCCTGCCGAATAACGCTCATTGAATCGTGGCGCAGGCGGCTTCGACGAGGTTCTTGCCGGAGCCGCCTGCATTTCCCGCTTTCAAGCGTCAGCTTCGATAGATGCGATACGCGGGTTTCGGATTTCGTTTGCGCCATGCGGTTACCGCAGCGCAGGCGCCCCCTATCAGCAGAAGTCCGGCGAACCCTGCTGCTCCGGCCAGATCGTCGCCGGTTTTGGTGGAAGAGGACGCCCCTTTGGTGCCCGACCCTCCCGATCCCGTTCCCGAAGAGCCGTTCGCGATGCCGGCTCCCGTCCCGCTTTGCGTGGACCCATCGTCGCCCTCTTCGACGACTTCCTTTTCTTCGTCGGTGGTCGGCTTGGCGGCAACCGTGTGCACCACCTGGTTGGACGGAGTTTCCAAATCATCTTTGGGCGTGCCGATGAAGTTTGGCGCACAAGAAGCCCTGTTCGTGATGACGGTGCCCTCTTTGGTATCGGCGGCTACCTGGACCGTGAAGCGCAGTGCCATGCTTTCTCCCGGCTCAAGCGAGGCGACGGTCCATCCTATGGAAAGACGATCGTCTGACACGATGGCATTGCCTGTGTCACCCACTGATTGGAAGGTCGTTGCGTCGGGGATTCGATCGAACACGGCAACGTTGCTGGCCGCAGCCTTGCCGACGTTGGTCACCTTCAAAGTGTAGGAAATCGATTGGCCCGGCTCCACCGTCGATCCCGTTGCGGGGTCGGAGGTCTTTTCGATCGACAGACTCGCTTCTTCTTGGGCGGATTCAGGGGCTGAGATTATCGTTTCGGCCAGACAAGACCCAGCGTGGTCGTTGATGGTGACGGTTGCCGAGTTTTCAACCTCTTCATCGGTTACGGCCGATTCGTTTACCAGCGCATCGAATTCGAGTCGATAGGTTTCGCCGGCCATGTCCATCGTTTGCAGGTAGGCGCTTTTCATGGTGCAGGCAAGGGTGTGCTGTTTCGCATCGTATTCGATGGTGCATGCTTGCTCCGTGATGTCGCTTTCCTTCCCGCCTTCTGCGGCGACCTTCATCAGCCGTGCGCTTCCTGCTGTGTAATCGACTTCGGCGGGCAGGGCATCCTCGAACTTGAATGAACGGTATTTCGACTGGATGTCGACCCCTGCCGTATTCACGGTTTGGCTTATCGTGTAGTGCAACGCGTCGCCGACGCGAGCTGCCTCGCGATCAACCTGCTTTGTCGGGTCGACGGGGGAGGGCGTTGCTATCGATGCAGTGGCGAACGACCACCACATCTGCGAAGTCAAGGTGTTGCCCACCGTGAATTCCAAGAGAGAACCGGATTGGTAGAGCGAAGCGGAATGCTTGTAGAAGTTGGCCGACTTGATGTTGTCCTCCCAATCACCTCGGATGGTGGGAGCGATGCGGAACGCGGGACCTTCGTCAAGCACGGTAAGATGTCCGTCGGTCGCATCGTCGGTTTTGGGGATATCGATGCGCGTCGTGACGTTTTTCTTGGCTGAAACCCATTCGTAGCTGTTGTCTTTGAACCAGCTCAATGAGCCGATGGTGAAATAGGTGTCATCGCCGGTTTCCACTACATCGCCGCTTTCGCAGTCATAGAAATACAAGGATACTTCGACCGATTCGACGTTGCACATATCGAGCCCGCCGAACAGGGAGTCCGATACTTGCACGGCGATCCACGGATAGTCGTGCGGAAGCACATCCCCCGCCATTTCTCGCCAATGGAACGTGTAGGTGGCCACTGCACCCACTGCGGATCCATCGAACGTTCCCACAAGCGGATAGCGGATCGTTGCGGTCGGTGCCGGGGCTCCTGCCGATGCGACATCGCGGAATTCCAGTAGAAGGCCGGTGGGGCATTCAAGGGCAAGGCTTTGCATGGTGCCGCCGCGGTAAGCCTCGATGTTGCGTCGTTGAGCGTTGTAGGTCAGTTCGCCGTCATATGCGGAATCGAGACGCGTCACGCTGCAGGCTGGTCCGCTGGTAGACTTGACCGAAGCCGCCGCGGGTGTTTTGCCCAATTGTTGCTGCATAGTCGCGCCGCTCATCACCATCAGCGGGTTTCGTTGCGCCAGGGTGAGCCGATCGATCTGCTGTACCAAATCGTCTGCGTGGGCAGATGGGGCGCCGCTGGTTGAAAACGCCGTTCCAAACAGCAGCGCTACCAGCGCAAGAGCAACCCAGACCAGCCTTGCGCTATGTTCTCGAACGCGCAGGGCAGGGGCCTGCGATTCTGCAGAGATGGACATCGTAT
This sequence comes from Eggerthellaceae bacterium, assembly GCA_040774885.1. Taxonomy (GTDB): domain Bacteria; phylum Actinomycetota; class Coriobacteriia; order Coriobacteriales; family Eggerthellaceae; genus JAXGTO01. The sequence goes on along the minus strand of JAXGTO010000013.1, from coordinate 37,871 downwards.
CCTCCCATTCATCGGAATATCGGTATGCTGTGAAGCCTATCCCGTGCTGCTTTCACGATTCTTTCGATTACCTTTCATCGCACTTGCAGGTATCTTTCGGCATTCCTGCACAAAACTGTCAACATGCGGCGTTGACCTAAACGAGCAGCACCGATAGAATGTGTTGCTGCGCTTCGGCGCATTAGGTGGGCCGTTAGCTCAGCTGGTAGAGCAGGGGACTTTTAATCCCAAGGTCGCGGGTTCGACTCCCTCACGGCCCACCATTTCATTTTTGATGGCATGCCATCAGCACCCAGAAGGATTTCATATGAGCCAGACCACCCATCGCCACGCAGGCGGCTACGAACTGTCCAAGCCGGTGTATTTCATCGGATTCATGGGTGCGGGCAAGACGAGCGTTTCCCAATACCTGGCCAAGACGCTCGGTCTCGCGTCTATCGATGCCGACGAATATCTGGAATTGCTGGAGGATCGGGTGATTGCCGACATCTTCGCCGAAGACGGAGAAGATTCCTTCCGCACGCTTGAGACGCGTTATCTCGAAGAGCTTTCCCGTCGCAGCCCCCGTTTCATCGGATGCGGCGGCGGCGTGGTCAAACGCCCCGAAAACGGCCGCTTGATGCAGGACACGGGTTGCGTGGTCTATCTGCTGGTAACCGCCGATGAAGCCGCCGCCCGTATTCCCAACACCGACAGCCGGCCGCTGTTCAAGAACCTTGAAGTGGCACGCAGCACTGTGGCTGAACGCGAGCCGCTCTACGAATCGGCCGCGGACATCATCGTGGACACCACGGGCCGCACGGTACCCGAAATCGCGGCGGAAGTGCATGACATCCTCTTGGAACGCGGCGTTCTGCTGAAAGACGAATAGCAGCACCAGCGTCATCGTCGGTCGAGCACATCGGATTTCGGCCATCTGAAAAACCAGCTTGCATCGAAGGGTTGGTTTTTGCTATTATTTTCAGCTGTCGCTTAATGACCGTTTTGCTTTGAAGGAGCACTTTTGACCAAAGAAGATGTCATCGAACTCGAGGGTACGGTCCTCGAGGCATTGCCGAACGCTATGTTTAGGGTCGAGCTGGAGAACGGGCACAAGATATTGGCCCATATCTCGGGGAAGATGCGCATGCATTACATCAAGATCCTGCCCGGTGACAAGGTGACGGTAGAGCTGTCCGTCTACGATTTGGAGCGCGGACGCATTACGTATCGGTTCAAGTAAGCGAGCTTTTCCCGCGCAAGAGCAGGGCTTCTTGTGCGGATTATGTGTGTAAACAACCACCTGCGGCTGGGTGTGACGATAGAAATAACCGCATTACCGAAAGGAAAAAGATTATGAAGGTACGTCCTTCGGTCAAGAAAATGTGCGACAAGTGCAAGATCATCCGACGCCATGGCAAGGTCCTCGTGATTTGCGAGAACCCGCGCCACAAGCAGCGTCAGGGCTAAGGAAAGAGGAGACGATTTATGGCACGTCTTGTTGGTGTCGACCTTCCTCGCGATAAGCGCATCGAAGTCGGCTTGACCTACATCTACGGCATTGGCGATACCACCGCCAAGAAGATCATCGCCGAAACCGGCGTTGATCCCAATGTCCGCGTCAAAGATCTGTCCGAAGACGATCTGGCGAAGCTGCGCGACTACATCACCGAAAACCTCCAGGTTGAAGGCGATCTCAATCGCGAAGTCAAGCAGAACGTCAAGCGCCTCATGGAAATCGGTTGCTATCGCGGCCTGCCCGTTCGCGGACAGCGCACGCACACGAATGCCCGTACGCGCAAGGGCCCCAAAAAGCAAATCGGCGGAAAGAAGAAGTGAGGTAGCCAAAAGTGGCAGCTAAGAAAAACGTGCGCACCCGCCTCAAGCGTTCCGAACGCAAGAACATCGCTGTGGGCGCCGCTCATATCAAATCAACGTTCAACAACACCATCATCAGCATCACCGATCCTCAGGGCAACGTGATCTCCTGGCAGTCCGCTGGCACGGTCGGGTTCAAGGGCTCTCGTAAGTCCACCCCGTTCGCCGCCCAGATGGCCGCCGAAGCCGCCGCCAAGACGGCTATGGAGCACGGCTTGCGCAAGGTGTCCGTGTTCGTCAAGGGCCCCGGCTCTGGACGCGAGACCGCCATTCGCAGCCTGCAGGCCGCCGGCCTTGAAGTGGCCAGCATCCAGGATTGCACGCCCATCCCGCACAACGGTTGCCGTCAGTGCAAGCGTCGTCGCGTTTAGTACGAAAGGATCCCCATTATGGCTCGTTACACAGGGGCGGATTGCCGCCTTTGCCGCCGCGAGGGCGCGAAGCTCTTCTTGAAGGGCGATCGCTGCTACTCCGACAAATGCGCTCTTGAGCGCCGCAATTATGCGCCGGGCGAAGCCGGCCGCAAGCGCGTGAAGGAATCTGAGTATCGCCTTCAGCTGCGTGAAAAACAGAAGACCAAGCGCATCTACGGACTGCTGGAAAAGCAGTTCCATGCCTACTACGAGATGGCCAACCGCCAGACCGGCGTTACCGGCGAGAACCTGCTCCGCATTCTGGAGTCCCGTCTGGACAACGTCGTCTACCGTCTGGGCTTTGCCAAGTCTCGTGCCGAGGCTCGTCAGCAGGTGCGTCACGGCCACATTACCGTCAACGGCAAGCGCGTCGACATTCCGTCGTTCCGCGTGCGTCCCGGCGATTTGGTGGCTGTTGCCCCCAAGGCCAAGGACATGCTGGTCATCAAGAGCGCTCTGATTTCCAACGAGCGCGTCCAGGTTCCGGCATGGCTCGAGGTTGACATCGAGAAACTGCAGGGCAGCGTGCTCGACTTGCCCAAGCGCGAACAGATCGATCTCGACATTCGCGAACAGCTCATCGTCGAGCTGTACTCGAAATAGCGTTTCAGCGGCTTTTAAGGAGGCTATTACATATGACAGAGTTCATGAGGCCGACAGTCACGACGGAAGAGGTCAACGATACCGTTGCCCGCTTCGTCGTCGAGCCGCTTGAGCGTGGTTACGGTTACACGCTGGGCAATTGCATGCGGCGCGTGCTGCTGTCCAGCTTGGACGGTGCCAAGGCTACTGCTATCCAGATCGATGGCGTGCAGCACGAGTTCACCACCGCCGAAGGTGTCATCGAAGACATCACCGACATCGTGCTCAACGTCAAGGGCCTGGTCTTCAGCGCTCTTTCCGACGATGTCGAAGAGGCGACCGCGCACGTGTCCGCTGAGGGCCCTTGCACGGTGACCGGTGCCGACCTCGAGGTTCCCACCGAGTTCACGCTCATCAACCCCGAGCACGTTATCGCCACCGTGGCTGATGGCGGCCAGCTCGACATGACGGTCCGCATCGGCGTGGGCCGCGGCTACGTTTCTGCGGAACGCAACAAACGCACCGAGGACCCCATCGGCATCATCCATGTCGACTCGCTGTTCTCACCCGTGCGTCGTTGCACACTCAACGTCACCGACACCCGCGTGGGCCAGCGCACCGACTACGACAAGCTTGTGCTCGAGGTCGAAACCGACGGATCCATCGATCCGACGGAAGCGATCTGCTGCGCTGCGAACATCGTCAACCAGTACATGGGCGCGTTCTTGAGCCTCAACGAGGAAGAAGATGAAGAAGAGGGCGAGACCCCTTCGATCTTCGCTCCCGAAGGCCAGGAGACCAATGCCGAGCTTGACAAGCAGATCGAGGACCTGGACCTTTCCGTCCGTTCCTACAACTGCCTCAAGCGCGCCGGCATCCACTCCGTGCGCCAGTTGGTCGAGTATTCCGAAAACGACCTGCTCAACATTCGCAACTTTGGCGCGAAGTCCATCGAGGAAGTGAAGGACAAACTCATTTCCATGGACCTCAACTTGAAGCAATAGGAGATAACCGATGAGACACTACAAGAAAGGGCGCAAGCTGGGCACCGATTCCAGCCACACCAAGGCTATGAAGAAGAGCCTGGTGGCTGCTCTGTTCACCAACGACCGCATCAAAACGGTCGAGGCGCGCGCCAAAGAAATTCGTCCCGATGTCGATAAGATCATCACCTGGGCGAAAAAGGGCGACCTGCATTCCCGCCGTTTGGCCATCGCTGCTCTGGGTGATGCCGAACTGGTTCGCGAGATCTTCGAGAAGGTCGAGCAGGGCATGTTCAAGGGCCGCAATGGCGGCTATACCCGCATCATGAAGCTCGGCTTCCGCAAGGGCGACAACGCTCCCATGGTCATCATGGAGCTGGTTGCCGAACCGGTCGCCGGTGCCAAGAAGGCTGCTGCCAAGCCGGCCGCCAAGAAGGCTGCTCCCAAGAAGGCTGCTGCTCCCAAGGCCGAAAAGGCCGAAGAGAAGGTTGCAGCTGACGCCGAGGGCGCCGTTGAAGCCGAAGCCAAGGAAACTGAAACCGAGAAGGTCGAAGAAGCCAAGGCCGAGAAGATCGTCGACGACGCCAAAGCCGCCGCTGACGAGGCCAAGCCTGCTGCCAAGAAGGCTGCTGCCAAGCCGGCCGCCAAGAAGACCGCCCCCAAGGCTGAAGAGGCCAAGTCCGAATAGGGCTTTGTTGACAAGCACTGCAAAAGGGAGCCGAAAGCGGCTCCCTTTTCTTTCTGTCATACTGCCACTGATATGGCCTTCAACTTCACTGCATACCAACCCCTCGACACGCCCGTGCATCGCATCGATGCCCGGGTGAAGATCGTCGTATTGCTTGCGTATTCCATTGCGTTGTTCGCCATTCATTCGTGGTGGGGTTTGGCGATCTTCGCCGTGTTGTTCGGCATCGTTGCTGCAGTGTCCCGTCTTCCGTTGCGCAGTTGCGCGCGACAGCTGGTGTTCGTCTGGATATTGCTGGGTTTCACGCTTTTGTTCAATGCGTTTGCGTTCGATCCGGCTGCAGCGATTCCTTCGGGTGTCGGCGGCGTGTCTTCTGGGATATTCGACAGCTTTGCACCGATTCAGCTGGTCGGCTCTTTCTACTTCATTCCCGCCGGGTTCGTCCGCGGATGCTTTTACGTTCTGCGCTTGGCGCTGTTGGTGTTCGCGTCTTTGATTCTCACTTCGACCACTATGGGCGAGGAGCTCACCGGTGCGCTTGCGTCGTTCCTTTCGCCGTTGAGGCGTTTTCGGGTTCCCGTAGATGACGTTGCCACGGTCGTGTCGATCGCGCTGCGGTTCATTCCCCTCATCGTCGATGAATTCCAAGGCGTATGCGCCGCTCAGGTCGCGAGAGGTGGACGTTTTGATTCCGGTCCGGTGTTGGAGCGGCTCAAAGCCTGGGAAACCGTTCTCATACCGCTGTTTTTGGGATTGTATCGCCGTGCTGACAATCTGGCGCTTGCCATGGATTCCCGATGCTACGGTGTGGGGCGTCGCACTGCCCTGAACGCACGCAAGTTCACTTCGGCTTCAGCTTTATCGATGGCCGGCGGTGTGACGATATGCGCCCTCATCGGTGCGCTGCTCTAAGCTCAACCAAGAAGCCCCTTTGAAAAGGGGCTTCCAAACCAATCTGCCAAACAGACGCCTTGCTTGCCGAAAGGCCTGCCTGCTCAGTGCATCTGATCGTTGTCGATGAAAAGCAGGTAGGTTTCGATGTCGAGCGCATTCGCTATCTTTTGAATGTTGTTGAGCGAAATGCTCCGCTTGTGGCGTTCCACCGCACTGATGTAGGTGCGATGCAGCCCGCATTTTTCTGCGAAGGCCTCTTGCGACAAATGTCGATCAAGGCGATATCTTCGCACGTTGTTGCCGAATACTGATAGAATATCCATTGCGATCTCCCCGTGTCTACGCTTATCGTAGAGGTCCATCTTTGGTAGACAAACCACTTGAAGATGGTGCGGCCAACAGCAAAACCAGTCTACTGACAATAGGTCGAAAGTCCATGTTCCACAGAAAACAAGCTGTTTACGCTTTGTCGGAAACCCTCGTGTGACGCGCCGGCGCTCCATACCTGCCGATTATGAGGAAACCGCCCGCCTTCTCAAGCCTATTGGGTATGATGTTCCCACTCTGACATTCGGTATTCAAGGAGGCGTTTCATGGGCATCATCATCGATGTGTACGGACGGGAAGTGCTGGATTCGCGTGGCAATCCCACGGTTGAGGTCGAGGTTACGCTCGATGACGGCTCCTTCGGCCGCGCCATCGTTCCTTCGGGCGCCTCCACGGGCGCGTTCGAGGCCGTTGAACTGCGCGACGGCGATGCCGGGCGCTATGGCGGCAAGGGCACGCTCAATGCGGTGGCCCATGTGAACGAGGAAATCGCCGATGCCCTCATCGGCATGGAGGCCGACGATCAGCGCACCATCGACATGGAGATGCTCGAGATCGACGGGACCGACAACAAGGGCAAGCTCGGCGCCAATGCCATTCTCGGTGCTTCGCTGGCCTGTGCGCGTGCTGCCGCCGAATCGGCGGAACTGCCCCTGTACAAATACGTGGGCGGCGTCAATGCCAACACGCTTCCCACTCCTATGATGAACATCCTCAACGGCGGCGTGCATGCAGACAACAACGTCGACTTCCAGGAATTCATGATCATGCCCGTCGGCGCTTCCAGCTTCACCGAAGCGCTGCGCTGGTGCACCGAGATCTACCACACGCTCAAAAAGGTCCTGCATGATGCCAACCTGGGCGGCGGCGTGGGCGACGAAGGCGGCTTCGCACCCAACTTCACCACCAATCAAGAACCGTTGGAATACATCGTCAAGGCCTGCAAGGCTGCCGGGTACGAGCCGGGTCGCGACATCATGTTCGCCATGGACCCCGCTTCCACCGAGTTCTATGACGAAAAGAAAAAGAAGTACGTGCTGGCTGGCGAAGGCCGCGAACTCACCAGCGATGAAATGGTCGACTACTGGGCCGCCTTGGTCGAGAAGTTCCCCATCATCAGCTTGGAAGACGGCATGGCCGAAGAAGATTGGGACGGCTGGAAAAAACTCACCGACCGCATCGGCGACCGCGTGCAGCTGGTGGGCGACGATTTGTTCGTCACCAATACCGAGCGTCTCGCCAAGGGCATCGAGCTGGGTTGCGCCAATTCCATTCTGATCAAGGTCAACCAGATCGGCAGCCTCACCGAGACGATGGAAGCCATCCAGATGGCCAAGCAGGCCGGTTACACCTGCGTCATGAGCCATCGCTCCGGTGAAACCGAAGACACCACTATCGCCGACCTGTCTGTGGCTTGCAACACCGGTCAGATCAAGACCGGCGCGCCTTGCCGCAGCGACCGTGTGGCCAAGTACAACCAGCTCATGCGCATCGAAGAAGAGCTTGATGTTGCGGGGCAGTATGCCGCAATGACGGCCTTTTACAACATCGAACGCTAACTGAGAGCGGCGCGGAGCCCCCGTTTGCCGAGGTCGTTGGCCTTAAGCCAACTCCCTTCGTAAGCCGGAGGCTCCGCACTCGCTCTCAGCGCGTTCGAGTCCCTTCGCCCTGCGCGAAGCCCCCGTTTGCTGCGGTCGTTGGCCAGAAGCCAATACGCCGCGCAAACGGGGGCTTTTTTCGTGTTCGCCGACGATCTCTCATCTCCTTTTGCGTGCAGCGTCCATGTTGCGCTAATGGACGCTCAAACCGTGCACTACTTCGTTTTTTTAAAGCTTGTGACTCGAAAACGAGGTACTGCATGATTATTGGGCTGGCAATTGCTGAAATATTTGCAAAAGCCCAGGTCGCGGAAATCGGGCTGGTGCCCATATAGGGGGGAAACCGTGCACTACCTCATTTTCCGTGTCCATTCTTGTAAAAAACGAGGTAGTACACGGATTCTGGGGGGCGGCCCGCAAGTGGAGCGGCATGCAGGAGGAGCGGCCCGCGGGCGGCCCGCGGGTGGAGCGGCCGGCGGCACGGCCTGTAGGTGGTGTGCCCGGGGGAGGAGCGGCCGGCGGGGCGGCCCGCAGGGGGAGCGGCATGCAGGAGGAGCGGCCCGCGGATGGGGCGGCCCGCAGGGGGAGCGGCATGCAGGAGGGGCGGCCCGCGGGCGGCGCCCATATTCTCAATTCCACTTATTTCTCTTCGCCTATAATGGGTCTCAGTCAATAGAGAGAGGGAACCCATGCCCGAAATGATCTCACCCGAACAAGCCCGTACGCTGGTATTGGACCACGTCGATCCGCTGCCCATAGAACAGGTGCCGCTTCTGCAGGCCATCGGCCGCGTTGCCGCCGCCGACCTTAAAAGCGACATCGACGTCTCGCCGTTTCCGCACTCCGCCATGGATGGTTTTGCGCTTCACGCAGACGATATCGCCGCAGCCAGTGAAGCGGCGCCGGTCGTGCTCGAGGTGATTGCCGAAGAAGCTGCCGGCGATGTGTTCGAAGGCACCATCGAACACGGTCAGTGCGTCCGCATCATGACGGGCGCGCCGTTGCCCGTCGATGCCGATGCCGTGGTCAAATACGAGATAGTGGGCGTGGAGGAAGGTGACGGTCGCACGGGGAGCCGTGTTTCGTTCGCCGCATCCACCAAGCCGCGTTCCAATATCCGTGAAGCAGGGGAAGAAGCGCATGCGGGGGAAACCGTGGTGCGCGAAGGCGAGGTTATCGGAAGCGCCGGCGTGGGCTTTTTGGCCAGCTGCGGCGTGCTGCAGGTGCCCGTCCATCGCCGTCCGCGCGTTGCGGTCATCGCCATCGGAAGCGAGCTGGTTCCTGCCGACCAGGTGCCGCCGCGCGGTGCCATCCGCAATTCCAACAGTTACGCCTTGGCCGCTTGCGTGCAAGAAGCGGGCGGGCAGCCCCAGATGCAGCCTATCGTGGAAGACACGCTGGAAGCTTTGACGGCGGCGGTGAAGAAGGCCTGCGCCGAGTTCGACTTCGTGATAACCAGCGGCGGAGCCTCCAATGGCGACTACGATTTCATCAAGCCCGCTGTGGAACAATCCGGCGAACTGCTGATGACTCTGGTCAACATGCGTCCCGGCAAAGCCCAGACATTCGGCGTCGTGGACGGCACGCCCGTTTTCGGCCTGCCCGGAAACCCGGCGGCGGCCTATGTGGGCTTCCAGATGCTCATCCGCCCTGCGCTGCGCAAGATGCAGGGTTACACGCACTTCAAGCACACCACGGTGCGTGCCGCCTTGGCGCACGACGTCAAGAAGAAGGACCCGCGCCGCATCTATCTGCGATCCACGCTCGAAAAGACCGACGACGGGTCGCTCGTTGTCGTTCCCGCCAAAAACCAGAGCAGCGGGTTGTTCAGCGCCATCCAGCGCAGCAATTGCCTGGCCATCATGCCGGAAGGCCTGGAAAGCCGCACCAAGGGCAGCATGGTGGAATGCCTGTTGCTCGACATCCCCGAGGAGTTGATCTTGTAATGGGCACCCAGCCGCAGACGCACATTCCCGCTATCGCAATCATCACCTGCTCGGACACGCGTTCCTTGAAAGAGGACAGCGCCGGAGCTGCTTTGGAAGAACTCATCCGCGCCCAGGGATGGACCGTGGCTGGGCACATCGTGGTGAAAGACGACCGCGCCGACATTTCTGCGGCCATCGTGAGCGCCTGCGATCAGCTCGATGCCGATATGGTTCTCACCTGCGGCGGAAGCGGGCTGTCGTTGCGTGATGTGACTCCCGAGGCCACGGCCGATGTGTGCGAGCGCAACGTGCCGGGCATCGCGGAAGCCATGCGCGCCCACAGCTTGGCCATCACGCCGTTCGCCATGCTGTCACGCGCCCTGTGCATGCAGCGCGGACGCCACCTGGTCATCAACCTTCCAGGGTCGAAAAAGGCCGCCATGGAAAATTGGGAGGGCATCGTGGATGCTCTTCCCCATGCCATTTCGATGATGGCGGGCGAGGGTCACTGACACCCTTTCCTCGCCGGCGTTATACTGCTAGGCGAAACCCCGCACAGCATAGGAAAGGCTTCACCGTGACTGAACCACTCAACGGTTTCACCGGGTTTGCCAGCAAAGGCAAAGACGTTCCCGGAAACTTCCAATACTCGCGCGACTTCGCCGCTTCCGGCGATGCCCGCCCTTTTTCACCTGAACAGCTCAAGGCCATTTCGGAACCTGAGAGGCGTTGGGCCTGGGTTGAGATAGACCTGGGCGCCATTCGTCGCAACACCATGGAAGTGAAGCGCCGCTTGCGCTCCGGCTGCCGTTTGATGGCGGTCGTGAAGGCCGACGCCTATGGCCATGGCGCCGTGCCGTGCGCCAAGGCCGCGCTCAATTCCGGTGCGGATTATCTGGGCGTGGCAACGGTGGACGAGGGAATCGAATTGCGCGATGCGGGCATCACGGCACCGGTGCTCATCTTGGCGCAACCGCCTGAAACCGCCATTCCCTTGCTGCTTGCCAACAAGTTGATGCCCTCTATCTACACCACCGAATTCGCCATCCGTTATGCCGAAACCGCCGATGAGCACGGCATGAAGGCGCCGTATCATCTGGCCATCAACACGGGCATGAACCGCATCGGCGTGCGCGCCGAAGAGGTCATCGAGTTCATGAGCCAGATCAGCTTTCATCGTGCGCTCGATTTGGTGGGGACCTTCACCCATTTCGCCACGGCCGACTGCGCCGAAACGCTCGACTTCCAGGTTCAGGTAAAGCGATTCTTGGAAGCCGTGACGGCTCTGCGCACTGCCGGAATCAACCCCGGGCTGGTCCATGCGGCCAACTCCGCGGCCATCTTGCGCTATCCCGACGTTCAGTTCGATATGGTGCGCTTGGGGATATCGCTCTATGGTTTCCATCCGTGCAACGAGACGCGCGGTACCATCGATTTGCGTCCGGCCATGAGCGTCCACACCCGCATCACCGAGGTGAAGACCGTGCCGGTGAGCGAAGGCGTGAGCTATGGTTTGAATTATCGCAGCCCCGGCAGCGTTCTCATTTGCACGGTGCCTTTGGGTTATGCCGACGGTTTGCGACGCAACTTGTCGGGTCGCGGATCGTTCATTTTGGACGGCCAGTATTGCCATCAGGTGGGAAACATCTGCATGGACCAGTGCATGTTCGAGGTGGACATGCGCAGCTACGGCAACCGTCCGCGCCTCAATCCGCAAATCGGCGACGAGGTGATCGTGGTGGGCAGCCAAGGCGACGCCGTCATCACCATCGACGAAATGGCGCATGCGCTCGGTTCCATCCAGCACGAGGTGGCCATCGGTTTCTCTCAGAGGATGCCACGGCTCTACGTCCAGTAGACGCAGGGTTCAGCTGTCAATCAGGGATCGAAACGGGAAGGACTTTCGCATGCAAACGCCCCTTATCGAGCTCGACGATCTTCGCGCGCAGGCAGAAAATTGCCACGCCTGCCCATTGGGCGACGCGCGCGCCAATCTGGTATTCGGAGTGGGCAATCCGCACGCTCGGGTAATGGTGGTGGGCGAGGCCCCCGGCAAAAACGAGGATCTGCAAGGCGAGCCGTTCGTGGGCGCTGCCGGCAAGTACCTCGACGAACTGCTGGGTCTGGCCGGGCTGACGCGCGAAGACGTCTACATCGCCAATGTGCTCAAATGCCGTCCTCCCGACAATCGGAATCCCAAGCCTGAAGAAATCGCAGCCTGCACGCCGTTTTTGCGCCAGCAGACGCGTGCCATCGACCCCGATTACATCGTCACGTTGGGCAATTTCTCGACGAAGTTCATCCTGAAAACCGAAGTGGGGATCACGCGTTTGCACGGACAAGTGCACGACACGGGGAAATTCCACGTGTTCCCGGTCTTCCACCCCGCCGCCGCCATCTACGACCGCAGCAAGCGCACGGCGTTGACAGATGATTTCATCGAATTGGGCCGCTTGCTGAAAGCCTGATGCCGCGCGCTCCGGGCGCCTAAAGCCATTTGCGGTGCTTGAAGAAGATGAGCTCGCCTACGGCCAACGCCAGGCAGATGGCGAAGACCAGCGGATAGCCCCACGCCCAGTCCAATTCCGGCATGTCTTTGAAGTTCATCCCATACCAACTGGTGATGAGCGTCATGGGAACGAAGATGCTGGTTACCACCGTGAGCCATTGCATGGTTTTGTTCTGCCTCAGGTCGATATGCGTCTGCTGCAATTCTTGCATCTGCAGGCTGAATTCTTTGCAGGTGCGGGTGCGGTCATAGAGCCGATCGGCATGGCGGGCGAAGATGCCGAACAGCTTGGCATCGGAGTCGCTCATGACCTCGTTGCCGTTGTCTTCCAAAATCGAGCCTACATCGCTGAGCTGTTCGTAGTAATAGTCAAGGCGCAGCAGGTCGCGATGGAGATGCAGCAGCGCTCGGTTGTCCGTTCCGTCGGGTGTGCTCATCAGCGCGTTTTCGATATTCGCCACGCGCTGTTCCATTTTTTCCAAAAATGCGCCGTCATCCACTATCAGGCTTTCCAAAAACAAGAAGAACACGCGCCCCAACGAACCGTCGCGGTGGTGCAGTTGGCTTATGCGATCCATGGCTTCGACGCCCACAGGGGTGTCGTCCACCACGATGAGCTCGTCGCGATCCAGATAGAACCCGATGTCGGTCGGCTGCTTGTCCAGGTGCTCTTTATCGGGAAGGCTCACGTTGCCCACGGCGCTCTCGTCGAACAGGTCCACATGGCAGGCGTGCGATTTTTCAAGCGAGGCCACTGCGATGGGCCGGTTGAGGGCCGGTGCCCAGTCTTCGATGAATTCGGCATGGGTGCAAACGCATACGAACGGAGTGGGGGGAGTGGAATCCTCGCACAGGGTGAGTCGGTTGCCTTCCAGGCGATACAAACGCGACATGGGTTTGCCTTTCTCTGCGTGTTCTCATGGACCATTATAGGAACAATTCAGCCGTCTGTGGGGAAGACGCCGCCCCGCTGGTGCCCGCGAGTATAATGTCGGCATTCCAACCAACCGATATCGAGCGAAGGAGCTTCCATGTACCGCATCCTCGAAGCAACGCCGCTGAATCCCGAAGTGACGCGGATGGTGGTGGAGGCACCGGCCATCGCGGCCAAGATGCTTCCCGGCCAGTTCATCATCTTGCGCATCGACGAAACCGGCGAGCGAATTCCGCTCACGGTCAACGACGTCGACGCATCAGCGGGCACCCTCACCCTCATCTTCCAGGCGGTGGGCGCCACTACCATGCAGCTTGCTGCCATGAAGGCGGGGGAGTCGCTCATCGACGTGGTGGGACCGCTGGGCCGTCCCACAGAGCTCGAGGGGTCGAAGCGCGCATGCGTCATCGGGGGCGGGCTGGGAACGGCCATCGCCTATCCGCAGGCCAAGTGGCTGCACGCTCATGGCGCGAAAGTGGATGTGATCACCGGCTTTCGCAACAAGGACCTCATCTTGATGCAAGACGAGTTCGATGCGGTCTGCGATCGCCAGATCGTGATGACCGACGATGGCAGCAACGGCAACAAGGGCCTTGTCACAAACGCTTTGCAGCAGCGCATCGATGAAGGCGCCGATTACGATCTGGTGCTCGCCGTGGGGCCGCTCATCATGATGAAATTCGTGGCCGCCACCACCGAACCTGCGGGCATCAAGACGCTGGTATCCATGAATCCGCTGATGATCGATGGAACGGGCATGTGCGGCGGCTGCCGCGTGAGTGTGGGCGGGGAATACAAGCACGCTTGCGTCGACGGCCCCGACTTCGACGGCCATCTGGTCGACTTCGACGAAGCCATGCGCCGCGGGGCGCAGTACCGCCCGCAAGAGGCCATCGCCAAAGACCATCTTTGCAAGCTGAAGGGGGCGAACTGACCATGGCGCTCGAGAATTTCAACAAGAGCAAGGAAAAGACGCCCATCACCGAGCAAGATCCAGCGGTGCGCGCCAAGAACTTCGACGAAGTCATCAAAGGCTATACGGCCGATGAAGCCGTCCTGGAAGCGCATCGATGCATGCATTGCCCCAATTCGCCCTGCATGGAAGGCTGCCCGGTGGGCGTGCGCATCCCCGAATTCATAAAGGAAGTTTCCAACCGGAATTTCGCCGCCGCTTACGCGCTGATCCATTCCACCAACACGTTGCCCGCCATCTGCGGTCGCGTGTGCCCGCAAGAACGCCAATGCGAAGGCCGCTGCACTCGGACGAAAACCGGCGAGTCGGTGGGCATCGGGCGCCTGGAGCGCTTCGTGGCCGATTGGGCCGCCGAAAACCAGAAGGAAGCCGCTGCTGCGGAAGCCGCCCTGCGCGATGCCGAAGGTACGGGCGCATCCACAGCGGACCTTTCCGGCAAAAAGGTTGCCTGCATCGGCAGCGGACCGGCATCGCTCACGTGCGCCGGCGAGCTCGCCAAACGCGGCGTGAAGGTGACTGTGTTCGAGGCGCTGCACAAGGCCGGCGGAGTGCTGGTGTACGGCATCCCCGAATTCCGCTTGCCCAAAGACCTGGTGGCTGAAGAAGTGGAAACCATCAAGGCCGCCGGCGTCGACTTCCAGGTGAACGCCGTCATCGGCAAGTTGTTCACCTTGCGCGAACTCATGGAAGACCAAGGTTTCGATGCCGTGTTCGTGGCAACGGGAGCGGGCCTTCCCAGCTATCTGGGCATCGAAGGCGAAGGGCTCAACGGCGTGATGGTGGCCAACGAACTGCTCACGCGCGTCAATCTGATGAAGGCCTTTCTCTTTCCCGACTACGCGACGCCCGTATACGTGGGCAAGCACTGCGTGGTTGTGGGCGGCGGCAACGTGGCCATGGACTCCGCGCGCACGGCCAAACGTCTGGGCGCGGACGTGACCATCGTGTATCGTCGCAGCAAGGAAGAGATGCCGGCCCGTACCGAAGAGGTGCACCACGCCGAAGAGGAGGGCATCGAATTCGCCATGCTCACCAATCCCGTTCGCGCCATCGGAAACGACGACGGTTGGGTCTCGCAGCTGGAATGTGTGCGCATGGAACTGGGCGAGCCGGACGATTCCGGCAGGCGTCGCCCCATCGAGATTCCGGACAGCGCCTTCACCATGCCCTGCGACATGCTGGTGCCGGCCGTGGGGAGCAAGACCAACCCGCTCATCGCGCAGACCACACCGGGGCTCGATGCCACCGACCGCAACCTCATCGTCACCGACGAGGAAACCGGCGCTACCAGCGTGCCGGGCGTGTTCGCCGGCGGAGATGCCGCAAGCGGTGCCGCCACGGTCATCTTGGCCATGGGCGCGGGCAAGCGTGCCGCAGAAGGAATCGTCGATTACCTTGAGCGCTGATTTCGATCCGGTAGCTTACATCAACGAGCCCCGTTGGCACGACAGCCGGCTGGGGCTCGATCGCACGCGCGAGCTTTTGGCGCGGCTGGGCAATCCGCAAGACGCCGTGCGCTTCGTCCATGTTGCCGGGACCAACGGCAAGGGATCGACCTGTGCGTTCATCGCATCCATTTTGCAGAAGGCGGGTTATCGCACCGGGCTGTTCACCAGCCCGTATATCGTCGAGTTCTCCGATCGCATTCGCGTGGACGGCATCAATATCTCCGATGCCGATCTGCTTGCCGTCACGCTCGACGTCAAAGCTGCGGCCGATGCCATGGATGACCATCCCACCGAGTTCGAGCTGATGACCGCGGTAGCCTTCCTTCATTTTGCGCGCAGCGGTTGCGATATCGCCGTGGCCGAAGTGGGTTTGGGGGGCCGGCTGGATTCCACCAACGTGCTGGAGCATCCGGAAATCTGCGTCATCACGCCCATCTCGCTGGACCATACCGCCATCTTGGGCAACACTATCGCCGCCATCGCAACGGAAAAAGCCGGCATCATCAAGCCCGGCGTGCCGGTGCTCACCTGCCCGCAAGACTTCGAAGCGGCCAGTGTCATTCAAAACAAGGCGGCTCAGGAAGACGCCCCGTTGACGGTGGTGGATTTTTCCCAGATAGCGGGTGTGCCGGAAGATTTCTCGTATCGGGGATTCTCGCATTTGCATGCGTCTTTGCACGGCGCGTACCAGACGAAAAACGCAGCTTTGGCCATCGAGGCCGTGTTGCAGCTGCGTGCGTTGGGATGGAAGATCCTCGATGGAGCGGTTGAGCAGGGCGTCGCATCCACTCAGTGGCCCGGACGTTTCGAGATCGTCGAAGGATCGCCGACGTTCGTCATAGACGGCGGCCACAACGTTCAAGGAGCCCGTGCGCTGGTCGAGTCTCTCGATCGGAGCTTTCCCGACCGCAAGCCGGTGTTCGTCATCGGCGTGCTGGAAGATAAAGACTATCCCACCATGCTTGAGATCCTGCTGCCGCATGGTGCGGCTTTCGTGTGCACGGCTCCTCCCAACCCGCGTGCGCTTTCCGCTTACAAGCTGGCACGTGCCATACGCTTCACCTGCCAAGACATGCTGGGCTGCACGGCCGAGCGCAACTGTTACGAAGCCGAAGATATTCCCGAGGCCATCCAAAAGGCATGCGAATTGGCCGGACCCGACGGATTGGTGGTGATCTGCGGCAGCTTGTACATGGTGGCCGAGGTGAAACAGGCGCTGGCGCTGCGGTAGGCTCTATGTTCATTTGATAGCAGGGCCGATCGATGCCGTGGCGGCGCGGCGCGGTCGGCTATACTTCATGCCGTTGTTATTCGAGTATCCCGAATGGGCTTGGGCGGCGACATGTTCCGAACCTGGTCAGGTCCGGGAGGAAGCAGCCATAAGGGACCGCTGACGAGCGCCCAGGCCTATTCGGGATACTTCCGCGCTTATGTCCCGCTTTAGACGAAAGAGCCCATGGATATCGTCAATTTCATCATCAACCTGATCAAAGATCCGCGCAGCGCCATTGCGGGTTGGATCATCGCTTTGGGTCCCGTATGGGTGTACACGCCGTTGTTCTTGGTCGTGTTCCTTGAAACGGGCCTGGTATTCACGCCATTTCTCCCTGGCGACAGCCTGCTGTTCGCAGCCGGCGTATTCTGCAGCGACGGCGGCGGATTGGAGCTTGCCCCCACGCTGATCGTATTCTACGCAGCGGCCATCTTGGGCAACACGTCGAATTATTGGATCGGCCGCGGATTCGGCCATGCCATCATCGATTCGGGCAAGGTGAAATCGCTTACGCCCGAGCGCATCGACAAGGTCGATGGTTTCTTTTCGAAATGGGGCGGGCTCACCATCGTGGTCACTCGCTTCATGCCGTTCTTCCGTACCTTCGCTCCGTTCATCGCAGGAACAGGGCATATGCATTTCGGCAAGTTCACGCTGTTCAACTGCATCGGCGGCATCTCTTGGGTCAGCGTGCTGGTGCTGGTGGGCTATTTCTTCGGAGGAATTCCCTTCGTGCAGGACAACTTCGAGCTCATCGTGGTGGCCATCATCGTCATTTCGGTGGCACCGGCCGTTATCGGCGCCGTCAAGGCTAAAATGAACAGCAGTAAGAAGAAGAAAGCCGCAGCCGCCAAGGAAGAAGACTGAAACCATGGCCGAAGCGCTCTATCGCAAATACCGTCCGCAGACGTTCGAGGACGTGGTGGGTCAAACCCACATCGAACGCACGCTCAAAAACGCCATCGAGCAAGACAAAGTAAGCCATGCGTACCTGTTCTGCGGTCCGCGCGGCACGGGCAAGACCACCACGGCGCGCTTGCTGGCCAAGGCGCTGCTGTGCGAACACGGTCCTACGCCGAGCCCCGATGGAACCTGCCGCGAATGCGTGGACATCGCCAACGGGGTGCATCCGGACGTCTATGAGCTCGACGCCGCCAGCCGTACCGGCGTGGAAAACGTGCGCGAGGAAATCATCGGGCGCGTGCAGTTCGCACCGACGCGCGGCAAGGTGAAGATCTACATCATCGACGAGGTCCACATGCTGTCGACTGCCGCTTTCAACGCGTTGCTCAAAACGCTTGAGGAGCCGCCGGCCCATGTGGTGTTCATCTTGTGCACCACCGATCCGCAAAAGGTGCCCGAAACCATCCATTCGCGCTGCCAGCGGTTCGACTTCCATCGCCTTTCTCCCGACGAGATCGTTTCGCGCTTGGGGGCCGTTTGCGTTGCCGAAGATGTGGAATTCGATGGCGATGCACTTGACCTGATCGCCCATCGCGCCGACGGTGGAATGCGCAACGCGCTCACTTCGCTCGAACAGCTTATCGCGTTCGGCGAGGGTTCGGTCACGCTCAAGGGCGCTGAGGACTTGCTGGGGTCGCTTGATTCCACCGAGATGGCCACCATCATGCGCGCCATCGGTGCGCGCGATGCGGCTGCTTGCTTCAATTGGGTTGCCGAATTCGTCGAGACCGGGTCCGACCTGGCGCAATTCGCCGGAGACTTGGCGCAGCGCATACGCAACCTGTATGTGCTGTCCATGGCCGGAAGCGATGCAGCGCTCGACGTGGCCGATGCCGAGCGGCGCGAGCTGGCGGGCGAAGTGGAACTGTTCGGTCCCGATCGCCTGGCTCGGATGCTCATGGTTTTGGGCGATGCGATAAACGAACTGCGCACGGCCAGCAATCAGCGGCTGTGTTTTGAAATCGCCTTGACGCGCATGGTCCGTCCCGATTCCGACGTTACCTTGGCTTCGTTGGCGGAGCGTGTGGAAGCGCTCGAAGCCGGGCATAGCGCTGTGGCAGAAGTGCTGCCTGTTGCTGCGACGGCCCCTGCTGCCGCTGAGCCCGCACCCGTCGCGGCTCCGGCCCCGGCGGCGCCTGCATCTCCAGCTTCGCCCGCACCTGCTGCGGCTTCGCCCGCGCCCCGTCCGGTTGCTGCGCCCGCTGCACAACCTGCTCCTGCGCCTGCCGTGGCAGCGCCGGCCCCTGCGGCTGCACCTTCGGTTCCCGCACCTGCCGCCGCCACGCTGATGCAGCAGCCTGCCGCACAAGGGGGCGCCGCTGCAGCTTCCGGCATGCTTTCAAACCCTGCGGCTTTGCAGCGCGCCTGGAAAGCTGTCGTTACCGCTATCAAACAGGCGGATATCGCGCAGGGCATTTTGCTGGTAAACGTCAAGGCTCGTCCAGACGATTCCGGCTCAGGAGTCGTTCTCGAGTTTCCTGCGGACAACCCCTTCGCGTTTTCGCGCATCCAGCGCCCTGAAATGCAAGAGACCATCAGAAACCAATTCGCCCAAGCGTTGGGCACCCCGGTGGCGATACGCTGCATCCAGGCTGCCGGTGCGCAGACGCCGTCTTACCAACCCGTCGCTGCCGCAGCTCCTGCTCAGCCGACCGTTGCACCCAATCGGCCCGCTGCCCCGAGTCGACCTGCCGCAGCAGCAGCGCCTTGTGTGCCTGTTCAGGCACCGCAGATCGACGACGTTCCCCTCGATGCATATGGCGACATGGATTCTTGCGCCTCGGAGGATGTCGCCAACGCAGCGCCGCAGGCGGCAAGCGCCCCTGCTGCGGATCCCGCAACGGCCGCAGCTCCTGTGGCCCCCGCAAGCTCCGTCGATTCCGCTGCTCCTGCAACGGCTGCATCTGTCACTGAATCCGCCAATGATGCGGCAGGCGAGCAACCGGCCTCCGCCGACGACCTATCCGCCCTCCTTTCCGCCACGCTCGGAGAGGATATCCAGTTCAAAGAAGTGGACGGCTGATCGGCCGCCCCACACCGTACAGGCTAGGAGAACCCACTCATGGATATGAAGAAGATGATGAAGCAAGCCCAGCGCATGCAGGCCGAGATGGCCAAGGCTGAAGGCGAAATCAAAGACATGACGTTCGAGGCCAGCGCCGGCGGCGGCATGGTCAAGGCAGTTGCGTCGGGCGATATGAGCATCCAGTCGCTCACCATCGACCCCGAAGCAGTCGATCCCGAAGACGTCGAGATGCTGCAGGACATGGTGGCTGCTGCTGTCAACGAGGCGCTGCGTGGCGTTTCCGATCAGGCTTCCGCCCGCATGAATTCCGTTACCGGCGGCATGAACATCCCGGGGCTCATGTAGTCCATGTTTTCCGCGCCCGCCATACAGGTTCTGCTCGATGAATTCGAGCGCCTTCCCGGCATTGGCCCCAAGTCCGCCCAGCGCATCGTCTATTGGATCCTCAATTCCGACGAGGCTTCTGCGCGCCGTTTGGCCGATGCTGTGGTCAAGGTGAAAGAGACGGTGCACTTTTGCCCCCAGTGCTTCAATTACGCGCAAGGCGACCTGTGCGAGATATGCTCGTCGACCAGGCGCAATCGCGATATCATCTGCGTGGTGGCCGAGCCGCGCGATATTCCCCCCATCGAGCGCACCGGTTTGTTCGATGGGCTCTACCACGTGTTGGGCGGAGAGCTCTCGCCGCTCGAAGGCATCGGTCCCGATGACCTGCATATTGCGGCGCTGATGTCGCGTTTGGCCGACGGATCTGTGCAAGAAGTCATTCTGGCCACCAATCCCAACGTGGAAGGCGAAACCACCGCCAGCTATCTGGCACGCCTGATCAAGCCGCTTGGCGTGAAGGTGACGCGTCTTGCCAGCGGTCTGCCCGTCGGCGGCGACTTGGAATTTGCGGACGAAGTAACCCTAGGCCGCGCCATCGAATCCCGCCGCACGCTCTGAGGGCGGCGGACTGCTCCCTTCTCACTCCAGTCACGTAGCGTCGGTACGTTCCTTGCGTTCGGCGGGGCATTCCGCCGCCCTCAGAGCGTGCGGACCGTGGGAGGGCCGTGCAGGGGGGGCGGTTCGCTTCGCTCCCGCTGGTGGGGTGGACTGCTCTTTTCTCGCTCCGGTCACGTGGCGCCAGTACGTTCCTTGCATTCGGCGGGGCATTCCGCCGCCCTCAGAGCGTGCGGTCCGTGGGAGGGCCGTGCGGGGGGCGGTTCGCTTCGCTCCCGCCGGTGCGGGTGGGATGATGGGTGGGGTGGACTTCGCTTCGCTCGTCCGTGGGCGAAGGGACGTGAACTTTGGCATGCGAGTCAAGATTACCCATAATCACAAGAGAGTAAGATAGTGTTACTTTCGGGTTTGTAAACGACAAAGGAGGGGGATCATCCATGCGAGAGATGATTGGCTGTTGCGGACTGGACTGTGAGCGATGCGATGCCTACGTTGCCACCATCACCAACGATGATGTCCTAAGGGAGAAGACGGCACAGCTCTGGAGCGAGATGAACCATGCATCAATCACAAAAGATATGATTAACTGCATGGGTTGTCGCGTTGCTGGTCCGAAGACGCCCTATTGCGAAAGCCTCTGCGAAATACGCAAATGTGTGCAGAGGAAAGGATTTGAAAGTTGCGGGGACTGTGGCGATCTCGGCAGATGCGCGATTATCGCCACGGTGGTCGACAACGCTCCAGATGCGTTGCGAAATCTCAAAGAGCAAGGCTGAGCATACCGGGAAGGACTATTCCGCATTATATGCAACTCTCGCATCCCTCTGGCATATGGCACACCTTGCCAACTCTCGCATCCCTCAGGCATATGGCGCACCTTGCCAACTCTCGCATCCCTCTGGCACATGGCACACCTTGCCAACTCTCGCATCCCTCAGGCACGCCTGGACCGCGGGGCTGTGGGCAGTTTGCTTTCGCTGGCGGATTGGATGACCTTCTATCAATCCAGATTGAGTTGAATATGCCTGCTGATCGGAAAACGATGCAGATGAAAAGCGTACGTGCAATTTTTTCGACTTAGAGAACGGTTTTTCGCTTGAATGGGTTGTTGCTCTCGATAAAACCCCAGGTCGCAAGTTTTTCTTTTACTTAATTGCCGAAAAAACCATTTGCTACTTCGAAAAACGTGCACTACCAAGCTGTCGGCGCATCATTTTCGGAGTGGCGAATGAACAATGAGCGTATTGGGCGGTTTGGGTCAATTGCACAGTATGCGGGGCGGTTCGCTTACGCCGGTGCGGGCGGTGGTTGGCTGTAAAAATAAGGCGAGCCGCATCGCCTCCCTCCCGGCAGCGATACGGCCCTCATCGTCTGGACGACGAATCCCCTCCAGACATAAAGAAGAACTCCGCCCCCTCCTCGAAACAGAGCCCCTCTCATATCGAAGCTCAACTCCGATACGGTGATTACATTATACCTTGTTTGAAGAATCTGTGAAGAGCATTCTGCCTGCGAAATTGCCGCTCTGCGGCCCCCTTGTCGCGTCTGTGCTCTTGCTTAGAAGAACATCGCCTTGACGCCGATGAGGATGAGCACGACGCCGCCGACAATCTGCGCGCGCTTGCCCAAATTGGCACCGAAACGACGGCCGATGAACAACACCAGCAAGCAGCATAGAAACGTGCTCAGTGCGATGATGGGTGCAGCCACCCAGATGTTTTGGCCCGTCGCGCAAAACGAAATCCCGACGGCGAACGCATCGATGCTCGTGGCCACGGCCTGCAGCAAAAGCACCCGGTAGGACAGTTTTCCGCTTACCGCATCTTCATCTTCTTGCTCATCTTCATGGAAGGCGTCCCAGACCATCTTGCCGCCGATGGCGCCCAAGATGACCAGCGATATGATGCCTGCGAAACGCTCGATGAAATCCGCTGCCACCGATCCCGCAAAGTAGCCGATAAGCGGCATAAGGCCCTGGAACACGCCGAACAGCACGGGCATGGCGATCATCTTGGCGCGGGGCAGGCGCGGGTTTGCCAGCAAGTTGCAGATGGACACGCTCATGGCATCGGCGGAAAGAGCGATGCCGATCAGAATGATTTCTATGAGCATGGTGGGCTTTCGGTCGGCGAATGGTCGGCGGCTATGATAGCACAGCGCTTCAGGGGAAATGAAGACGCGGCAACGTGCCGTTCGAACACGCCGCTTCAGGGGAGATGACGACGCGGAAACGCGTTGTTCGGGCCCGTTGCAAACAGCAGGCCGCATGTTAGGATTGAACTTCGCATCCAACGCACTCAGGAAGGAGGGAACGTGCTCGATCGCGCATCGTTCAAGGTGTATCTGCGCTACATCATCCCGTCGACGCTGTCGTTCCTCCTTTCGGCTATCTACAGCATCGTGGACGGCTTGTTCGTGGGGCAAACAACCGGCGATACCGGCCTGGCGGGCATCAACGTCGCCTATCCGTTGGTGGCTTTGGTGCTGGCCGTTGGAACGGGCATCGGCATGGGCGGCGCGGTGGTGAGCTCTATTCGGCAGGGCAATGGCCAGCTGGAACGTGCTCGGCGCACCGTGGGCCATACTTTGACGTTTTTGGTGGCGGTTGTTCCCATCCTCACGGTTATCTTGCTGGTTTTCGGCAAGGATCTCCTCTATCTCATGGGCGGCCGTGGCGAGATACTGCAACAGGCCGAAATCTACCTTTCCGTTCTGGCATGGAGTGCGGTATTCCAGGTTCTGGGCGCGGGCAGCATTCCGCTTATCCGCAACAAGGGCAAGGTGAATTACGCATTGGCCGCCATGCTGACCGGCGGCACCGCCAACTGCATCCTCGATTACGTCTTCGTGGTCGTTTTCGGGCTCGGCGTCTTCGGCGCTGCGTTGGCCACGGCGATTGCCCAAGCGCTGGTCTTTCTTTTCGCGCTCGTATTCTTCCTGCGTCGCGCCAATCGTCCGCGGCTGCATGATTTGGGGCTGCAGTTCGATTTGGTGGTCCGCACGCTCAAGGTGGGTTTCGCTCCTTTCGCTTTGACGCTCCTGCCCGAAATCACCACGCTGCTCATCAATATCACAGCCGAGCAGCAGGGCGGGGGAACCGCCCAAGCGGCATTCGCGGTCATCTCGTACGTGGGCGTTTCCGTGCAGTGGATCATCCAGGGCATCAATGACGGCTCTCAGCCTTTGGTGTCCAAGTGCTTCGGCGCAGGAGACATCGAAACGGTATACAAGCTGCGGCGCACCAATTATCTGTTTGCGGTCGGCACTGGGCTGGTCGGCACGGCGTTGGTCATCGCATTGCGTCCCCAGCTCGCGGCCATTTTCGGTATCTCGCAGGAGGCCACGGAGGTGTTCATGAGCGGCATGGTGCTGTTTGCCAGCGCGCTGGCATTCTACGGCATCACCCATGCGACCACGTCGTTTTTCTATGCGGTTGAAAACAACCGATCGGCCTCGATGCTCATCATCGGCGAAGCGGTGCTGATGGTGGCGGCAACCCTCACGCTGCCGAATCTGCTCGGGCTCAACGGCGTGTGGCTCACCGTTACCGTCACTCAAGTGCTGCTGAGCGTCTTCGGCATCTTGCTGCTGGTGAAAGGCGAGCACAATCTGCAGTTGCGCATGGCCGCCGAATACGAGAAGGCCAGCGAGCACCCCACGCTTGCCGAACTTGCTTGAGGCGCCGATTCGCGGCGCACATGACGCTGCCGTTTTTGTTGAACGCGCAGGCATCGATATGCGTCGCAAGCGCGAATCATGCTGTGTGGGAGGGCGGAATCGACGGGCCTTCCGCCTCGGTGTGCGTTGCGTGTGCGAATTGCGCAAGGAACCGTTCGGGGCGTCTTGCATCTTGCTTCCCGCCGTTGATTTGATATAGTAACGGTTCCATTATTTGGCTCACTCTATCGGCGGGGAAGGCGGAGCAATGGACTACCTGCTCACATTCATCGAAGGCGTCTTGACCTTCGTTTCGCCCTGTCTGCTCCCGTTGATGCCCGTCTATGTGGCCTATTTCGCCGGCGATTCTCCTGTGGAAGAAGCAGGCGATGCACAAGCCGATCGTTCGCCCCGCCGAGCCTCGGCGGGCTTGCGCGTCGGCGGATTCATTTTGGGTTTCACGCTGCTGTTTGTGGCGCTCGGCGCACTTGCCGGCAGCATCGGGTCGGCGCTTCAGCAGCACTCGACGTTGCTCAACGCGGTGTGCGGCATCATCATCATCGTGTTGGGACTTGGCTATCTGGGGCTGTTCCGCATCCCCACGCTGCAGCGCTTCATGCATCCGCGCACGGGTCGTGGCCGCGGCTTCTGGCCTTCGGTGCTGTTCGGCATCGTGTTCGCCGTGGGCTGGACGCCTTGCACGGGGGCGTTTTTGGGCTCGGCGTTGGCACTGGCGGCCGTGGGGTCGTCCATGGTCCATGGCATCGTGTTGCTGGTCTGCTATTCGCTGGGATTGGGTTTGCCGTTGTTCATCACGGCGCTGCTCATCGACCGGCTTGAAGGCGCTTTTGCCTGGGTTAAGCGCCATTATGCCGTCATCGACAAAGTCTGCGGCGTATTGCTGATCGTGATGGGCGTATGCGTGGCGTTCGGATGGATGAATACCTGGTTGGGCATGCTCAGCAGGTTGTAAGAAGGAGGAAACGATGCACGAAAACGAGGAGTCGCATTCCAAGCTCAAGGTGGTTTTGATCGCCGCTGCCCTGTTGGCCGTGCTGGCGGTTGCCGGGGCCGTCTATGCTACGGTAGGCACTTCGCACACCCCGGAATCTTCGTCTTCTTCAAGCTCGTCGAGTGCATCGTCGGCGTCGAGCGATTCCGACGATACGGCCAATCCCTGCACATTGGATTCCGATTCCGGAACGTCTCAATCCACGACGCTTGCCGACTTCACCGTGCAGGATGCCCAAGGAAACCAGGTGACGCTGTCTTCTTTGCAGGGCAAGCCCGTGGTCGTCGGTTTTTGGGCCAGCTGGTGCCCGAGCTGCCGCAATGAGGCATCGTCGGTGCAATCGCTTTACGAGCGCTATGGCGACCGCGTTTCATTCATGATGATCGACGTGGTGGATGGTTCGCGCGAAACCGTGGCAACCGGATCTGCCTGGGTTGCCGACAAGGGGTACGACTATCCGGTGTATTTCGATGTATCGGGAGACGCTTCGACGGCGGGCTCCGTGCGCTATCTGCCCACGAATTACATCCTCGATGCGCAGGGCAACGTAATCAGCGGGGGAGCGGCGCCTTTGAGCGAAACATCCGCTGCGGCTACGCTCGACAATCTGCTGGGTGCCTGAATTCCTGTGAGAATCCGTTTCCCCCGGCTTCCCTATACGCCCAAAACGGCCGCTTTCGGAAAAGAAAACGGGCCGCACTCGATTCATGAGTGCGGCCCGTTGGCATATCTGGTGGGCGATGAGGGATTCGAACCCCCGACCCACTGCGTGTAAAGCAGTTGCGCTCCCGCTGCGCCAATCGCCCGATATGACGCGTTATTCTGCCACAACGCGCCCGCTTGCGCAATCGGAGGTGCGGCGGCGCCTCCACATACGGGTGGCGAAGCGCTAGCCCAACCCCTCGATTTCCAGACGCTTTTCGAGCGAATCGCGGTGCGCGGCATGCTCGAGGGCGCATTCTTTGGTGATTGTGCCGTTGCGCAGCAGCTCGAACAGGCTCTGGTCCATCGTCTGCATTCCGTCTTCGGCCCCTGCCGCTATGATCGAATCGATTTGGTGGCTCCGCTCCTCGCGGATCATCGTGCGGATGGCGGGCGTGGCGATGAGGATTTCGAAAGCAGGCACCAAGCTGCCATCGACGGCGGGAACCAGTTGTTGCGATACGATCGCTTCGATAACCGTGGACAGCAGGATGCGCACCTGGTGCTGCTGTCCGTGCGGGAAGGAATTGATGATGCGGTCGATGGTGTCCGAGGCCGATATCGTGTGAAGCGTCGAAAATACCAACTGGGCGACTTCGGCAGCGGTCATGGCCGTCTCGATGGTATCGGAATCATGCATCTCGCTGATCAGCAGCACGTCGGGGTGCTCGCGCAGGGAACTCGCCAGCGCTTCGGCGTAAGTTTCCACATCGGTGGGAATCTCGCGTTGCGTGACGATGCAGCGATCGTGGCGATGAACGAATTCGATGGGGTCTTCCATCGTGATGATATGTCCGCTGCGCGTATGGTTCATGCGGTCGACCATGCAGGCCAGGGTGGTGGATTTGCCTGCGCTCGAAGGTCCGGTCACCAAGACGAGCCCCTTGCGCGCGTCGGCCAGATGCAAGACGCTCTCTGGGATGTGCAGGGCGTTCGGGTCGGGCAACCCGAACGGTATCGCTCGGATGATGGCCGCATATGTTCCGCGCTGGCGGAATACGTTGACGCGGAAATGACCCGTTTGCGCCACAGAAAAGGAAAAATCGTCATCATGGTTGGCGGATTGGAAGAATATGCGGGAATCCCTTTTGGAACAGGCATAGATCTCTTCAACCAGCCGTTGCGTTTCGTCTGGCGTGAGCCGCTGGTCGTTGATCTGGGCGAGCGTTCCATCCACCTGAATGGTGGCGGGCAGTCCCGCCTCCAAGAAGATGTCGGATGCTTTTGCGTCGATGGCCTTTTGCAGCAGCGTGCGAATGTCCATGTTTCGTCCTCGCTTTCCTAGGTGTTGGGCACCCAAAGTTGCCGGTTGGTTGCAGTGGAGTCCGTCGAAGTGGCCGTCTGCCACGAAATGATGCGGTAATTCAGCGTGTCGGTGATCGAAAGGCTCACTTCGATCGTTTGCGATCCTTCGTTGGTTCCAAACGTCGTCGTCACGGTGGAATTTTGCGCCGTGACGGTTCCCTGTCCGTCGCCCATCTGACTTGAGGAGGCCAGCGTGCTTGCCGCTTCTTGGGCGGAAGGCGGCGTCTGCGATGAGCGCATTTCGGAAAGGTCGGCATCTACTTGGGCCACCCATTGCTGTGCGGCGGAATCCCCATCGTAAGAAGCGCTGAGGTGCTCCGCTTGTTTGATGGCGGCGCTGTCGGCTGCCTGCGCCGTGGTGAGCGCGAGCACGCAAAGCGTTGCCAGGCACACGATGACGATGAATGCCAGAAGGGCTATCGGGGCGATGCGAACCGTGCGCGTGCGGTTGGTCATCCGCATCACCGTTCCTGCTGTTCGGCGGACGAAGCGCCGCTCAGGTAGTGGGTAGTGTTCAGGCAAATGAGTTCTTCGCCGTTGCGCTCGACGGTGATGGTTGCGTAAAAACTGGTTCCGGCTTCGGTTGCATCGGATTCTGCGGTGCGGTGCATCAAGAGGCAGCCTTCGGATTCGCCGTCAAGCGGCGACCCGTCGAGGGCATAGTAGGCGGTTGATTCGGCGTCGTCGGGGTCTGCAGCGAAGCGCTCGGATTCGTTGCCGGCTACAAGGCAGGCTGTCGTGGTCGCTTGGGCATGGGTTGAAAGGCGGTCCGCCGATGTCAGCAGTTGCGTGGCCACGGCGATGGCGGCAAAGCAGAAGACCAGCAGCATCAGTGCTTCTATCAGGAACAATCGGCCGTCGCGTCGTTTTCGTCCGGCGTGTGTGCCCGTTGTTGAGGCAAGCTGCGCCATGTTAGCCTACCTGTCCCGAGGCGGCGATCGCCGAGGTCGAATCGACTGCCGCGCGCAAGAAAACGTCGGCTTCGCCCCAATCGGTGGTTACGCTGAGCAGCCCCGCTTGATACGAGAACGAGAACGAGTCGGAATCCACGAGTTTGGTGGCACGGTCGGGGGAATAGGCGGCATCTGCCAGCGCGTGTTCCTCGACGATAGAGCCGTTGCAGGCGTAAATGCGCGTTTCGAATGTGCGGTCATCGGTTCGCTCGGTCAAAACGAGCGATGGGCCTTCGGGCCCCTCTCCGGTGCCGATGGAATCGATGGAATCATCCATCTTCACGCTGTTGGTGATGAGCGCGGTGCCCATCCGTGTGTTGGAGTCCACGGTGTTGCGATCGGAAAGGTTCTTGTATACGCATACGCCCACGGCCAAGCAGAAGAATAAAACGGCCGCCACGCAGAGTGCGAGCAATGCTTCGATGCGCTTGATCCCGGTATGCGCGCGGGTTTGTCGTGCAAGCGTCTTGTCGGTCATCGCGGCACCACCACTACGCTCGGAGCCATGTTGTCGGCGATGGAGGTATAGGTGATGGCGTAGTCGGTGTCGTTCACCACGAGTCCGTAGTGTTCCTCGAGGTAATCGATGGACTGGGGATAGGCGCCTTCGACGGCGCAACACTGTTTTGCGCTGTTCAGTATGGTATCGCGAATGGTGATGGCGCCCTGTTCGCGCGCCGTGTTCGCCATGGCCATGCCGCCGAAAACCAAGCAGGCGAGTACGACCGCGGCCAAAAACGCCACGATCCATGTCGATACCCGACGATGCAGCGGTTTGGGGGCCCAAGGCGATTCGCGATACATCGGGCTATCCGATCGCAGACATGATGCCGACCAGGGGAAGCATGACCGAGACCAAGGCGGCCCCGATGGCAATCGTCAAGAAGAGGCCCATCATCGGCTCGAACGCGTCGAGCAGGTCGTCGATGCTTTCTACGGCATCGTCGAAGAGCAGCGACGAGAGTTCGTCGAGAGCGCCCTCGAGCCTTCCAGTGCGCGACCCGACCACGATCATCCTGGCATACACGGGACCGAGGATGTCGTTGTCCGAAACGGCCTGGGCAAATGACTTGGGCGCCGTCTTGTCGTTCATCTGGTCCAAGGCGGCTTGCAGGCGTTGCTTGAGCGGTGCGAACCGCACATCGTCGAGCGATTGCTCCATTGCCTTGCTGGCGGAAAAGCCTATTGAAAGATAGGCGGCCATCGATGTGGCGAATCGCTCAAGGGACAGATGGGCTGCGATTCTCTTGGTGAACCCCATTTTCGACAGCAGCGAATCCATATGGGCGCGCCCATCTCCGGTTCGAGCCCATATGGATACAGCGAACAGGGTAGCGGATATCAGCAACGAGACAATGAGCGCAACCCACCCGATGGTCAGGGCTGCCCCAACGTATGCGAATGACCCTGTGCTGATGTCGCCGGCGATATTGTAATAGGCATCGGCGAACACGGGGATGATGGCCATGACGACCACCAGAAGCACGACGGAGAGCACGGCGAAAAACGCGGCTGGGTAGCGCACGGCCGCATCGAGTTTTGCATAAAGGCGGTCTTCTTGGCCATAGCGACGTGCGAGGGCAACGCAGGTGCTCTCAAGGCGCCCGGTGAGCTCTCCGGTGCGAACCATCGAAACGGCTTCTTCGGGAAAACTCTCGGTCTGCTGCATGCATTTCGAAAGCGGTTCTCCCAGCGTAAGGTCGCGGCTGATTTGCTTGCAGCAGGCGCCGAAGCCTTCCCCTGAACTGTTCTGGGCCAGAAGGCCGACGGCTTCTTCGGTCCGGATTCCCGCATCGAGCATCGTTGCGATGCCCTCGAAAAAGACGTGCAACGTCGCGCCGTCCAGGATCTTTTTCGCCATGTCGGTCCTTTGCCTTCCCTAGTAAGTGTATTTGCCAGTATAAGACGAACCATCGCCGGTGGAATCAGCGGCTCCCGCTGAGGCAAAGGTCGTGTCGATGCGTCCCCATGAATGGGCGGATCCGCTCATGCCCACCGTCGTCCAGCCTTCGTCGAGGTAGACCATGTTCCAAGCGTGGTAGATGTTCCCCGGCTCCACATAGCCGACCACGATTTTGCAGGGAATTCCCATGCTGCGCAGCATGGCGGCGGTGAGCGATGCGTAGTCGTAGCAGATACCCGTGCCGGATTCGAATGTGGAATCGGGGTCGGGCACATAACCGTCGGGGGCCGTGGCGGCCAGGGCGGTGTCGTACGTCACGTTTTCGGTGACCCATTGGCAAACGGCGTCAAGCGCCTGGCTCTCCGTGCTTGCGTCAGCGGCGATCTCGCGTGCTTTCGCCACGCAGGCGCTGTCGCTGGAATACGAGCAGATGACGTTGGGCCGCAGGTACGGTTCGAATTCGCTATCGAGGGTCACATCGGCTTCGGTGGCGAACAATTCTGCATAGCGGTTGGCCGACGTGTTTTCCATGATGCGAAAAGAATAGGTGCCGTCTCCCATATTGAGCGGGCAGATGATGGGGGTCCCGTCTGCGGGCAAATCGTAGTTGTACACCTGGCCATCGCAGCTCACTTGGAATTTGAGCGTGCGCGATGAAGAGGCGCAGGCGCCCACGTATCCTTGCTCGATATGGGAAAGGTCGATGGATCCGATGCCGTTGGTGGCCGCCGCTTGCGCGTCGAAGGAGGCATCGGAAAACGAGGGCGTGAACGAGACGGAATCGCCGTTGCCAGACTGCGCCGTGGCTTGACAGCCCGCGAGCGCCACCGTGGACAGCGCCAGGGCCGAAGCGATGGCCAGCATGGCCGCAGAGGCGAAAACAGACTTGCTCCGCTCTATGCCGCATTTGGCGAACATGCCGCTGCCGTGCCTCGTTTCAA
Organism: Eggerthellaceae bacterium; assembly: GCA_040774885.1. Taxonomy (GTDB): domain Bacteria; phylum Actinomycetota; class Coriobacteriia; order Coriobacteriales; family Eggerthellaceae; genus JAXGTO01. The sequence continues at coordinate 7,060 of JAXGTO010000013.1, read as the reverse complement.
GTGGGATTCATGGCCGATGGGAATCTTGTCACGGATGATTATACTTGAGCGCCACCGATACCGCTTGCAAGCGGCGGGGCAGCGGGATCGCTGTCCGCCGGTTGCCGATTGCTCGGGAACAGGACGCATCGAAGGCGGCGATGCTCCTTGGCGCCGGTTTGGGACAAGGAGGGGGATCGCGGCTTTCAAGCTATGGATAATACCATGTTTGAACTGGTGTTATGACGATTATTGGATAGAGCCTCCACACACAGGTGGTATACTTTCCCTAGCAAAGGAGCGCAAAGATGACGCAATTCAGCAAAGGTGACCTGGTTTTATACGGAAGCAACGGCGTGTGCCGCATCGATGATATCGAGCCACGGGAACAAGACGACTACTACATCCTTTACCCGGTCCACAAACAGCGCACGCGCCTGATGGTGCCGGTTCATAACGCGCATCTCATGGCCCGCATGCGCTCCATCCCTTCTGCCGCCGATTTGAAGGCGGCCATGCATACGGCTTTTTCGCAGCCTATCGAGTGGATCGACGACACATCGGCTCGCAAAGAATCGGCGAAAGAGATATTGGCCCGCGGCAACGAAGGTGAAGTCCTTTCGTTGATGCGGACGTTCTATCTGCATCGTCAGGCGGCCATCGAAGCGGGCCGCAAATCCACGCTTTCTGACAAGAGCATTCTCAAAGAGGCCGAACAGCTCATCTTCGACGAATTCTCCGTGGTGTTCCAATTGGAGCCCGAAGAGGTATCCGACCTCATCAGCGCGGAAGCATCTGCCGCTCGCGCGTGAGAACCGCATCCAGCCATCCCTTGTTGTGATAGAGTTGCATCACTGCAGCGCGCACAGAAAGGGATGCCATGTTCACATCCATTCTCGTACCTTACGATAAGTCGGAACACGCCAAACGGGCGCTCGAAACGGCTCTCGAAATCGCGGAAGGTCGTCCTGGCGCCAAGATAACCGTGTTGTATGTGACCGACTTGCCTCAGTTTGATGACGCGACATTCGAAGCCGCGGCGCAGATCTCGGGGACCAAGCCCATGGGCAAAGAAGACATCTTGGCTCTGCAACATGAGTATTACGAAACCCAGCGCAAGGCGATCATCGAAGATGCCGCCCCCACGGTGGAGGGCCACAACATCGAGCTGCTCTACCGCATCACTTCAGGGCGCCCGCACGAAGCCATCGCCGAGTATGCCGACCTGGAGCAGACCGATCTCATCGTCATGGGCCGCCGTGGCCTGGGCGCGGTGCGCGGCATGCTGGGCAGCGTGAGCTACGCGGTGCTGCGTTCAGTCGACCTGCCGGTTCTCATGATCAAATAACCTGTTGTTCCACGTGGTCTTTCGCAGGCGGCCGTGTTCTAGGGCGCCTGCATGCCCGTGGCTTTTGAAAGGAATCCGATGAGCGTCGAAACGGCGGATGTCGTCATCGTCGGTGCCGGTCCTGCCGGCATATTCACGGCGTTGGAACTATTGCAAGATGATCGTACGCGCGACATCGTCTTGGTTGAAAAAGGGCTGCCTATCGAGGAGCGCCGTTGTCCCAAGGAAACGGCCGGCCACTGCCTTGACTGCCAGCCTTGCCGCATCACCACCGGGTTTTCGGGAGCTGGGGCTTTTTCGGACGGCAAGCTGTCCCTTTCGCCCGAAGTGGGCGGAAGCCTTCCCGACCTCATCGGTAAAGACGCCGCCCAGCGCGCCATCGAGGAAGTCGATCGCATCTACCTGGACTTCGGCGCCGACGACAAAGTGGAGGGCGTGGGCAATCGGGAAAGCGTGGCCGACATTCGCCGTCGCGCCATCAAAGCCGGCCTCAAGCTGGTCGATTGCCCCATACGCCACTTGGGCACCGAGCGTGCCCAGCAGATATATACGCGCATAGAACAGCATCTGCGCGATGCCGACGTACGCATGCTGTTTTCGACCGAGTGCACCCAGTTGATCATCGAAGACGAGCGCTGCCGCGGCATCGAGGTGTCCGGCCCGCAGGTGGAAGGCGAGCTGCGCGCCGATACCGTCATCATCGCCACGGGACGTCGCGGGGCCGATTGGTTCGAGCGCATCTGTCGCGAACACGGTATCGCGCACGCTCCCGGTCCGGTGGACATCGGCGTGCGCGTCGAGGTGCGCAACGAAGTGATGGAGACCGTCAACAACGTGCTCTACGAAAGCAAGCTCATCGGATATCCGCCGCCCTACAAGAACAAGGTGCGCACGTTCTGTCAAAACCCGGGAGGGTTCGTTTCCCAGGAAAACTACGATGGCGGCCTTGCCGTGGTAAATGGGCATTCCTACAAAGAACGCAAGTCGGCCAACACCAATCTGGCCATCCTGTGCTCCCAGAACTTCAGGGAGCCCTTCGACCAGCCCATCGCCTATGCGCAGAAGGTGGGCGAGCTCACCAACATGCTGGGAGCCGGGCATATTCTGGTGCAGCGTCTGGGCGACATCTTGGAAGGCAAGCGCACGTGGGCCAAGGAGCTCGATCGCAGCAATGTGGTTCCCACGCTGCCCGATGCCGTGGCCGGCGATATCACCGCCGCCATGCCGTATCGCGCTATGACCAATATCCTCAACTTCATGTTGGCGGTGGATGAAGTGGTGCCTGGGTTCGCATCTGCGGAAACCCTGCTGTATTCGCCCGAGCTCAAGTTTTACAGCAACCGCGTGAAGATGGACGAGCGGTTTTCCACCAACATCGCCGGGTTGCATTGCCTGGGCGATTCCAGCGGCTGGACGCGCGGGCTCATGATGAGCTCGGTAATGGGGCATTTGATGGGAAAGGTGCTGCGCGAAGATGGCGAATGACCGAAACGACGGTGCGGCCTGGTCGCAAGACGACCTGATCCGCGCGCGCAAGCTCCAGGAGGCGGCGCGGGCTGCGGCGCCGGCGGAGTTCCCCGTGCCCTGCGATGGTGGATGTCCCAACGTAGCGCTGTCAGCCGATGGCAGCTGCGTGGTCATCTGCGACCAGACGATGCTGCCCGGCGCCTGGACGTATCGATGCGTGGGCACCGCGCAAGAATGCTACGACGCCATCAAGCGCCTGGAGGTGCGCGGAGCTCCGGCCATCGGAATCTTCGCAGCCTACGCATTCTATCTGCTTGCCGCAAAGCAACCGATGGGGGATTACGCTTCGTTTCGCGCCGCGATGGCTGAACAAAGCGCTTTTTTGGCCTCGAGTCGGCCTACGGCGGTCAACTTGGCCTGGGCGCTCGACCGCATGATGGCAGCCGCCGACGATTACGCCGAAGAGCCGCGTTCGACGCTTTTGGCCCACCTGCGGGCAGAGGCCCATGCTATCCAAGATGAAGACGTGTGCATGTGCGCCGCCATTGCCGAACACGGTTTGTCGCTTTTGGAAGAGGGCATGGGCGTCATCACGCACTGCAACGCCGGTCCGCTGGCCACCAGCGTGTACGGGACCGGTTTGGGTCCGCTGCTGCTGGGCCATGAGCGCGGCATGAAGCTGCATGCCTACGTCGATGAAACGCGCCCCTTGCTCCAGGGCGCGCGGCTGACGAGCTACGAACTTTCCCAGGCTGGGGTGGATACAACGCTCATCTGCGACAACATGGTTTCCCTCGTTATGTCGCAAGGCAGAGTGGGGGCGTGCTTGACAGGGTGCGATCGCGTGGCCGCCAATGGCGACGTTGCCAACAAGATCGGCACGAGCGGACTGGCCATCATCGCCGCGCATTACGATGTGCCCCTCTATGTGATGTGCCCGTCTTCCACCATCGATGCGTCGTGCGCTTCGGGTTCCGATATCCCCATCGAGCAGCGTGCCGGCGACGAGATCAAAGAGATGTTCTTCTCCCAACCCGTCGCGCCCGCCGAAGTGGAGTGCTTCAATCCGAGCTTCGATGTCACCGACCACACGTTGGTATCGGCCATCGTCACCGAAAAGGGGATTTGCCGCGCTCCGTATGAACAGAGCCTGTCGGGTCTCTTTTAATATGCTATCATGCGGATAGCATATAGAAACGCCCGGGTGTGCAGTGGCCAGTTGCGGAAGGAATCCCGCCATGGAAGAAAAAACGCAATATCTGAAGTGGATCGCGCTGTTCTGCGTCGTTTTGGCCGTGTTCGCCTTGGCCGTCATGGCCGTGGGCTACCAACCGTTCTCCTTCGGGCATGTAGCCACCGTGGTCGTGTTGGTGATTGCCGCCGCCATCACCGGCTATTTCGGCTTGCGCAAGGACGGCGACAAGTAGCTATTCGCTTCATTGGGCTTGCGGCAAGAGTGCCGGAGCCTGCAGCCGCCACCCGTCTGTGCTCGTTGCGCCAAGAGCCGTAAACGTCGTTCAGCGAGCTTCGTCGTCGGTCGTCGGAGGATGGATGAACTCGACATCTTCCACTGTGCCGTCTTCCACTTGCATCACCGCGACGCTCGGATCGCTGCCGCCTCGTGGATAGGTGGGGCTTCCGGGATTCACGTAGCGAATGCCGTCGATCACTTCATTGCGCGGCACATGCGTATGGCCATGGATCACCACTTGCACGTCGGGCGCGGGCGTTCCGATGTCCTGCGGGCGATGCACCATGAAGAAGCGGACCCCGCCCAATTTCGGCCCGGCGGAAAGGGGCACGCCTTCCAACCCGGCATAGCGGTCGCAATTGCCCAACACGGCGGTGGTGGGGGCCAGCGTGTCCAGTTCCCACAGGGTACGTTGGCTTTCCACGTCGCCGGCGCACAGGACGGCATCGCACCCTTTGAGCACGTCGCCAGCCCACTCGGGCAGGCTGCCGTGGATGTCCGATACGATTCCGATGCGCATGATGCTCCTTTCGATGCGCCCATCGTAGCACGCGCGCCATCATCGGAATCGATGCGCAATGCGGTTCCCCGAAATAGCTCTTGGGTGAACGGCTTTCAGCCCGTATACTCTGCTCGTGCGAATGCAAGGCCGGGAGAAGGGATCGTTTCGTGGATTGGATGGCTCCCATAGCGGGGTTCCTGCCCATCGGGCAGGCGGTCGGTTTCCCCGTGGGCATCGACTATTTCTCGGTCATCGCCGGTGTGCTCACCGGCAGCCTATTCGCGTGCGATCGCAAGCTCGATATCATCGGCACCGTGGTGCTGGGGCTGGTCACCGGTTACGGCGGTGGCCTGCTGCGCGATTTCATGCTGCAAAACCAGGGCGTCTATTTCGTGCAGCATCCCGATCTCATCTTGGTGTGCATCGCCTTGAGCCTGTTCGTATTCTTCTTCCAAGGCATCTTCAAGCATCTGCCATCGTTCGTGTTTTTCGCTGACGCCATATCGGTGGGGCTGTTTGCCCTGGCCGGCGCCGACAAGGCCCTGGCCTGCCAATGTTCTTTCGTCATTGCGGTCATCCTCGGTGCCATCACGGCGGTCGGCGGCGGCGCCATCCGCGATATGTGCGTGGGCGAGGTGCCCGGCGTGTTCCAGCGCAGCAACTTCTACGCCGTGGCAGGGCTGGCTGGCGCGCTGTTCTACGTTGTGCTGTGCTATGTGGGGATGTCCCAGATCATCGGGGCTATCGCCTGCGTGTTCACCGTCACGTTTTTACGCTACTGGAGCGTGTATTTCGACTGGCGCACCGCCGAGCCCAAGGACTTCACTCCGGCGCTGGGTCGCATGATGCGCAGCGTGTTCCTCTTCGCCTCCATGAAGAAGGGCGCCCGCGCCACCGGCGGTGTGCGGAGGTTCTTCACCAGCAAAGACGAAGAGCGTGTCATCGACGGTGAAAATTCTTCGGACGACCCTGTGCAGAAATAGGGGTTTCGCCCTGCGCCGCCGATGAGCGGGGCCTGCGCGCGCTACCATGCCTGCATGGCAGAATACATCGAAGGAAAACGGCCCGTCATCGAAGCGCTGCGCACGCACGTGCCCATGGAGTGCGTCTTGTTGGCCGACAACGTCAAACGCGACGGGCTCATTCAAGACATCCAACGCAAGGCCGGCAACCTCCATGTGCCGGTGAAAACCGTTCCGCGCAAGCAACTCGACGCGCAGTCCGAACGCGGCAGCCACCAGGGCGTCATGGCCCAGGCCAAGCCGTTTTCCTACGCCAGCGTGTCCGATATTTTGAAGCGTGCGGCACGCGGATTCGAAGAAAACCAGCGTTCGCTGGTGGTGGTTCTCGACCACATCACCGATGCCGGCAATCTGGGGGCTATTGCCCGCAGCGCCGAAGTGGTGGGCGCGTCGGGCATCGTCATCCCCAACAAACGCAGCGCGCATGTCACCGCTGCAACGTACAAGAGCAGTGCCGGCGCCATCAGCAATCTGCCGGTGGCCCAGGTGGCCAATCTCTCGCAGACCCTTCAGCGCTTGAAGGAAGAAGGCTTTTGGGTGGCCGGAGCCAGCGAGCAGGCCGACCAGGGCATCTGGGATGCCAACCTCAAAGGCCGCATGGCGTTGGTCATGGGAAGCGAAGGCGAAGGGTTGGCGCGTTTGACGCGCGAGACCTGCGATTTCTTGATTGCGTTGCCCCAAGTGGGCAAGACCCAATCGCTCAACGTGGCGCAAGCGGCCACCGCTTGCATGTACGAGTGGCTCCGCCAGAACCGCTGAGGACGGCGGAAAGCCCCTTCCTCCTCGCTCACGTAGCAGCAAGTACGCTTCGTTCGTCGGGCGCCCTGAGCGAAGCGAAGAAGTGCCCTTGGGGTGCGGGGCTTTCCGCCGTCCTCAGCGGTTCTGGACCCGGCGGGACGTGCAAGGCGCCTCGGCCCTTGTTTTCGCGCTTGCGTAGCGTGCAAGTACGCTACGCGCGAAAGGCGGGCCGATTCGCTCGTCCTCAGCGGTTCTGGAGCTCCTCGGGGATGAAAGGGTGAAAACCTTTTCCTGTGTCTTGTGGCGGCGAATGCGTTTCGCTGTTCGCTTGCGGATGGGAACTCGTTTGGGGCGCTGGCTTTCTGCTGCCTCGGTGGTTTTGGGGTTCTGCGAGGATGAAAGTCTCTATCCTTGTTCTTGCGGCGGCGAATGCGCTTCGCTTTTCGGCTGCGGGGGAGAGAGGCGGTTATGGCGTATACGCGCAACAAGCTTGGGGTCGTGGCGGGGTCCACCGTGCTGCGCAGCGGCGGCCG
>JAXGTO010000012.1:0-58269 GCA_040774885.1 Eggerthellaceae bacterium | reverse complement strand
CCCCGCCACGCGAAGCCGAAGGCGAGCACCCCCGCCGCCCCACCTACGGGACTGCCTGGGCTGACACGGTACCCCGGGCGTGCGTCGGCTCGTGAGCGCAGCGCACTAGCGCTGCGTAAGCGAACGAACGACGCGCGAACGGGGTACCGTGTCAGTCCAGGGCGTTGATTTTGGCTACTCGGGCAGTGTGCCTTCCCTCGCCGAATGGCGTGGAAAGGAATACGTCGAGGATCTCCTCGTTTACTTCTGGGTCGACGAAACGACCTGACAAGGCAATCACATTGGCATCGTTGTGCTCGCGGCACAACGCGGCGAATTGCGGGGTGATGATGTTGGCTGCACGGATACCGGGGACCTTGCAAGCGGCGATGGCCATGCCGATGCCCGTTCCGCACACCAGCACACCGCGATCGGCATCGCCGGCGGCCACATCGTCAGCCACCGCTTGGGCGTAATCGGGATAGTCGACGCGCGCATCGGAATCGGTGCCGCGATCGGTCACTTCATGCCCGTGCTGGCGCAAGTATTCGGCCAAATGCTGCTTCTGCTCGAATCCCGCATGGTCGCTGCCGATTGAAATCCTCATCGCACTCCCCTGTTCGCCTTCGCTTCGTCTTTCGAAACGACATTCTATCAGTGATGGACGGTGCGCGTGCGCTCGATGCACGCATGCCATCCGGCCAAATGCTCATCGCGATGGCCGACATCCATCGAAGGTTCGAAGCGCGCTTCTATGCTGCGGATATCGCGAACCTCTTCGACGTCTTTCCAAAAACCGGTGCACAGTCCCGCCAAGTACGCAGCACCGGCCGCCGTGGTCTCGGCATTGGCGGGCCGCATCAATTCAGTTTGAAGCAGGTCGGCTTGGAATTGCATGAGGAAATCGTTGCGGCACGCCCCTCCATCAACCGACAGCCGATCGATGGACACGCCGGAATCCTTCTGCATGGCTTCGGCCAGGTCGTAGACTTGATACGCGAGGCTTTCCAACGCGGCACGCACCACATGGGCGCGATTGGTTCCGCGTGTCAGCCCATAAATGGCGCCGCGCGCTTCCTGGTCCCAATACGGCGCACCCAAACCGGTGAAGGCGGGCACCACGAACACCCCCGCCGTGTTCGGCACGCTGCGGGCGATGCTCTCGCTTTGCGCCACGTCGTCGATGAGCCTCAGCTCGTCGCGCAACCACTGCATGAGCGCTCCGGCCATGAACACGCTGCCTTCAAGGGCGTATTCGGTGCCCACGGTTCCCGGTGCGCTTGCGGCTACCGTGGTGACCAATCCATTTTGCGAAGCAACGGCTTTCGAACCCGTGTGCATCAGCAGAAAACAGCCGGTTCCATAGGTGTTTTTGGCCTGGCCCGCCTGCGTGCAGCATTGTCCGAACAAGGCGGATTGCTGGTCGCCCGCCACGCCGCAGATGGGAATCTCGCCAGGCAGAAGCTGGCTGGACGTCACGCCGAAATCTCCTGAAGAGGGCCTGACTTCGGGCAGCATGTCCATGGGAACGCCGAACAATTTGCACAGCCAGGGATCCCAGCAGCCTTTGTGAATGTCGTAGAGCATGGTGCGGCTGGCGTTGGTGGGGTCGGTGGCGTGCACCGAACCGCGCGTCAGCTTGTACACCAGCCAGCAATCGACGGTCCCGAACATCAGGTCGCCGGCCTGGGCGGCCGCTCGCGCTCCTTCCACGTTGTCCAATATCCACTTGATCTTACTGGCGGAAAAATAAGCATCGGGCACCAGCCCCGTGGTCTGCGTGATGCGCTCGGCCACGGCCGGGTCGGAACACAGCTCTTCGATGATGGAAGCCGTGCGGCGGCATTGCCAGACGATGGCGTTGCAGATGGGCTCGCCGGTATGGCGGTTCCAAACGACGGTGGTCTCGCGTTGGTTGGTGATGCCGATGGCGCGCACTTCCTGAGGGCTCAGGCCGTGTTCGACCAAAACGTCGGTGAGCGCGGCGATTTGCGTGGAGAGGATTTCACGAGGGTCGTGCTCCACCCAACCGGGATGGGGGAAATGCTGCTGGAAGGGGACCTGGGACAATCCGCAGACACGTCCCTGCTTATCGAGCAGCAGCGCCCGCGATGACGTGGTTCCCTGGTCGAGTGCGATGATGTAACGGGCTTCGCCCATAACGACCTCCTGCCGGCATTACCGGGGCAGCACCCCGTCGAGCCATTCGCTGACATCATGGTAGACCGTCTGATGGCCCGGTTCGTTGAGAATCTCGTGACGCATGCCCGGGTAGAGGATGACGGTCACCTGCGCCGAAGAGTTCTGGGTAAGGAGAGCGGCGGCTTCGCGAACGCCTTTCCCGCACCCGCCCACGGGGTCTTCTTCGCCCGAAATGAACAAGATGGGCAGACCATCGGGGACCGCAGCGGCGCAGGCCGGCTTGGCCACCTGGGCCGTGAGGTCGGTGAGGGAGGCATAGCCGCCCACATCGAACATGAATCCGCAGGCTTCGTCGGCGATATAGATGTCAACTTGATCGGGGTCGGTGTTGAGCCAGTCGAAGGGCGTGCGCGCATCGGCGATGGCCTTCGAATACGACCCGGCCCCCATGTTGTCGAGCAAGGTGCTGCAATAGCGGTCGCCGTTGACGCCGGCCATGATGCGGGCCAGCAGATTGCCCACGCGCGAAAGGGCCACCGCTTGGTTGCCCGTGCCGGAGATGATGGCGCCGGACAGGCCCGCGCCATGGCATGCCAGATAGCTGCGCACCACGAAGCTGCCCATGGAGTGCCCGAACAGCACATAGGGCGTGTCGACGCCGAAGCGCTCCTGCATCAAACCGCGCAGCGCATGGACGTCTTCCACCAAAACGGCCGCGCCGCCCTCAAGGGGAAGATGGCCCCAGTCCGCCTTGGACGCAACGCTTTGCCCGTGCCCCACATGGTCGTTTATGCATACGGCGAATCCGCATCCGTTGAGGAAGCGGGCAAACGGCTCGTAGCGTTCCTTGTGCTCGGCCATGCCATGAACCAGCTGGACGACACCGCGCACCGCGCCTTCGGGAAGCCACAGCAGGGCTTGTATGGTGGTTTTTCCATCGGCCGACGGATAGGAAAGCTCTTCTTCGCCGATCATGAGCGGGCTCGGATGTCGGAAATGGTAATGGCGCCTTCACGCAGCACCACCGGATGCTCTTGCGTGCAATCGAGCACGGTGGAAGAGATGCCGCTGTGCTCCTCGTTGTCATCGAGCACAGCCCCCACCTGGGACTTCAGCCCTTCATCGAGCTGATCGAAACGCTGAGGGGCGGGATATCCGGCCGTGTTGGCCGAAGTGGTGGCAATGGGGCATCCCGCCGCTTCGATGAGCGCGCGGGCGCATTCGTCGGCCGGCATGCGCAGCCCGATGGTTCCTTGCGCCGAGCGGAATGCCGCGGGAACCTTGTCGGATGCCTTGACCACCAACGTGAGCGGCCCGGGCCAAAACGTGCGCGCCACCGCCAAGGCGCCATCGGGAACGGCTTTGCCGTACTCGGTCAAATCGTCGACGCTGCCCACCAACCAGGCGATGGGTTTGCGCGCTTCGCGCTTCTTCAAATCGTAGAGCACGTCAGGGCCCGATGCGGCCTTGACGGAAACGCCCACGCCGAACACGGTATCGGTGGGAAATATGACGGGCTTGCCCGCCTTGAGGGCTTTGACGGCCGCTTCTTTGTTTTGAACCACGGCGGAAACCTCCTGACATCCTAGGATGAAACAGGAACATGGTATCACTGACGGGCGAATGGCAACGCCCCGCACTACCCCGCTATCGAGCCAACGCGTATTTCACTTTGATGCGCTCGAGCTTGCGGCTCCAAGGCACATAGACCAGTAGCAGGAATGCCACGGTGGCGCAGCAATGGACGATGTCGAGTGCAAAGCCGGCTCCGTAGGCCGCCACGGCGGATTCCCAGGTGATGGGGTGCACATAGCCCACCAAATACCAACTGTTCAAAATGAAGCCGTACAGCAAGCCACTTGCGAAACCGTAGGCCAGAACAGCGCTGCGACGAGAGAACAAACCCTTCGAGGCAAGCCATCCGGCACACCATCCCACCATGCCCCATGCATACATCTGCCACGGCGTCCACGGGCCCTGCCCGAAAAAGAAGTTGCTGCACAGCGCCGCCAGCATGCCCACCATGAATCCGCTGCGCCTGCCGAACACCGCGCCGGCCACGATGCAGATGGCACTCACCGGCTTGACGTCGGGGAAAGGAGCGAACAGGATACGACCAGCCACCGCGAAGGAAGCCAGCACCACGATGGGCATGATCTGGCGCAACGCCGGAGCCGATCGCTCGAACCCGGCAAGGTAGATCACCAATGCCACGATGGCAACCGCCATGCTGGCAAGCGCCGTCTGATCGAACTGGAACAGGGCGCATACGGCCAGCGAAGCGGGCACCAACAGCAAGATGACGGCTTCGAAAACCGGGACGCGCGTGGTTTCCGTTCCTTCGCTTTGCTTCTGCGGACGGCTCGATGCTGTCATGACCGGCCCATCCACAAGCGGGTGAACGCATCGGGCTCGGGCCGATAGAACAGGTTGCCCTCGAAAAATCCGCGCGGCGGCTGGCAGCAGGCCGTCTGACCATCGAACAACAGCGCCATATCGTCGGCTGCGGCAGCGGCGAAAGCCAGATCGTGCGTGGCCATCACGATGGTGCACCCTGCGCCGTGCGCTTCTTCCAGCAATTCGGCCACCTGGCATTCCGCTTGCGCATCAAGGCCTTTGGTGGGTTCATCCAGCAACAGAAGGTCGGGTGAGATCAACAGCACCTTGGCAAGGGCGAGCAGCTGCTGCTGGCCTCCAGAAAGGTCATAGGGATGCCGCTCGGTCTGGCTGGCAAGCCCGATACGCTCCAGGAAAGCATCGATTTCAGGCTGCCCATAGCAAAAGAGGCCGCTCCATTCGGCGAGCTCATCGGACACGGTGTCGCACACGAACAGCGCCTTGGGATTCTGCGGCAAAAACGCCACCGTGCCATGGATGGCATCGGCGACGGATCCGCGTTCTGGCTTGAGGATTCCCGCCAGCAACATGAGCGCAGTGGTTTTACCGCATCCGTTGCTGCCAACCAGGGCATGCACGCCACCTTGGGCGAGTTCCAAGTCCATCCCCCGCATCACCCAATCGGCGGAACGATCATAGCGAAACCAAGCGTCGCGCAGCCGCAGCGCCGAGGTGCCGGGGGCGGGTGCCGCGTTTTGAAAGCGCAAGGCGACCGTTTCTTGCAGGCTGCCCAAAGAAACCGAGTGGATGGCGCCGTCTTCGATGCGCGCGGCGGCCGTGGCGTAATCGAGCATGGAAGCAGGTGCATGCGTGGCCACCACCACCGTGATGCCGAGCTCGCGATTGATGCGGAACAAAAGATGCAGGAAGTCTTTGGCTGCAACGGGATCGAGCTGGGCCGTCGGTTCGTCGAGAAGCAGCACGTCCGGGCGCGCCGTGAGCGCGGCAGCCACCGCCGTCATCTGGCATTGGCCTCCCGAAAGCGCATCGACGCGCCGATGGAGCAACGGCTCCATGCCAAGGAAATGCACGGTTTCAGCGACGCGACGTCGCATGACATCCTGCGCCACTCCGCAGTTCTCCAGTTCAAAGGCAAGTTCATGCCACACGGTATCGCATACCATCTGATTGCCCGGGTCTTGGGCGACGAATCCGACGCCTCCTTGGGGCGCCGAGGACCGGCCGGCCTCTGAACTGTCGGTCCGGGCGTTGCCTTCGTCAGCCGAGAGGTCCACCCGGCACGTGCCTCTACGGTTGCCGGCGGGTGCCAATTCGGGCTTCAGGCAGCGCAACAGCGTGCTTTTGCCACTGCCGGTAGCGCCCACCAGAAGCGTGAACGACCCACGCTCGACCGACCAATCGGCGTTCGCCAAAACAGGCTCGCCGCCAGGATAGGAAAACGTGAAAGCGCGCACTTCTATCGCGTCCATGCGAATCCCCTTCCCTCGGCAGATCCGCTTGGCCGCTTGGCCGATCCGCCCGATGTCATGCCCGAACGAGGTTCGTCGACATCATCTGCACGACCCTTGCGAAAAACGAAACCAGACGGTGCCGATGTCGAGAACGCCGCTGCCGCGCGAGCGTCTATGCGCCGAGAAGAAACCGCCCAGCGGGCATCGTCGACAAGGCAGCCCGCCAGGCCGCCGAAGCATAAGACGGCGAAGGGCGCGTAACCCCACCAGACCGCAAGTTGGCTCATGACGGGATAAAACGAATATTGCGCGGTTGCCGTCGCGGCCAAAAAAGCGGCGGCGATGCCGCAAATCGCCACGGCCAGCAGCACCACGGCATCGCGGCGCCGAAGGGCGCGCGCATCGTAGCGCGTACGGCGCACGCCGCGGCGCCATCCCCGCGCACGCATAGTATCGGCCTGCTCGAGGGAATCTTCCAAGCACCATCCCATAAGCACCCCCGCCACGCGTGCGCCCGAGGCGATGGAATCGCCGACAAAGTGCCCTCGGGGTGCGCCCGAGGCAACGGAGTTGCCGACAAAGTGCCCCTGGGGTGCGCCCGAGGCGATGGAATCGCCCGATTCACAACCATTCGTTAGGAAATCGCCGTTTTTTGCACGAAAACCGGAGTTCTGTGGAACATTTCCCTTCGTTTCGCCGTTCCCGTTCTTCCCTACCTGGGGTTTTACCGTTGCACTTCGCTGTTCGACGTCATCACGCGACGTCAATCCCTTCACTTTCCCAAATTCCATGCAAAATGGGGCGTTTTTCTGACGAATCGGTCCCTTCGAAACATCATTGGAACCTTGGGAGAGATTCTCTCCAGAAGGTTGCGACGCGACAGCCTGGCCAGAAACCGACGGGGGTACGGCACCCTCGAAATCGATTGCAGCAACTGCTCGCTTCGAAGTCGTCGGATGCCCTGAGCGCTCCACGCAATCCTGCACCGCCTTGATCAGCTTGCCACGGCGCACGGACCTGGGCACCAGACGCGCTATCATCGAAAGCATCAACGCCACCGTGGGTGCAACGCCGCCCAACGCAGCCGTCATCGCATCGAATCCCACCACTTGAGCCATGTTGGAAAACCACAGCAACGTGGCTATCAACAGTCCTCCCATGCACAGCCCATACCAGAATCCCTCCGCATACAGGGCCAGCCCGTTCCACGACCACCACAGCGTAGAGCCGCTGCCGGAAAACAGCGGATTGACCAACGCCACCAAAAGCACCAGGGGAACTTCCCAAGCGCACGTCGCCAAAGTAGAGCTCAGCCCGCGAAGATACGCGTTGAATGCCAACCCCGACACCGCGGCAATGCCCACGAACACGGGCTGGAAGGCGAACATGCAGATGACGATGACGGCAGCAAAATACGCTACCGCGCACACAGGGTGCAACGGGGAAAAGACGGTGTTGCGCTGAGTTTCGGGGCCCATGGAAAAACTAGCTTTTGGTGTAGTCGGCCGTATAGAGCCAAGTGATGCTCTCACCGCCATGCAGCGCATAGCTGCCGCAACCGTAGCCTGGCTGCGCACCGTTCACGTAATAGAGCCAGCCGCTGTTCTGTCCGCAATCGAATTCGCCCAAGCCGTTGATCTTGCGCACGTAATTGCTCGACCCTCCCACAGTGACGCCGGTGGCCACGAGCGCATCGTAGACGCTTGCCCCATCATCGATCTGAACCGTGGCGCTGCCCATAGACGACGGATAGTTGGCGTTGTACGCATGGGCCGCCGACGAATCGATGCTCACCGAAACAGAAATGGTGCTCTCAACCGCGGCAGCCGGCTGCTGCGCCTCGGAAGATGCACTCGAATCAAACGCATCGGTTGATTCGATCGCCGTGCCGGCTGCATCCTCTGCCGCCGCATCTTCCATTGCGGCTGCATCCGCCGCAACGGGCTGCTCTTCTGTGGTGGCATCGACGGCATCCTGCCCAGCCTCCGCAGCTTGATCGGTCGTTGCAGCAGCCGGTTCTTCCGCAGAAGAAGAGGATTCCGCTGCGCTTGAATCCGAATCGCCCGGGTCTGTGCCCGAATCAGTCGTTTGAACCGTGGACTGGAGCGCCGGGTTCGTATCAGCGGAAAGCCATCCCGCAGAAGCCGCCGCCACGCCGCACACCACGCATGCCACGACGACTGCGGCCACGGCGAAACTCGCCCAACGGCGACGGGATATCTTCGTCATCGACCGGCCTTCTGACAAAGCGAGCGGCGCCGCGCAGACGCACCCGCCAACGCCAGGGCGCACAGCGCACCGAGCGCTGCCGCCGTCAAAGGCGCGGAGGTCCCATCACCCGTTGCGGCGGTGGCCGTCTTGTTGGAAACGGAGGCCGATTTGACGGGCTCATCGCCCTGATCGTCCCCCTGCGGCTTTTCGTCGCTCCCAGCATCGGGCACGGTGGCCTGGCCGTCTTTTGCTTGAACGTAGATGTTGTAGGCGGCCTTCGTGTTTACCAAGCCGTAATAGGCGGCCAAAGCACGAAAACCCTGCTCGGTGGCGAGCTCATTGTCTTCGCCGTTGTAGAGGAATCCGGTCTGGGAAGCATTGGCCTGGGAAAGAAGCGCCGCCAACGGCGTGGTTCCATCGGAAGCCGCCCATTGGGTAGACGGGTCGATGCCCATGGCGCACAACGCCACGATGGCCATGGCGGTCGAATTCGCGTTGGTGGCACCGGTCGCAGCGGGCCAATTCCCGCCCCATCCGCCATCGGCGTTCTGCAAGCCCTTGAGTGCGGACAGAGCACCGTCCAGCACCGTCGACACACCGTCGACGCTTTGATAAGGCTGCAGGCAGGAGATGGCCATCGCCGTCATATCGGGATCGGCAGACGACCCGGAATAGGCGAAACCGCCATCGGCGAGCTGCGCGGCCTCGATATCGGCAAGAAGCTCGTCGATGCTCTCCGTGGCCGTGGAAGGCGCGGTTTTCACGCCGGCGACGGCATAGGCCAAAACCGTCCAGAGCTTGCCGTTGACCGTATTGGTAGCGACGGGCGTCGTGCCCATCAAGGACACCAGGTCGTAGGTGGTGCCATCCACGGTAACGGCAGTGGGGTCGATGCCCGCGGCAACAAGCGCGATGATGCTGCGCTGCAAATCAGTGGTTCCCGGATCCGTCGCCGCGGCCTTGGCATTCGCCAGCAGCGCAGAGGTGTCCACCGTCGAGCCCTTGCCGGCGGCAAAAAGCTCCATGGCCTTCCAATCTTCGCCGGTGCCGGAAAAGGAATCGGCGATGTTGCTGTAGATCGCAGCGGCCCCATTGGAATCGACCGCCGTGGGAGTGTTTGCATCGGGGTCGGGCGCCGGGGTGTCGGGACGGGTGCCCGCCGCGGTCGACCCATCGGTCGGAGTACCGCACGCACTCCAATCGGTCGGCGGCACCGCCGTGGGATAGCTGTTCCAAGCTATCTGGTAATTCACGCCATCCGCCAACTTCTCGGTTTTGATGGTGTCGCTTCCCTGGTAATACGAACCGTTTTCGAAATTGCTCCAATAGGTGGAAGAATCGGAGGCGCCCGTTATCACCTTGTTGTCAGACGTGGTGATAGACGACAGGTACCCGTAGGAATTGAGCGCATAGGCCTTGATGTCGCCCGACGCCACCGCGACGTCCAGCAAGTCTTCAAGCGTGGCATCGGTTGCAAACCGATAGGTCTTGTTCAAAACCACATCGGGCGTGCCGTCATAGGCCAGACCGTGCACGATGGTGAGCGTCGCCGAACCGACACCGGTGGTGCCGCCAGCCACAGAACCAGTGGAAACATCAGGGGTTCCGCATGCGCTCCAGTCGGCAGGCGGCGTTGCCGTGGGATAGCTGTTCCAGGCAAATTGGTAGTCGACGCCGTCCTTCAGCTTTTCAGTGGCTATGGTATCGCTGCCGCCATAGTACGAGCCGTCCTCGAAGTCGCTCCAATAGGTGGAGGAATCGGAAGCACCGGCCATCACCGTGCCGTCGGCTTTGGTGATCGATGCCAGATATCCGTAGGAATTGAGCGAGTAGGCCTTGATGTCGCCCTCAGACACAGCGGCATCGAGCAGGTTTTCCAAGGTGGCATCCTGATAGAACGAATACGTCTTGTTCACCACCACGTTGGGACTGCCGTCGTAGGCCAAGCCGGCCACGATGGTGAGCGTCGCCGATCCGGCGGCATCGGTCTGCGCCGTCATCTGAACGTTGTCAGAGGAAGCACCGCCCTCATCGGCCCACGACGAAGTGGCAGGCGAAAGCCCCGTGCATAGAACAACGGCCATCAAGACCGCCAGCAGTTTGCGGGCAACGCTGCACGTTGCGCCCGCATGGAATCGTTTCATAATCGGATCCCCTCTTCCTTTTGGACCGTATGGGAAGAGGGACGATGCGCGTCCGATGGCGGTCGGCATCACGTAAAAGCCCGGAATTCGGGGTCGCGCTCGCAGTAACTCGCCGCTTGCGCGCACACGCTTCTCGGTCGGTGTTCTGGCTGGGCCCATAACGGGCCTTCACAGTGGCGGTACCGTGCGGGAATCTCACCCGACTTTCCCGAACCGAGATGTCTTCTTCCTTCAGCGCGCGATTATACACCAGTCATCGCCGGCAGCGCGGCGCGCACTCCAGTCCGTTCTTACCTTCTTGGATTTGGTCAGGCTTGACCATTGCGAGCGTTGAGGGCCTGCGCCACCCGCAAGCCATCGACGGCAGCGCTCATGATTCCGCCGGCGTATCCAGCCCCTTCGCCGCATGGATGAATGCCGCATGAATCCGCTATGGCATCGGTGGGTTGCGCCTGGAAGTCGGCACCGCGCACGATGCGCACCGGCGAAGAAGAACGCGTTTCAGGGGCGGTCATAACGGCATCGGCGGCCGCAAATCCCTTCAACTTCGCATCGAAGCGCGGCAGAGCGGCACGCAGCCCGGCCACGATGAACGGCGGAAACACGTCTTCCAAGTTGCACCATGCCACGCCGCGCGCATATGTGGGCTGGACGATCCGATCAACAGGCAAGACGTCGACGGGCGCGCTGCCTGAAAGGAAATCACCGACTCGTTGGGCCGGAGCCGCATAGGCACCGCCGCCTGCTTCGCGCGCAACCGCGAAAGCACGCCGCTCCACCTGGCGCTGCAGCTCGATTCCCGCCAACGGGCCCTCTCCGCCGAAATCGGACGGATCGACGTTCACCAGCAAAGCAGCGTTGGCATTGCGGCCATCGCGGGCATGGTTGCTCATGCCGTTGGTGACCACGCCTCCTTCTTCGCTGGCCGCGCAAACCACGGTGCCGCCCGGGCACATGCAAAACGTATAGGCGCTGCGGTTTTCGGGAAGGTGGACCGCCATCTTGTAGTCGGCTGCTCCGAGTGCGCAATGGCCGGCCGCTTGGCCATATTGCGCGCGGTCGATATCCTGTTGCAGATGCTCGATGCGCACGCCCATGGAAAACGGCTTGCGCTCCAAGGCCAATCCGGCATCGAGCAGCATCTGCAAGGTGTCGCGAGCAGAATGGCCGCAGGCCAGCACCAGATCGTGGGCTTCCAATCGCTCGACAGCGCCCGTGCGAACATCGCGGACCTCCACGGCTTGCAGGCGGCCCTGATCCAAATCGAACGACTCGAGGCACGTGTCGAAACGCACCTCTCCCCCACGTTGCCGTATTTCTTCGCGCAGGGCGCGCACCACGGCAGGAAGATTGTCGCTTCCGATATGGGGACGAGCCTGCCAAAGAATGTCTTCGGGGGCACCGGCATCCACGAACCAGTGCAAGACATGCGCTGCCAGCGGATTCTTGGTGCCGGTGGTCAGCTTGCCGTCGGAAAACGTTCCGGCTCCGCCTTCGCCGAATTGGATGTTGCACTGGCAATCGAGATCTCCGGTGCGCTCGAAACGGTCGACGGAGCGAGCGCGCTCTTCAACGCACGAACCGCGTTCCAGCACCACGGGGCGAGCGCCGCAACGTGCCAGATAGACGGCGGCGAAGAGCCCGGCCGGGCCCGTTCCCACCACTATCGGGCGCAAACGGTTCGAAGGCCAGGGCTCGATATCAAGCGGCTGATACGGATGGTACGGGCGAGCCGTGCCCGCGTCGATGAGCTCGCGCTCGTACGACGCATCGTTCAATTCGATGGCGAGGGTGGCCACGAAATGCACGTTGCCCTTTTTGCGCGCATCGATGCTGCGATGAACCAGCATGACGCGTTTGATATCGCGGTCATGGACGGCCAGAACGCGAATGGCGGCCTTGACCAGCGCGCCGTCTTCCTGCCATTCCAAAGCGGGCGAGGAGGCGCCGGCGTCGAGCGTCAACGCGACGTTTGCCACCTTGATCATGCGAGCGCCTTTGCCGCGGCAGTGCCGGCGATGAGCCCCGATGTCCATGCCCAGTGAAGGTTGTAGCCTCCGCACGGAGCATCCACGTCGAGCGCTTCCCCGCAGGCGAACAAGCTGGGGTGCCCTGACACCTGCATGGTTGCAGGATCGACGCCATCGACGGACACGCCGCCGCGATGCACCTGGCAGCGCTTGATATCGGCGATGCCGTCCACCTGCAGCGGATAGGTGTCGAGGGCGACGGCCAACCGCGGGAATTCGATGGAGTCGATGCCGCCGCGCGCGTTCAATCCGGCGCGTTTCAACACTGCTTCGGCAATGCGCGGCAGAAGCATCCCTCGCAGCAAATCTTCCCAATGCGCCGGCGCATAGGCATCCATGCGATTGCGCAGCAACTCGATAACCTGAGACTCGGAGTATTCGGGCAGAAAGTCCACGAAGACCGTGTCGCCCGGCTGGGCGATGCGCGACATGTCGAAGGCGACGATGCCCGATACGCCGTCACGGCGAAAGGTGACCTCGCCTTCTTCCCGCACATCGTTGCAGGTGAGGGCTACTTTGGCGCGAAGCTTGTCGAGCGCGCGCAATTCGCGGTTCGAGCATGCCAACGGCCCCAACACGGGCATCGGCTCATGGCAGTCGACGTCTTGTGGAAGGAATTCGGGCGGCAGCACGCCCCCGACGGCGATGATCGCCGCATCGAAGCGCTTGGTTCCCGCAGGCAACGTGAGCGCGGCCGCGCCTTCGCTGTCGGAATCGACGTGGCGCACATAGCGATGGCAGGCTTCATGCACTTGACGCTCGGCGGCCGCGGCGCGCAGCACGTCCACTACCGTGGTGGCTTTGCCCGTATACGGATACAGGCGGCCCTGGGCCTCTTCGCGCATCATCAATCCGCAATTCTGCAGCCATCCGAGGGAATCCTCGGGCGAAACCTGCTGGAAGGCCCGAGCGACGAAATCGGGATTGCGATAGCACGCGGGCGCAGTGCCGGAATTGGCCACGTTGCAGCGGCCGTCGCCCGTCACCAAGATGGATTTTCCCACGCGGTCGCGTTCCTCTATGAGGTCGACGCGCGCACCGTTGTCAGCGGCGGCGATGGCGGCGGCCAGCCCGGAGGCTCCCCCGCCAATGACTGCGATATGGGGTCGTTTGGTTTTCATGGCCCTATTGTAGGGCATTGCCGCCATTCGGCGGGAGGCACGCCCGTTTCTCTTGGCAAAGCGAAGGGAGCCGCGGATCGAGTCCGCAGCTCCCTGAAAGCGCCTTCGTCAAACCAGCGCTGAACAGCGCAGTCCGGCAAATGCTTCTTACAGCTCGGCCTTCCACAGACCGTGCTTGTTGCAGTATTCGTACACAGCCACGGCATCATCGCCATCGGCCACGACGAACGACGCCTTGGGGGCCGCACCCGGAGCCAACTTTGTCAGCTGATAGCCCTTCTTGGTTTCCAAGCAGATGAACGTGATGTAATGGTCGTCTTCCATGGGATGCTCGACGCTGCCCACAGTCACGTCGATCTTGGCGCCGTTGACGACAGCCACGGGAACATGCTTCTCGGTGGCGGCATCGGTGGTGTTGGCTTCGAGTTTGATCATGGTTTCACCGCAGCAAACCAGCGGCACACCGGAATCGAAAGGTTTGACGGCGATATTGCCGCAGTGCTCGCACTTGAAGAAATCAAGACTCATGGTGTTCCTCCTTTTTCGTGGAGTCGTCGCCCGCAGGCGCGGCATCCGTTTTCTCTACTCTCGTTTTTAATGCTACATCATCGGTAGCATTTTGCAACCCGCATTGCGGCAGTTTCTTCCTAATGGCATAAACCAGCACGCAGATGCCCACCAAAACCAACGGCACGGACAGCACCTGACCCATGGTGAGCCACCCGCCCCACAAATACCCGAGCTGCGCATCGGGCTCGCGCACGAATTCGATGAGGAAACGGAAACACCCGTACATGATGAGGAACAGCCCCAAAAACGTCCCGCGCGGACGCGGCGGATTCTTGCGCGAAAGCGCGAACAGCACGATGAAGATGACCACGCCTTCCAGCAACGCTTCGTAGAGCTGGCTGGGATGGCGCGCTACCATGCCCGCCGATCCGCCGAACACCACGCCCCAGGGAAGGTCGGTGGGCGCGCCCCACAACTCGCCATTGACGAAGTTGGCGCAGCGACCGAAGAAGAGCCCCACCGGAGCCGCGATGACGCCCAGGTCGGCCAAGGTGAGATACGGGATATGGGTGATGCGCGCGGCCACGATGCCGCCGAGCAGTGCGCCGATGAGTCCTCCATGGAAGCTCATCCCGCCCTTGTTGAACATCAGGATATCCAAAGGATGCTGGAGGTATTCCCCGTTGCCGTAGAAAAGGCAGTAGCCCAGACGGGCGCCCACGATAACGCCGATGATGGCGCACAGCAATATGGTAAGCAGCGAATCTTCGTCGATGCGCACTTTCCACCGGCGCGCGACACGCCAGATGATGAGTGCGGCGAAGGCGAATCCCAAAACATAGGCGATGCCATACCACCGCACGGTGATGGGCCCCAGAGAAAATGCGACGGGATCGAGTGATTGGTAAAGGTCGTTGAGCATGCGCGAAGATGCAGCCTATTTGCCCGAAGCGCTCTTGCCCATGCCGGCATCGACGGCGATGGCGGCGTTTTCCACGTCTTCACGCAGCGATGCGGGAATGGGGCACACACTCGAAACAGCGGTGCCGCAATGAGGACAGCGCAAAGTGAACAGCGCACAGTCGGTGCGCAAAACCATCATGGATTCATAGTGGGCGAGGTCGAAGTCGACGGCGCCGCAAGCAGGACATTTCACGATTTGCTTCATGACCCCTCCCTGCTCGAATGCCAATGCGCTCCATCTGCCCGCATTGTAGCAGAAGCATATGGTAGAATGACCCGCGACATACGAGAGCTGATACTAAGGAGAGTCAAATGGTCAACAAAGAAGATGTGGCTGCCGTACTCGAACTCATCCGCCCCAGCCTGCAAGCCGATGGCGGCGATGTGCAGCTGGTGGACGTGGACGACCAAGGCGTTGTCACCGTGGAACTGCAGGGCGCTTGCAAGGGTTGCCCCATGAGCCAGATGACGCTGGCCAACGGCGTGGAGCGCATTCTGAAAGAGCGCATCCCCGGCGTGTCCCGCGTGGTTCCCGCCCAGTAGCGAATCTCAACCGATGATGAACGCCCGCCCTTCGGCGGGCGTTTTCGTTTAGGGGCGCGTGTATCCTGTTTGTTGGAAAGATCGAGGCGGATCGGGAAGAAGGAACGAGCATGGCCAATTGCTGGGAACTCCGAGGATGCGATGAGGAAATGCAGTCGCGCTGCCCGCACAACGTGCCCGGATCCCCTTGTCCAGGTGACTGCCACTTCGCCGACTGCCGACGTCCTACCCATGATGTTGTGGCACCCCTCGATGCCCTGATGAATCCAGAGGTCGATCGCAGCGCCGCCAACAAGGAAGTCTGTCGCACCTGCCGCTTCTTCCTGACGCACGGACCCACCCTGTAGCGCACGCTTTCGCGGACTGCGGCAGCTCGAACCCTGACGATTCCGCGATGCCGATAAGCGCGCATTCGTGCAGTATCTCGTTTTTTGCAGAAATCTCAGCGAAAAGCGAGGTACTGCACGATTTTC
This sequence comes from Eggerthellaceae bacterium, assembly GCA_040774885.1. GTDB lineage: Bacteria > Actinomycetota > Coriobacteriia > Coriobacteriales > Eggerthellaceae > JAXGTO01. The sequence continues at coordinate 42,344 of JAXGTO010000012.1, read as the reverse complement.
CTCAGAAGGTAAAATGGTGAAAGTTGCTCATCAGGCACGATGCAGATTGATCAGCGATTAATCCACCATTTCAAATTGGAAAACCGTGCAGTACCTCGATTTCTGCTTCCAAAAGAAAATAAAACGAGGTACTGCACGGTTTCCAGCAAAAGAAAAAAAGAAACCTTCTCATCGAGCGGCGAAAACCAATCGGCTAACCGCAGACTAGGCCCAGCCAGCGCGCCAGCCCGTCGCGGTTACGTCAGACGCACATTGCGGCTTAGGGGCGGCCGGAGGCGGGGCGCGACTTGCCGCCGTTGTGCCGGCATTGCGGCTTAGGGGCGGCCGGAGGCGGGGCGCGACTTGCCGCCGTTGTGCCGGCATTGCAGCATAAGGGCGGCTGGAGGCGGGGCGCAGCTTGAAGAAGCCCGGCGCGCCGCCGTTGCGTCAGACGTACATTGCGGCGTAAGGGCGGCTGGAGGCGGGGCGCAGCTTGAAGAAGCCTTCACCTGTCGCATCGATGGGCGCGCCCAGGTCGTCGGCGAAGTGGTCGTTGTATTCGCCCAGCAGGCGGGAAAGCACCTTCTTGTCGGTGGCATCGACCGGTTCTTGCACCAAACCTTCGAGCACATCTTGGTTGGCCAGCTTGTGCTTCAGGTAGATGCATCCGCCGTGCATGCCGGTGGCCAGGTATTCCCCCGCGGTTCCCAGCAACACGATGATGCCGCCGGCCAGGTATTCGCCCAAGAAGCTGCCCGCATCGCCGCCGATTACCAGCACCGGGCATTTCTCCTGGTACTGCTTCATATGAATGCCCACGCGCCAGCCGCAGCCATCGCGCACGAAAATCCGACCGCCGCGCATGCCGTAACCCGTTGCATCGCCGCAACGACCGTGGATGATCACCTGGCCATCGTTCATGGTGTTTCCGACTTGATCTTGCGCATTGCCGAACACCTCGATCGAACCGCCATCCATGAAGCTGGCCATGTCGTTGCCGGGAGTGCCATGGATTTCCAGGCGCTTGCCCTGGGGCATGGCGCAACCCAGATAACGCTGAGCGAACACGTCATCGAGCTTGATGACATCGGATTTCTCGAGTGCTTCATGCACCTGTTCGTTGGCTTCCTTGAAATGCAGGGTGCCCAAGGATAGTCTCGTCATCTTGCCCGCCATCTAGGCACGCTCCTTCCAGCCGCGGTCGTCCAGGTCGGACGGATAGAACTTGTGGATGCGCGCCCAGCGCACCGCGGAGTCTTCGAAATCGATGTTGAGCGGCACGTCTTCAAAGAAATCGTCGGAAAGCGTTGAGAGCGCCACTTTCTGGTCGATGACGGCCGTGTAGATACCCGCGTTGTCAGGACGATTGAGCAGAATATAGCCGAACAGCCGATCTTCTTTGGTAACGAACTTCGCATAGCGCTCGCCGTCGCAAAGCACCTGAACATCGTAGCCGCCATCTTCGGGCGGGTTGATGATTCCGCCGGTCAGCAAGCTGATGTCGAAGAAATCGACGGCGTTCACGGCGAAACCGCCCGGATAGGTCGAGGCGTTGGAGGCGCCGGCCATCTGCGAGCCCGCCACCTTGCCCTGCGCCACGGCATTGGGCCAAAGAGCCAAACACTTATGGCTGCCATCGAGGGCATCAATCGTTTCGGTGACGTCGCCCGCCGCGTACACGTCGGGCAGGTCGGTGCGCATGCATTCGTCGCACACGGCGCCGCGTCCTATCGTGGCACCCGCTTCGGACAGCAAAGCCGTGTTGGGACGAACACCCACGGCGGCCACCACGAAATCGAAATCCATATCGGTGCCGTCGGTAAGGTGCGCCCGATGGGTCTGGCCTTCTTCCACCACCAATTCGGTGGCCGTGATGCCGGGCATGCAAACGATGCCGCGGCGCGCCAGGCTGCGCTGCAAAACGGCCGCGCCGGCATCATCGAGCACAGCGGGCAGGATGCGCGGAGCCATTTCGAGCACCACGATGTCATCGGCATGGGGCAGCAGCGCCTCTGCGGCCTTCAGGCCGATAAGGCCGGCGCCGATGACGCAGATGCGGCTTTGACGTCCCGCCGCATGGGCGGCCTCGGTCGCGGCCTGGGCAGCTGCTTGACAGGCCTTCGCCTGGTCGAGGGTGATGAACGGATAGACGTTTTCCGCTTCGCGCAGACCGGGGATGGGCGGCACGAAGGGCACGCTGCCTGTGGCCGCCAGCACCTTTGCATACTCGATGCGCGTGCCGTTTCCCAGCACGGCTCGATGGGCAGCCGCGTCCAATTCAACGGCTTCGCATCCTGCGCCGAATCGGCAATCCACTTTGTTGCGCGTATAGAAATCCGCGGGCTTCAGCGCCAGATGCGCTTCGTCGGTTTTGCCTTCCAACAGGTAGCTGATAAGCGGACGTCCGTAGGCGGCGTAGGGCTCGGGCGAGCACATGACGATGCTTCCATCGCCATCGACGGCGCGGATCTTTTCCACCGCGGCGATGGCGGCGGCGGAATTGCCCAGGATGAGGTAATCGGCTTTCACGGCAGCAGTCATCTAGCATCCCTCGCTTTCCACGTAGATGAGCGCCCGGTTGGGACAGGCCTCAACGCAGCTGGGTTCACCCGGCTGACCGTGGCCGTCTCCGCACAGGTCGCACTTGAGCGCAACCTGCTCGATGCGCACCGCGCCGAAGGGGCACACCGACACGCAGGTGCGGCAGCCGACGCATTTTTCAGGATCGCTGGTGACCACGCCGGTTTCCGGATCTTTCTGCATGGCGCCCGAGATGCAGGCATCCACGCACTTGGCCTCGGGGCAATGGCGGCAGTTCACGGCCATGCTCATCTGCAAGCCGCCTTCCACGCGCACGCGAGCGTCGGGCGCGTCTTCCACCTTGTAGGCTTTGACGATGTCCTGGCTTTTGGAATGGAACGTCTTGCAGGCCACTTCGCAGCGCTTGCAATCGATGCACCATTTTTCTATGGCATAGATTCTCTTCATGGCACTCACCTATTCCCCTGCATACTTGACGCCGAGGATCTCGAGCTCTTTTTCGTTGAGGCCCACGCCGCGCAGCATCAGTCGGTTGCCGCGCAGGCTGTCGATGGCGTTGATGCCCATGCCGCCGATCATTTCTTGGATCTCATGGTTCCACGCATGAATGAGATTGACCACGCGTTCGGCGGCGATCTCCGGGTTCAAGCGGCGCGTGAGTTCTTCGCGCTGCGTGGCGATGCCCCAGTTGCACTTGCCGCTGCTGCAATCCTGGCATTGATGGCAGCCCAGGGCGATGAGCGCGGCGCTGGCGGTATAGACGGCATCGGCGCCCAATGCGATGGCACGGATGATGTCGGCGCTGCTGCGAATGGATCCGCTGGCCACCAGACTCACCGTAGATCGGATGCCTTCGTCGCGCAGACGCTGATCAACGGCGGCCAAGGCCAGCTCGATGGGAATGCCCACGTTGTCGCGAATGCGGGTAGGAGCGGCACCCGTACCGCCGCGGAAGCCGTCCACCACGATGATGTCGGCGCCAGCACGCGCGATGCCGCTGGCTATGGCCGCCACGTTGTGCACGGCGGCTATCTTGACGGCCACCGGCTTGGAATAGCGTGTGGCCTCCTTCAGGCTGAAGATGAGCTGACGCAGGTCCTCGATGGAATAGATGTCATGATGCGGAGCCGGGCTGATGGCATCGGTCCCTTGGGGAATCATGCGCGTGCGGCTGACCTCGGCGTTGATCTTTTCGCCCGGCAGATGCCCGCCGATGCCCGGCTTGGCTCCCTGGCCTATCTTGATCTCGATGGCGGCACCGGTGTTCAAGTAGTGCGGGTCGACGCCGAATCGCCCAGATGCCACCTGCACGATGGTGTGTTCGCGGTATTCTTCCAGGTCTTTATGGAGTCCGCCTTCGCCGGTGTTCCAGAACGTGCCCAATTCGGTGGCGGCCATGGCAAGCGCCTTTTGCGCGTTGAAGCTGATTGCACCGAAGCTCATGGCACCGAACATCACCGGCACATCGAGCTTGATCTGCGGCGGCATTTTGGTTTCCACGGTCCGCGTGCGCTCGTTGACCTTGAGCACATCGGGGCGCCCGCCCAGAAACACGCGGGTTTCCATGGGCTCGCGCAGCGGGTCGATGGACGGGTTGGTCACCTGGCTGGCGTTGAGCAGCAGATGGTCCCAGTAGATGGGATACGGCTGGGGATTGCCCATGGACGCCAACAGCACCGCACCGGTCTGCGACTGCTTGGCGATGTCTTGCAGATACGGCAGCGTCCAGTTGTTGGAGCCGTTGCCCACCTGGGGCCATTTGGTGATTGCGATGGCCTGCGTGGGGCACATGACCACGCAGCGCTGGCAGTTGACGCACTTGGCATGGTCGGCCGTGACGCAACCCAGATCTTCGTCGACATGATGCACTTCGTTGCTGCAGCTGCGCTCGCACACGCCGCATTGCACGCATAGTTCCTTGTCGCGCACCACCTTGTAACGGGGAAGCAAGTAATCGAGCATGTCCTACACCCCCCTGTTCCGTGTACGCGTGGGCGCCGCCGTGGTGAGCTGCGCCTTGGGCTTTTCGTGCAGCGGCTCATTGACAGCCGCTTCCTTGGCTTTGCGGGCCGCCACCTCGTCCAACTGCACCACGAACGGCACGCCGCCGTCGATGCTGCGCATGTTGTGGGTGTCGGGGCACACGATTTCGATGGCAGCCTGTTCGCTGGCCAGATAGACCATGCTCCCCTTTTCCGCGGTCATGAGCGCGCGCAGCTTCAAGCGATCGTTGAGGGCCAAGAGCCCTTCTTCGCTGCCCAAAAGTACGCTGAACGGCCCGTTGACCAGCGCATTCGAATAAACGATGCGCAGTGCGCTTTCAAACGCCGCCTTGTCGTCGGGCATGCGGTCGATTTCATCCCAGCTGGGGGCCGTCATGATGTGGGCGGCCATTTCCTGGCTGAACCCGTGACGGCGCGCCAGAAGGTCGAACAGGTAGGTGATGACCTCGGTATCGGTCTGCAGCTCGCAGTCGTAGCCGAACTGCTCAACGTAACGACGGTTGGCATCGTAACTGGAGATTTCGCCATTGTGCACGATGGACCAGTTGAGCAGCGTAAACGGATGCGCGCCACCCCACCAGCCCGGCGTATTGGTGGGAAAGCGCCCGTGCGCCGTCCACAACCAAGCCTTGTAATCTTGGATGCGATAGAATTCGCCGATTTCCTCGGGGTAACCCACGCCTTTGAACGCGCCCATGTTCTTGCCGCTGCTGGCCACGAAGGCACCGTCGATATGCGCGTTGATGAAGAACACGCGCTGCATGGTGAATTCGGCCTCGTCCTGGTCGGCTTCGGCCAGTTTGACCGGGTCGGGCTGAAGGAAATAGCGCCATATGTGCGGCGGATTCTGAATGGTGCGCACGTTGGCCGTGGGAATCTTCTCCTGCTTTTCGCAGATGAAGAACTCGTCGAAGTATTCTTCGGTTTGCATGCGGGCCTCGCGCGTTTCGAAGAACATGTGGAACGCGTAGAGCTCTTTGTAATCGGGATAGATGCCGTAGGCCGCGAAGCCGCCGCCCAGACCGTTGCTGCGGTCATGCATCAACGCGATGGATGTCAGGATATCGCTGCCGTCGTGCAGACCGCCACTGCGGTCCATGATGCCCGAAATGGCGCACCCGGAAGGAATCCTCACCTCGCCTTCACGTGGAATCATGTATGCCGCTCCTCTTCTCTTGGTGTGCATGGAAGCGGGCGCACAGCGCCCACCGTGCTAGCCAGTGTACGTTGGACGTGTTTCATGCATGTAACGGGAACACGAGGGACACAGAGGATTGCGGACGCACAGGTCCGAGCATGCGGCACGAGAGGGCCGGAGCAGCTGACGGGCTTGTCTTGTCATGCGCACGACAAAAACGAAACAGACAACGAGTTTGCCCTTTATGACGACGCACGAAATACGAAAAGCAAATGAGGGGACGAAAACGCGACAAGAAGCGAGCGGTTTGAGAATAATAATCTCGTTTTCTGTTCAAAAATCCGTATTTTGCGGCAAAAACAGAGCAGATTGTGACTTTTAGAATTCTTTTTGCAGAATAAAAGGTCCTGAGTTTGGTGATATTCAGCTTATAAGTATCAGTTTTGAGCATATCCTCCGCAAAATACGGATTTTTGAACAGAAAACGAGATATTCAGAAATATCGGGGCGATTCTTACTCGGGACTCTAAGGTGGAAACGATCGGCAGGCTTGCCTTTTAGCCTTGCAGCGCGCATTATGCGCACAGGAGAGAGGTTTCCGTACGGACCAAGGGGGCCCGGAATGGACGAGTCGACGATCACGGCTATCGATGCGCTCGAGAAGCTCAAGGCCGGAAACGGCCGCTTCGTGAATGGCGGCGCAGGATGCGGGGACGCTTCGGCTGCGCGGCGCATGCAAACAGCCGACCAGGGACAACATCCTTTCGCCCTGGTGCTCACTTGCTCGGATTCGCGCGTGCCACCCGAACACATCTTCGATGCCGGACTGGGCGACTTGTTCGTGGTGCGCACCGCCGGCAACGTGGTGGGCGACTACGAACTGGGCAGCATCGAATACGGTGTGGAGCACTTGGGCATCCCGCTTGTGGTGGTCATGGGCCACACCCGTTGCGGCGCCGTTGCGGCAGCACTCGCCGATGGCGAGGCTCAAGGATGCACGGCCAAGATCGTCGAGCATATCCGCCACGTGGCAGCTGGCGAAACCGACCCCGATGCCTGCATGCGCAAAAACACCCATGATTCCGCCGAAGACGTGCGCGCATGCGAAGCGCTGCGCAACGTCCCGGTGCTCGAGGCCGTCTACAACATCGAGACAGGCGTCGTGGAGTTCATCGATTCGCTCTGACCCGATGATCGCTGATAGCGAGAACAACGCGGCAAAGACGCCTGGCAGAAAAGCCGAGGCGCGAATCGGGTCGCGGCCTTGCAGACGGTTCACGCCGCAAAACCAGCAGTGCGCCCCCGCAAAGGAGGGCGCACGGTCGAGCTGAATCTTATGCCGGGCGGATGACCAGTTCTTCGATCAGGCCCGTTTCCTCATTCGCAGATTCGACGGTGGCGATGGCATGGATGATAACGCCGCGATAATTGGCGTAGAAATCAACCGAGCCGTCATCGAGAACACGCGGATCGATGATGGAATACCCGCCCAAGATGAACTGGTTGTGGTAGAACATCTCGACGCCGCGGCGACCGAACACGTAGGCGTTTTCGCGCCCGACGCTTTGGGGACAGTAGTCGAACGTGCGGCAGAATTCGCTGAAGCACGCGGAAAGCGCTTGGTAATCTTTGGCCTGGAGGGCCTTGATGTATGAGTCGATCATGGCGGGCCTCCTAGTAAACTTTCTCGGAATGAAGCAGTGCATCGGTGCCGCCGTCGACGAACAACACGACGCCGTTGATGCCGGCAGCTTCAGGTGATGTCAAAAACGCAGTGACATTGGCGATTTCGGACGGATCCATCAGCGGCTCGCTGCCGTAATGGGTGGGAACGGGCAGCGCCTCCATGGCCACACGGCTTTCGGGACCCAACTTGTCGGTCATGGCCGTGCGAACGTTGCCGGGAGCGACGGCATTCAGGCGCACACCGCGCGCGCCCCATTCGGCGCTGAAGCGACGGGCCCAACGAGCCAGGGCGTATTTGGTGGCGGCGTAGAACGTGTGCGCGGTGGCGGGGTCGTATCCTTTGACGATTTCAAGAATGCGATCTTCGTCGGGATCGTTGTTGAGCATACCCACAACGTCCATGCGCGCACCGCCATGGGCGATGCTGTTCGAGCTGGTGACAACGCAGCTGCCGCCCTTCATTTCAAGCAGGTCGAACACGCCGCGCGCCATTTCGGTGGCACCGAAATAGTTCAGCGACACGATCAGGGGGATGTTGCCCGTTTCGCCCGACACACCGGCGTTGCAGATCATGGCGTCGATGCCTTCGGGATAGCGCTTGTGCAATTCGGCCAACGCACCGGCACGGCCTTCCTTGCTGGCCAGGTTGGCGTCGATGTCGCCGCCTTTGAGGTCGATGTTGACCACCTCGTGCCCGCGCTGCCGCAAGATCTCGGCCGTGCAGGCACCGATGCCGCTTGAAGCACCGGTGATTACATAGATACCCATAGCTGAACCTCCTTCGGTTGTTTTGTTCAAACCGAGAATACGCTCCTCGGCTGCGGACAACCGATTAGGAACTCGCGAGCGGGACGCCCGCAGTCCAAGCGGTCAAAACGAAGACGGGCCTTGCCGCTCATCGATGCAAATATGCCGCATGCCTGGCTTCGATTTGGGGGAATCAGCCCACGAAAAACGGGGCGCATGCCCGATGGCACACGCCCCGTCGACTCTGCGCAACAGGCAATCAGCTGCGGACTTCGGCGCCGGTGGCGGCGCAGACCTTCTTGATAAGACGTTCGTGCGCCTTATCTACCTCTTCACCGGTCAACGTACGGTCGGCAGCGCGGTATTCCAGGTTGAACGCCATGGACTTCTTGTCGGCACCCACGCGTTCGTCATCGCGATAGACGTCGAACAAGCGCACCTCTGCCAAGAGCTTTCCGCCAGCGCTGTTCATGCACTGCATCAGGCGCTCGCACGTGACGTCTTCGTCCACCACGAAGGCCTGGTCCATCTGGACCGCCGGGAATTGCGGCACATCCACGTAATCACGTGCTGGACGGCTCGCGCGCTCAAGCGCTTCCACATCGAGTTCGAAAGCCACCACGGGCGCTTCGGCATCAAACGCCTGGACGGCCAGCGGATGGAGCTCGCCCACCCAGCCGATTTCCGCACCGGCGGCCATGATCTGCGCTGCGCGGCCGGGCTGCAGCCAAGAAGCCTCATCGGCGTCGAGCGCCTTGAACCGCACCTTGGGAAGGGCCAATTCGCGGGCAATAGCCTCGATCGCACCCTTGCCGTCGAAGAAATCGAAGGCGGCGGGACGGGTATTCCAGCCGTCAGGACCCATGGAGCCCGCCAACACGCCTGCCAGCTTCTGGCGTTCGCGCGGGAGCTTCTTGCCCTCATGGCCGGCGAACACGTTGCCCACCTCGTAGAGCTGGATGTCGGCCACGCCGTGGCTCTGGTTGTAGGCCACGCTGCGCAGCAGGCCGGGCACGATGCTCTGACGCATAACGCCTTGGTCGGCATTGATCGGGTTGATGAGCTCGACGGGCTGGCCGCTCACGCCTTCCTGCATGCGCAAGCGCTCGACGTCGTGCGGATCGGCGAAGCTGTAGGTCATGGTCTCGTTCATGCCGCACGATTGCAGCGTGGCATGCAGCTTGGCCACCACGTGCTCGTTGGAACTGCGGCGTCCGATGCGGCCGCGGCCGCCCGGCAGCGTGGGCTCGATGTTCTCCATGCCATACAGGCGCAGGACTTCTTCGTACAGGTCGATCTCGCGTTCCAAGTCGGGACGGAATGTTGGGGCCGTCACCAGCAGCACGTCGCCGTCTTCGGCCACCGCACACCCCAAACGCTGCAAGATATCCACGGCATCGGCCTGCGGGATATCGGCTCCCATCATGGCGCAGAAGCGCTTCATGCGAAAACGCAGTTCGGTGGGTTTCTCCTGCACGGGCCAACGATCCACCAGGCCCTTGCACACGGTTCCGCCGCACAAGCGGGCGATGAGCGCTGCAGCGAAATCGGCATTGCGCGCCACGCGCTCGGCATCGACCTTGCGCTCATAGCGCATGGAGCTTTCGCTGATGAGTCCCAGATTTCGGCTGGTGCGGCTGGTGTGCGCCGGGCTGAACGTGGCGGTTTCCAGCAGCACGTTGGCGGTGGTATCGGTCACTTCCGATTCCAACCCGCCCATCACGCCGGCCAGAGCGACGGCGCGCTTGGGCGTGGCGATGACCGTCATGTCGCTGGTAAGCGTGCGCTGTTCTTCGTCGAGCGTGGTGAACTTCTCGCCGTCTGCGGCGGCGCGCACCACCACGTGCGCCATTCCGTCGGACGAATCGGCCGCAAGGCGATCGAAGTCGAAGGCGTGCAACGGCTGGCCCAGCAAGAACAGCACGTAATTGGTGATGTCCACCACGTTGTTGATGGAGCGGCTGCCGGCAGCCGAGATGCGCTGCACCAGCCAGTCGGGGCTCGGGCCCACCTTCACGCCCTTGATGACGCGGGCGGTGTAGCGCGGACAGCGGTCTTCATCGGCGATGTCGATGTCCACCAACGCGCCCGTGGGCTCGTCGCCTTCGGAAAGCTCCATGTCGGCGCACACATCGGCCACGGGGTTTCGATACATGGCTCCCACTTCGCGCGCCATGCCCTCCATCGAAAGGCAATCAGGGCGATTGGGGGTGATTTCCAGGTCGAGTACCGTGTCGGAAAGCTGCAGATATTCGGCAACGGGCATGCCGACGGGGGCGTCATCAGGCAGAATATAGAGGCCGTCCACATCGTCGCCCAGGCCCAGCTCGCGGGCCGAGCAGTTCATGCCGCAGCTCACCACGCCGCGCAGTTTGCTCTTCTTGATCTTCATATCGCCCGGAAGCACCGCGCCGATCATGGCCACGGGAACCTTCTGCCCGGCATTGAAGTTCTGCGCGCCGCATACGATTTGCAGCGGCTCGGGTTGTCCGTCATCGCCGCAATTCGCCTTGCCCACATCCAGTTTGCACACGAACATGTGGTCGCTGTCGGGATGCGGCTCCTTCTCCAAAATGAGCCCGATAACCACATGGTCCAGGCTGGCGCCCAGGGTATCGGCACCCTCCACGCCGGTGCCGGTAAGGTCGAGTTTGTCACACAGCGCCTGCACGTCGGTCGGGAAATCGACGTATTCGCGCAACCATTTCAAGCTGACTTTCATGGTCAATCTCCTTTCCTAGAACTGTCGCAGGAAACGCATGTCGCCTTCCAGCAGCATGCGCAGATCGGGTACGTTGTACTTCAGGCACGCGATGCGCTCCACGCCCATGCCGAAGGCGAATCCGGAATACTTTTCGGGGTCGATGCCGGCATAACCGAACACGTTGGGGTCGACCATGCCGCAGCCCAGCACCTCCACCCAGCCGGTGCCCTTGCAAAAACGGCATCCTTCGCCATGACAGATCCCGCAGCTCACGTCGGCTTCGGCCGAAGGCTCGGTAAACGGGAAATAGTGCGGTCGCAGGCGCGTCTTGCGGTCTTCGCCGAAGATGGCCTTGCACATGTAATCGATGGTGCCTTTGAGGTCGCCGAAGGTGATTCCCTCGTCCACCACCAGGCCTTCTATCTGGTTGAACTGCGGAAGATGGCTGGGGTCGGCCACGTCGCGGCGATACACCTTGCCAGGCGCGATGATGTAGATGGGCGGCTTCTGGGTTTCCATGATGTGGGCCTGCACGCCGCTGGTCTGCGTGCGCAGCAGCACGTCGGATTCACCGCGCACCGCCGCCACGTCGCCGCTCTTGTCCACCACGTAGAAGGTGTCTTGCATGCCGCGGGCCGGATGGTCGGCCGGCGTGTTGAGCGCCTCGAAGTTGTAGTAGTCGGTTTCCACCTCGGTTCCGTTGGCCACCGTGTAGCCGATGCCCAAGAAGATCTCGGCAATCTCATCGGTGATGCGGCTGATCAGATGGCGCGTTCCCATCTGCTGAGCGCGGCCGGGCAGCGTGATATCCACGGCTCCGGCTTCGATCTGCGCTTCGAGCTCCGCCGCAGAAAGCGATGCCTTGCGCTGCTCCAATGCGGATTCCACCGCATTGCGCACCAAGTTTGCGGTCTTGCCCACCTCGGCACGCTGCTCCTTGGGCACCTGGCCCATAGCTCGCAGATACCCTGTAAGGGTTCCCGATTTTCCCAGCACGCCCACGCGCACCGCATCGAGCGCCGCGGTATCCGCCGCCGCCTCGATGGCGGCAAGCGTTTCGGCCTGCAAGGCCGTCAATTCATCAACTGCTGCCATACCTTCCCTTTCTTCATCGATGCCCGCCGATGGGCATCGCGCTGCAAAACAAAATCCCCCGCGTCCATTCAAGGACGAGGGGGATTCTCGCGGTACCACCTTGATTGGCATGCCGTGCGCATGCCCGCTTATGTGCTCTGTAACGGGAGCACCCGGCACCGCCTACTGGGCGCATCGCCGTTCAGCCGTGCTGCTGGTGAAGGGAATCGCTGCGCATGGGGTGGGATTCTTCCAGCCGGGGAATCCCTCTCTGGCAACCGCATGGGGTCGCAACGCTGTCTTCGTCATAGCATGTGGAGTATTCGATTGTGAACGCGCAGCCGTGCTGCGCAAGTGCCCAGTATAGCGCATTCGGAAAGCCCTTCGTGCAAACTCCACTGGCCTGCAGGCAACTACCATGCAAAAAGGAGAACGCCCCGAACCGACGCTCTCCTTTTGAATTCCGCAATGCGCAAACGACCCGACTATGCGGTTGCGCCCTGACCTTCCACGCGCACCGTCTGGGCCTTGTTGCTCTCGTCGAGCGCGATGTCGAAGCGGGCGGCAATGCCTTTTTTGCGCGTGACGTCGAACTCGAAGAAACGCAGGGGCTTCGCACTGTCGTTGTTGGCGGCGCGCAGCGCCTCAAGCGCGTCCATGCTGCCGTCGATCTCGGGATTCCAGAACCCCAAAAGCACGGGCTCGTCGCTTTCCAAAACGTCCTCGCGGAACTGATCCATCTCGGTGATGTAGCGCTCGGCCGCCGTCGCCGCCGCCGCACCGTCGCCCACCGCCGTGGCCACTTGGCGCAGATACTTCTGGCGCACGTCACCGGCCGCGAACACACCGCCGATGCCCAGGTCCATGTCGTCGTCGGTATGCAGCCACCCGCGGGAATCCTCGGGTACCGCATCTTTCAAAAAGCCCGTCTCGGGCACCATCCCGCAGAAGAAGAACACGCCTTGGCAGGGCAGATCCGAAAGAGAGTCGTCGCGCAAGTCCTTGAGCTTGACACCCTCGACCACATCTTCGCCGTACACCTCGGCGATGGTGCTGTTGAAGCGGAAGGATATCTTCGGGTTCTTGCGGGCCTGTTCTGCGGCCTGCGCGTTACAGTCCAGCACGCCCTCGTCGTGCACCACGATGATGGTGACGCTTTTGGCGAATTTGGAGATGAAGCCGCTCTCCTCGATGGCCTGGTCTCCGCTGCCCAGGACCACCACATCCTGGTCGGTGTAGAACTCGGCGTCGCAAGTGGCGCAATAGCTCACGCCGCTGCCGGCGAATTCTTTTTCCCCGGGAATACCCAGGATGCGCGGCGACGTGCCGGTGGCCAAGATCACGGCCTTGGCGTGATAGGTGACCTTGCGGGTCTGGACGATCTTGTCCTCGCCGGAGAAATCCACCCCGCGTACCGCCTGCTGGCGAATCTCGGTGCCGAAATCCTTGGCGTGCTGGGCCATCTTGGCCATGAGATCGGGACCTGTGCTCTTCTCGACAGAAGGGTAGTTGACTATCTCGCGCGTGGTGTACACGCGTCCGCCGATATTGCCCTTTTCCAGGACCAGCGTTTTGAGCCGCGCGCGACCGCCGTAGATTCCCGCAGCCAAACCGGCCGGGCCGCCGCCCACGATAACCAGATCAAAATATTCGTCCATCTGTTTCCTGCCTCCCTCTATTCGAACATCCTATAGCGATTCTAGTAGCATCCAAGCTTATGGTTCCATTTGAATACGTTATATGCGCATAGTGGATTCAAATGGTAAAAACGCAGGTCATCATTTGATTTGTGATACGATTGCCTCATATTGAACATCAGTGCGAAAGGCGGTACCTATCATGGAAAAACTCAATGCAACGGCATTTGAGGAAATCGTTGAAGATGACGGCGAAACCTGCCTTGTACTCTTCTCGCGAAAGACCTGCACCGTCTGCCAAAGCTTGCATGTCAAACTGGACAGTCTCGAAGCGGATTATCCCGATTTCCCGTTCTACCAAATCGATGTCGAAGAAACTCCCAACCTCATGGGCAAGTTCCACTTGAAGGGCGTTCCCCAGACGCTGTTCTTCAAAGACGGCGAAGTGGAAAAGCGCATCACCGGCGATTGCAGCGAAGACGACCTGGCCGATCAGATCGAAGCACTGCAGTAAACCCCCTTTCGAACGAAGCAGTCAACGCCGACGCAAGCAAAAGCCCGCGTCGGCGTTTTCTCTCCTTGAAATCAAGACGGTGACCAGCGGTTTCGCAAAGAACGAAATCTATCCTATAATCAACGCAACCCGTCTTCCGGCGTTGAGCAGGAAGACGCCGTGTTGATCAAGGAGCGATTTCTTTTGGAAAAAGCCAGCAAAAGCAACCTGCATTCCCTGAAAACGCACAATGCTATCAAGGCTTCGATCAAGGAAATGATTTGCGTCATGGATGCGCCGGATCTCTGCGTCTCCGATATCGCCGCCAATATTGGAATCAACCGCAAGACCTTCTATCTGCACTACAGCTGCATTGAAGAGCTGCTTGAGGAAATCAGCGATGACATCTGCGCCGGCTATCGAAACGCATTGGACGAACTGACCGACAATGAATTCAGCGATGGCATGTACTCTGCATTCTTCGATTTCTTCACCAGGCAAAACAACTACGTCGAACAGATAATATGCAACGGGAGTTATTACCGCTATTTCAACCGCATTTGCCATGGGTGCGGCCAGGTAAACCGGAGCAGAAAGAATATTCTCGACTACCTCGATGAAGAGGAGCAGGAACTGTTCCAAGATTACGCTGTTAGAAACGAATTCAATTTGTATCGACAATGGGTGAAAACCGAAAAGAAGATTCCCGTCGACCACTTGGCATCTTTCTCATATCAATTGATTTTCAAAGGCCTTCAATCAGTCGTAGAAACTGACGAGTAGCAGCTTCCGAAGCGTCGCCTGCGATTTCGTATTCCCGCGACGTACTCAACCCGCTTCACCAAGCCGACTTGCAGGCGTCCGGGATATCGAGCGGCACCCCGGACGCCTTCACAATCAACCAGTTGACAAAGCGTTAGTCAAGACCCTCAACGCAATGGGCCATGTTCTCACCCCATCCTTCCGTACCCTCCACGAAAACCGCTGTCGCTTCGTAGTCACATGGCTCAGCTCCAGGCATACGCAAATCAGCGTTGTCAATCTGTTCGATAGCAACCTCATCAGGCTTTTCAAGCTGAGGAACCCACTCATAAGGAATACGATAGGCGCGATAAAGCAGGCTTTTGCCAGTATACGGATACATATACTCCCAAACCAATTCATTATCAGCTGTAAATTCCATGATTCGCCCGCTCGTACCCTCGCAAACGACAGTATTGCCATTGGGCATACGCTGCGCATCGCTCGTCAGGGGGCTGTAGAAATAATGCGCATTGAACTGGAATCCGACAACCGAGTTGGTATCCTTGAGCTCCCACACGATCTTCATGGTAATAGGGTCGAATTCCAAAACACGTGACCCATCTCGTCGAGAGGCCTTCAGCCCGATTTTTGATACTTGCGAGGGGTCACCGTAACCAGCCCAACCACCGTTGTCGTACACCATGATATTGCCCTCGCCCGGAAGGCCCTTGGGTATCATATGCGTATGGTGGGGACCGACGATAGTTTCAAACAAACGCAACTCACGGCTTTGCGTGAAGTCGGGGCCGACCTGCCACACCACCTTGCCGGTTTTGTGATCTATGATCCACATGAAATTGGCTTCGCGGGAATCCAGAATGATGTTGTCGGGCGCAAAGCGCTTGTCGCCCTCGTCGAACCAGTGGTTTGGCCCCAAGTAGCTGGCGCAATTCACATGGAAGATATCGCCTTCCCCTTCCGCCCCAGCTTCCTGGCGATTGGGATTGCGAAACATGACATTTTTCTGGGCCTCGGTGAAACCGAACTCATTGAAATGATCCAGCATATGCCATTCCCACGTGATGTTTCCTTCACGGTCAATCTCAATCAAACGGTCTTCCAAGAGAAGCTGCGGGGATATCTTGGGTTTGCGCACATCGTTGTGCGTAAGCATGAGCATCGTCTTGAATTCCGGAGTCGATTCCTGACCGGGAACCGGATATCCCACCGGATTGCCTTCGATCTGGTAATCATGATGCTGACGAGCCACCCACCTTTTACCATCACCATCATCGACTTCCTGGTTATGGTTAAATGTCCACTCGACATTGCCGTCAAAATCAATCATGGTGACATCAGTCTGATCTTGGTAGGCTGCCTGCGGGTTGCGCACTCCCAAGCTACCAAACAAGTGACCTCCAGGAATCATTTTGCACGGAAATCCCTGGAAGTCTTTCCAGTGACGAACGACGCGGCCATTCATATCAATAAGCATGGCGCCTTTGCTAGGCCCGGTGAATAGCGTGTAGCCGCTTGCGCATTTCTCCGGATCATAAATCGTAGTCCCAGTTGGAAATACAGTTGGTCGTCCCATAATCAGTTCCTTTCCATTGCTCCTTGTAGTTTTCAAACTCTTAATTGAACCGGTTGGCCGGTTCGAACAAGCCCTACGCGCCAATCAATAGCTTTGCCAACGGATAGCCGATGCAGATATACGAAACCAGCGTGATGAGGCACATGGGGAATCCGATGGACATAATGTCTTTGGGACTGTAGATATCCTTTCTGCCCCACATCATTCCGGCATGAGGCGAAGCAGCAGGAGTCAGCATCGCAACGAACACCATCAAGATGACGCCCATTTCCACTGGCACCGGGTTGATGCCCAGCTGGTTGCTGAATGCGATGACCACCGGAGTGAGGACAACGGCCATAGCGGCGTTATTGGCAAAGTTGGTGATAACCAAGGCAACGGTGAACAAAATGGCCACAAACACCATCTCGGGCTGATTCCCCAAGATAGGATTGAGAACTTGGACCAGCCAGTCAGTAACTCCCGTCGAGCTGTCAGATAGGGTGTTGGCAGCGTATACGGCAGCAGCGATCATGAAGAAGATTCCCCAGTTCATCTGCTTGTAGGCAACCTCTTGATAGTTCAGCAAGGGCTTTCCGTGCCATTTTATGGCAAGGAATATTATCACGAACAGAACGGTTACACCGAGCGTCCCCAATGTATTGAGGAAATCACTGACGGGATTGTCCTTAATGAAATTCGGCAGCAGTATCATGAGCAGATAGACGGGAACCATCCACAGATAGGCTTTCTGCTGAACGTTCATCGGAGGCAGGGCCATCTCTTCTTCGATCATACTGGGATCTATGCTTTTCATTTTCGATACATCAACGCGCGTTAGCTTCATGATCAACAGATAAATCGCCATGATCAGAACGGTCATGATCACATCAAGAGCCATGTAGGGCACCATAGGGATGGTCATTGCGGTACCCGAAGCTTGGGTCATGTTGGCGAAAGCACTAATCGGAATCAACTGCGCGCCCAAGAATGGGAAGAACGGTTGTGCCAACGTGGACACCAAGAACATTCCAACAAAGAAGAATTTCCAGAGCCTATCGCCGCGCTTGATATCCAGCATCTTGGTAATGCGCAAAGCAACCGGCCATAGCATGATCAGTGAGACAATAGGCTGCACCAAGGCCGACAGGACAAAGCAGGTCAGATAGAATATGGCCATGAACACATAAGGACGACCCTTGTAGACTTTTCGCGTAAGAAGCCATCGTGCGATGTACTTCGTATCGCCCACTTCATCGAGCGCCCCGAACAGCACGAATGCGAACAAAACGAGTAATACAGTATTCACGCCCACAGCGTTGAGCCACACTGCATTGAAACCCGCTACGCCATCGCCGGCAAAGCCAGATATCCCCAACATGAACAGACCGAACAAACTCGGCCACAAAGGCCCAATGGCGGTCCACATATACACCATGCCCAAAAACGATCCCAGACACCTCATGCCAAGAGGGGTAATGGGATCCAGCGGCGGAATCACCCAGAAAATAAACGTAATGGTCAAACCGATTGCCACATGCAATACGTAATAGCTTTTGCTCTTTTTCTTGTCGTCTTCTTTACCCTTCATACTGTTCCCTCCTTCTCCCTGTTGTATCCAATGCTCTTGGTCTGCAGCTCCCCAACTGATGACAACAAGAGATTCGGCCAGGCACGACACTCCTTTCTGCATATCAATTGCTTCATTGGAAAGGAAGGCGTGAGCCCCCTTCCCTCGTTGAGTAAATTGTCGACAGGAGCATTAAGGGGAACAATTGCCAGATTTTTTCTCGCATGGCGAAAGCAACAAATTTTGAAAAGTGGGAAGTATGGAGAAACACCCCGCATCATTGCGGGCGGAAGGCGAAGGCTAGAAACGCCAACGACCGGCAGGAAGTCTCCTTCCTGCCGGTCGCAAGGATCAAACAGATTACTTTGACCTCGGCCCTTTGCGTCAGTCCAGCTTGTCGACGCAGAACGCGGCGGGGCGGCCGTAGCCCTTGGTGCCCTCCACGGTGACGACCTTGCCCTCGAGGTCGAACTTGGCGGCGCCGGGCACGGTGAACTCGGAGTTGTCCAGGCGCTCCACCGGCACCTCCACGGGATGCTCCACCTGCGGGATCCAGTCGTAGGGGATGTGATAGGCGCGGTAGATGAGCTCCTTGTCGATGAGCGGGTAGATGTACTCCCACACGATCTCGTTGTCGGGCGTGATCTGATAGAAGCGCCCGGTGGTGCCCTCGCAGATGAACGTGTTGCCGTTTTCCAGGCGCTGCGCGTCGCTGGTCAGCGGGCTGTAGAAGCAGTGGGTGGCGAACGGCGCGGGCATGCCGAGCGCGGCAGAGTCCAGCTGCCAGGCGATCTTCATGTTGGTGGGGTTGAACTCCACCACGCGCGACCCGTCGCGGCGCTCCGTCTTGATGCCGATCTTGGAAACCTGCGACGGTACGCCGTAGCCGGCCCATCCGCCGTTGTCGTAGACCATGATGTTGCCGGCGCCCGGCAGACCCTTGGGGATCATGTGCGTGTGATGCGGCCCGATGAGCGTGCCGAAGCGGCGCAACTCGCGCGTCTGCGTGTAGTCGGGGCCCACCTGCCAGACGATCTTGCCGGTCTCGTGGTCGACGATCCACATCACGTTGGTCTCGCGCGAATCCATGATGATGTTGTCGGGGGCGAATCGCTCGTCGCCCTCGTCGTACCAGTGGTTGGGCCCCAGGTAGCTGGCGCAGTTGACGTGGAAGATGTCGCCTTCGCCCTCCGGGCCCGCCTCCTGGATGTTGGGGTTGCGGTACATGACGTTTTTCTGGGCCTCGGGGAACCCGAACTCGTTGAAATGGTCCAGCATGTGCCATTCCCACGTGATGTTGCCCGCGCGGTCGATCTCGATCAGGCAATCCTCCAGCAGCATCTGCGGCGAGATCTTGGGCTTGCGCACGTCGTTGTGCGTCAGGATGAGCATCTTGTTGAAGTCGGGACTCGATTCCTGGCCGGGGCAGGCGTAGCCCACCGGGTTGCCCTCGATCTGGTAGTCGTGGTGCTGGCGGGCCACCCAGCGCTCGCCGGAGTCCTCGTCGTCGACCTTCTGGTTGTGGTCGAACGTCCATTCGACGTTGCCGTCGAAGTCGATCATGGTGACGTCGGTCATGTCCTGGTAGGCGGCGTCGCGGTCGCGCATGCCCAGGCTGCCGAACAGGTGGCCGCCGGGGATCATCTTGCAGGGCATGCCCTGGACGTCCTTCCAGTGGCGGATGACGTTGCCGTTCATGTCAACGAGCATGGCGCCTTTGCCCTTGCCCACGAACAGCGTGTAGCCGCCCTGGCACTTGGCCGGATCGTAGATGGTCGTTCCGGTAGGAAATACGGTTGGCCTTCCCATGGATATCTTCTTTCTACTCGTCTGCCTTCTTTCGGAGTGAAGCGCTTTGCGCTTAGCCGGCGGATAGGCAACCTTTCTTTTCCGGAATGACCGCCGTCAATGAAACGGCCATTCCCTTACTGCTGAAACTCACTGCATCGACTGCCGTCGGTTCAAGTAATCGATGCAGACAGAACTCGATAGACGCTAAGCCCCCACCAGCAGTTTCGCCAGCGGATAGCCGATGGATATATAGAGCACCAGCGTAACGATGCACATCGGCAGACCGACGGACATGATGTCCTTGCCGCTGTAGATGTCTTTTCGTCCGAACATCATTCCCGCTTGCGGCGAAGCAGCCGGCGTCAGCATGGCCACGAACACCATGAGGATGACGCCCATCGCCACGGGAATCGGATTGATGCCCAGCTGGTTTGAGAACGTGAGCACCACCGGCATGAGCACGACGGCCATGGCGGCGTTGTTGGCGAAGTTGGTGATCACCAGGGCCACGGTGAACATGATGATGACGAACACCATTTCAGACTGCCCGCCAAGCAGCGGGTTGAGCGCCTGCACCAGGAAATCGGTGACGCCGGTCGACGAACTGGACAGCGTGCCCGCACCGTAGACCGCAGCGGCCACCATGAACAGGATTCCCCAATTCATCTGCTTGTAAGCAACTTCTTTGAAAGGCAGCAACGGCTTGCCTTGCCACCTGATGGCCACGAACAAGACCACCCAGAACACCGCGATGCCCGTGGGCCCCATGGTGTTGAGCAGGTCGAAGACCGGGATGCCCATGCCCTTGAAAAACGGCGGCACCATGATCATCAGCAGGTAGGCGGGGACCATCCAGATGTAGAGCTTCTGCTGCAGGTTCATCTTGGGCAGAGGCATCTTCTTTTCGATGATGGCCGGCTCGACGGCTTTGAGTTTGCTCATATCCACGCGACGCAGCTTTATCAAGATGAGGAACACAGCCACCACCAGCGTCGTCATGATGATGCAAAGCACCATGTACTGCAGCGTGGGTATTTCCATGGGCGTGCCCATGTTGGCCGTCATCTTGGCGAATGCACTCACAGGAATAAGAGGTGCGCGCATGAAGGGGAACAGGGGCTGACCGAGAGTGGACACCAGGAACATCCCAACGAAGAAGAACTTCCACACCTTGTCGGTCCGCCGTATATCGAGCTCTTCAAGGATGCTCAACGCAACCGGCCACAGCAGAATCAACGAGCTGATAGGCGATATCAAAGCACCCAGGACGAAGCAGGTCAGATAGAACACCGCCAAAAACACGTACGGACGGTTTTGGAAGATCTTACGGGTAAGGAAGAACTTCGCGATGTACTTGGTGTCGCCGACTTCATCGAGAGCACCGAACAAGATCATGCAGAACAGCACCATGACCACCGTGTTGCTTCCAAGCGCTTCCATCATCACTTGGTTGAAGCCGGAAACACCATCGCCGGCATAGCCTGATATGCCGAACAGAACCAAGCCGGCGACACTGGGCCACAGAGCTCCGATGGTCGACCACATGTACACCATGCCGATGAAGATGCCCACGCACTTCATGCCCACTTCCGTGATCGGCTCGATGGGCGGAATCACCCAGAACACCGCCACGATGGCAAAGCCTATGGCCACGTGCAGTGCGTACTTGCTTTTCTTCTTTGTATCCCCCATGCGATTCCTCCTTTACCCTCTCTGCTCTTCTTTCCGATTCGGCGACGCCTGACGCTTCGCCCGAATACGAACCAGAACCAACTCTGCAGAAACCCCCTTCCCCATCAAGCGAAACGACGAATCATCGTGTGGCCCTTTGGCCACCTGGCTTCTGGCAGGATAAGAAGGGAGGGAAATCCTGCCAGGACCTGAATCGAAGAAGAAGGGAACAACTTCGCCTCAGGGTGCCAAGCGGCCGCGCCAGTGCGGCGAAATCGGCCAACGGAACATCAAAACCAATCGGGTCGATGCTGAAAGTTCCCCATCGTCAAACATCGTCCCCTGCGTTCCGCCGGACGCAATGCATCCAGCGGAACGATTCAAACAGACCTTATGCTTGCGCCTCTTTGGCAGAGTAGATTTTGCGCATCTTGACGATAACCACCACGGCGGCGGCGATCCCCAAAGCAGCCACGATACCCATGGGGATGGCCACCAAACCCCAGTTGCTGGTAGAGTCCACCACCATGCCGCACGCGAGAGGACCGAACGTGCCGCCCAGTGCAGAAGAGAAGGACAGCATCGCCATGCCCATGGGGACCATCGTCTTGGGAACGGCGTCCGGCATCAGATCATGCACCAGCGGACCGACGGACTGCATGCCGACCGCAGCGATGGAGATGGCGGCCACGGCCAACCCGACGATTGGGGCATTCCACATGGTGGTGACACCGATGAGCAGGATGATGATGGCCACGAACAGCAATTTCGGATGGAACTTATTGGGAATCTTCTTCAACAAGAACCCGAAGGACAAAGACACCGCGATCATCACATAGGTGGGAATGCTCACAATGGAGTTCGCCTCGACGGCCGTGGTACCCACGACGTCTTTCAGATAAGTGGTGAAGTAGGACAGATATGCCTGCCAACCGAACTGCGCAGCGAAGAACACACCGCAAATGCAGAGCGCAACCACGCTGGTAAGAAGTTTGGACCAGGGGGCCTTCTGCTTGGGCTTGTTCGATGACTTCGCCGCAACCTGGGTTCCCTCAGCGGGAAGGCGCAGGAAGATGAACACGAGGACGAAAGCGACTGCGACGATGGCGGCCACGACCCACCAGTTGGCCTGCCAACCGAACTGCGGCGTTACGATATTGCAGACGTTCAGGACGATCAACGTGCCCACTGGGGACCACAACGACCACAGCGCCATGGGCAAGCCGCGTTCTTCAGCAGGAAACACCTGCGCGAAGATGGCCGGTGGCACGATGAACAGGATGGCGACGGTTATGCCCTCGCAGAACCTGGTTGCCGCCAGCACCTCGAAGTTCGGAGCAAGAGCTCCAACTATGTTGGCCACCACGCAAAGCCCCAGAGCGAACAGCAGCACCTTGCGAGAACCAAGTTTTTGGACGAGCGCGCCTCCGGGAAGCGCCATGATGAGATTGGCCATAGATACCAAGCTCACCAAAAGACCGCCAGTGGTGACATCGATTCCCCAGTCCTCTCGGATGTAAACCATAGTGCCGCTGACTTTGGATCGGGCCACGCTGATGGAAATCGACGCGAAGACCACGACAGCGAATATAAGCCACCTTTTCTTGGGGCTCATCACGTATCCGCTTTCACTCATTTGCCTCACTCCCCTTTCTCGGGGATAACGCGGAATGCCGCGAAACTCATTCCGCTGCCCACTCCATCGATCGCACTCTCCAGATGCTCCGACGAAGACTCTCCGTGCTCGGTTCTGAGCGATGACGTCGTACGCCCAACAACCTTCCTCCGATACGTTTGGTCGGGGGCTTGCAATCCCGCTTCGGCCCTTCTCCCTCTTTCGGGCACTTCACGGTATGTCCATATTTCACCACCATCTCGCGCGTATGGATAATAGGTATGGCTAATTCCTATATCGTTTGTCATTATGGATAGATAACGCCTGATGAATATGGTTTTCTTTGTCCTGATGCAACCGCGTGGCATAACGCTGTTTCTTTCATAGGAATGGATTATGGCAATAGTAATGATGCTTTTCCGTATCACATCGTTGGACCAATGCGCGCTGCCCGGCAAACCAGAATTCAAGCTGCTTGACCGCACCCGCAAACAATAGTGAAAGCTTGCTGAAACCGCGTTTGCGACGGCACGTGAATGCAGGTACACTTTTTGCATAACGCAGTTACCTGCTGCGGCGTCATTCTGCAAAACGGAAGCCATCATCAGATACGATTTGACTCGCAATACATTGGGTTCAGGCACCGAGAATTGATTTCATTCGGCCACGACAGGAAGGTCATGAAGTTGTGAGTTCTTTGGAGCAGTTCCTCATCTTCAGAGATGTCGCCGAGTCCGGCAACATCACGCAGGCTTCCAATCGCCTGCACATCAGCCAGCCGAGCGTCAGCGTGCAGATCCAGCATTTGGAACAGGAGTTCGGTGCACAGCTGTTCGACCGGACCAATCGCGGGGTTACCCTGACCAATTCGGGAAAAATTCTCTACGAAAAGGTCGTCTTCGTTCTTGATGAGCTGGACCAGACCAAAGACGCCATCGAAAACTACTCTGCGCGCCAAAACAGCCATATCCATATCGGAGTAACGCTCAACATCGGCGACTACATCTTGCCCCACGTGCTGGGACTGGCCTACCCAGGCCAGATCACCCCGCAATTCAGCACGCAAATCGCCGACACCGCATCTATCGAGCGCATGGTTGATGAACATAAGCTCGACATCGGACTTGTAGAGGGAACGGCACTCGACAACCATAAGCTGACAATAGAAAAGTTCTGGAATGATGAACTCATGATACTGGTGGCCCCCACCCATCCTTGGGCAGAGCTGACCAGCGTGGAATACGCCGACCTTGCCGCCGAACGGCTCATCGTCCGCGAAAAGGGCTCCATCCCCCGCGAATTGATGGATTCCATCCTTACTGCAAACGGATTCGACCCGAGCGAGCTGAACATCGCAATGGAGCTCAACAGCACCCAGGCCATTAAAGAAGCGGTCGTGGCCGGGCTCGGAGTCGCGCTTCTTTCTGCCTTGGCCACCCACGAAATGGTCGAAGACCATCGTCTATCGGCGTTGCGGCTGACGGGGCGAAGGCTGCTCAAACCGCTGAGCATCATCACGCGCAAGGATGCCGAACTCACCGCCGAAGAAGAATGGTTCCTCAGCCAAATACGTTCATATGTGTCGATCAAAACGCTCATCCCCTCTTTGAAGTCGGCATCAAAATAGCCGCAAGATGGAGACGGACGCGCCCCTGCAAACGAAAGAGAGAGAAGCGCGATGGACCTTACCATGCTGGGAACGGGACATGCCTGCGTGACGGAATGCTACAACACGTGCTTTGTGTTAAGTGATGATGATGGCTGCTTGATGGTCGACGGGGGCGGCGGATACGTTGCCCGGCAACTCAAGCACGCTGGATTCGACTGGCGCGACATGCACGACATCTTCGTGACTCACAAGCATTTGGACCATCTGACGGGTGTGGTCTGGATGATTCGCTTGATATGCCAGAACATGAACCACGGGCGTTTTGAAGGCGACGCGCGCATCTACGCGCACGACGAGGTCGTCTCCATCTTGCGTGAAGCTGCCGACCGCTTGTTGCAGCCTGCCGAAACCCGCTTCATCGACGATCGCCTTCACCTGATAGAAGTGCAAGACGGCGAAACGCATACGATCTGCCATCGCCCAATGACGTTTTTCGATATCCATTCAACCAAAGCCAAGCAGTTCGGCTTCAAGCTGGCACTGCCAAACGGCGAACGGATGGTCTGCTGCGGAGACGAGCCGAGCAATCCTGAAACGCTCGCCTATGCCGAAGGATGCGAATGGATGCTGCACGAGGCGTTCTGCCTCGACGCGCAATCAGACCTCTACCACCCGCACAAGATATGCCATTCCACCGTGAAAGACGCTTGCGAGCAAGCCGAAGCTCTCCACGTTCGAAACCTGGTGCTGTACCACACCGAAGATTCCGACATGGAGCATCGCAAGGCCCGTTACACGCAAGAAGGAAAACGCTTCTTCAGCGGAAGCCTCTTCGTTCCAGATGATTTGGAAACCATCCAGATCACCGACTGATGCTCCAGCGGGACGGAAACGCCACGAAGTTGCTCCCGTCCCATTCCTAATCGCCGCACGTCAGTGCGTGGAGCACGAGATGCAGGGATCGTAGGCGCGTACCAGCATTTCAAGGGCCAGCTTGATCTCGTCAGCGCCAGCGCCCCGTTCTATCATCTGCGGTACCAACGCATCGAAATCGGCTTGGATGTTGGCATGGTTCTGGTTGGTGGGAATGACGCAGTTGCCCTTGACGCACATGCCCTGCTCATCGTATTCGTATTCGTGGATCAGCAGGCCGCGCGGCACCTCTACCGCCGAGGCCCCGCGACCGAACGCGGTCGGCTTGGAGGGCGCCTCGTCGGCGATTCCCTGCTCGACCAAGTCGTCGAGGATGCGCAGGCCTTCGTAAACCGAGTGGACCATCTCGACCACCTGGGCCACGGTGTTGTAAAACGGGTTGGTGCAGATGGGCGCGATACCCAAAGCGGATGCCGCTTCCTTGGCTTCCGGGCACAGCCCGTCGAAATTGACATTGAAGCGAGACAGCGCACCCACCGCGTAGGAGTCCAGTCGGTTCTTGGCGAATTTGGCGGTCGACTGCTCCACGAAGTACTCGTTGGTGCACTTGCGATAGTCGCCCACGCCGTACACGGCGCGATCGCCGTCGGACAACACCGATTCGATGTAACCGTCGAACAGGGCGTATCCCCTGCTGCGGGATACGGCCATGTATTCGGTGGGCCGCTCGAACGCCGGCAGCTCGGGGGCAAGTGAGGCTATGGTCTCCACCGTGGCCTCCACGTCGGGCAGCGCCGCAGCGATCATGGAGCGCACCCGCTCCAACGCTTCGGCCGAAGGCAATGAAGCGAACCCGCCGGGCACCACCGTGAGAGGATGCGTGGTGCGCCCCGCGATAGCCGATCCCCATTCGTGGCCGAGGCGCTTGAGACGCAGCGCCCGTTCCACCAGTTCGGGCCGTTCGGGCAGGACGGCGAAAGCCGAGGGGGCGGCCAGCAGATCAGGGGCGGCCAGCAGATAGACGTGCAGCGCATGCGAATCGAAGTTCTCCGCAAGTTTGAGCAGAGTGCGCAGGCGCTCGGTCTGCGGCGACACCTCCATGCCCAAAGCAGACTCGGTGGCGCGCACCGAGGCCAGGGAATGGCCCACCGCGCAGATGCCGCAGATGCGGCTGACGATGCGGGCCACCTCGTCATAGCGCCGGCCGCGCACCATGGCCTCGAAGAATCGGGGCGCTTCGGGAACCTGCCATTCGCAGCGCTCAACCACGCCGCCGGATGCCTGGACCACGATGTTGCCGTGGCCCTCGACGCGCGTCAGATGATGGACGTCGATGCTGATCTCTTTTTCCATGATGTCAGCCCTTCTGGTTGGCCGTGAACATGCGGGTCTTGGATATGGCGCGTGCCTGGGTCATGCCTCCGCGCTCCATGAGGACCTTTTCAAGCGAACGCAGGTTGGCGCCCGAGGCAAACCCCCGGCACGCCTCGCAGGGGATACCCGCCGCAGGGCACGGCGCCCCGCATCCCGCGCGCGCAACCTGACCCATGCAGTAGCCGCCCTCGTCGTAGCGGCATACGGTGCCGTTGCGCTTGCACTCCATGCACACGGGATAGCTGGGGACGACCGGTTCCTTGCCGTGGAGCAGCGAGGAGAGGATATCGATGAGCTCGCCCTTGTCGATGGGGCATCCGCGCACCTCGCAGTCCACATCGATAACGGCCGAGATGGGCAGGGCCGGGCCCGAGAACACCATCGGGGCGCAGGCGTTGCCGTCGTAGACCTCGGCATGGAAGTCGTCTTGATGGTTGCGCAGCGCGTTGATGCCGCCCGTGCACGCACAGGCGCCGTAGGCGATCACCGTGCGCGCACGGCGCCGGATCTCGATCAGGCGGCTGCGATCCATCTCACGCGTGAAGCTGCCTTCCACCAGCGCGAAATCGATACGTCCCTCAGTCGTCTCGTCCATGGCCTCGCGAAACTCGACCAGGTCGAAATGGCCGAGCAGTTCGAGCATCGCCTCGTCGCCCAAGTTGGTGAACTCGATTTGGCAGCCCTCGCAGCCAGTGAAGTCGAAGAACGCAAGCGTCGGTTTGCCAGCCATCTATATCGCCTCCGGAATGCTCTCGATGTCCTCGAAGTTGAAGACGGGACCGTCCGTGCAGCAGTACACCTCGTTGATCTGGCAGTGGCCGCACTTGCCCACGCCGCATTTCATCCTGCGCTCCAAGTCGACGTAGACATCACCATGGGGGATGCCCAGATCGTCGAGGACCATCACCGTGAACTTGAACATGATGGGCGGCCCGCAGATGATCACCTTGGTGCCCACGGGAACCTCGACCTCGGGAAACAGCGTGGTTATCACGCCGGTGCGTCCGTGCCAGCCGGAATCGCCGCGATCGACCGTCTCGTAGTACTCGATGTCGTCGGACTCTTCCCACAGCCGCCGATCGTCGTCGAACAACAGCGACTGCGGGTCCCGCGATCCGTAGAACAGCATGAACCGCCCGAATTCCGAACGGCGATCCAGAATGTATTGGATGAGGCTGCGCGTCGGGCAAATGCCCAAACCGCCCGCCACGATGAGCACGTCATGGGCGCGCAGGGCGTCCAGGTCGAACCCATGGCCCAGCGGTCCGCGCACCATCAGGGAATCCCCCTCGCCCATCGAGTCGATGGCGGTGGAGACGCGCCCCACCTTGCGCACCACGATGTCGAATGTGCCGCCCGGCCGCGTGGGCGAGCTGGCGAACCCGATGGGGATCTCGCCGTAACCCATGAGCCCCACGGTCAGGAATTGCCCGGGCTCATGGTCCATAGGCCGGCCGTCGGCCATTCTCAGCGTGAAGCGCCGCTCCTCGAACGTCTGCTGCTCGAAGCTCACGATCTCCGCCTTGCGCGGCATGAACAATGTGGGCGCCGCGCCCTTCCCCTCGCATGAACAGCTCATCTTTGCACCCCCATGACCTCGTTGACCACCCGCACGGGATCGGCTATCCCCGGCGTGCAGGCTCCGGCGCAGCGCCCGCAACCCACGCATGCCGGTCCGCCGAATCTATCCCGCTGGTAGACCGCCTTGCGCATGAAGCGATGGCGGAACCGCTCGTAGTGCTCGCCCCGAAAGTTCTCCTCGCCGCCGCCAGCCAGGGTGGTCACCGAGAAGTCGTAGGCCAGGCACGAATCCCAGCACCGCAAGCGCCGGCCGGAGGTCTGGTCGACGTTCCAATGGTCTTGCACGTCGAAGCAGAAGCACGTGGGGCACACGATGTTGCACGAACCGCACGAGAAGCAACCGTCGGCCAATCCGCGCCACAGCTCCTTGTCATCGAATCGGGCCTCCATGGTCTCGGCAATGTCCGACCCCGCGTTTCGCAGACGGTGCGGGCACGTGCCGACGACGGAGTCGTTGACACGCTGCGATTCCCCTATCTCAGAGGCCACGGCATCACGAAAGGCTCCATGAGAGGTCAGTTCGACCCCCTTGTCCGAATAGACGTCGAACACATACCCCTCATCGATCTTGGTCAAGAAGGCATCCATTCCCTCCGGCGCCGTGTCCGTGCCAACGCTATCCCAGAACGCCCAGGGAGACACCGCGCGGATATTGGATGCAACGATGGTCGTGACCGCCCGCTGATCGACGTAATCGCCGTCCACATTGGGCGAGCTGAAGAATTCGTCCGCCATGTCGATGCCTTTGACATCGTAAGGATGGACACCCAACAGCACCGTCTGCACCGGGTCGATGCATGACTCCACCTTTTCGCCATCGAAATGCAGAAGGTCTTGATTGGGTGGGAAAAATACCAGTTTGGGCGGAAGGATGGTCACGTCGAAATCGAGCCTCAGCTCGTCGGGCGACCCTAATTCCGCGTATTCGAACTTCTTGTGCTTCGCACGGGGCCCCACCACCCTCGTCGAAGCCATCAGATTTCCCACGAAAGCGGGGAAATCCTCATCTCGGATGAACTTGCTCGCTATCTTCCGGCTCATCTCAGCTCCTTGCACCTTGTGTATAACGGACTCTTCACGCAAAAGGACTGGAGGACGCATCAACAGCAGACGCCTGTTTCCTTAAAGCTAATTCGCGGCGCAAACAAAGTAAAAGAGCGAAACGCAATACCGATATAGGAATTTGTCATCGACCTATTACCTGCCGATTCACGTGCGCAAACGCCCGCGTAGCGCATTCCTTTGCATGGGCTTTCCGTTTTGATGCATAATGGTCAACGGTATGTTTCAACAGGGCAGAGTACGAGGGGGATACACAATGGGAACAGGGGTTATCAAACGGCAGACACTGCTGATGGCCGCCATTGCGCTGAGCGGCATCATGGCATTGGGCGTCATGACGGGCTGCGGCTCATCTTCGAGCAGCACGTCAAACGACCAATCGTCAGGCACCCAGGCCGACCAATCGAGTCAGTCCGAATCGACGGCCCAAACCGAAACCAGCCAAACCGCTCCCGTTTCGGAAGGCACGGCGCAACATCCCGTCATCTTCACCGTCAATGCGCCGAACTATGACGGAGCCACGTGCACGCGCATCCCGCTGGCGATAGTGGGCACGCAAACCGACGGCACCGCCGTAAGCCAGACGGCTTATATCGACGGTCAGGGCAAAGGGCTCGATTTGGCTGCAGGAACCTACACCGCCACCGTTATCGCTTCGCCGCTGCTGGCTGACGGATCTCTGTACAACCTTCCCGTCAACAACGTGATCTCCATCGTCATTCCGGACAACCTCGCCAAAGACGAAAGCTACACCGTTTCATCCGATTCGCCCATCGCTTTCACGGTGTGCGACGCGGCCTCGGTGACCGATGACCAAATTGCAGCAGCCTACAACGCCGCTGCCGCCGACAGCGAAAGCGCTTCGAAGGCCGATTCGCTGCGCGATACCGCCACAGCACACCGCGATACGGCGCTGCAAGCCCGCACCGATGACGAATTCATCCATGTCGATTCCGATTACTTCTACTTCGATATACCCGGATCGTGGGGCGGCTCCACCGTGGTAACCGAGCGCATAGACGGTCAAACCGTCTACCATGTGGACGACCCCGACGGCACCGCGCTTCTGTACATAGGCATCGACGGCAGCCAGTCCAAGTTCGATATGACGTATTGCACCGTGCTGCAAGAAGGAACCACGGCGGCCGGTGAGAAAGTGACGATGGTGTACTACGATGTCGCGCGCGCCAAAGCCGCTGACAAGGTCGATGACGACAAGGTCACCGAAGTGAATACCTACCTGACCAGTTCAGCAGAAGATTTGCTCAAAGCTTCGTTCCAGACCAAGTAGGCGCTGGGGCCCGATTGGTCCCGGCAATGCGAAGCCACCGCACCCGACCGTAAAGCCGGATGCGGTGGCTTCTTTTTTTGCAAAAGCCGGATTACCCGAAAAGGGAAAGGGCGAACATTCGGATGGCGTCGATAAGGCCGCTTCCCTGCTGGAAGGCAGCTTGGCGCCGCACGGCGTTCATTCCGCGCGCATTCGAATAGACGGGGCAGAAGGGAACCTGCCTCAAATCGCTTCTGTGCGTGAACACCCTTTTAGATGTCTGCATCTGCGACCTCTCCGGACGAAGCGCTTTTCAGGCGCATCATCGCTTCCGCCTCCCGTCTTGGCGCTTCTTCCCATCGATGCGCGCAAAACGGTCGATCTCCTCGATATGCTCAACGACCTTCTCCCCCATCGGCGTCATCACGTACCCGCTTCGTGCGCGGTATTTTGCGATGCACCCGCTGGACACGAGCGCCTGCATCAGCGGATTGAGCTTTCCTTTGCTGATATGCATGAGCTCCGCGATCTCGTCTTGGTTCTCACGGATGCGCGGTCCATCGAGGGTTTCAGTCTGAAGATTTTCAAGAAGACGAAGGAGGCGGAAAGAATCCGAGGTCAGCAGTTCAGTTAGGTTTTCGGCCAAACTGCCTCCTTACGTTGCAATAGACTATACGCTACTATTTGTTATTTTTCCATTATTAGATTCTATTTTTTTATACTTTCATACATTGCGCACAGATGAAGAGGTATGGGATTCCATTGGAAAAGCCCGCAGTCGCCCAAAGGCGTCTGCGGGCTTGATGCGAATTGAATTTGCTTGGGAAATGCGCTATACCTGCGCCGATGTTCACTGGTTCTCTGCAGCGTATTCGCGCAAGCACGATAGGAACCGCTCGCCATAACGCTCGGCCTTCACCTGCCCCACGCCGGATACTTCCAGGAATTCGTCTTCGGTTTGCGGGTTGATGCGCACCATGTCGTGCAGAGTATGGTTGGAAAACACCACGTAAGCGGGCACGTTTTCCTCGTTGGAAATCTCCGTGCGCAAGTCCTTCAATACGCCGAACAGCGCCGGATCTCCCGATTCGGCGGCCAAGCGCTCGGCTGCGGCACGCTTCTTGGTGCGAGCCTCGGGGCGCGGTTGCTCTTTGGGAACCTTCACCTGCAACGTACGCCGCTCACGCAGGAAGTCCGCGCTTTCTGCCGTTGCATGAACAACCGGATAATCACCGCCGCTGAAGGCGAGCAATCCCTGTTCGATAAGCATATCCAGAATGAACCGAACGTAATGCGCGGAATCGTCGGCCATGATTCCGTACGTTGAAAGCGTGTCGAAGCCCGACCCCACGATCTTCACGGCCTTGCTGCCGCGCAGGATGTCCACAACGGCCGTCTTGCCCATGGTGCGATCGCGTTCGGCCAAGCGGTACACGCACGAGATGACCTTTTGAGCGTCAACGGTAACATCGCGCTGTTCGAACTGCGTTTCGCAATTCCCGCAATGATCGCAGCGCATCGGCGCATCTTGCCCGAAATAGCGCAACAGAAACCCGCGCAGGCAATCTTGCGTGGTGCTGTAAAACGTCATCTGCTTCAAGCGCTCCATTGCGCGGGCCCGCAATTCGGCACGCAGCGGTCCATCGATATCGGCGTTCTCGTCATAGCCGGCGTTGATCAGGAATTCGTCGGTCCGCACGTCTTTGGGGGCGTACAGCAGAAGGCATTCAGCCGCTTCCCCATCGCGGCCGGCACGCCCCGCTTCCTGATAGTAGCTCTCCACGTCGAGGGGCATGTTGTAGTGGATGACGAAGGCGACGTTCGACTTATCGATGCCCATCCCGAACGCATTGGTGGCCACCATGACGTCGGCCCTGTCGAACAAGAAGTCGTCTTGGTTGCGCCGACGCTCATCGGCGGAAAGACCGGCATGGTAGCGAGTGGCGGGCACTCCGGCATCGCACAGGGCGTCGCAGAGCTCTTCGACCGACTTGCGCGAAGTGCAGTACACGATGCCGCATTGACCCGAATGGGACTGGCAAGCCGCCAACAGCGCACGCTTCTTCGAAGAGGGGCGCTCAACGGCGAAATGCAGGTTGGGGCGATCGAAGTCGGCCACCACCTGGAATGGATTGTGCAGGTCGAGCACTTGCAAGATGTCGCTTCGCACGGCCGGCGTGGCCGTGGCGGTGAAAGCACATACGGGAGGGCGCTGCGGCAGTCCGTCCAGGAAGTCGTTGATGCGCGTGTAGCTGGGACGAAAATCCTGGCCCCACTGGGAAATGCAATGCGCTTCGTCGATGGCCACCAAGGCGGGCGGTTGCCGCTTGCAAAACGATGCGAACGTTCCGGCGTCCAAGCGCTCGGGCGCCACATAGAGCAGCTTGTAGGCACCCTGTTCCGCCCGCTGCAACACCTGTGAGCGCTGGGACGGCGTGAGTGCGCTGTTGATGAACGCCGCGGGAATACCCGCTTGGGAAAGGGCCGTCACCTGGTCTTTCATAAGCGAGATGAGCGGAGACACCACCAACGTCCATCCATCGAGCGCCAAGGCCGGAACCTGATAGCACACCGATTTGCCCGCACCCGTGGGCATGACGGCCAGCACGTCGCGCCCAGCAAGGACGGCATCGACGATTTCGGCCTGGTTGGGACGAAACCCGTCGTATCCAAAATACCGCTTGAGCAGCGCTTCCGGGGAATCCGTCAGCTGTGCGCCCACCTTAGCCGCACCATCCATGCTAGAACTTCCGATAGAAGCAGGTGTCGTTTCCGGTATGGCAAGCCGGGCCGGCAGGATGCACCAGCGCCAACAGGCAATCCTGGTCGCAATCGTAGCGCAACTCTACCAATTCTTGAGTATTGCCGCTGGTAGCGCCCTTGTTCCACAGTTCTTGGCGGCTGCGGCTCCAAAACCAAGTGGTCCGCTTTTCGAGCGTGAGCGCCACGCTCTCGGCGTTCATCCATGCCATCATGAGAACGTCATGCGTGTCCGCATCTTGCACGATGCACGGGATGAGCCCGTCTGAATTGAATGCCAGTCGATCGATTTCCATAGCTCCTCTTTCGTCACGCCCCATGGTACCCGAAAGCCTGGCGTGCCTCTTTATGATTTCATGTTATATTATATATTACATTCCTAAGGAGAAGCTTATGGGATCGCCGATTTCGATATATTTAGATGAAGAAACGCTGGCTCGGCTCGATGCCGAAGTAATCGCATTGGGCAAACTGGATCGATCGGCCGGGAAGACCGGCCATGCCATCACCAGCCGTTCCAGTCTTATCCAGCAAATCATCCGCGACCACCTTGCGGGCGATGCGGCGCTGCGCCCCACCGTCGAAGACATCGCCTATGCGGTCGTTCCCATCGCGCAGGCCCACGGCGTACGCAAAGTATCGTTGTTCGGATCGCAAGCGCGCGGAGACGCCACGGCGCAAAGCGATATCGACATCTTGGTGGAAAAAGGTGCGATGCACGGCCTGGAAGTGCTCGATTTCCAAGAAGAACTCCAGCAAAATCTGGGACGCAAGGTAGACGTTGTGACCACCGCTGGCGCAAGCGCACGCTTTTTGGAAAAGATCCACGACGATGCGGTGGTGCTCTATGAAGCAAGCTGAGCGCGACATCGATCAGCTGGAACTCATCCTAATCTATTGCGCGCGCATGGATTCTGCCCTCGACTGTTTCGGTGAGAACTGGGACGCCTTCGCTGCGAACACCGTTTTCCAAGACAGCTGCTCATGCAGCTTGATCCAGATAGGTGAAGCGGTCAACCGCCTGTCTGAAGGATTCAAATGCGCCCACCCGGAACAACCCTGGCATCGCATCTACGGCATGCGCAACCATCTGGTTCATGGTTACGATTCGTCCGATATGGAAATCGTCTGGGATGCCATCAAAACGTATCTTCCGCCCCTGCGCGCCTTCTGCCAAGAACAGATAGAACGCGCCGCCCGATAGCTAGACCGTCGATTGCGCCACCGACAAGGCCATGACGACATCGAAGCCGGCAAGCTGGGCCAAAAGAACCATCAGGGCGATGACGATGGCCACCATTCCGCATACGCGCGCCACATAGGCAGGCGGGTAGCTGTGGAGGGAAGGCGCTCCGTCGGACCCCATGGCACCCAACACCAAACCTATCGAAGCCAAGAAGGGGGATGCGCATAATGAAAGCGCCCCGGAAGAATCGGCCACACCGCCGAAGAACGCCTGGACGCAAAACGGCAGCGCCCCTACGGCGATGACGGCGCAGGCGATTCCCGCTATGGAGCAAACCAGCCGACCCATATTCAAACTTTCCCCAGATCCGGTAACAGCTACAATCTTACCGCGATTCCCTGGCTGCGCATATATTCCTTTACCTGGCGAATGGTGAAAGTGCCGAAATGAAACACACTGGCCGCCAGCACCGCATCGGCCTCCCCTTCGATGATGCCTTCGGCGAAATGCTCGAGCTTGCCCACGCCGCCGCTGGCGATGACGGGGATATCGACCGCCCGTGCCACCGCACGGGTGAGTGCCAGGTCGAACCCGTCTTTGCTGCCGTCGCGATCCATGCTGGTGAGCAATATCTCGCCCGCCCCGCGTCGCGCGGCTTCCTGCGCCCACTGCACCGCATCGATGCCCGTGGCTTTGCGTCCTCCATGCACGTACACTTCCCACTTGTTGGCATTGCCGGCCACCTGCTTGGCATCGATGGCGCACAAAATAGCCTGCGTGCCGAATGCCGTGGCGGCTGCCGTGATGATGGAAGGGTCGTCCACAGCCGCGCTGTTGATGGATACCTTGTCGGCGCCTGCGGCGATCATGGTGCGGATGTCGGCCACGCTCCGAAAGCCGCCGCCCACGCAATAGGGCAGGTGCAGCTGTTCGGCTGCGCGACTGGCCATGTCAACCGTGGTGGCACGGCCTTCGTGGGTGGCGGTGATGTCCAAGAAGATGACCTCGTCGGCACGCTGATCGTCATAGCGTTGGGCCAGTTCTATGGGGTCGCCGGCATCGCGCAGGTTGACGAAGTTGACGCCCTTGACCACGCGCCCGTCTTTGACGTCCATGCAGGGTATGACGCGTTTGGTCAGCATGGCAGCCCACCGGTACCGCACGGATCGTCTGCCACCAAAGCGGCCAGAGCTTTGCGGGTTGCATCGCGGCAGAACTTGATGCCCTCTTCCACATCGAGCGAGCCCTCGTAGATGGCGCGCCCGGCGATGACTCCCTCGATATCCTCAGCCGCTTGGGCCAGGTTGCGCAGGTCATCCATGCCCGAAACGCCGCCGCTGGCGATGACGGGATGCCCGAATACTTCTGCCATATGGCGGTACGCATCGGCTTCGACGCCGGTCTGCATGCCGTCGCGGGAAATGTCGGTGTACACCAGGTGCTGGATGCCCACTTCGCGCATCTGCTTTGCCAGCGTGTCGACTGGAACGCCGGCTCCTTCGCACCACCCGGCCACAGCCACTTCGCCGTCTTTGGCATCGATGCCTGCGCAGATCATGCCGCCGAAGCGCGAATAGGCTTCTTCGGCGAAGACGGAGTCGGTGACCAGGGCCGTGCCCAGCACCGTGCGGGAGACACCGGCCTCGTAGTAGTGGTTGAGCACGTCCATGCTGCGAATGCCGCCGCCCACTTCGACCTTGAGCAGAGTCTTGCGCATGATCTTCTCGATCAGCGCGATGTGCTCGGGTCTGCCGCTGCGGGCTCCATTCAAATCGACCACATGGATCCAATCGGCGCCTTGCTGTTCGAAGCGCTGGGCTTGGTCGACGGGGTCGTCGTTGTAGACGGTCACCTGGTTGTAGTCGCCTTTTGCAAGGCGCACGGCCTTGCCGTCCAAGATGTCGATGGCGGGAAGCAGTTCCATGACGATGCTCCTATCTGCCGCTTGCGGCGTCCACGATGGTCAGGAAGTTCTTCAACACCTGCATACCGGCGTCGGACGATTTCTCTGGATGAAACTGTACGCCGAACGCCGTATGTTTGTAATCCACCACGCTGGGGAAGACCGTCGAATGCTCGGTGACGGCCACCGTGCACGGGTTGGTCGGCGCAATGTAGCTGTGCGTGAAATAGAAGTACTCCCCCGCCGGAATGCCGGCAAGGAGCGGGGTTGCGAAATCGGAAGACGGGGCGTCTGCCTCGGCTGCGAAGGGTTGCGATGGCGCCACGGAATTCCAACCTACGTGGGGCACCTTGTAGGCAGATCCGTTGGCACTCTGCTTGGGCATGCGATCGACCACGCCGGGGAGCACGGCCAAACCGAGCGCGTTGTTGCTGGATACCTCGTCGTCTTCTGCCGGCGCGCCTTCGGTGCCTTCTTCGAATAGCAGGTGCAGCCCTAGGCAGATGCCCAGAAACGGCGCGCCGTCGGCGATGCGCTGGCGGATGCAGTCCATCTGCCCTGTTGCCCGCATGCTGGCGGCGGCATCGGCGAAGGCGCCCACGCCCGGCAATACGATGGCGTCGGCTTCGGCAATCTGCGCCGGGTTGTCGGTGATGAAGGCATCGCCGCCCACAAAGCGCAAGCCGCGCTCAACCGACTTGAGGTTTCCCTTGCAGTAGTCGACGACGGCGATGCGGCTCACAGCGCGCCTTTCGTGCTGGGCAAAACATCGGCGATACGCGGATTGATGCTGCATGCCTGGCACAGCGCACGACCTGCCGCCTTGAAGCAGGCTTCCACGATATGATGCGAATTTTCTCCCGCCAAACTGCGGATATGCAACGTGATGCCCGCGTTGGCCGCCAAGGCGATGAAGAATTCCTTGGCCAATGTGGTGTCGAACGTGCCGATGATCTCGATGGGAAGGTCGACTTGATAGTGCAGCTGCCCGCGGCCCGAGACATCGCATGCTGCCAGCACCAGCGCTTCGTCCATGGGGACGAACGCGTCGCCGAAGCGCACGATGCCCCGCTTGTCGCCCAAAGCCTGCGCGAACGCCTGGCCCAGCACGATGCCCACATCTTCCACGGTGTGATGGGCATCGACGTCGATGTCGCCTTGCGCCTTCACCGTCAAATCGAACAAGCCATGCTTGCCGAAGGCGTTGAGCATGTGGTCGAAGAACGGCACGCCCGTTTCCGCGTCCACCACGCCGGTGCCATCCAGGTTCAAGGTGAGGTCGATGTTTGTTTCCTTGGTGGTTCGCACGATATGCGCACTGCGATCGGCCATTGCCGCCTACCCTTCCAACGCTTCTGAAAGTGCCTGCACGAACGATTGGTTTTCTGCGGCCGAGCCGATGCTCACGCGCAGGCAGTTGTTGAGCGAGCTGAAATCGCGTACCAGAATGCCCTTGTCGTAGAGGCGCTGCCACACCTGCGCGGCATCGACATCGTCCACGTGGAACAAAAGATAGTTCGCATCGCTGGGATACGGGGTGATGCCATCCATCGTGCTCAAAGCATCGAATACCGCTCCGCGCTGCTCGATGATCTGCTCGATGCCGTGTTCGAAGCGTTCGCGATGGCTGTAAACGCAGGCGGCGATGGCCTGTGATACGGAGTCCACCGAATAGGGCTGGCGCACCTTGACGAATTCCGTGATGACCTCGGGCGCGCCCAAGATGTAGCCCATCCGAACACCCGCCAAGCTGAACGCCTTTGAAAACGTGCGCAGGATGAGCAGGTTGGGATACGTGGCCAAATAAGGCCTCAGGGAAAACCGGCTGAATTCGAAGTAGGCTTCATCGGCCATGACCAATGCGTCGGTCGATTCGAGCAGTTTGACCATGAAATCCTCGCCGGCAAGCTGGCCGGTGGGGTTGTTGGGGCTGGCCACGATGATGTAGTCGATGCCGCCTTGGGCCACGCGCTCGAGCACCGCTTCTTCGTCGATGGACCAG
The DNA here is from genome assembly GCA_040774885.1 of Eggerthellaceae bacterium. Taxonomy (GTDB): domain Bacteria; phylum Actinomycetota; class Coriobacteriia; order Coriobacteriales; family Eggerthellaceae; genus JAXGTO01. The sequence continues at coordinate 3,758 of JAXGTO010000012.1, read as the reverse complement.
TCGGCTTTACGGGGGATGTTGACAACGTCGGTGCCGGTGATGTGCGCATTGTTCTCATACACCGAGAACGTGGGCGGCAGATTGAGGAAGGTGCGTCCTTCGCCGCCGTAGGCCAATGCGATGTCGAACAGCAGCTCGTCGCCGCCGTTGCCCATGAGCACGTTTTCCTTTTCGAGACCGTTGGCATCGGCGATCATCTGGCGCAACTCGGTTGCCAAGGGGTCGGGATAGCGATTGAAATCGAGTTCTTTCAGGCGCTTCATCACATCGCGACGCACTTCTTCGGGAACGTTCGAAGGGTTCTCATTGGCCGAGAGCATGGCCTGGGCCGGCAGGTATTTGGGGTCGTAGGGAACCACGTCGGCCAAGCGGGGGTTGGAAGCAGGAATGGAGCCCATGCTATTCGCGCACCCCCGTCTGCTCGATTTTTTCCGCTTGGGCGATGCGGCCCTGGCGCAACTCGACGCTCTTGGCGTGCGCCCACAGGCCTTCGTGCTCGGCGATGATCCGCACCGCTTCGCCATCGTGCTTCAACGCCGCGGGAGTGTACTGGATGATGCTCGATTTCTTGATGAATTCGTCCACGGAAAGCGGGCTGGCATAACGCGCCGTGCCGCCCGTGGGAAGCGTGTGGTTGGGGCCGGCCACGTAGTCGCCCACCGCTTCGGGCGTCCATTCGCCCAAGAAGATGGCACCGGCGTGACGGATACCGCCCAACAGCTCCATGGCACCTTGCACGTGGAGCTCCAAGTGCTCGGGAGCGATGACGTTCACCGCGTCGAGCGCATGCGGCATGTCAGGGCAGATCACGATGAGCCCCTGGTCGGCCAGCGACGCCGTGGTTATCTCGGCGCGCGTGGAAGACTTCATGTGCACTTCGATGGCGGCTTCCACTTCATCGGCGTATTCAGCGCTGAAGGTTACCAGATAACAGCTGGCCAGCGGATCGTGCTCGGCCTGGGCCATGAGATCGATGGCCACCAAGGCCGGATCGGCGCTTTCGTCGGCCACCACGCACACCTCGCTGGGGCCGGCGATCATGTCGATGCCCACATCGCCCGAAACGATCTTTTTGGCAGCGGCCACAAACGCATTGCCCGGGCCGGTAATCTTGGCCACGGCAGGGATGCTCTTCGTGCCGTAAGCCAAAGCGGCGATGGCCTGCGCGCCGCCGACGGAATAGATTTCGGTGACCCCGGCAATGCGGCAAGCCTCCAAGATAGCCGGATCAAGCGAGCCGTCCTTGGTGGGCGGCGTGACGCATGCGATGCGCGGGACGCCCGCCACAGCTGCGGGCAGGGCGTTCATCAGCACGCTGGAAGGATACAGAGCGCGACCGCCGGGCACGTAGATGCCCACAGAATCGAGCGGCTGCACCTTGGCGCCCACGATGGCACCGTCTTCGCGCACGGAAAACCAGCTCTGCTGCTTTTGGCGCTCGTGGAACTCGCGGATCTGCGCGGCGGCGTGCTGCAGCGCTTCAGCCACCTTGGGGTCCACCTTAACGATTGCCTCGTCGATGGCCTGCTGGGAAACGCGGAAGTCCTCCAGTTCCACCCCATCGAACTTCGCCGTGTATTCGCGCAGCGCGACGTCTCCGCGGTCGCGCACGTCGGCCACGATATCGGTGGCGGCTTTGAGCGCCTGCGCATTGAAAGCGCCAGTGCGCTTGAGGTCGGCCTCGTCGAAAGTGCTGCCCGGTTTCAGTTCTATGCGTCGCATTGCTGCTCCTTTGCTTGCGCCTGCAGGGCGCGGGATAGATCGATGATACGGCCGTCCATGCGGAAAGCGCATTCGTTGGCGAAGAACCGCGCTGTGGAAGACACCACGTCATCCACCACGCACAGGTTGTTCTGACGCAACGTGGTGCCGGTGGCAGTGATGTCCACGATGCGCTCGGCCATCCCCGTCAAGGGTGCCAGTTCGATGTTGCCATGCAGTTTCACGATTTCAACCTGCATGCCCATTCGATCGAAATACCACAATGTGATGCGCGGATACTTGGTGGCCACGCGGATGCTGCCCAGCTTGCGGTAGCGCTCTTCCACCTGCGGGGTTGCGCCTTGGGGCTCGGCCACCACAAAGCGACAGCCACCGAAATCGAGGTCGACCAGCTCCACCACGTCGGCCGCGGCCTCCATCATGGAATCCTTGCCGCAGATGCCGCAATCCGCCGCGCCCAACGCCACGAACACGGGGGCATCGGTGGGTCGCACGATGATGTAGTCGACGCCCGGACGGCTGATGATCAGCTGGCGGCCGGGGTCTTCGAGCCCCTCGGTATCGAGGCCGGCGCCTTTGAGCGCGGCGATCGACCCCTCGTTGAGCGACCCCTTCGGCACCGCGATGCGCAACGGGCGCTCAGTGGGCGCCGGAAGATTGACCGCCGCCATCACCTGTTCCAGCGAAAAGGCGAACCCGGCGGCTGGGCGCGGGTCACCGTCGTAGGCAGCCAGCATGGCGTCGTAGCGACCGCCGCTGCCCAACGGCGCACCCATGCCGGGCGCATAGGCCTCGAACACGATGCCCGTGTAGTAATCGAAGCTGCTCATGATGCTGAAGTCGACCATCAGCACTTCTTCCATGCCTTCGGCAGCTAGGAAGTCGAAGGTCTGCAGCAGGCTGTCCAGCCCTTCGGCGCAGCCGAGCGGATCGACCAAAGCGCGCACCTCATCGATGGCGGTACGGCCGCCGCGAATGCGCGGAAGCTGACGAATGGCCTGAGCGAACGCGGAGGGAATGGAGGGGTCGCCCGTCAAGCGGTCGAGCTCCACGAAGTTGGAATCATGATAGGCGGCCAGTACCTGGTTCTTCCATTCGCCGGATGCCTTGCAGGTCTCGAGCAGCGAGCGCAGCACGCCCACGCTGCCCAGGGCGATGGTGAAGGCGTTCAGGCCGCACAGGCGCAAGGCTTCGGCCATCAGCTGCACCAACTCGGCGTCGGCGCGGGCGCCGGCATCGCCGATGTTCTCCAAGCCGATCTGGGTCAGTTCGCGCTGGGAGGTCTGGGCGTCGCTTTCGCGGAACACGCGCTGCGTATAGCGGAATTTGAACGGGCCCTCTTGACCGCGCAGACGCGTGGCGCACATACGCGCCACCTGCATGGTGACGTCGGGGCGCAGGGCCAGAAGGTCGCCCGCCGAGTCGAACAGCTTGAACGGGGAAGCCGGGATGCGTCCTGCCGCCTCCATCACGTCCATGCGCTCGAGCGTAGGCGTTTCGATGGGCGCAAACCCGTGCGATGCGAAGCACGCCTGCACGCGGTTGCCCAGATCCTCGCGGACCTGCGCCTCTTCTGGCAATATGTCGCGGAACCCTGACGGAGTGACAAAATCCATGACGTAACTCTTTCGATCGCTTCTTTTATTGCGCTTCAGCACCGTGCTTTTTTGGTCGCGCTTCAGCACCGTGCCTGTCTCGCTATGCTTCAGCGCCGTGCTTGTCTCGCTGCGCCCAACCGCCGTGCTTTTCTCGCTGCAGCAGCTTGACGGGCGCACTTCCCTCAGCGCCTTGGCATCGCGTTCTGGCGACGATGAGGATTCGTTCATTTCCCACAGCACCTGTTTCGCGCTTGCTAGGTGCTTACTTTATCACAGTATAGTGTTAAAGCAAGCTATCCTTCGCAGCTTCACAAGCGCCCCATATGCTGCCTGCTGCCTGCTGCCTGCTGCCTGCTGCCTGCTGCCTGCTGCCTGCTGCCTGCTGCCTGCTGCCTGCTGCCTGCTGCCTGCTGCCTGCTGCCTGCTGCCTGCTGCCTG
>JAXGTO010000011.1:0-60508 GCA_040774885.1 Eggerthellaceae bacterium | reverse complement strand
GCGTCCCCGTTGGGTAACGCAAGCGGAGTGGCGCCCCCGTTGCCTGTTGGCAGCGGGGGCGTTTTGCCTTCCCTTCCCCACCGTCCAGTCCGGCGCACTGCGCTATACAGGCCGGTGGATTTCTCAAAAATGCCGCCATTCTACGACCTTTCGACCTGCCTGATTGCCGCGACCTGGGGTTATGCCATTGCGAGGTTCGGGAAGGGGCAGAATCGACCCCGAAATCCGTAGAATGGCGGCATTTTTGAGAAATCCACGGCGCGATTCCGCCCCATTTGATTCGGTGCTATACTTACGAACATACGTTCGCTATGGAAAGGCGCCGCCGCGCGTGGATTGCAACCCTACATATATATGTATAGATTTGCGGAGCTTCTATGCCTCGGTGGAATGCGTGGCGCGCGGACTCGATCCGCTCACCCGCAACCTGGTGGTGGCCGATGCATCGCGTGGACGCACCACCATCTGCTTGGCCATCACGCCTGCCATGAAGGCACTCGGCGTGCGCAATCGATGCCGGTTGCATCAAATTCCGCCCGGCATCGATTATCTGACGGCCACGCCGCGCATGCATCGCTACATGGAGGCGTCGGCGCAGATCTATGGCGTGTACCTGCGCTACATCAGCCCCGATGACATCCATGTGTACTCCATCGACGAATGCTTCATCGACGCCACTCCCTACCTGGGCTTGTACGCTACCACGCCTCGACAGCTGGCGCAGCGGTTGATGGATGCCGTATTCGACGAAACCGGCATCAGCGCCACGGCGGGCATCGGGACCAATCTGTTTTTATCCAAGGTGGCGCTCGATGTACTGGCCAAACATGCACCCGACAGCATCGGCTTTCTGGACCAGGCGGAATTCGAACGGACCGTGCAGCAGCACCGCCCCATCACCGATATCTGGAATATCGGGCCGGGCATCGCCGCGCGGTTGGCGGGCTATGGCGTGTTTGATTTGGCGGGTGTGGCCCGCATGGATTCCGCGACGCTCTACCGCGAATTCGGCGTGAAGGCGGAGTATCTGATGGACCACGCACGCGGCATCGAGCCCTGCACCATCCGGCAAATCCACGAATACGAACCGCAGGGGTCGTCTCTGAGCAATGGGCAGGTGCTTCCATGCGACTACGGCTGGACGGAAGCCTTCACCGTGATGCGCGAAATGGTGGACTCATCCGTGCTCGAGCTGGTGGAAAAGCGCCTGGTATGCAGCAGCATATCGCTGTATGTGGGATATGCATTTCGCACCTCGAAAGGCCGCGATGCGCAAGGATCCGACAAAACGCGAGACAACACCAGCGAGTACCTCGACGGGTCGATGGGCGCATCGGGAAACGAGCGAACCGCTTCGGCAGGATGCGGGCTTGCGAGCGACGGGTTCTCGGATGCAACAGGGCGCGGGCTTGCGGGCAGCAAGTCTTCAGCTTCTGCGAGATGCGGTCCGCATGCCGGCGGATCTTCAGCTTCGGCAGGGCGCAGACGGCGCGGACCGCATGGTGGCGGGGCGCGCAGGCTGCACGGCAATACCAATTCGTACAACAAGCTCATCAAGTGCTTCGAAGCGCTCTGGCGCGAATCGGTGGATGCCGATTGCGGTATTAGGCGCATCTGCGTGGGATTTTCAGGGCTGATGCCGGAAGAATTCGCCTCGGTCGACCTGTTCACCGACATGACGGCCGAAGCGGAAGAGCGAAGCAGGCAGGAAGCCGTGCTGGCGGTGAAGCGGCGTTTCGGCAAAAACGCACTGATAAAAGGGATGAGCCTGACCGAAGGCGCCACGGGCCGGCAGCGCAACGCCCAGATCGGGGGTCATCGTGCCTGATTTCAAGCCAACGAGCCCCCAAGCCGATCGCGCAAGCCAATTCATTCCCTTCGCAGCGCTGAAGGGCTACTACGACTTGGTGCGCAAGCAAGAGCGTCTGGCGCAGCCCAAACGCGACCTGCCTGAAGAAGAGGTGATGCGCATCTCGCGCGTTCTGGCGCAAATCGACCGCGGCTGCGTGGTGCGCGTGATGCATTACGACATCGACGCCTACGTGGTAACGGAGGGCGCAGTATCCCGCATCGATCCGGCATTCCAAGTGCTCACCGTGGTAAAACGCAAGATAGCATTCGACGATATCGCCGAGATATCCGTGCTTTCGCGCTGACAGCCCATGGAGCCAGGAGTCAGGATATATCGTCAACGGACGCGGGCGGTTTGCAGGGGGAACGGAGCGGACTAAAGCGCTTCGTAGTGAGCGTCGTCGACGGGCTCGAGCCATTCATTGGAAGCACCTTCGACGGGCACCGAGATGGCTATATGGGAAAACGCGCTGTCGGCGGCAGCGCCATGCCAGTGCTTCACTTCGGGCTTGATGTCCACTACGTCACCCGGATGCAGCTCGCGCGCCGGTTGGCCCCACTCTTGGTACCAGCCGCGCCCATCCGTGCACAACAACAGCTGGCCGCCTTTGTGGTGGATATGCCAATTGTTACGGCATCCCGGTTCGAACGTGACGTTGCAGGCGGAGCAATCCAAATCTGCCAACGGATTCAAATAACTCTGCCCGATGAAATACTGGGCGAATGCGTCATTGGGCTTGCCCAGCCCAAAAAGCGGTTCCTTTTCCATAACGTGCTCCTACCGGTAGGCTCTATTGATCTCGATACCGTCGACGAATGCCGGCCGCATCCATGAAGCAACCCTAAACCTTTGAGTGCGCTCCAAGTCAAGGGCCGACGGAAATCACGCGCTTCCGCCTACCCTGATGCTCATGCGACTGCCGGGACGGCTGGACCGAAAACGCATTGGGAAGCAGCCGGGCCTCAACTGGAAATCGACGAAATCGAACGCTCGAAGCGCAGCCGCCCTGCTCAACATTTATCGGCAGAGCGCAGGTGGCAGGACTATAATCAAGAAACGGCATGAGTGGCCGGAGCGACCATCCGTGCTTCGCAAGGAGACTATGGAATGGTTCCCAGCAGCGCACAGGATGATGCACCAAGCGATCAGCCGAAACGGCTCAATCCCGATTCGACCGAATTGCTCAGACACGTTCTCGACCACACCGAGGGCGGACTGGCCTCCTATGAAATCCTTCCCGCTTCCATCAAGACGATCGCCTATACCGACGGATTGGCCGATGCGCTGGGGTTCACGCGCGCAGAATACGACGCCGCTATCGGCGACAATGCCATAAACGGCATATTCGCCAATGACCGCCCCTTGGTGGAAGCCTCCGTCAAGTCCGCCTTGGCCAACGGACACGACATCAATTGCTCGTATCGGGCCGTCGGCAAAGATGGACGCATCGTCTGGATTCAGCTTTCTGCTTTCCGCAACGGCACCTCAGCCGCCGGCAATCCGATTTTCGACGCGCTCGTTATCGCGCCATCAAGCCAGTTCCTCTTGTACCAGGGGATATTGGACGAAACCGACACGTCCATCTGCGTGGTGGATGCCGAAACGCGTGAGCTCTACTACGCCAACAAGGCCGCATTCGCCCAGCATGGCGTCGAACCGCAACCCTACAACGGGCGCGCCTGCTTCGATGTCCTGTGCAACCGGAACGAACGCTGCCCCTGGTGCCGCGGCGACCAGTCTTTGGCTATCGGCAAGCCCCTCATTGCCAACTTCGAGCCGACGGGAAAAATCATACGAACGACCTCCCGCAGCACTTCGTGGATGGGTCGTATGGCCATCATCATCTTCGGAAGCGACATCACCGAAGAAACCATCCAGCGCCAAGCGCTGGAAACGGAAAAGGAACGCTATCGCTTGGTGATCGACAGTAACGATGTGGCCCTGTTCGACTACGACTTCACCACCGGCGAACTGTACAGCTCCACCGGTTTTGCCGACTACGAACTCAGCCGCCAACCCATTGACCGCATCATGGCCAACGATGCCGATCCCGAAGTCATCCATCCCGACGACCGCAGCGCGCTCAAGCGGTTCTTCGAAAGCGCCGCCGACAAAGGAGAGTTCGATCAGGTCACGCTGCGCACCAAGCTGATCGACGGCACCTACCGCTGGGTCAAGCTGAGCGGTTACGTGGTCCACGATGCTTCGGGCGCCGTGACGCGCGCCATCGGCACACTGGAAAACATCGATGATCAGCAGCGGGAAAACCTGAGCCGCATGAACCGTTACGCCACCGAATACGCACGCAGTTTGACGGGCACCGAAGACTTGCGAGGACGCGTGATCCTCAACCTCACCGACGATACGGTGGTCGATTACTACGTGCGTTCTTCTGCGTTCGAGTTGCCCTTCGAACGGCAGAGCATAGACCACTTCATCACCGCGCTCGTCAACCGCTTCGGCGAACCGGATGAACGCCATTATTTGCAGGAATGGCTCACTTTGGACAAGCTGCGTATCGCCTGCAGCAAAGGCACTGACAGCATCCACCATCTAAGGCGCCGCGACGAAACAACAGGAAGCAATCTATGGTTGCGTGCCGTAATCCACTTTGCCAAAAACCCTTACACTGGCGACGACATGGCCTTCGTCAACCTGGTAGATGACACCCGATCGGTCATTCAACAGACCATCAACCAACGCATCGTGGACGGGTATTACGAATTCGTAGCGGTGGTGGATATCGCATCGAACTGCATCGATTACGCTTTGGTGCGCGACGGAATAGTCGGCGCCCCGACGACTGGGGCAAATTACAACGAGAGCATGCGCCATGCCTACGCCGATCTGACATCCCCTTCCGTGTTGGAGAGCATCGAACGCGAAAACGCCATCGACGTCGTGGCGCGAAAGATGCAGAAAACCGGCGAATACAACTGCGCCATCGACATCACCGTAAAAGGAAAGCGTCAGCACAAGCTGGTGCAATACCTCTGGTTCGATTCCGCTCATACCAAAGTGCTGCTTACCCGCACCGACATCACCGCCACTTACCATAAGGAAATGAAGCGCCAAAAGAAACTGGCCGAAGCCTTGGCCTCGGCTGAGCAAGCCAATGCGGCAAAAAGCGATTTCATGTCCAGAATGAGCCATGACCTGCGGACGCCGCTCAACACCATCATCAACGTGGCGGCATTGGCCCAAGACGACCGTGATGACGACGCGCAATTGAGCACCGACCTGAGCCAAATAGGAACCGCTGGCGAATTCATGCTGGGGCTCATCAACGATGTGCTCGACATGGCGCGCATCGAAAGCGGCAAGGTGGAAATGCATCCCAGCGTGTACACCTTCGAAGCCTTCGAAAGCTACATGGACGGCATCATCGCGCCGTTGTGCCGCGATAAGGACCTGGAGTTCACTTGGCATAGATCGGGCGCAGCCGCCAACCTGTGGGTGGACAAACTGCGAATGAACCAGATCTTCTTCAACCTGCTGTCAAACGCCATCAAGTACACCGATTCGGGCGGCCACATCGCTTTTCGCCTGGAGCACACGAAAATCGTGGACAACATCCAAGAGTCCGATTACCTCATAACCGACGATGGATGCGGTATGAGTCCCGCCTTCCTGAAACGGCTAGGGCGCCCCTTCGAACGCGAAAACGAGCAGGCGAGCGTGGGAGGAACGGGCTTGGGGCTGGCCATCACCCGCAATTTGGTGGATTTGATGGGCGGAACCATGAAGGTCGAAAGCAAAGAAGGAGTGGGCACGACGGTGACCGTGCACTTGGAACTTCCTCTGGCCACTGACGAGCAGATTGCTGCCGAAAACGCAGCCCATGCGCATGACCATCACGCTTCCGCCTCTGCCAACGGCCGCAACATCCGCCTTTTGGTAGCCGAAGACCACCCCGTGAATCGCGAAATCATCTGCCGTTTGCTGGAAAGGGAAGGCTACCAAGCCGATTGCGTGGAAGATGGAAAAGCAGCGGTGGAACGGGTTGCCGAAGACCCGTCGCGCTATGCGGCTTTGCTTATGGACGTCCGCATGCCCGTGATGGACGGAATCGCCGCCACGCGCATCATTCGCAAGTTGGATAACGAGGAAGCTCGAAACATTCCCATCATCGCCATGACGGCCAATGCCTTCGACAGCGATGCCGACAACTGCTTGTCGGCGGGAATGAACGCCCACTTGGCAAAGCCCATCGAGCCCAAACGACTCTATGAGATGCTTTCCATGTACGTGTCTTCGCAGGAATAAGCTGCCGGCCGAAAGCTGTGCGCTTTCCGACCGCTGCCGAATGGCAGACAGAGACAGCGAAGACAACAAACAGGCAGGCCCATTGCCATCGCTGCCTCTTGCTCTGTCATTGAACTCGACAGCCCGATATCAATCTTTCTTTGCAGCCGCCTCTATGCAGCCGAGCGCGTTGAGGCTGCGCGGATAGCCGATGTAGGGAACGCAGGCGCTGACCACCTGTATCAGGAATTCCCGACTGTTGCCCAGATTCATGTTGCCCCGCGCGTGGCTGGTGAGCTGCGGTTCGCACCCGCCCTGGGCAGCTATGAAGCAGAATGTGACCATCTCGCGCTGCGCCAGATCGAGCCCGCCGCGCGTATACCAATCGCCGAAGCAATGACCTGCCAACCAGCGGTTGATGTGGCACTTTTCTTCAGGCCCGCTGCACCAGAAATTACGCATGCCTTCGCCGAAGATGTCCACTTGCGCCTGCGTGCCGGCTTCTCGCCGTGTTGCCGCTGTGGTGGTTGCCTGACCGGGCAGCGGCAACGCCACGCCCTGCACTTCCAGAACGCCGTTGACGGCTTCGATGAACGGCCACATCCGGCCCAGCCCCAAGTAGGCTGATGACTGGTAGACGATTTCCTTCACCTGAACAGGTGTAACGCCAGCTTGTATCGCCGTCGGCAGCAGGGCCCGGAAGGTATCGACTCCCTGGCACCCCAGCAAGGCCGAAAGGATGGCCATGAAGCGCACGTTGTCGGGAAGGTCGACATCGCGAACGGTCTCATCGAATGCGAAGTTCTCGAAGCGCTCCATGAATTCAGGGTCAGAGCGCTCGAACGCTTCGGCAAAATGGGGTGCCAGGCGACGTCGATACGCAGCGGCATCGGGAGTAAGAGGAAGTTGGGTGGGCATGGCGGATATCTCCTTGGTCTTAAATCCATTGGCACCAGCCTAGCGCTTGGAGTGCGCTCTAAGTCAAGCTCCCCGATTGGCGACAACGTCTCTCAACTTGGCACGCGAACGCTATCCAGCCCACTTGCTTGGCAGCAGCACTCGGACGGTCGACGATAAACAACAAGATGGAGCTGCTGGTTTTCCGTTCGACGGCAACGCCTCTTGACTTGGAGTGCGCTCGAAGTGTTTCAATGGCTTCGACCCCGAAAGAAGAAGGTACACATGTCATACCTCGGCGAAACCACCCCCAAGCTCGGCTTCGGCCTGATGCGCCTTCCGCAGAAAGACGGCCATGCCGACATCGAGCAAACCAGCAAGATGGTCGACGCATTCCTTGATGCCGGCTTCACCTACTTCGATACCGCGCGCGCCTACGGCGATTCCGAAGACGCCATCCGACAAGCCTTGGTGGAGCGCTACCCGCGCGAAAGCTACACGTTGGCCACCAAACTGGCGGCATGGATCGGCGACAACACCGAAGAACAGGCACGCGCCATGTTCGACACATCGCTGGCCAACACGGGCGCCGGCTATTTCGACTATTACCTGCTGCACAATCTGGGCGGCCCGCGCACCGAGGTGTTCGAGCGGCTGCACCTGTGGGACTTCGCCCGCGAGCTCAAGGAATCCGGCAAGATACGCCATCTGGGCATCTCGTTTCACGATACCGCCGACGTGCTGGAGCCGATTCTGGAAGCGCACGCCGACCAGATCGAATTCGTGCAGCTGCAGATCAATTGGGCCGACTGGGAAGACGCCTTCGTCCAGTCGCGCAAATGCTACGAAACCGTACGCGCCCACAACCTGCCCGTGGTCATCATGGAGCCGGTGAAGGGCGGCATGTTGGCCAACCTGCCCCAAAACGTAGCGGACGTGTTCAAAGCTTCCGACCCCACCGCCACCCCCGCTTCTTGGGCGCTGCGCTTTGCCGCCAACCTGCCGGGAATCATCACCGTGCTGTCAGGCATGAGCACCTTCGAGCAAATGGAGCAGAACCTGGAAACGTTCAAGCACATGGAGCCTTTGGCGCCAGACGATAGCCGGATATACGACCGAGCGCGCGAGGCGTTGGCGTCCGCGGGGCTCATCCAGTGCACGGCCTGCGGATACTGCCAGAAGAACTGCCCTCAGGAAATTCCCACGCCGGGCATCTTCTCGGCCCTCAACATGCTGCGCGCCTACGGCGATGCTCCCAGCGTGCGCGCCAATTACGGCTTCGTCACCGGCCCGCACAAGGCCAGCACCTGCATCGAGTGCGGCGCCTGCGAAGACGCCTGTCCGCAAGGCCTGCCCATCATCGACCTGCTGAAAGAAGCTGCCACCACGTTCGAGGAAGCACCGGCTGGCGTGTAGCTTGCGCGTCGATTGCATGGCGAAACGATTCGTTGCCGTAATTGCGCATATAGTTCAATCATGCAACATCGTTGATTCGCTTGGAAAGGAACGCCATGCCGAAAGGCCGTTCGAAAGATCCGGTTCTCGATTCGCGCTATTTCACCGGATTCGAACTGACGCATGCCGCGCTGAAAGACGGCCTGCGTGCGGCCAGCGATTTGAGCATCACGCAGTATCGCGTGCTCATGAAGCTGCAGGGCTTGGCGCCGCAGAAGGTTCGCCCTTCGCATTTAGGCGAATTGCTCGACCTCAAGCCCAATCGCGTCACCCAGAGCGTGGATGCGCTGGCGCAACACGGGTTCGCCCAACGTGAAGACGACCCCGACGATGCACGTGCTTGCACGGTGGCCATCACCGAAGCGGGCGTCGAGCACATCTTGCTGGTCAACAAGTCGCTGGTTGCCCAGCTCTATGCGCTGTTCCCCACCGAGAATCCCACCAACCGCCGCCTGCTCGAAGCCTCCATTTCGGCCGGCGCAGCCACCGATCCGCCTGCTTCGCCCAAAATTGCGCGCATCAACCTGGCCAGCCGCACGCTGGTTTCACTGGAACTGTTCAGGCAGATGGTGGAAGGCGCTCTGAAGCAGACCGTGAATGCGGGGTACAGCGAATGCCGACTGGTGCAGCGTTTGGGCGAATCGGATGTGCCCATGCGGACGTCCGACCTGTCGCGCCAGCTTGTCATGCCGGCCGCCACTGTTTCGCGCGTGGTCGATCGACTCGAAGCGCGCGGCTGGGCGCAGCGTCTGGTGCACCCCGATGACGCAAAGGCCGTGTTCGTGGGGCTCACCGACAACGGGCGCGCGGTTATGTCCACCATCACGCAAGAAGTGGCCGACGTTGCCCACGAGCGATTGTGGAGCAAGTTGAGCGACAAAAACCGCGACGCGTTTTCGCAGGTAGGACATGTGGTTTTAGCCGATATCCGAAAGCGCGAAGAAGTGGAACGCAAGCAGGCCCTCGATTCGCTGGAACCCCTGCACCGCTGAGCGCAAATCGGCCGAGCACGCAGCGCCGCTGAGCGCAGACCGACCGGGACCCAATGCCGCCGATGTGGGGATGAATCGGCCGAGCCCACCATTCCGCTCAACGCAGACCGGCCGGAGCGCTGGCATGCGCCGCCCGACGAGGAGGGGGGTGTCGATAATCGGCAGCGCTAGGCGTTACGCGCTTCACCCTTCGGCTGGGCCGAGCCGCCTGCAGCGGCACCTTTGGGCGCCAGCCTGAGGGCAACGGCCATCATGATCACATTGACCACGGTATCGATGCCGAACCACAGCGCCGACGCCATGCCGTCTATCTTGACCACATCGATGGTGGCGAAGGTGAACACCGTCAACACCATGACCACCAGCCCGCACACGGCGGAAACCAGCACCAAGTTGAGCACGGTGCGTCCACTGCGCACGCCGCGATCGAGGCAGCGGCACAGCATGAGCATGGCCGCAGCCAACAGGGTGACGATGGCCGCCACCGCCAATATCCCCATGAGCGCCATGCCGCCATCGAAAGAAAGCTTGCTTTCCATGGACGAAAGCTGCACCGCCGAGAACAACCCGGTGGCGAAAATTCCGGCGCATACCGCGCCGCAAACGGTGGTCAGCAGCGACCATAGCAATGCAGGTCCGAACGACATCATGCCGGCATCGCCCGACGCACGGTAGCGGTGCGCGTACAGCAGCACGCCTGCCGTCCCAACGCCCAACGCCAACGCCGCCAAAAACATGAATGCGAACAGCATGGGGCCCGTGAGCACCGTGCATACCTGGTTGAGCAGCGTTCCCGTGGATGCCGCAATGTAGTCGTAGGTGTAAATGCCCGAAACATCCATGAGAGCCAGCCCCAAGCGCCCCACTACGGCGACCACCAGGGCCACGGCGAACAGACCGATAAACGCGTTGCGCGTATCCTTCTTCATCTCATTCATCTCCATCGCCTCCCGTCCTAGTAGTCTTCGTGTTCGTTGGCTGCAGCGAAACTGCCGCAGCAATACCCACCGCAAAATGCCAAGCTCACATCGCCCAGCAACGAACCCAGAATCGGATCGCCGATATAGGAATTCTCGCCGCAGGCGCCGCCCGCGGTGTGCCATCCGGCGTAGAGCCCATCGATCACCTTGCCGTCGGTGCCCACCACCTGCATCTGGTCGTTGATGAGCAGCCCCGCCTTGGTGCCGTACAGGTTGCCGCCGATGCGGCATCCGTAAAAGGGCGGATCGACGATGGGATGCAGCCAATCCGATTCCATGGGATACATGAAGTCGTCTTCGCCTTTGGCGCAGGTTTCGTTCCACTTGGCCACGGCATCTTGCATGACGCCCGGTTGGAAGCCCAGATCTTCTTCGAGCTGTTCGAGCGAATCGCGCTTTTTGAGCACGTCGGCATCGAGCGCATCTTGCACGCCGTGGTGCCAGTCGCGGTAGTGCTCGGGAATCTTCTCGATCTGCTGCAAGTCGGGGGTAATCAGTTTGCGGCAATGTTCCTGCGCAAAGCCTTCCAGATAATCTTCGTAGTGGCTGTCGAAGATGATGTAGCTGCGGTGTCCCGGGGGTGTCATCTGGATGGTGGCCAAATCGCCCAGCGCATAGATGGCATCGGCGCCGTCCTTCTTCACGCGGCTGTCCATGTAGCGCAACCGGTTTCCTGCGCGATCGATGGTGAACCAGGGCTGGCGCGAAAGCTGCGTCATGCCGTCGTACAGGAAGCGGGCCCAGTCGCCGCCCTCGGCTTCCCAATCAACGCCGCCGTCGAAGCTGGCCGAGCTGTTGAAGCCCGATACGTCGGCCTTGACGCCCAGGCCCATGCGGAAGCACTCGCCGCCTTCGCCACCCACCAGGTAGCTGCTGGCGCAGCCCATGGCAGCAGTGGGAATGTATTTGTCGAGCAGCGCCTTGTTGTTGCAGAAGCCGCCGGCCGTCAAGATGACCGCCTTGCTGGCGTGGATGGCCACTTCGCCGTCGCGTTCGTCATTGCAGATAACGCCCACGATGCGACCGTCGTCGTTTTGCACCAAAGCGCTGGCGGGGCATTGGAAGCGGAACCGGCAGCCGTTTTTCTGCGCATAGGCGAACATGGCATCGGTGGCGTCTTTCATCTTCAGCACATGGTGGTCGAGCGTGGAATTCTTGGGCGCCACGTACACGGGCACTTCGCCCAGCCGCCATTCCACGCCGCATTCCGCCATCCAGTCGATGCACTTGCCGCCCTGTTCCGCAATCAGATAGATGAGGTGCGGATCGGCCGCATAATGATATTCGTCCATTGCCCAGTCGGTGAGGGCCTTGGCGTCGAAGGGATATTGGGGAAAGGCGAAGCGCTTGCTTTCCTGCAGTTTCGACCCGCCCAAGATGGCGCACATGCCGGCGCTTTGCGCGTTGCCGCCGTGCAGCCCCATGGCCTCGACGCAGATGGTGTCGATGCCCTGCTGGGCGCAGCGGGCCGCGGCATTCAGGCCGCCACCGCCGGCTCCCACCACTACCATCTCGCATTCCATATCCCATTTTTCGGGCACCGCGCACGGCGGTATGGGGGTGGCGTCGTTTGCCGGGAAAGCTGCGCCGTTGTGGTCGCGATACGTGCCGTCGGCCGCCGACGCGTTTGTCTGGCTGCTTTCCGGCACGGCAACGTCTTTCGACCCATCGGCCGCCCAATCGCCGATGACTCCTTCGGGCTCGGCGTAGGCCACTGGCACGGGCACGGCACCTGCCATGGCGCCCGTTGCCGCCACACCGGCGGCCACAGCACCTGCGCGCTCGAAGAACGCGCGACGGCTCATGCTCTTGCCGTCGATATTCTGCTTGTTTGACATGATGTATCCCTCCCCCTATGCCTTGGCCTGGTCAAGGGCGTTGTCCACGGCTTCTTTGACGCCCGCCGTGGTAATGGTGGCGCCCGAAATCCCGTCGATGTCGGACCCCTGTGCCGCATCGATTTGAGCCGCGTACTTGCCGTCGCGGATGGCCTCGTAGCCACCGACGCTCTGGCTTTCGCCGTCCTGCGTCATTTGGACGCACGAGATCTTGTCCGACGCCACCAGCAACGTGACGGTTATCTTGCCGTCCATGCCCACGCCCGCGCCTTCATAGACGCCGTCTTTGTAGGTGCCGGCGGGGACCGTCTTGGTGGTAGCCGTCTGCTCTTGCGCCCACGGATCGGGCAATGTCTGAGCCAGCTGCTCGGCGCTCGCGGCATCCTTGCTGCCCGAGCCTTCATACGATGCGCCGCACCCCGAAAGCCCCAGGGCCAATGCGGCTGCACCACAGGCCACGGCTGCTGTCTTCTTCATGGCTTTGCCCTCCTTGCTTGCCCGTTGTTCCCTATTGGCGTTGGTCATGGCTGCTCACTCCTTTGAAGCGGAGGTCCACCCATCGGGGACCTTCCAGTCGTGGCAGGCATTGCAGTACAGGTTGGAGGTGCCGTGCACGCTATGGCAATCGCTGCAATACAGGGTGCCTTGATGGGAATCATGCGGATTGACGCCTTCCTCGCCACCCCAATTGGCGGTGGCGGCTTTCACGTCGTCCATGTTGTGGCACGCGCCATTGGTGCAGAAGCTCTGGTCGGCCGATACGCCCACGGTAAGGATGTTGCCGTTTTCGTCGACGCTGAAATCGCCCGACATATACGCGCAGGCTTCGTTGACCTGATCGCTGATGGTGGCCTCATGGCATTCCAAGCACGTCACGTTCGCTTTCATATGCGTGTTGGCCAGAAGCGACGAATCTTCGTAGTAGCCGTTGACGTAGTTGTCCATGGGTGAATGGCAGATGGCATTGCAGAAGCTGGGCTGGTTATGCCAGACGAAAAAGCCCGCACCGGCCGCAACCAGCACCACCAACACCACGCCCACCACGATGGGCCAGTGCCGGCGCTTCTTGGGTTGTGCTTGGGCGTGCGCCGCAGCGGCGCCGTCATGTCCGCCGGCAGAAGCGCCATGGCCTTCCGCCTGCGCTGCCGCCGCACCATCGGACTGCCCCAGCCGCGTTGCCGCAGAGCCGCTGGGCTGCTCCGCCCGTGTTGCTGCCGCAGAGCCGCTGGGCTGACCTTCCTGCGTAACCCTAGAGCCTTGGTCGATTTCCTCCCGATCGATCGGTTGACCGCCCTCCTTGGATTCGGCCATCGATCCTCCTCTCCTCAAACCCCTATTTTATTCATATGTGCAATGTTTTATATGCGCATATGAAGTTTATGGGCGCATCATAGCACCCTATGGAGGAAATGTGAAGAGTAAAGCGTCAACAGCGATCCCACCAGGAATAATAGGCGTGGCATGTCTGCTGGATCCACAGCAGAAGCAGCAGCGCATGGCCACTTGCCCTAAGCGCGATTCGTCACGATACGGCTCCAAAACGAATCGAATTCGCGATATTGCAGCGATTCATCAAGCTTCGACGGCAACACGCTATGCACGACCTGGGGTTATCCTCTTTTCGGCATCAACGGACGACGAAAATCGCCACACTATCCCCGATTCGCTGCAATTACCGTCGATTTGACGACGAATGACAGATGCTCGTGCGACCTAGCCCATGGATCGACCGGGCAAGCAACAGAGCAAGCACCCGAGCAAGCGCCCAAACCCAGTGCTTCTACGCAAAATACGCGGCGATTTCGCGCATGCGTCCTTCTTGGGGCACCTGGAACGGGCAGCGCGATTCGCAGTGGCCGCAGGCGATGCAGTCCGATGCATTCTTGGAAAGATGGGCGTAGTGGCTGCGAGCCAGGGTATCGCCTGCACGCGCCAAATCGTAATACTTGTTCACCAACCCCACATCGATTCCCTGCGGACAGGGCTCGCAGTGATTGCAGTACACGCAGGTACCCTGGGCGTCTTTCAAATGAAGGCTCCCCAAAACGGAGTAGTCGCGTTGCTCGGGACCGACATCCAAAACAGACACGGCAGCATCGACATCGGCGGCATCGCGCACGCCGGGCAGCACCGTGAGCACTGCGGGGCGCTCAAGCGCATACGCCACCAGCTGGGCCGGAGTGAGCGCCTGGCCGAATGGCGACATGCGCGCATCGAGCAACTGGCCGCCAGCGAATGCCTTCATCACCGAAAGCCCCACGCCGGCCGCATCGCATGCGCGGTAGAGCTCGGCTCGATCGACCGTGCTTCCCCTGCCGTATTGCGATTCGTCGGTGTAGTCGTACATCGGGTTGATGCTGAACATCATCATGTCAACCAGCCCCGTCGCCAAGAAGCGCCTGGCTATCTCGACGCTGTGAGTGGATGCGCCCAGATGGCGCACTGTTCCTGCGGCCTTGAGTTGCTTGAGGTAATCCCAGGTTCCGTTGTTCATGATGCGGTCGAAATCGGCAGGTTCGTCGATGCAATGCACGAATCCGAAGTCCGTGTAGTCGGTTCCCAAAGTCTCGAGCTCTTCTTCGAACTGGCGCTTGATTCGCTTGGTGTCGAGCGTCCAACCATATGAGCGCGATTCGCCTTGGTCGTACACGGCGCCGAAATGCATCTGCGTGAGAATATCGCTTCGGCTTCCGCGGAAGGCTCGACCATAGGCAGGCAGCGGACTGAATTCCGAGGGGCAGATGTCGAAGTAGTTGATACCGAGTTCGATGGCGTGTTCCACCGTGCGCTCGATCTGATCTTGGCTGCCGTGATGGATGGATCCGGCTCCCAACCCTATGACGCTGATCTTCTGGCCGCCGTGCGGCAACATGCGATAGTGCATTGCTGACATCGCGTCCCCTTCTGTAGATGCTGATAAGCTCCCATTCGCTGCATCACACGGTAAACCCTGGAGCATGCTCCAAGTCAAGAGGAAGGATGTGACCACCTGCAATTACAGCTCTTTTGCTTTCGGAACATCCGCAACATTTCCAGATTAATCAGCACTTCGTCACTTTGCGACCAAGCGATGCTGCCCTCGGATTACGACACAGGACATCCGCGAGTTCGTTGAGGCCCCAATGAAAGCCGAACGTATAATGGTTGTCATGGAACGACTGGCTTGCATACTGGTGGGCTATCTGTGCGGCATGGTGCTCACCGCCGACATCGTGGCGCGCGCCCGCGCGGGCAAGAGCGCGTTCAACTTCGGAACGCGCAACCCGGGAATGGCCAACATCGGTGCCAACCTGGGCGCGGGCTGGGCCGCTGTTGTGCTGGCCGGCGACATCGGCAAAACCATCCTGGCCTGCGAACTGTGCCGCTGGGCGCTCTGCCCCGACCTGAGTCAGCTGGCCGTGCTGTACGCCGGCATCGGCTGCGTTTTGGGACACAACTTTCCCGCATGGCATCGCTTCCACGGTGGCAAAGGCGTCACCGTCACCTGTTCTGCCATCGTGCTGTTCAGCCCCGTGCTGGGCGGAATCGCGCTGGTGGCAGGGTTCGGCGTGATGGCCGCAACGCGCTACCTGTGCTACGGCGCCGTGGCCATTCCCGCCATCTTTCTGGCAGAATGCCTGTTGTCAAGCTGCATCGGCTGGCCCGCTATAGGCCTGGAAGGCGCGGGGTTGGCAGAAAATGCCGAGGCGTTGACGGGTGCTGCGGCGCTATTGGCTCTCATGTGCATCGCCCACGGAAGCGCCGTGGCTTCGGCACGCCGCGGCGGGCAACCCAAAACCACGCTGTTCAAACGGTGATTCGCCTCCCGAAAAGCCGAAGGGCCCGAAGCAGCACTGCGCCCTTTATTCGAATCAACGATGCATGGCTGCTGAGGTAGAAACTTTACTTGGAGGGAATGACGGGGCAACTGGGGTCGCTGCTTTTGAAGTAACGCAGGATGAAGCTGATGCCGGCCACCACCAGCGCCGCACCCAGCCCCGTGTAGAAAAACGCGATGAACCAGTCGGGCACCAAGCCGCTGGCACGCAATCCGATGCCGCCACCCATCATGCAGGCCATGATGATGTATCCGCGCTTGTCGAAGAACTTCCACACGTGCGTGCGATCTTCAGCGCTGCCGCGAATGCGTTCGGAGTGCTTGCCCACCATCTTGGTGAACACGAAAATGTGAAACAGCGTGAAAATGGCCAGTGTGCCGATGATCAGGGTCCAGAACACCCAGCCTTCTTCTTTGAAGTAGGCTTGAATTCCCAAATTGGCAATGTTGATTCCAGCTATAGACCACACCACGCCTGCGACCAGCAGCAACTTGTCGGTGGCTATCTTCAAATGCTCCATGCTCTCACGCTTTCTGCGTATCTGTATCGTTTTCAAGTATACGCCGCGCAAAAGTGAACGACCCCGAAAGGCGTTCATCAGCAAACAGGCAGGGATGAAGGGAGCGGAACAAAAAGAATCCCGCCAGGGTGGGGGGCGGGATTCAATGTGTCGGACGCTTCGCTAGCGTTCGCCCGACTTGCCGTTCTACCGACCGGGGTGTCGGTTTTCGGCTTGATTGAATGATACGGCTGAAACAAGATTGCAGCCAATGTGTTTCATGAGCACTGCTTTCCCCTTCATGAACACCCTCTGAGATCAGCAACGGATGCTCTTGCGCCTGCGCAATCCGCGCCACCCCGCTATCGCAACGGCTGCCACAAGGGCAGGCACGGCAAACAGCCAGCCGGCACTTTCGACGTCAACGCCCGAAGGAACCACCTCTTGGTAGGTATTGGTGAAGTCGAGCTGCTCGGTGCCCTGCCCGGTGAACTTCACAGTGGGAACCGTATCCGTTCCGCCTACCACCGCCGGACCCGACGACGAAGTGAGCTTGACAGCATAGCCGCCAGGCACCGTTTCGGTGATGGTGTACGAGGTGTTGAGCGCAAGACCGGGCACCGTCACGCTTTCGCCATGAGCAACGTAGAAGGTACCCACCGACGTGCCCGTATCGGTCTCGGTTACGACAAACGCGCATTGCAAGGTATGGTCGGCGTAATCGCCGACCATGGTCTTGGTGATGACCACTTCAGCAGCGGAGTCGTTGAGCAACTCGTAATGATCGGTTGCATCAACCCATGCGATGTTATGGGTGTTGCTGGACTCTCCGTTGTTTTCCACTACCGTCGACACGAACTTATCGGGATCGGTATTGTTGGAATCGACCACCAGTCTCCACTGACCTGCCGGCGATACGTAACCGTCAGGCACGACGGTCTCGACAGTGCGGAAGATGCCATCCGGCAATCCGGCTGGGGCTTTTACCATGCCGTCAGCCGTGCTGGTAAGGTCCTTGCCGGGCGTGGCAGCGCCATTGTATACCGGCTTCCAATTATCGGAATCGTTCGCCATCTCCGTGTCGGTCTGATAGCCCGGCTCTGTTCCAGAGCCTATCCATTGGTATATATGGAATACCGCGCCCTCAACCGGCGTGTGGTTTACCGTGTCGCCCACTTTGTAGAACTCGAATGCGATGGGGGGCTCGAAATAAACCCTTTCTGCATGGCCGTCCTTATTGGCACCGATGGTGAGCGCCGGCGAAGTATCGTCGATGGTCACACCATTCAAGGCGGATGCGGCGGCATCGTGGGCGGAAACGGTGTCGTCGGCTTTGCCGATGGCGAAATCGTAGTTCGCCACATGGTTTGCCGATGCCACGGTAACGCCGATGCGTGACTGAGCGTCGAGTGCGCCTACGATGTCGAATTTCACGCCAGAGCCAAGCACCAGATTGCTTGAGCGGTTGCTGTCGTTCACGTTGCCGTTGATGGTGATTGTCCCAGAGACAGACAGCGATTCATTGGTTGCAACCGACACCGCTCCCTTGCCGTCGGTGGTAACGCAGTTGGTTACCGACGCGTCGTTCATCAGCACCGCACCCGTTGATTCGACTTTGATCAATGCATCGCTGGCGGTGATCCCTGCACCGTCGAAAGCGATACCCGCGAGAGTCTCGCCAGTGCCCGCCACGTCGAGCAACGTGCCTGTGCAGGTGCTGCCACGCGAAACCGTTGCGGTGGTTTCGCTGCCAGTCGGCTGGTAGGTGAATGCGCCGGTGGCGGACGGAGTAGCGGCAGGCGCCGTGGTGATGGTGACCCCGGTGACAGTCGCGGGAAGCGTGGCGGCAGAGGGAACCGTATGGCTGCGGAACACTTCGATGGTGTCGCCGCTTTGCGCATACTTGCATGCCACGTCAAGCGAGGTGTATACCCCTGCAAGCGTCGGCGTTCCATCCACGTCGCGGATGATCTGACAGGTTCCCTTGCCCCATACCACTTTGCTGTCGGACCCGGCCATACCGTAAAGGTCATCGACGGATCCCGAGTTGGTATCGGCGAAGAAGTTCTCAAGCCCCGAAACGGTCGACAACGACGCAGCGGTGGTCTTGGCGAACTGGTTGGTGGCCGCCATATGCCCGGCAGAAGTGACGCCGATGGAACCGGTGAGATCATCTGCCACGGTGAAATAGGTGCCGCCGTCCAGGTACAGGTTGCTGGCAGCACCGGTGGTGTCAACCGAACCGTCGGCCTTATACGTGCAGTGGCCGTGGTTGTCTTTGATCGTGGCCGACCCCGAAACGCTAATGTGGGCGCTAGAGGAAGCGAATAATCCGCCGCCCGTGCTCGCACCGGTATTGCCGGATATGGTTCCGCCGGTAAGCGTGGCATACGATGAGGATTCGACTACAACCGCACTGCCACCGCCGTTTGCTGCATTGAGGCCGGCATTCCCCGTGATACTGCCTCCGCTCATATTGAAATGAGCGCCGTTCCAAACCTCGAAAGCACTGGAGCAGTCGTAACGGGTAGCGCGCGTGGAAGTGCACTTCGATACGGTACCGCCGCTCATATTGAGCTCACCGCCGTTTGTGGTGATGGCGCCGCCATAAGCAGCTTGGCAATTGGTGATGGCAGAACCGGAAAGAAGGTTGACGGTACCGCCTGCGTTGTTGACTGCCCCCGCTGTCGACGCAGTTTGCGCACAAGAGTTGTTCTGCAGCGTGGCGCCGCTTCCCAAGGTGACTGTGCCTGCATTGTTGGTAATGAACCACCCGCCCTGGGTACCATCGCGTGTGCTTTTCCATCCGCCGTCCAATGTGATGTTCTCAAGTGTCAACGATGTGCTCGCATCGACCGTGAAGGCGATGGCCGCCGAACCGACGAAGGCAGACGACCGCGTAATAGTGGCAGACCCCACGCTGGTTGCCGTGGTAAGGGTGATGTTCTTGCCCGTGGGGACGGCATCGGTCTGCGCATACGTCCAATCGCGCAGCATCTCCACCTTGTAATCAGTGAACTCTGTACCTTTGTTGCCGTTGATATCAGTGGCCTTGCCAGCGGTAATGGCGGCAAATGCCGCTTCGACCGACGTATAAGTGGTGGTCCCGATTTGACACACTGCGCTGGTCTTCCAGATGACGGAATTGCCGGTTCCC
The DNA here is from genome assembly GCA_040774885.1 of Eggerthellaceae bacterium. Lineage (GTDB taxonomy): Bacteria > Actinomycetota > Coriobacteriia > Coriobacteriales > Eggerthellaceae > JAXGTO01. The sequence continues at coordinate 40,775 of JAXGTO010000011.1, read as the reverse complement.
TCCGCCATGCCGGTAAGCTCTGTATTCGAATCGCAAATCAGATGACTCAATCCCAAGACCGTCGTGGCATCTTCGGCGCTCGTAACGGCTATTTTGTCTCCGGCGGCAACATGGCCCTGCGACGTAACGCCGATAGCCTGCGTCAAGTCGCCCGCCACCGTTAACGTTGCGGTGCTTGTTATATACAGATTGCTTGCAGACCCTCCCGTGTCATAGCGGCCATCGTCCTTGAAGGTGCATCCTCCGTAGTTGTCGGTGATTGTCGTGGCACCCGATACGCTGGCTGCCATTTTTTTGTAAACATAAACGCCGCCGCCGGGACCATGCGAATAATTGCCCGTTATCGAGACGCCATTGAGCGCAAGGAATCCGCTTTCCACCACAACGGCCCCGCCGCCGTCGGTTGAACCCCGTCCGTAGTTACCGGTTATCGAGCCGCCGTTCATGGCGACCTGTCCGTTTCCCCATATCATGACGGCGGAAGCGCTATCAAAGCCGGACCGGTAAGAACGGCAGTTTGAAATGGTGCCGCCGTTCATGGTGAACGATCCTTTTCGAATAGAAATACCGCCGCCATACTGAGCCTGACAGCCGGTGACGAGAGCTCCGTCATCCATAACGAGAGCACCATCGCTTAAAACGGCACCGGCCGTATTGTAGCCGGCCGCGTTGTAGTTGTTCTGAAGCGTGGCCTTCGAACCGAGCGTGAGATCGCCCGCATTGTAAACCAGATAGTTGCCGGATGCGGTGGTCGATCCCACCGTCCAGCCGCCATCGAGCGTGATATCGGAAAGAGAGAGTCCAGCACCCGATGCGACGTTGAACACGTAATTGGTAAAGCCCTCGGCTCTGGTGAGGGTGCAGACCGGCCCCCCTGTGCCCGTGCTCGTGGTATCGGTGGTAATGGAGAGGGTTTTGCCCGAAAGGGTGATGAGGCTCGGCACGGCGTAGGTTGTCACTATCATCTGTATGGTGTCCACGGTGCTGGCATCCGATACCGCTCCTGCAAGCGAAGTGTATTCATCACCCGTGCTGACAAGACGACAGACTTTCGTATCGTCTTGAGGAGTGATCACTTCATCGTCGGCATTTTGGGCAACGGCTGCGCCTTCGACTTCGGCTTCAAGGCTGGCAATCGCGCTTTGACTCTCGTTTGCAGATGCCGAGTCAGTCGAAGCGGCGGCAGAATCCTCAAGCGATGAATCGCTCCCAGCAGCCGCAGCATCAGAAGAGCCGGCAGCATCGCCACTGCTGTCGGTGCCAGCGGTTGCCGCAGGGTCGGAAGAATCGGACGCCGTACGAGAAGATCCGGCAGCGACCTCGCCAGACGCAACAGAGGAAGAGGCAACGGTTTCGGCGGGTGAATCGGCGGAAGTTCCGTCGACAGTGGAATCCGTTTGGGAGGAAAGGGCGGCAGCGGCATCAACCGAAGATGAAGCAGGGCCGTCCAAAGCTGTTGCCATAGGTGGCATCAAACCCACCACCAGCACAGCGGCCAAAAGCAATGCAAACGATGCCGTCGACAGCCTGCGGGGCCTACGTCGCATTCGTATGCCAGCCAAATGGCGCACCTCAACACCCCCTTTAAGGCTGAACCTATATTATACCCGTCTATTCAGGGAAAATGCACCCTTGCAAAATGCGGCGACAGCAGACGCAGCCTTACCGGGTGTCGCTAATATCGCGCAATCAGAACGTCGTCTCTTTTCCCCTTCGCTGGTTGCTTCATGCCGCCGTAAACCTCGTCGAGCGCTTGCATGGACGCTCCGACCCGTCAGGCCTTCGTCACGTTCACGGCGCATACCTTGTACTCGGGAACCTTGCAGATGTCGTCAAGCGCCGCGATGGTGAGCACATTGCAGTTGGCATCTTGGAAATGGAACGGCATCCAAGTTTCGCCCGGGTTGGTCTTGGCCGACACGCGCGCCGCGCATTCCACGCGTCCGCGCCGTGACGACACCCGCACCCGATCGCCATCCGACACGCCCAAGCGCTGCGCGTCGACATCGTTGAGTTCGATGAACGATTCGTGCGCCACCTGGTTCATGCCCTCGGTGCGCCCCGTCATGGCTGCGGCATTGTACTGGTGCAAGATACGGCCTGTCATCAGGATAAACGGATAATCGTCATCGGGGAGCTCGGCCGACGGACGGTATTCGGTGGTGCAGCACACGCCCACGCCGCGCGCGAACTTCCCCACATGCATGATGGGCGTGCCCGGATGATCGGGCGCCGGGCATGGCCACTGCAGCCCATGTCCCAACATTTCGGGCTGGTCCAATCGCGCGTGACTGATGCCGCCGTACGATGGGGTGACGTGCGCTATCTCGTCCATGATCTGCGCGGCCGAAAGCTGTGGCTGGCTGTACCCCATGCGGTTCATCAAGTCGATGAAGATGTCGGTATCGAGACGTGTGTCGCCTTCGATTTCCACGGCTTTGCGCACCCGCTGGACACGGCGCTCGGTATTGGTGAACGTGCCCTCTTTTTCGGCATAGCTGCGCCCGGGCAGCACCACATCGGCGTGCTTGGCGGTTTCGGTGAGGAAGAGGTCGTCGACCACCAAAAATTCGAGCGCATCAAGTTCGCGCCGCACGTGATTGGAATCGGGGTCGGTGCGGATGGGATCTTCTCCGAATATGAACAGCCCTTTCACGCGGCCATCGAGCGCAGCCGGCAAGACCTCGGTGGCCATCAGACCCGGCGCGGAAGGCAGGCGCGTATGCCACGCTTCTTCGAACACGGCACGTGCCTCGGGGTCGGCCATCTTCTGGTATCCGGGCAAGTCGCCCGGCTGGGCGCCCATGTCGCATGCGCCCTGCACGTTGTTCTGCCCGCGGATGGGGTTGATGCCGCAACCGGGCTTGCCCAACTTGCCGTTGACGAGCGCGATGTTGGACAGCGACATGACGCCGTCGGTGCCGGTGGAATGTTCGGCCACACCCAGGCAGTAGATGATGGGCGCCCGCTGGGCACTGCCGTACATCTTGGCGGCGCTGATCAGATCGCGTTCGTCGATGCGACAGATGGCGGCCACGCGCTGAGGCGTGTAGTCGGCCACCATTTCGCGCAGGGCGTCGAAGCCCTCCGTGCGCGTGCGGATGAAATCGAGGTCGGCCAGGCCTTCTTCGATCAGCACATGCACGATGCCGTTGGCAAAGGCCACATTGGTGCCCGGGCGCAGTTTGATATGGATGTCGGCTTGCGCTGCCAGCCCGATGTCGCGCGGATCGACCACTATCAACCGCACGCCGCGCTCCACGGCGCGACGGATCTGCATGCCCAGCACGGGATGCGCTTCTTCAGGATTGGAGCCTATGAGCATGATGGCATCGGCGTTCTGGGTGATATCGCCGATGGTGTTGGTCATTGCTCCGGAACCGAGGGTCGTTGCCAGACCGGCAACCGTGGGAGCGTGTCAAACACGCGCGCAGTTATCGACGTTGTTCGTTCGAAACGCCGTGCGCGCCATTTTCTGCAGCAGGTATATGTCTTCGTTGGTGGAACGCGAACAGGCGAACGCAGCCAGGGCTTCCCCGCCGTGGCGGCGCTTGATGTCGCCGAAGCGCTCGGCCACCAAATCGAGGGCTTCGTCCCAAGTGGCAGGCTCCAATTCGCCGGTAGTTGCATTGCGCACCAGCGGCGTGCGCAGACGGTCGGGCGCATCCACGAAATCGTAGCTGGCCGAGCGTCCCTTGACGCACAGGCGCCAGCGATTGGAAGCGCCCAGGGCTGCTTCCACGTTGACGATTTTGTTGTCCTTCACCATCAGATAGTACTGGCAGCCCACCGCGCAATGCGGGCAGGTGGTCAGCACGCGCTTCACTTCGTCATCACGGTAGTCGCGACGGCATTTTTCAACCAGCGCACCCGTGGGGCAGGCTGCGGCGCAGTTGCCGCATTGCTCGCAATCGGTGGCTTTCCAGTCGGGCCCGAACGGGGCCTCGATGGTGGTGCGCACGCCGCGCTTGCCCGCTTGCAGCGTGTGGTTGCGGGCCACTTCGTTGCAGGCGCCCACGCATCGCTGGCAGCTGATGCACAGGTTGGGGTCATACGAGAGAAACGGATTATCGTCCACCACGGGCAGATTGCTGGGGTGCGGCGGGGCGAATGCGGGGCCGTCGATTCCGCATTCGCGGCAGATGCGCTGCAAATCGCACGTGCCGTCTTTGAAGCAGCTGCGGCATTCATCGATGGAGGCCAGACCGTGGTCGGCCAAGATGAGGTCCAAAGCGATTTTGCGATATTCGATGACCTTGCGCGAATCGGTGATGACGGCCATGCCGTCTTGAGCCAAGGTGTTGCACGCCGGCACCAAACCTTCCGACCCTTCCACTTCCACCGAGCATACCCGACACGATCCGACGGCGCTCACGTCGCGCAGATAGCACAGCGTGGGAATGTCCACGCCGGCCGAACGGGCTGCATCCAAGATGGTGGTGCCTGCTTCGACCTGCACTTCGATGCCGTCGATGGTCAACCTATTCATAGCGGATCCTCCCGCCTTCCAACGTTCCGCACCCGAAATGATCGCAGCGCAGACAACGGTTGCATTCTTGCAGGGCTTCTTCTTTGCTCATGTCCACTTCCACGTAGTCGAAGTCGCGCACGCGTTCGCGCGCCGGACGCTCGGCGATGTTGACGCGGCCGGTGGGCGTGCGGTCGTTGGGCACAGCGGCAGGAGCCTGCAAAGTGAATTCCAGTTTGTGGTGATAGCCAAGGTATTCGTCGATGTTGCGCGCAGCCACCTTGCCGGCTGCGATGGCGCGGATGACCGTGGAGGGGCCCGTCTGGCAGTCGCCGCCCACGAAGATGCCGTCCATATCTTGCGCCGCCAAGCCGTTGTCGGCAATGAACTGGTTCCATTCGGCCTTCATGCCGAATTCTTCGAAGGGTGCGCTTTCGATGTCTTGGCCCACGGCCACCAGCACCACATCGGCTTCGATGGCGAGCTCGGGCTTGTCGGCGACCAGCGGGGCGGGTCGGCCGCGCTTCACCGGGCCGATGTACTGCGGCTGGGTGATGAGCGCCGTGCACGCGCCGTCCGCATCGGCCTCGATGCGCACCGGAGCCTGCAGCGTGAGCATCTCGATGCCTTCGGCCATGGCGCTTTCCACTTCGGCGGGCAACGCGGTCATGTCTTCCAACCGACGACGATAGGCCACGCTCACTTCGGCGGCACCGGCGCGCACAGCCGTGCGCGCGCAATCCATGGCCACGTTGCCGCCGCCGATGACCACCACCTTCTTGCCTGCATAGTCGGGAATCTCGCCGTCGCCGATGCGACCTAAAAGGTCGACCGCCGAGACCACGCCGGACGCATCCATGCCATCGAGTTTCAGCGTTTTTCCCAATTGAGCGCCGATAGCCACATAGACCGCATCGTATTCGCAGTTCAGGCGCCGCATGGCAGCGGCGTCCACCTTGGTAGCGCGCCGCACTTCGATGTTGCCCACGGCCATGATGCCGTCGATATCTTGATCGAGCCGTTGACGGGGGAAACGATAGGCGGGAATGCCGTAGCGCAGCATGCCGCCCAACTGGTCGCGCATTTCCAGCACCACCACGTTGTGCCCCATCAACGCCAAGAAGTACGCGCAGGTCATGCCACTGGGGCCTCCGCCCACCACTGCGATGCGCCGACCCGTGTCGACGCTGCGCGCGGGGACGGCTACCGTGTCGACGGGCGCTTGGTCAACCGCGTATTTCTTGATGCCGCGGATGTTGATGGGCGCGTCGATGAGCGTGCGACGGCAACGCGCTTCGCATGGATGCTCGCACACCAGCGCGCACGCCGTGGGAAAAGGATTGTCTTTGCGCACCATGTTGACCGCATCGGCGCAGCGTCCCTGGCCGGCCAGCGCAATGTAGGCGGGCACGTCCACATGGGCGGGGCAATCGGTTTCGCACGGCACGGTCTGTCCCACGGAATGCAGGCAAGCATGCTGGTCGACGTGGCTGCGGTATTCGTCGGAAAACGCCTCCATGCCTTCCAGCACGGCAGCGGCGGCTTCGTAGCCGATGGCGCAATCGGAAGTGTCGCGCACCATCTCGGCCAGGATGCGCATGCGCACCAGCGCCTGGGAATCGGCTTCGCCGTTGAGCACGGCGCGCATCAGCGAAAGGATGCGGGGAATGCCATCGCGGCAGGGAATGCACTTGCCGCACGTTTGGGCGGCGCTGGCTTCAAGCAACGAAACCTGCATCGCAATGGGGCACATTCCCGGCGGAGTGGCTTTTACGCGACGATCGAAACGTTCCGCAAAACCCATAATGGAAGCATCGTCGACCGCACGGGGTGCAACGGAGAGCGCCACGGTAGATCCTCTTCTCTTCTTAGCTTTCGTCTGAAGAGGTATTGTACGAGTGCTGCCGACGTTTACGCGCCGACAGCACTCGACCTACCCAGAACGCACACCGCCCGCATGTTTTCTGCAGGTTCTGCAATCGCGCTAAGCCTTGACTATCGCATCGGCCAAAGCATCCAGCTCCGCTTTGCTTTCTGAATTGAGCGCACCTTTGATGGTTACCGGCTCGCCGATGAATTCGATGTCCTTCAAGTCCTCCAACTGCGCCTTCATGGTTTTGACGGCGCTGGGAGCCCACGATCCGTTCTGCACCAAGGCCACTTTGCGGTTGCGCAAGCCCTTGATGCGCAGGTGCGTGAGGAAGTCGGCCATGGGCGGGAAAACCCCGGCATCGTAGCTGCAGGCAGCAAGCACCATGCGGTCGTAGCGGAAGGCATCTTCCACGGCTTCGGCCACGTCTTCATGCGTGAGGTCGGTGAACTGCACCTTCTGACCGCGACCTTCGAGCTCTTTGGCGAAGGCGCGCATGGCGGCCAACGTGTGCCCGTGCACGGAAGCGCAGGCCACGAACACGCCCTTGTCCTCGGGTTCATAGCTGCTCCATACGCGGTACTTTTCAACGTAGTGAGAAAGATCGTCGGTGAGCATCGGGCCATGCAGCGGCAAGATGGCTGCGATTTCGTGTTCGCACGCCTTGTTCAGCGCGCTGGTCACCTGGGTACCGTACTTTCCGCAGATGTTGAAGTAGTAGCGACGAGCCTCGCAATCCCAGTCTTCCTGGGCTTCGCGCACGCCGAACTTGCCGAACGCATCGGCCGAGAACAGCAGTTTGTCGGTGCTTTCGTAGGTCATCATGACCTCGGGCCAATGCACCATGGGCGTTGTCATGAACGTGAGCTCGTGCGCGCCCAGGCTCAACGTTTCTCCGTCGGCCACTACCTTGCGCTGGGCATCGATGCCCTGCGGATTGAACTGGTCGAGCAGCTTGAAAGTGCGCGCATTGCCCACCAGCTGCACCTGGGGATAGCGCTTGGCCACCTCGGCGATGAGGGCCGAATGGTCGGGTTCCATGTGGGAGATGATGAGGTAATCGGGTTCGCGTCCGGCGAGCCCCTCTTCCAAATTGGCAAGCCATGCATCGGCGCGGCGCTGGTCGCAGGTGTCGAAAAGGGCCACGCTTTCATCTTTGATGAGGTACGAGTTGTAGCACATCCCCAATGGCGTGGGGTACTGGTTCTCGAAGAGATCGAGGTCGGGGTCATCCACCCCGATGTAGAACACCGAATCCGTTATCTCGATTGCCGCCATGATGCATCTCCCATCAACTGTTTATCAATAATGATTATCAGTATACTCCGTTTACTATAGTCTGCTAGAACGGTCTACGACATCCACGGATCACCTGATGAAAACCGTGCTCGTCGGTTCGGCATCGCTGACGCCACATCACGAATCGTTGACGGATGTGCAACCGTGCCTGCTCGGCGTTATACTTGATTCGATAACTATGGGACGCAATATCATCATTTCCAACAGGCTTCCCTACCGTTTGGCGGAAGATGGAAAGACGTTGCAACGCAGCGCCGGTGGCTTGACCTCGGCCTTGGGACCCCTGCATGAAAAAGCCGGCAGCTTGTGGATCGGGGCAGCCGATTTCGATGCTGCAGCACGCAAATCGAAACGATGCGCCGCCTACGAAGAGGAGCTGACCGAGCACGGATGCGTGCCCGTGTTCCTTACCAAAGAGCAGCAGAAGCGCTACTACGATGGCGCCAGCAATTCCACCATCTGGCCGCTGTTCCATGGGTTTTCGAGCCTTACGCGGTTCGATGAGGAAAGCTGGCATTCATACCAGCAGGTAAATCGCCTGTTCTGCGATGCCGTGGTCGCCCTGGCGCAACCTGACGACATCATCTGGGTGCAAGATTACCACCTTATGCTGCTGCCGCGTCTTCTGCGCGACGCCCTGCCGCACGCCACTATCGGATTCTTCTTGCATATCCCCTTCCCCGACTACGAAACCTTCCGCATCCTGCCATGGCGCCAAGAGATACTGGAAGGACTGCTCGGTGCCGACCTGGTGGGCTTCCATACTTACGATTACGTGCGCCACTTCCTTTCGAGCTGCCGACGCATCTTGGGGCTGGACAACCGCTTCGGGTCGCTGCAAGAAAATGGACGGCTGGTGCGAACCGACGTCTTTCCCCTTGGCATCGATTACCAGCGGTTCAATGCCGAAGCGCACAGCCCCGAAGTGGATGCGCTGGCCGACACCGAGGCGGTACGCAGTCGACATCGCAACATGAAGGCGATGCTTTCCATCGAGCGGCTGGACTATACCAAAGGAATTCCCGGCCGTCTGCGCGCCTTCGACATGTTTTTGGAACGACACCCCGAATGGATCGGGCGCATCAGCTTCACCCTGGTGACGGTGCCTTCGCGCGAAACCGTGTCGTCCTACCGAAAACTCAAACACGAAGTGGAAGAACTGGTGGGCCACATCAACGGCAAGTACGCCACCTTTACGTGGGCGCCCATCGATTACTATTTCCGCTCGTTGCCGTTCGACGAGCTGTGCATGGCATATCGCGAAAGCGACGTGATGCTGGTAACGCCCCTGCGTGACGGCATGAATCTGGTGTGCAAGGAATATCTGGCCACGCATGAAGGTCGCGAAGGCGTGCTGATACTTTCCGAGATGGCCGGTGCCGCCAGCGAACTGAGCGAAGCTTTGCAGGTGAACCCGTACGATTCCGATGCGCTGGTCGATGCCATGCAGCAGGCGCTCACCATGCCGGGCGACGAACAGATCCGCCGCAACGAAATGATGCAAAGGCGCCTGCGCCGCTACACTTCAGATATGTGGTCGCACGAGTTTTTAGAGACGCTGTTCCGTGTGAAGCGAGAACAGCGCGCTCTGGCCGCGCGCACGTTTTCCCCAAAAACGCAAAAGAGCCTGCTGGGCGCGTATCGCGCCGCCGATCGGCGGGCCGTGTTGCTGGACTACGATGGCACGCTGGTGCCGTTTTCCCCCGACCCCCGGGCAACCGTGCCCGATGCAAAGCTGCTGGAACTGCTGGGGCAATTGGCAAATGACCCCCGCAATTCCGTGGTCATTCTTTCCGGGCGCGACCGCACCACCCTGGAAGCATGGCTGGGCAAACTGCCCATCGACCTGGTAGCCGAACATGGCGCTTGGGCTTGGGACCACACGCAGCGCGAATGGACGTTGCGCGCACCGCTCGATACCGCATGGAAAAACCGAATCAAACCCGTCCTGCAGGATTACGTGGATCGCACACCGGGGTCGCTGCTTGAAGAAAAGGACTATTCGCTGGTCTGGCACTACCGCGCCTGCAGCACCGAGTTGGCCGAACGTCGCGTAGCCGAGATGCGTGCCGACCTGATAGAAGATGTGGACACCTTCGGCCTGCAGCTGGCCGACGGCAACAAGATCGTCGAAGTGAAGATGGCCAACGTGGACAAGGGATCGGCGGCATTCCCGTGGCTCTCAGACGAAAGCTACGGCTTCCAACTATGTGCCGGCGACGATTTCACCGACGAGGATATGTTCCACGTAGCCCCTAAAACGGCATGGACCATAAAGGTGGGAAGCGGCCCGACGCTGGCCCGCTACACCGTGGAAGATTGCTCGGCTATGCGCCAGTTGTTGGAGCAGATGTCACAGAGCTGAAAGCGTTGCGTGTGCAGCCCGACGTCAGCCTTCGTCCACTGTAAGATTCTCGAAGCGGGAGTTGATGAAGTCGGAATCGTAGTGCTCATCGATCCACGATTCGTAGGCGTTGTGCGCCGGGATTCCTTCCGCACGTTCGTTGTTGCGCGAAAAGCAGCTGATGGTGACGAAGATGTCAGCTGCCAAAAACGCCACCAACACGCCTACCACCACGCGCTTTTGACGGGTGGTAGGACGGCCGATGAGATAAAGCATTTCGGGCAGGATGACGCGCACCCACACCAAGCCGAGAATGCCCCACATAACCACAAAACGCCAGGCAGTCCATTGGGTGATGTGGTCGGGCAGGCTGAGGTAGTTCCAACTTTCCGCATGGGCGAACGTTTCCATTCCCCAGCCAGTCAATTGTTCCAGCAGCGTCCCCAAAACCGCAGCCAGCAGGAAAATCTGCCACCAGGGGCGTTTGCGCAAGCGCCACAGCACCATGGTGAGCAGCACGGCGCCGAAGCCGTACAACGGGGAAAACGGCCCCCACACCAAGCCGACGCGGCTTTCTTTGATGCCGAAGTTGATGAACATCCAGATTTCTTCGAGCAGCAACCCCAGCATGGAAGCGATGACGAAGATGTAAACCAGCTGGTAGAAGCTGACGTTGAAGTTGTCCAGGTATTCCGTGCGTTCTTTGCGCTCTGCTGCTCGTACGCGTTTTCGCTGTTCAGAAGTGAGTTTGAGCTTCTTTGCTTCGCGTATTTCATCGGTTACGCGTTTGTGCTCGATTTCTTCGACCAGGTCGGGCGTCAGACGGTCTTCATCGACCATCTTCCTAAGGCGCTTGCCATGGCCGTTTTTCATGTACACCGTGTTGACCAGGTACAGGATGCCACGTACGGCCAAGAACAGGATGATGATCAAAAGCACGATCTGAATCATGTGAAAACGATTCCCTTCAAAACGAACGGCAAAACGATACCGCCCTTGTTGGGCGGCTGGATTCTAGAGCAAGCATCGCCGACAAAGCAGCAATGGAGCGCACTGATTGTACGTCAAAGCGGAGCATTGCGGCGAAGTTCGGCCAATGCGACTTCCGCAGCGGCGCAGAACGAGCGGCGTGAAACGAAGGGCGCCCCAGGGGCCGATGCAAGGCAGGATGGCCCGAGAAGAGTAGTGCAAGGCAGGGCAGTCCCAGGCGGGACGGCCCTGGGCGGGGCGGCCCTGGGCGAGACGGTCCCGGGCGGGGTGGCGCAAGGCGGGACGGCCCTGGACGAGGCGGTCCCGGGCGGGGTGGCGCAAGGCGGGACGGCCCTGGACGAGGCGGGATGGTGGTCTTGCGGCAAGCGAGCGCCTCGGAATCCTGATGGGCTCCTGGGCGCGGCATAGTGCTTGGTTGCGCAGGGCAAGATGGCCAAACTGGCGAAGGCCGAAGCGCAGGATGGGAGCAGCCCTGGGCGGGGCGGGGCCGGAACGGCGCGGGGCAGGGCAGCAACCCTGCAGCAGAGCCGAAACGAATCGCCCCGTCCACCCAGCGTCCGGCACATTGTAAAATGGGATCTCCAGCTTCAACCGGGTCGTTGTAAAACCGCTACTTGGCTGTTTGGAGTTCCTAAACCGGGTTTCAGCCTGCAAATTATGCTGCAGCGGGCGATTCCGATTTCCGAGACAAGAAAAAGGGCGTTTTTTGTAATAAATTTTCGGTACGGTACTCCTAAATGACCGATTTTGCCCTTCCATTGAAGAGTCGTTGACTAAAACCCCAGGTCGCATTTTTCCGTATGGGATTTAGGAGCTTGGAAGGAGTACCGTACCGCAATTTCTTTGCATAAATGGGCGATTTTGATGACTAGGACACCACAGCGCATCCTTCAACAGACGACGGCTGGGATTCTTTGCAGGTTTGGACGAGGCGGGATGGTGGTCTTGCGGCAAGCGAGCGCCCCGGAATCCTGATGGGCTCCGGGGCGCGGCGCGGCGCTTGGTTGCGCGGCGCGGCGCTTGGTTGCGCGGGGTGGCGCTTGGCTGCGCGGCGTGGCGCTTGGTTGCGCGGGGTGGCGCTTGGCTGCGCGGGGTGGCGCTTGGCTGCGCGGGGTGGCGCTTGGCTGCGCGGCGTGGCGCTTGGCTGCACGGCGTGGCGCTTGGCTGCGCGGCGTGGCGCTTGGCTGCACGGCGTGGTGCTTGGCTGCACGGCTCTATGCCGCTTGGTTGTGCTGAGGTTATGCCTGCTTTTTGATGCTGTAGGCCAGCCAAAGGCAGATAGCGGGCCAGATGCAGCTGCAAAGCTGGCTGCCGATGGCGCTGGCATCGGAGCCCTGGGCGACTGCGCTGATCACGTTGAACAGCGATATCACCAAACCGATGATGCACAAGACGAAGAAGACGCCGATCTTGGAGGGATCGTTGGCTCCACGCAGGCCGAAGATGGCCACGATGAGATCGAAGACGCCGATGATGATGACGACGATCCCCACTGCCGCCGCCATGGTTCCTCCGGTGGCCATCGTTGCAGCATCAGCTGACGAAACCTCGCTCACACCCGCCCCGTACAAGCTGACGCCGCCCAGCGCTGTAGCAGCGATACCGCCGACGATGGCGATGGCGGCGAAGACGATCCAAATGATGCTGAGCACCTTCAACGCCTTTTGCTTGCCGCTCTTTTCCATGGCATTCCCTTTCCGTAGATGGATACGGCGCCTTTGCCCCTCCGCCGCATCCGTTTTTGCACGATATGCTCGTGCGCTTCTCTCATTATAAGGGAAAGCCTGGAGTACCCAGACAAAATATCCCGCGTGCTGTCTGCACGCGGGATATCGAAAAGAAACCTATCAGCGTTCGGCGCGGTCCTTGCGCCTGAGGGCAAGAAGGGCAAGAGCTGCAGCACCGGCACCGACAAAAGCGAGTGGTGCTATAGGCGCGGTATCACCGGTTTTGGCAGTAGTGGCCTTTTTTCCGGTCGTGGTTGCAGCCTTCGTCTGAGTGCCGGATCCATCAGCACCGCCGCCCTGCTGCTCTTTGAACGTGTTGTTGAACGCGGCAGAGTCGGCGTCCTTGCCGTTCTTGGTCAACGTGCTCGCCGTGATTTTCAGTTTGGAATCGACATCGGCCACCGTAACCGTCCAGATATAGCTGCTGTCATCGTAGGTCCAGCCGTCTTTCTTGGCTGCGGTTTCGGTGATGTCGAAAACGTAGGTGCCCGCTGAAGTAAACTGCGCCGTCCCGAATGCGGTTTTTGCCGTCGCCTTGTTGTCCGCGACGTCGGCACCCTTGATGGTGGCTGTTTCGCTCAATCCGCTGCAGCCGTTGGCCGGGTTATCGGAATGGGCGGCAATCGCAAAGAAGAAATCGGGCATGCTGCCGTCGGGCACCGTGCCCGTGATGGTCTTGGTAACGTCGGGGCTCGCTTCGGAAACCGGCGTCGGAGCATAGCTGTTGTCGAACGCGGCATCCGTGACGACAGTGCCGGAAGCATCGATCAGCGATGTATCGCCGACGGAAAGCGCTCCGTCCACGCTGGTGATAATGACGGTCCAGGTGTATTTGGCGGTACTGTAGGTCCAACCAGCCTCGGAACCCTGTTGCTCTGCGATGTCGAACTTATAAGTGCCCGCTTTGCCAAAGGTCGCCGTGCCGAACGCATCGGACAGCTGGCCGGCCCCGGTGATATCGGCCGTCGAAGCGTAGCCGGTACAGCCACCAGCCGGATTGTCTCCATGCGGGGTGAGCGTGAAAGTGAATTTGGGCAAAGCGGCGCTACCGGTAGATGCGCCCGATACCGCCTTGACGATGTTCGGGAAGTCCGGTCCGTTTTGCGGCGTGAGCGTAGGCGCAAGCGCTATCTGCACACCGCCGCTCTTGCAGACGATATCGTAGTTGCTCACGATGACGTGGTCGGAGCCCACGGTGCTGCCGGGGAAGAAGGCGTTGATGTATGTCGGCAAAGCGGCATTGGTGGACGGGTTGGTCGAATTCAGCTTGACGGTGTCGATGTGTTCCGACATGCACGCCTTGGATTCGAGAATGCGCGCGGTTCCGTTGACGTTGTACTTATCGGCCGGCAGGTAGACGGCTCCTTCGGGAGACTTGAGCACCAAATGACTCGGACGATCGATCGTGCTGGGCTCGAGGCTGAGTCCGTCGAACCCGTCCACGAACGAAGCCACCACATGAATGGCATGGTTGGTCTCGTCATAGGTGACCGCCGTGATTTCCAAAATATTGTCCCAGTCCGGGTTGTCCGCAGCGAACTCCCGCTGCGCTTCGGTCACCGTCAGCTTGCTCTGGTCGACGGAGAGGTTCGAATCCAGCTTGAGGTTGAACGAAAAGTCCATCTTCGTGGGTGCCGTCAGACTGAGCAGATCTTTATATTGATTGATCTGCCCGAACACCGAGTCATAGGTGGTCCAGACGGTCTGATGGTCGTCGGTGATTTCCTTGTTGAAATCGCTGTCGGCGGAATATTGCACTTCATAGCGCTGCAGCGTCGAATCGTAACGCAGCGTATTGCCGTCGGCATCCGTATCGATGGTGCAGTTGGTGCCCGTCACGCCCAGAACGTAAGAAGGCGTGCCCTCGACCGTCTGGTCCTTTACCGGAAGCACGAAGCTGTTGTCTTGCGGCGTGGCAGATTGCCCGGCGAACGACACGGTGGGAGCCATGCCCACCGCCAAGACCACTGCCAGCAACATAAGAACGGCAGAGCGGGCAATCCCCTGCCGCTTAAAAGCACCCTTGATATCACCCATTTTGTCCCCTTTTCCACACAATTCCCCGGACGCTTCATTATGGACCCTAATTTGCCGGGCGGCAACACCGCGTATCTGCAGGTGGCTTCTGTGGCCGGTTGGCGCAATGACGGTCGTCTGGCACTGAAGGCGCCGCAGCACGGGCTACAATGGGATGCATCCCGTTGCATCACGAAAGGATGGCGCACATGAGCGGCGAATTTCTTCCCATCAACGCGCAGGACATGCAGGCGCGCGGCTGGGACTGCGTCGACTTCGTGTATGTGAGCGGAGATGCCTATGTGGACCACCCCTCGTTCGGCGCAGCTATCATCACACGGCTGTTGGAAGCCAAGGGCTTCAAGGTGGGCATCATCGCGCAACCGGACTGGAGAGACGATGCCAGCATCGCCGTGTTCGGCAAGCCCCGACTGGGCTTCTTGGTTTCGGGCGGCAACATGGATTCCCTGGTCAACCATTACACGGTGGCGCGCAAGCATCGCAGCATCGATGCCTACAGTCCCGGCGGCGCCATGGGGTTGCGGCCCGACCGCGCCACCATCGTGTACGGCAATCTGATCAGACGCACATTCAAGGATTCACCCATCATCATCGGCGGCATCGAAGCCAGCCTGCGCCGCATGGCCCACTACGATTATTGGGACGATTCCGTGCGCCGATCGATTCTGTTGGACAGCTGCGCCGACCTGCTGAGCTACGGCATGGGCGAGCATTCCGTGGTGGCCATCGCCGAAGCGCTCGATTCGGGCTTGGACATCCGCGACCTCACTTACATCGACGGCACGGTCTATCGCGCCGACAATCTGGAGCACGTGTACGACGCCGTCATGCTGCCAACGTACGAACAGGTGGTGGCCGACAAGCACGCCTATGCGAGCAGCTTTGCCCAGCAGTATCGCAACAGCGACCCATTCACCGGGAAGCGCTTGGTGGAATCCTACGAAGGCCAGGGATACGTGGTGCAGAACCCACCTGCGGCCCCGCTTTCCACCGAAGAAATGGATGCCGTTTACGCCCTGCCCTACTGCCGCACGTACCACCCCGTCTACGAAAAGGCAGGAGGCATTCCCGCCATCCGCGAAGTGAAATTCAGTCTGACCAGCAATCGCGGGTGCTTCGGCGAATGCGCTTTCTGCGCGCTGACGTTTCACCAGGGCCGCATCGTGCAATGCCGCAGCCACGAGTCGCTGCTGGCCGAAGCGCGCACCATGACGGCCGACCCCGATTTCAAAGGCTACATCCACGACGTGGGCGGCCCCACGGCCGACTTCCGTCACCCGGCGTGTGCTCGCCAACTTAAGCGGGGCGCGTGCATCAACCGACGTTGCCTTTCGCCCAAGCCCTGCCCGCAACTGGACGCAAGCCACGCCGATTACCTGCAGTTGCTGCGCGAACTGCGCACGCTGCCTGGCGTGAAAAAGGTGTTCGTGCGCTCGGGAATCCGCTTCGATTACGTACTGGCCGAAGGCGACGATGCGTTTTTGCGCGAGCTGTGCGAATACCACGTGAGCGGCCAGTTGAAGGTGGCACCCGAGCATGTGAGCGACAACGTGCTGGCCGTCATGGGCAAGCCGCCCCACAGCGTATATGAGCGTTTCGCGCGCGAATACGCAGACATCAATCGGCAGCTGAACATGAAACAGTACCTGGTGCCGTACTTGATGTCGTCGCATCCGGGGTCCACCTTGGCCGACGCCATCGAGCTGGCTGAATTCTGTCGCGACATGGGCTACAACCCCCAGCAGGTGCAAGATTTCTACCCCACGCCATCGACGCTGGCCACCTGCATGTATTGGACGGGCATCGATCCGCTTTCGGGCGATGCGGTGTTCGTACCGCGCACGCCGCATCAAAAGGCGCTGCAACGCGCGCTCATCCAATACCGCAACCCCAAGAATCGCGACCTGGTGCGTGAGGCGTTGCGCAAAGCCGAGCGGACGGACCTCATCGGTTACGACAAGAACTGCCTGGTGCGGCCCGAAAAAGGCGAGAAGCCGGAAGCGCGCGGGAAGAAACGCCGCTAGACGTCTGCGCCGGCTCCGGAGGTCGAACCGCCCCCGCCCGCTGATCCATCGACATCGAGTGCATCGAACTTCGCCTGCATGGTGGGGTTGTTGCGCGTGAGCTTCTTGATGGTGAGCGCATCGGCCTTGTCGTTGGCCAGGCGCAGGTTGCGTTCGGACCCCAGCAGGTTTTCCTTGGTCTTCTGCAGGTGGTCGATGGTCTTGTCGATTTCGTCGATGGCCTTCTGGAACCGCTCGGTGGCCAGACGGTAGTTGCGCCCGAACTTGTCCTTGAAGTCTTCCATGTCGGCTTCGAAGTTGGTCACGTCGATGTTCTGCTGCTTCATCAGCGCCAATTCCTGGCGCGATTCCATCGACCCTTGCGCGGCGTTGCGCAGGATGCCGATAAGCGGGATGAAGAACTGCGGGCGGATGACGAACATCTTAGGGTATCGGTACGACACGTCCACGATGCCGTCGTTGTACAACTCGCTTTCGGGTTCCAGCAGCGTCACCAGCACCGCGTATTCGCATCCCTTCGCGGTGCGGTCGGCATCGAGCTTTTTGAAGAAGTCCTCGTTTTTGTGCCGGTGGGTGGAATCGTCTTGCTCGTTTTTCATCTCGAACATGATGGAAATGAGCTCGACGCCATCGTCATCGGTTTCGCGGAAGATATAGTCGCCCTTGCTGCCCTGGCTGGCGTCGTTGTCCTTTTCGAAATAGGCATGCGGGAATGCCGTGGCGCGCACCTTGTTGAATGACGTTTCGCAATGCTGCTCGAGCGTTTCGCCCAGCATCTTGGTGTTCAAGCGGGCCTTCATGTCCTTCAGCCGGCCGATTTCGTCGTCTTTACCTTTGATCAGCGCTTCGTTGGATTGCCGCAGTTCCGCGATTTTCGCTTTGAATTCGCTTTGGATGCGCCCGGCATCGGACTCCTTGAGCTCAACCTGCGCCTTCAATGCGTCGCGCTCCTTTTCCACCGCTACGGTGGCCTTGTTCACGGCCAGTTCTTGCTGCGCCTCGAAAGCCTGTTTCTGGGCCGCGAGTTCCGACTTGAGTTGTGCGATGGTGGCGCTTTGATGCTGCAAGTCGGCCTGCATGCTTTCGCGCGTCTGGGCCACGGCCAGGTCGCGCTGGGTTCCGGTTTCCTTTTTCAAACCTTCAAGCTCGGAGGTGAGTTGGGCGACGATTGCATTCTGCTTTTGCAAGCTGATCTGGGCTTCTTCACGCGCCTTGGCCACAGCCAAATCGATGTCTTTGCTCCGGTTGGATTCGAGCAGCTCTTCGCGCTGGGCGAGGTCGCGTTTGAATTCGGCGTCGCGCACCTGTTTGACAATATCGGCATAACCGGATTCATCCACCGTGAACACGGTGTGGCAATGCGGGCATTTGATCTCGGCCATCGAGCACGCTCCCTTTTCAGGTAATCATCGGGTCAGGGCTTGAACAACCATACCGCGTAATGCGGGCTCGAAGTGTCCGATTTCAAGGTCACTTCGGCGGATTCGGCATCATTTTATCAACCGCAGCCGTTTGATGATTGATTCGGCTGCGGCGGATGGCCAGAATAGCGATGAACGAATCAACCGAGCGGAGGAGTGCACATGGAGATCAAGAAGGCGACGGGCGTGGTGTTTTCCGCCACCGATTCAACGAAACACGTGGCGGATACGGTGTTGTCGAAACTGGGGTTCGAGACCAAGCTGGCCGACATCACCCGCCTTGCCGATAAGGCGCCGGGGCAGTTTGCCGAAGACGAGCTGGTGCTGTTCGCCGTTCCTTCATTCGGGGGCCGCGTACCGGCACCCGCACTGGCCAAAATCGCGCAATGCAAGGGCGATGGCACCCCGGCCGTGCTGCTTGCGGTGTACGGCAATCGCGCGTTCGACGACACGCTGGCAGAACTGCAAGACACCGTCGAAAAGGGCGGATTCCAGGTAGTGGCCGCCGGCGCGTTCGTAGCCGAGCACTCCATCTTCCATGAAGTGGCGGCCAATCGCCCTGACGAACGCGATGAAGTTTTCATCGATTCTTTTGCCCAGGATGTGCGTCGCAGGCTCGATTCGGTGGGAAGCGTCGAGGAATGCGGCACTCCCGAGATTCCCGGCAACCGCCCCTATTGCAAGTTCGACGGCGTGCCCTTCAAGCCCGCTGCCGGCGATGACTGCGTGCAGTGCGGCATCTGCGCGGGCGAATGCCCCGTGGGCGCCATCCCCGACGATGCGCCCAACACAACCAAAAACGACGTCTGCATTTCGTGCATGCGCTGCATCAAGCGCTGCCCCAACCATGCGCGCAGCATCGACGGCATCAAGTTCAAAGCAGCGGCGAAGGTATTCGGCCAAAAGTGCAAGGAACGCCAAGAGCCGCAGTTCTTCCTGTAACGCGTCTAGTCCAAACTGGAGCCCAGCCCATAGGCCTGCAAGGGGAAGCCGCTGTCTTGCGCGTCGGCGCGCTTCCATAGGCCGGTGCCCAGCACTTGTCCGGCATCGGTCCAGCCCAGGTACTTGCACAGGCTTTCGTATGCAGCCACTACGTTGTCGAGCGATTCCGTGGTGGTGTCAGCGCAGGTCGAAATCAGGCAGGCGCGCTTGGACGAGCCCTGCAAAAGGTTGTTGATGCCGTAGAAGCGATCGATGACCGTCTTGATCTGGCCGGTCATGTTGTAGTAGTACACCGGCGTGGCGAACACCACCACGTCGGCGGCCTTGAGCGGCTCGTACAACTTGAACATGCCGTCCTTTTGCACGCAAGGCGCGCTGCCGCATCCGCACGCATCGCACCCGTAACAGCCACCCACTTCTTCCCAGGCCGCCTCGAAGGTGAATACGTCGTTGCCGGCGTCTTGCGCGCCCTTGCGGAATTCGTCCACCAGCAAAGCCGTGGTGCCGTTGCGATGCCGTGATCCAGTGATGATGACGATGTTCATATCGGTCCTTTCGTCGTCTTCGTTTCACCCATGCTAAACCTTGGAGCGTGCTCTAAGTCAAGCGCGAAGAAGGCGCCGCGGGCGACCGCAGGAACAGTGCAGGCAGCCAGGCCATAGGGGGCAGGAACGGCTCGAGCGCGAGGCGCCGCGGGCGACCGCAGCGCAGACTCGAGCGCGAGGCGCCGCGGACGGCCGCATCGAAATACAACGGAAGAACGGGCGCGCAAGTGCGACTCGGCAAAAAGTGCGGATGAGGTGCAGGGCCGCTGACGCTGTACAAGCTGAGGCGCCGGACAGCGCTCGGCGCCGCCGCATTCTACTTGCTACTCCGATTTCAGGGCATGCGGCTTGAGTTGTTGCATCTTTTTCGAGTTAACAAACGAATTTTGAGCGATTTAATCGAAGTTGAATTTTCTGAACTGGGGTTTTGCGCGGACGAACGTCGTAATGCGCTCAAAATCCGCGCTCTACTTCGATTTTGATATAACAAGAGAAACCGTAAGCACCTTGCTTCGAATAACAAGCGATTTGCTGACCAATACGGGTCGCATCGATCAATCGAAATATCCAAGCACGGGAGCGGTGCGGGCGGTCGCATCGCAAGGGCCGGCCAGCGCAAGGGCGACCGCATCGTAAGGGTCGCCTAGCACAAGTGCCGCGAGTTATTTGCTTTCGGCGCCCTTCAGCTCTTCTCTGAAGTGGTCGGTTTGGTCTTGAGCCGCACCGCGATGCTCAACGGAACGGCGCATGGCTTCGAGCGCCAACAACACGCCGACGCCCGCAATGAACGCCAGCACGTTGAACGTAGAGAAGGAAAGCGCCGGCTGGGCAGACGAAAGCGTGGTGGGACCCATGGTTATGGCGAACAGCGACCCGATCATCAGGCCGACGATCAGATACATCATGGCCGGGCGGAACCGCTCGAGCGCCTTGCGCACCACGCCGATTGCCAGCGCCAAGCCGCACACGGCCCCCAGCGCGAGCACCAGTATGGCGGGAAGCACCGCAAGCTGACCGCTCATGAGCTGATGGATTCCCATTACCGTCGGCGCGTACACGCCGAAGATGAGCAGCAGGGTCGAGCCCGAGATGCCGGGCAAAATCATGGCCGATATAGCCACCATGCCCGCGACGAACACGTAGAGATACTGCACCAATGACAACGCGGAAAGGTCGAGCGACACCTCGCCCATGCTCTGCCGCATCAAGGTGATGCCCACCACCACGGCCGCGCCGATGACCGTGAAAACAAGACAGCCCCAATGTCCCCGCATGGTGGCGCGTTCCTGATTCACGATGAAGGGGATGGAGGCAAGCGTGAGGCCCAAAAACGCCGAGCACAGCAGATAGATTCCGCTGTTGAGCACCGCCGCCAGCACCGTCATGGCCACGGCCATGCCCACCAACCAGCCGCAGCCGAGTTTGACCAGATAGCGGATGGCATCGCGTCGTTCATCGTGCGTGCCGCGGAACAGCCCGTGGATCGAATCGAGCAGGCGCTCGTAGAACCCCAAGATGAAGGCGATGGTGCCGCCCGAAACGCCCGGCACGCTATCCGCCAACGCCATGCACATGCCATTGAACGCGGTCCAGATCATCGTTGTGCTCCTTTCATCGAAGCCGGGTTGCGCCGTATGCGCGCCACCGCGCGCTCGGCAAGTTTTTCAAGACGCGGAGCCAGCACGAACGCCAGCCAACCGCACAAGATGCCCACCAAGGCGCCGGCAATCACGTCGGTGGGAAAATGGACGAACAGGTACAAACGCGAAAACGCGATGGCCAAGGCAAGCACCAGGGCGGCTGGCCACCAACGGTTTTTGCGGAAGAAGAGCACGCTGACCGCGGCAAACGAGGCTGCCGCGTGGCCCGAGGGGAACGACCAACCGCTCGGACGCGATACCAACAGCTGCACACCTGTTTCGATATCGCACGGACGCGGGCGGGCCACCAGCGGTTTCAAAACCAAGCTTGTCACCACGAAAGCCAGCGCCAAGCCCAGCAGCAACGCGATGCCCGTGGGCCGCCATTCGCGCTTGAACAGGCAGATGATTCCGACAACTGCCCAGATGGCGCCCAAGTCGCCCAGATGCGTCACGAATACCATGACGGCATCCATGAAACCGCTGCGCATGTTCTGCTGTATGAAGTCGAGGATCGACAGTTCCATCCCGGTCACGCCGCCACCTTCTTTCCGTTTATGGGAAAGATGATGCGCCGCACCAATGAACCGAGGATGAACCGCAGATAAACAGTTCCTAAACCCAAGGGTTTCTGGCGAGTGCAGGGGGCGTGGCGGCCGCAGGGAATTGCCTCCGCGCAATGACCGAAGGGACGCGTCTCCTGTGCCGCTCGGGAGCGGCCCTAGGGGTTTCTGGCGAGTGCAGGAGGCACGGCGGCCGCAGGGAATTGCCTCCGCGCAATGACCGAAGGCCGACGCGTCTCCTGTGCCGCCAGAAACCCCTAGGGCAGGAAGCGGTAGCCGGCTCCCCATATAGTTTTCAAATGCTTGGGGTTGGCAGGGTCTGCTTCTATCTTTTCGCGCAGACGATTGATGTGCACGGTCACGGTGGCGGAATCGCCGAGCGCATCCATGCCCCAAACCTTTTCGTAGAGTTGCGCGCGGCTGAACACCACGTCGGGGTTGAGCATGAGGAACTCGAGCAGCTCGTATTCGCGGTTCTTGAGTTCCACTTCCTGCCCGCGCACCGTAACGCGACGCGTGGCCGTATCCATTTCGATATCGCCCATGACGATGCGATTGCGCGGTTCGGTTTCCCCTTTCAGCCTTTCGTATCGAGCAAGATGCGCTTTGACGCGCGCCACCAGCACGCTGGGCGAAAAGGGCTTTTCAACATAATCGTCGGCGCCCAGACCCAGGCCGCGGATCTTGTCGATGTCTTCGCGGCGCGCCGTGACCATGAGAATGGGGACATCCGTGGCCTGACGCAGGCGCCGGCATACCTCGAAGCCGTCCATTCCCGGCAGCATCACGTCGAGCACCACCAGGTCGAACCCGCCGTGCAGTCCGGCTTCCAGCCCCGTGGGGCCATCGGCCGCCACTTCGACCTCCATGCCCTCGATGGCAAGATAGTCGCGTTCGAGATCGGCGATGGCAGCGTCGTCTTCCACGATGAGGATGCGGGTCATGGGCGCTCCTCCCCTTCGACAACCGGCAGTTCGATGGTTACGGACAGCCCGCCAAGACTCGACGGACCCGCCGAAGCCGTACCTCCCATGGCCTCGGCCGAAGCTGCCACGATGGCCAGACCGAGCCCACTGCCTTCGCCCGAACGCGTGCGCGCCGCGTCGGCGCGAAACAGCGGATCGAACAAGTGCGGCAGGTCTGCCGCCGCCACGCCGGGACCGTCATCTTCCATCTTCAGCACGGCACGCTCCCCCGCCACCGATGTCGAAACGCGCACATGGGATTCGTCGGCGTTGCGGTATTTCAAGCTGTTCTCCAGCACGTTTCCCATAATGCGATCGAGCTCGGATGCATCGGCTAAAACAGCGGCAGAGGCCAGATCGACTTCGATGACCATGCCCCGCGCCTCGAAATCGGAAGACTCGGCCTTGAGGAATGCGCGGACGCAATCGGCCAGGTCAAGACGCTCT
Source organism: Eggerthellaceae bacterium (assembly GCA_040774885.1). Taxonomy (GTDB): domain Bacteria; phylum Actinomycetota; class Coriobacteriia; order Coriobacteriales; family Eggerthellaceae; genus JAXGTO01. Next base: position 17,493 of record JAXGTO010000011.1, on the reverse strand, counting down.
TCATGCAGCGGATAGCCTTCCATATCGAGCTTGGAAAGCGCCAGCATCTGCGCGGTCATGCGCTCGATGTCCGCCGTCTTGTCCAGAATGGTCTGCACGTAGCGGCGCTGCGCTTCGGGCGCGGCCGCCACCCCGTCGCGCAACCCTTCCGCATATCCGCGGATGGACGTGAGCGGACTGCGCAAGTCGTGCGATATGCCGGCGATGAGCTGCTTGCGGGCTTCTTCGTCGCGCCGATCGCGCTCAACTGAATCTTCAAGCCGCTGCGCCATGTCGTCGAAGGCGTCGCACACGGGCTTGAATTCGTCATCTTGCCCATAGTCGATGCGGTGCGCCAAGTTGCCGTCGCGCACCTGGGCCACGCCGCTGGCCAGCTGGTCGAGCGGCTCGGTTATATGGCGCAGCATAAAGCGGGTGAGAAATCGGTTGGTGATGAGCACCGCCGCCAGCACGGCTACCAGCAGCGCGGCGACCGCCAGCACGATGACCGCCTTGAGCTCCTGTTCGGTCATCTGCGCCAATGCGCCGGCCTTCAGGTAATCCTCGAACGCCTCCGAGCCCATGTCGGTGCCGCCGGTCATCAGTTCCCACACCACCAGGATGCATGCGGCGCCCACCACGGCCGCGATGGCCACGGGCACCACGATCATCACCGTGTTCGATATGGAAAGGCGCTTGCGGATATCCATGCAGTTGCTCCCCTTCGGGAAGTTGACGCCTCAATTTAACCACCGCTGGACGCGCAATGGATAAACAGCCCCTAAACAATTGCCTCCTGGCCCCGCGTCAGGCAAGGCGCTTGCGGCCCACAGCCTTCAACAGCAGCACGAATGCGACCGCTTCCACGCACACCGCATAGCCGATGAGCGCGGGCACGCTCACGTCGTAGAGCGCACCGGCCACCACGCCGCCCACCAGGCTTCCGATGCCCACCGCCACGCTGAACATGCCATAGGCGGTGGCGCGCAGGCGCACGTTGACCATCTCGCTCACGGCGGCGCGCATGGTGGATTCCTGAATGCCCAAGCTGGCGCCCCACAACACCACGCCCACGATAACCGCCACCAGGTTTTCCGTATATGCGAAAAACGGGATGGCCACGCACAGAAACGGCAGCACCAGCAGCACGCGGGTTCCCAGCTTGTCGTAGAGCACGCCCGAAATGGCGGCGAACACGGCATCGATTCCCATGGCTACCGCATAGATGACCGGCACGGCGGCATCGTCGGCCAGACCGACGTTGATCATGTGGAAGGAAAGCACGCCGAAGGTGGCCACGCCGGCCAGCATGATTCCGCAAGCCGCCGTGTACAGCCAAAACAGGTGCGGCAGCTGGCGCATTGCCACGCGACGCGTGGGCGCCTGCGAAGGGTCGTCGGCCGTCGTGGCGGCGGTGGCCGACGAAGACTCATCGGTTGTAGCGACGGCGGCAGCGGCGGCCGACGCAACAGCGGCAGAGCCGACTGCACCGGAATCAGAGGCAGCGGAATCGGCAACAGCGGGCTCACGACCCTCGCTTCCCCGGTCCGCGGCAACGTCTTGCGTTTCGAACACCTGGGGGCGCGGAACGCGATGCCGCAACGCCAACAGCACGCAGATGGCCGCCGTGCCCGGAATGATGAGCACGCCCAAAGCCACGCGGTAGTCGTTGTTGGTGGCCGACAACAGCGCCGCCACCATGAGCGGTCCGGCCATGGCGCCGATCTGGTCCATCACTTCGTGCAGGGCGAACCCTTTGCCGCGGCCCACCGCCGATGCCGCATGGCTCAACATGGCATCGCGGCTGGGCGTGCGCAGGCTCTTGCCGAACCGCTCGAACACCACCAAAAACGCCACGGCGCCCAGGCTGCCCACGAATCCCATGGCAGGCACGGCCACCGCCGTAGCGGCGTATCCCAAGATGGCGAACAGCCAATAGCGACCCGTGCGGTCGGCCAACGGCCCGCTGAACAGGCGCCCCGCCAAGGCGGTGGCTTCGCCCAAGCCGCTCACCAACCCTACGATGAACGCGCTGGCGCCCAACGATGCCAACAGCGGTCCCTGCACGGAAATCGCCGCTTCGTACACCACGTCCATCAGCATGCTCACCACGCCGAACCCCACGATGAACGCATACGGTTTGACGGAACGCGCGGGCGAAGGCGCAGATGCGGAAGGCACCGACGCCGACTCGCAGGCAGGTGCTGGGGAAGCGGCTTTCTTGCTTTTGGCGGCCACGTTCGACTCGTCGTCCCGGCTAGCGCGCATCTGCGGACCCCTCCTGATTCACAGCTTGTTCCATATGGGGGAATCCTGCCTTGCTCTCCGTTTTCGAGCGCAGGTAGACCTCGTTGAGCAGACGGCAGAATTCCGTACGGTCCTCTTCGTCCAACCCATCCAACAGCCATTGGTAGCACGTGGCCTCGATATGGGCCTTCGAGTCTTTCAACCGATCGGCAGCGGGAAGAGCGTAGAGCAGCTTCGAGCGCCCGTCAGCTGGGTTTTCGCGGCGTTCGACATAGCCTTTGGCTTCCAGATTTGCCACTTGGCGCGCCATCGCGGCCTTGTCGGTCCCCAACGTTTTACACACCTCGGCTTGGGTGGTGCCAGGGTTTTTGCGGATGACGTGGATGGTATCGAGTTCCGCCGGGCCGATGCTTTCCGCACGCAGGGTGCGCTGGGTGAACTTGCCCACTTCGCGGGCGATCTTGGTTATCTGCCGTCTACTGGGATCCATGGCGCTTTCCATTCGGTTGTACTATCAACTACATGGTTGATAGTACAACCTTCGCGTGCTGCGTCAAGAATTATTCGCCTCTTCTCTCCCGCCAAAGCGTTTGCCCGCAGCCACTTCAAGCAGAATCCGTATTGAATTGCGCACGGAAATTATTTTCAATTCCCGCTTGACTTAAAGCGAACTTCAAGTTGTAGCGTCAAAGACGAAGGCGGCGTCAACAGCCCGCAAAAGCCCGAAGCTCAAAGCGCGCCGTGAACCAACAGGACGCCGATCAGAACCAGCGCCAGGCCAACTGCCTTTTGAGGTGTTATGGGCCGCTTAACGGCCCCCAGCAAACCAAACCCATCGATCACGGAGCTCGTTGCCAACTGGCCGGCCAATGACAGCACGACAACCATTCCCGTTCCTATCGCGGGCGCCAAAGATGTGCTTCCGACCACGATGCAGGCGGCAAAGCAGCCTCCGAACAGATTGCGGGGGTGCAGCGCAGAAGGAAAATCCCGGCGCCGCACTGGACGTGCACCGCCCACCAACCATCGCACAACCGCACCTATCCCTACGACAATGGCGATCGTCGCCGTTCCCACGGCAAAGGAGGCAAAAGATGCGACGATGCTCGATCCGACGACTTCCCCCAACCGGGCGTTGACGGCAGTCTGAAACGCCATGAACGACCCCGTCACCACACCGAGCACGCGCCAGAACCAAACGCCGAAGCCACTGGCTGCCGGCTTTTCTGCGGTTGCGCGCCCACTGGTTTCACTCAGCGAGCGCGGGCGCACCACGACGAGCGCCGCCCCCGCAATAACCACAAGAGCCCCGAACACGCGGAAACCCGAAAGCGGGACAACTTGCATATCGAACAGACCGAAAGCGTCCACCAACAATCCCGCCAGCACCTGACCTATGGAGGGCATGAGAACGGTCTGCACGCTGCCGATACGGTCCATGAACACGATGTTGCCCGTGGTGAACACCACTCCGCACACGCCGCCCAGCCATATCCATGCCGGTTGGCCCTTCGCGCCATCCAGCATCGACGCCGTCAGGCTGCCCGATGCCGCGCAGACCAGGACGACGGTAGCCGTGCCCACGCAAAACGAGACCAAGGCGGCAGGAAAGGCACCGATGATCCCCTTCAAGCCGCTGTTCAACCCGGTCATCACCGGAAGACATGCGCCTACGGCCAAACCGATGATGATGCTGATTGCGCTCGTCTTTTTGCTCCCTTGAATCCGCCTGATGATTCGAGGGTAGCGGTCGCATTGCCTGGATGATAGGTTTCCGCGTCGAAGTGAGTTGCTCTGGTTGAACTGAGCGGCTCGTCAGAACGCGCCGCCGCAAATTGCGATCATCGAGCCGAATAATCGCATTTGCGGCATTGCGGCAGAACCTCGCCGGTTTCCTCATGGCGAAACGCACCCGACCATTTGCAAATGCTCTGCAGAATGGGAATGACCGATTTCCCGCGTTCCGTAAGAGAGTACTCGACGCGCAGCGGCATTTCGTTGAATTGCTCACGCGATATTATGCCGTGGCCCATAAGCTTTTTGAGCGTGGCGGCCAGCACCGCGTCAGTGATATCCGTCATATCGGCGCGCAGTTCGCTGTAGCGAAGCGTCCCCTTTTCGGCCAAGACGCAGATGATGCGCGAGTCCCATTTGCCGCCGAAGACGTCCAGTCCGTATTCGAGCGGACAGCGAATGTCTTTTTCCAGTTTCGGTTTGTAAGCCATGGTCTTTCCTTTCCCAACAGCTTCCATCCTACGCTCTACTCCACGCAATCGGTAGTTGCTATTGAAAACAATAGTTGCTCATTCGTTGGCTTACGTCTTTCAAACAGAGAGCAGCACGCCTAGATTTATCGCAAGCTCGAAAACGGGCGATCAGCGTCGGCAGTGCCTCAAAGGCATCTGCCAGAAGGAGGCCGTCATGGCTGTGAAAGCGTATCTGGAAATCACGATGAAGATCTCGGAATCCAACCGTCCGGCAGCGGCAAAGGTGTACACCGACTACCGCGGCCCCTTCTTGGATACCATTGAAGGCGCAATGACAAAAGACCTGCTAATCCGCGATGAAGATGTCCAAGTCCTTCACGGATTCGATAGCGTAGAGCATGCGCAAGCATATCTGAGCAGCGAACTGTTCCAAAACGACGTGTTCGTAGGACTCAAGCCCACCTGGGACGCCGACCCCGACGTGCGCATCTATTCCATAGCCTAGCTTTATGCGAGATGCGGCCGTTTGCAAAGCGGCCGCGTCTCCCTCCCAACCTTTCACCTGACAGCAGCGATAGGGAAGCGCGGCTGAGACGCCGGCATCCTTCCCGATTTCACGATTTCTCAGCTTACGGCGATTACCTGGGGTTTCACCTCTGCGTCGTGGCAAGCCAGGATGTCGATGCATTTGGGGTCTTTCGCTTGGTCGTGCAGCCATTTCAACGACGTCTGCAGCTTTGCGCGATCGACCGCCAAGCCCGGCTGTATCATCTGTTCCCACGACTTGTGCGCATATCCGCAATCGCCCGCCAGGATAACGAAGCGGCCGCTTGCCGGATCGGTCACCACCAAACCCGTGCTGCCCGCGGTATGACCGGGCAGCCACACGGCCTGCAGCATCCCATCACCGTACAAGTCGAGCGAGCGCCCGAACGGGCCGAAGCCGGTTTCGGCGAATTCGAACGTCTCCAAACGCTCACCCGCCCACATTTCCTTGACGTAGCGCACATGGCTGCGCATGGCGGCATCGTATTCTTCCCGACTGCATAAGATTCGCTTGGCAGCACCCACTTCATGCAGGCCGCTGGTGTGATCGAGATCCAAGTGGCTGAAGAGGATAGTATCGATATCGGCCGGCGCCACACCGCACCCCGCCAAAAGGGTGGTGATCTCTTGGCCTTGGGGCAGGTCGCCCGTGTTGGGGACGTTGTTGGGAAAGTGCAGGTATGCCCGCTGGTTGCCGCGGATGGCTGTTCCCCACCCCGTGTCGAACAGCAGGTTGCCGTGCGGACCTTGCACCAGGTAGATACTCACCGGCAAGCGGATGCGATTCTTGCGCGGCCCCAACCCCAGGGCCGCCAGCGGATTTCTCGTCGTTTTGAAGGGAAGCCCCGGCGCCACCGACACGCCGCCGGTCTGAAGCACGTGTATGCGCTGACCCTCTATTGTCATTTCGCGTCATCCCACGTGAAGGAACCTGCTCCCGCGCCCTGCTCGAAGTGATAGCGAACGATTCCCAAGTCGATGCCGGAATACGATCCGCCCAGATCTTCGATACGGGCCGTGGTGGGGCCGGTGCACGTGATGCGGAACTTCTGCTGGTTCATGGCCGTGGGGGCGAGCATGGCGGCATCCATGCCGTGTACGAACCAATCGGGCATTGCACCTTCGCAGCGGCACAGCTCTTCTGCGGGCTTGCTGTTATGGGCACTGCCGTGGGTTTCGCCGTAGCCCAGCGACACCACGCATGCGAGTTTCTGACCCGGAGCCACCAGGCGTTTGACCTGCCCCTTGCCGAACGTGAGCGCCACCCAGCATGAATCGATGCCCAGACGGGCAGCTTCCAGCACGATACGCTCACCGTAATAGCCGGCAGCCTCGTTGAGCCCCCTGCCCGCAGGACCCACCAGCGCCAAATAGTTGCGCACGCCCGAGAATTTTCCGAAATGGGCCATTCCCGTGGTGAACGCCTTGGGCTCGTCGCACACCAGCTGCATGTTGAGGCCCGATTCCTCATTGGCTTGGGCGATGGCTTCGTTCAGCGCGGCCACGGCCTGTTCGTCAAGCGGCTTTTCCGTATAGCTGCGCACCGAATGGCGCGCTTTCATGGCTTCTTGGATGTTCATCGGCAGTGCTCCTGTTCGTTGTTGGCTATCAACTGGATATTCGTGGACGGTACATGAGGCATCAGCGGCAGTGCTCCTGTTCGTTATTGGCTTTGGTCACGACGGCATGGATGTTGTCGGCCAGGTTCTTGAACGCCGTCCAGATTTCCATATCGGCGGTCACCGAGTACCAATTCATGGTTCCCTGTTTGCGCACCCGCACCAGGCCCGCCCGCAGCAAAATCTGCAGGTGATGGGAAACCGCCGGACGAGAAAGATGCGTGCACTCCGTTATCTGCGGAACGCGCATGCCCCAGGTTTCGTTTTCAAGCAGAGCGGTGAAGATCTGCTGGCGGGTTTCGTCGCCCATCGCCACGAAAATGGGCCGCAGGGTTTCGAATTGGGCGGATAGCAGGCGACGGTTCTTCACGCACTCTGCATCTTCATGTTCGGGAAGTTCGGTCATGCGAGGCGCTCCTTTCGTCCATCGGTTTAACTAGTTAAACCATAGAACGATTAGCGAAAGGAATCCACATCGGTAAAGGAATTCGAGCCGAATGCACCGCCCCACCCTGCGCTAGCCACTTGTCGTTGAAGGCCGCCTCCGAGCAACGAGCCCACATGCGAGCGTTACCGCAGGCCGCCTCCGAGCAACGGATCACATGCGAGCGTTACCGCAGGCCGCCTCCGAGCAACGGATCCACATGCGAGCGTTACCGCGGGCCGCTCCTAAGTGGCTGAACTGCATGCCAGCGTTTCCGCAGCGAGGCGCTTCCAAGCAGCGGGGGCTGGTTCACGAACCTGCGGCGCGGATTGCTCAAAAAGGCCGCCATTCTACGACTTGGGCGGCCTGAGAAAAATCGCCATCAGGCATTATGCTGAAATCACTGCCCTGCAGATCCGTTTTGGCCCACAAATTCCGTAGAATGGCGGCCTTTTTGAGAAATTCGATTGCGCCAGATGCGGTTGCGTTACTCTAGCGTTGTCACACAAATGCGCGCCTCACCTAAAATGCGCGCTACCACTAGAAAGACTACGACTTTGCTATCCGAACGCCTCCTTTCCAACATCATCCACAACATGACCCAGCGCGAACTCAAGCTCAACCGAACCGACGACACGATGCTGCCGCCCCCGAACCCCGGCCAGCCCTACATGCTGTACATGCATGTCCCCTTCTGCCAGCGGCTTTGCCCCTATTGCAGCTTCAACCGCTATCCGTTCCATCCCGAAATCGCCGGCCCGTATTTCGAGAGCATGCGCAAGGAAATGCTGATGCTCAAAGACCTGGGCTATCAGTTCGAAAGCATCTATGTGGGCGGAGGAACGCCCACCATCATGATCGACGAGCTTTGCGAAACGCTCGACTTGGCACGCGAAGTCTTCCCCATCAAGGAAGTCGCTTCCGAAACCAACCCGAACCACTTGACGCAGCCTTACCTGGACAAGCTCAAGGGCCGTGTGCAGCGACTTTCCGTGGGCGTGCAAAGTTTCGACGACGACCTGCTCAAGCAAATGGACCGCTATGAGAAATACGGCAGCGGCGACGAGATCTTGGAACGCATCGCAGAGGCCGAGCCGTATTTCGATTCGCTCAACGTGGATATGATCTTCAACTTCCCCTCGCAAACCGAAGATATCTTGATGTCCGACTTGGAAAAGATCGCCACGTGCGGATGCCGCCAAGTCACATTTTCTCCGCTGTACGTTTCGGCCGCCACCACGCGCAAGATGGCCACCACGTTGGGCAAGATGGACTACGACCGCGAGTACCGCTACTACCAGATTCTGGATGGCGTGCTGGCGGGCGGCGACGATCCGATGTTTCGCCGCTCGACGCTGTGGACCTTCACACGCGCGGGCGAAGACGGCCATTGCGGCCAGGTTGAAGACGCGCAGCAGATTGACGAATACCAGGTTTCGTACGACGAATACCCGGCCATCGGCAGCGGGTCGATCACCCATCTGGACGGATGCCTGTATGTCAACGACTTCAGCATCAACGACTACAACGAGGCAATCGCCGCAGGCCACATGCCAATCATGGGCAAAACGGTCCTCAGCCGCCGCGACCTGATGCGCTACCGGTTCTTGCTCGACCTGTACAAGCTGCGATTGGACAAGAAGCGCTTCGAGCGCGAATTCGGCTGCTCGCTTGATGCCGGGCTGCCTGTCGAAATGGCATTCATGCGCTTGAACGGGGCATTTGACCAAGACGATGCCGAAGCGCTCACGCTGACGCCCATGGGCCGCTACCTTACCGTGGTGATGTACCGTCAGTTCTTGAGCGGCATGAACAACCTGCGCGACCAGGCGCGCGATGCGCTTACCGGGCCGGAGCACGAATTGCTCTTCGGCGCGGGAACGCCCGTGTAGGCGAATTGGTCGCATTGTCTGGCCAACAGCGATTTGCCCAACCAATCGGACTGGCGTAGGCTGATCCGGCTGGCGATTGATTGCGATTTACGACGCAATGCCACCGGCTTCGATTTAAGCATTATTGACGCTGGCGCCGTCCATCGGCACTGACGATGCCCGCAAGCGAAAGCCGTGGAAGATGCCGCGCGCGAACCCGTAAAGCCTGCGTGCAAGGGAAAGGGAGATTCACTATGTTCGTCCTCGATGATTCGATGGTGTCGTCCGAAGTCCTCGACTACCTGGAGACAAGCCATCATCCGGTGCTCGACAACGAGGCGGCCCGCCAGCTCGAGCAATCGGGAGCCGGCCTGGCCATCGCCACCACAGACCCCTGCCCGCAAAAGAGGGTGATCGCGCTTTCGGAAGCCCAGCTCGACCGCGCCAAACCTTGGTGCAGCGAAAGCACGCAGCGGGGAATCGCCCTGCTCAAAGACAAAGCGGGCTTTCGCCGAGCGCTGGCGCCGCTTTTCCCCGACTACCTGTTTCGGGAATACCCCGCTTCGCAACTCGATGCGGTCGACCCCGAAACGCTCACCTACCCCGCCGTGCTCAAACCCTCGACCGGATTTTTCAGCTTGGGCATCTATCCGCTGTTCAGTGCCGACGATTGGCGTTCTGCCGTGCAAGACATCCGCGGCACGTCCGATTCTTGGAACGACGTATACGATTCGAGCGTGGTGAGTGACGCCGATTTTTTGGTAGAAGGCTATCTGCAGGGCGATGAATACGCCATCGACGCCTACTTCGATTCAGAAGGCCGCGCCGTGGTGCTGGACATCTTGAAGCACGATTTCGCCAGCGCCGACGATGTGTCCGATCGGCTCTACTACACTTCCAAGCGCGTCATCGAAACGCAGTTGGAGCCGATGACGCGGTTCTTGGATGACTGCAACGGCATACTCGGGCTGTCCGATTTCCCCGTCCACGCCGAAGTACGCGTCGACGGCGGCGGGCGCATCATCCCCATCGAATTCAATCCGCTGCGCTTTGCGGGGCTGTGCACCACCGACCTGTCGTATTTCGCCTACGGGTTCAAAACCTATCAGATGTTCTTGGACGACAAGCGCCCGAACTGGAATCAGGTGCTGGCGGGCAAAGACGGGCTTTCGTACACTATGATGTTGCTCACCACGTCGCCCGAAATCGTGCAAAAGAGCGGTTCGTTCGACTACGATGCCTTGCGCGCCCGCTTCCGTCGAGTGATGGAATTGCGGCAGACCGACATCGCCAAAATGGGGACGTACGGATTCCTGTTCACCGAAACACGCGATGAGGACTGGACGGCCGAGGCCGAAGGCATGCTTCATACCGATTTGTCGGAGTTTCTTTCGTAGAGCGACCCGCCAGACAACAGAACCACCGCCGTTTATTGCACGGCGGCGAACGCCTGATCCAAGTCGGCGATGATGTCGTCGATATGCTCGGTGCCGATAGACAACCGTATGGTAGTGGGCTTAATCCCCTGGTCCAGCAATTCTTCAGTTGAAAGCTGCGCATGAGTGGTGGATGCGGGATGAATTACCAAAGACTTGACATCGGCGACGTTTGCCAGCAATGAAAAGATCTCGAGATGATCTATGAAGGCGCGAGCCGTCGCATCATCCCCTTTGATTTCGAAGGTGAATATCGAGCCGCCGCCATGGGGAAAATACCGGCGATAGAGCTCATGATTGGGATGACCGGGAAGCGACGGATGGTTGACGTGATCGACCTGGGGGTGACGGTTGAGATAGTCAACCACCTTGAGGGCATTCTGAACATGACGCTCTACGCGAAGCGAAAGGGTTTCGAGCCCCTGGATAAAGAGGAAGGCATGGACGGGCGACAGGGTCGCCCCCGTGTCGCGAAGCAAAATGGCGCGAATACGGGTAACGAAAGCAGCCGGACCCACGTCTTTGGCGTAGCTGATGCCGTGATAGCTGGGGTCGGGGTCCACCAACAGAGGGAACTTTCCACTGGCAACCCAATCGAATGATCCGCCATCGACGATGACCCCGCCGACTGCCGTGCCGTGCCCGCCGATGAATTTAGTAGCGGAATGCACGACGATGTCGGCGCCGTGTTCCAAAGGACGCAGAAGATACGGAGTGGCGAACGTGTTGTCCACCACCAAAGGAATGCCATGGTCGTGGGCTGCTTTCGCTACCTGTTCGATATCGATGATGTTCGAATTCGGATTGCCCAAAGATTCGACAAACAGCGCCTTGGTATTGTCCTGGATGGCGCGCTCGAACGATCCCGCTTCATCGGGATCGACGAACGTCGTAGTGATTCCGTAGGCTGGGAGCGTGTGCTCCAGCAGATTGAACGTTCCGCCATAGATGGTCTTTGCAGCCACGATGTGGTCACCGGCTTGCGCCAAATTGAGGATAGCGTACGTGACGGCCGCCGCACCGGATGCCGTTGCCAGTGCCGCAACCCCTCCTTCAAGTGCAGCGATACGCCGTTCGAACGCATCTTGGGTTGAATTGGTCAGGCGACCGTAGATGTTGCCGGCGTCTTTCAGAGCAAACCTATCGGCGGCGTGCTGGCAGTCATGGAACACGTACGACGTGGTCTGGTAGATGGGAACGGCCCGTGAGTCGGTGGCTGGATCAGCTTCTTCTTGACCGACGTGCAATTGCAGGGTTTCGAAATGGTAACCCTTGTTCAGAAAATCAGGCATGGTGGTCCTTCCTGCGGTTTCGATCGATATTTCCTATTTGTTTAGTAGGATATTAAATCGACCGCCTCAACCATTCAATACCTGGGCTCATACCTATTCTCGTTACTTGGTTATCTGTTATTCATATAACTCTGTAATCTTATTTCCTAATATGTTCGATAAGCGCGCATCACGTTTTGGGTTCTTTTGCCTCATCATCCAAAAACTGGCTGGAGCAAAGAGCAGATAAACGGAGGCGAAAAGCTGGCCGGCATCCACCCATTGGCGATCAGAATGCGCTCTGCGCCAGCGCCGCTCAAGACCTTGCACCCTGAAATTGCGCACTCAGGCTTCCAGGAGCCTGGTGAGATTCGCAATGAAGCGCTCGCGGTCTTCCTCGGTGAAGGCATCGGGACCCTTGGTGCGGCCGCCCGAACGACGCACCTTCTTTTCTTCATGGCGGATGAACAGCTGCATGTCGATGGTCGCCTTTTCGTACACGCGGCCGCGCACGCCGATGGCGGCGGCGTCGCGCCCCAAAACCATGCCGGCCAAGCCGATGTCCTGCGTTACCACCACATCGCCCGCCTGCAGGCATTCCACGATGGCGAAATCCGCGCTGTCGGCCCCTACGCCGCACTGCAGCACGTCCACCCAGAATCCGCCGTGCGCCGTATCGGCGCTGCGCGGATCGCCCGGTTTTATGTGGCGCTCGAGGTTCTGCGTGGTGTTGCCCGCAATGACCACGGGCACGTGCGCGCGTCGGGCGGCGGCAAGCGCTTCCCGGGTTACCGGACAGGCATCGGCGTCTATGTAGAGAGTGCGGGACAAGATTCGTCTCCTTGCTGTCGAAGTCTTCCCAGTATATCGTTTTGCACAACCTCTTGACCCTTACGTTACGGAAGGGTTTATGCTCTGCCTTGTGGAAAGGAATGCGATGAGCGAACAAGGATATTCCATCGGGCAGATGGCGAAGATGTCGGGCGTGAGCCTGCGCACCTTGCGCTTCTACGACGAAAGCGGGTTGCTGGTACCGCAGCGCGCGGCCAACGGATATCGCGTCTACGATGACGCTGCCGTCGACCGACTGCAGCAGATATTGCTGTACCGCGAACTGGAACTGCCCATCGAGGAAATACGCCGGGCCCTGAACGAAGGAGCCGATTCGGCTTCGACCTTGACCCGCCAACGCACTGCGCTGCAGCGCAAGCGCGACCGGATCGATACCATCCTTTCCCTGATAGACAAAACGCTAGACGCACAGAACGGAGGTGGTCGCATGACCGCCCAACAAAAACTCGATCCCTTTGTCAAAAAAGAACTGGAAGAAAACGACGCCGCATACGGAACCGAGATGCGCGAGCGCTTCGGCGATGAGGCCTACGAAAAGCGCTACGACGCCGTGAAGGAATTGGACAAGGAAGGATTCGACGATTTGAACGCCGGATTGGAAGCCATCCATCAGCGCATGGCGGAATGCCTGAAAGCGGGCGAGACCCCTGACGGCGCTGCCGCTCAAGCCCTGGTGCAAGAGCATCACGCCTACTTGGGCAAATTCGGAGACTTCTACACCGACGAGGTTTACGCCCAGTTGGGGCAAGGTTACGCCGCCGACCCGCGCTTCCGCGCCCACTACGAGGCCCTTGCCCCCGGCCTGGCCGACTGGTTGGCGCAGGCGATAGCCGTGCACACCGCCTGAGCTTCCCGTTGCACTCCCTCCCCCGCAAAACGCCGGCAAGGCGGCATTGTCTCGATCGCTGCGCCCATGGCGTCCGCCTCCCTTCCCCATAGAGCGCCAGCTAGGTGCATCAATCATCGTCTTTTCATGACGTTTGCACCGTTTGGCCGACAGGTTCTATAGTGGATTCGATGCCGCTCGCAAAGGTGCGGCCCACGTGCGCGAAGGGAGTGAGATGGAACCTCGGGATGCTTCGGACGATCTTGCCTGGTGGCAGAAAGCGATAGTCTACGAAATCTATCCCAAGAGCTTCCGCGACACCGGCGCGCAGGGCACGGGCACTTTGCGGGGAATCATCGGCCAGCTCGATTACCTGGCATCGTTGGGAGTCGGCGCCATCTGGCTCACGCCCATATACCGCTCTCCCATGAAAGACAACGGCTACGACGTGCAAGACTACTACGCCATCGACCCGCGCTTCGGCACCATGGACGACATGGATGAGCTCATCGCCAAGGCGGATGCATTGGGCATGAAGGTGGTCATGGACTTGGTGTTCAACCACACGTCGGACCAGTGCGCCTGGTTTTTGGATTCCAAAGCATCCCGCACCAGCGAAAAAGCCGACTGGTACATCTGGCGCGATGCGAAAGACGGCAAGCCGCCCACCAATTGGCGCAGCGCCTTCGGCGGGTCGGCCTGGCGCTGGAGCGACACGCGCAAACAGTACTGCCTGCACACCTTCGGAGCCTCTCAGCCCGACCTCAATTGGGAAAACCCCGATGTGCGCGAAGCCCTTTACGATGTGGCCAAGTTCTGGCTGGACAAAGGCGTCGGCGGCTTTCGCGTGGATGCCATCGTCTACATAAAGAAGCCGGCCGTCTTCGTCGACGGAACGCCGGACGCCGCCGACGGCACGATCGACGTGCGCTCCATGACCACCGCCGTCGATGGAATCCTCGATTTCCTGACGGAATTCAAATGGAGCACGGTGGCGGGGCGCGACGTGTTCACCGTGGCCGAAGCCAACGGCATCCCGCCCGAAGATCTGCCGCGCTGGATTGGGCGCGACGGCGTATTCGACATGCTGTTCGGGTTCGATCACATCCACGTTCCCGTGGGCAAAGCCGAACTGTGGTGCTATTCGGTCGACTGGAAACTCACCGACCTGAAAGACACTATTTCATCCGTCCAAAAGGCGACGGAGGATGACGGCTGGTACCCGATCTTCTTCGAGAACCACGACCACCCGCGTTCGGTGAACAACTTCTTCGCACCAGACGCCGATACCGTCAGCGCGGCCAAGGCCATGGGGATGGTGTTGCTGACGCTGCGCGGAACGCCCTTCATCTATCAGGGGGAAGAGCTCGGCTGCACCAACGGCGCGCTGCCTTCCATCGACGACTATGACGATGTTCTTTCGAAGGCACAATACGACTTCGCGCTTTCGGAGGGCTTTTCCACCCAGCAGGCGCTTGCGGCCGTGCAGCGTTTCAGCCGCGACAACGCTCGCGCGCCCATGCCGTGGGACGTTTCGGAGCACGCGGGCTTTTCGACCGTCGAGCCGTGGCTGCCCCTGCACGGCGACTTCCAAACCTGCAACGTGGCCAGTCAGAACGCCGATGCCGCATCCGTCCTTTCGTGGTACCGCAAACTGGCCGCCCTGCGCTCCAGCATGGTCGAGCTGACGGCCGGCGATTACCGCGAGCTGCTGGAAGACAGCCAGCAGATCTACGCCTACGCACGAACGGCAAACGGCAAGACGGCCATCGTTCTGGTCAACTTCACCACCACGCCGGCGTATTACGACGAATCATTGGTGGAGTCCGCAACGCTGGTGACCTCTTCATACGGCGAAAGCCAACCGGGAGCGCTCCAGCCGCTCGAAGCGGTCCTCTACGAGCGCTGACACACAAGGATAGATCGCGCTAGAGAAACGCAATCGACGCGATTCCGGCAGTGCGTGTTTTACTGGGGTGACGCGGCGCCTATCTGCGCGCGCATCAGCGGGACGTGGGGTTTGACGTGCTGCCGGCAGCACGTGCTTTGCGTTGACGGTAGCGCATGCCCGCCCAGACGGCGAACACCGCCAGCGGAATGAGCACCCACAGCCAACCCGACATCCCATCCGCGATACCCGAAGGAACAACGCCCGAAAGGGTGTTGGTGTAATCAACCTGCGTGGTGCCGTATGCCACCGTGCCCGAAACCGTCAGGTTGCCCTGTGCATCGGTGCTTTCGGTGGCCGACCCACCCGCAGGCACCGTGTGATTCTCGCTTACGGCGTAGTTGGCGTCTTTCGTTTCGGTCACCGAATACGCATCGCCCAGCACGGCATCATTGACGCTGAACGACTCGCCGTCACTCAGCGTATGTGCTTCGTCGACCACCGCCTCCGTAGATCCATCATCGTTGAGCTTGGTATAGCTGATGGTGAACGAGAAGTCCTTGGTCTTATCGGCATAGGCGCCCGCTGTCGTCTTGGTCACCTTGATGGTGCCGGGGCGGTCGTCGGTAATCCATTTGGCATAGACGGTCAGGTCGTTGTTCGGCATAAGGTCATCGGACCCCACCGGATTGACGAAGTACTTGTCGTAATACCAACCGTCGAAAGTGTAGCCGGCCTTGGCCGGGGTGTTCGCCTCGGAAGAAAGCCCCAGCGCCTCGTCATAGCTTCTTGACTGCGGGGTGGTAACGCCGGCCACGTCGGTACCATCGGCCTCTTTGAGCGACAGGCTGTACGGGCCATTGCGTGTGTAGTACAGACGCAACGTCAGGATGGGCGTGGTGGTCACCGTGCCGCTCGCATTCGAAATGTCGGCATAGTAGGTATAGCCGACCAGCGTGGAAGGCGTTTCGGTGACGGTCCCGCCCGATGAATAGATCGAGACGCTGGTAGAACTGTCAAGCGTGTATTGACTCTTGTCATCTTTGTTCGTGCTGCCGACGTTCTGCTTGAAGATTTCGACATTGTAGGTGTAGGTTTTGTCGCCGATCTTCTGCCAGAGGGCGTAATACGTCTGGTCGGCTCCGTCGATGGGCGTACCTTCGTCATAGTTCGCCCGTGCCCCGCTGTCGGGGTCGGCATCCGGATCCGTGGTCCAGCCCATGAAGTTGTAGCCGTCGCGCGTGGGGACCGCCGTGGGCGGCGCGCCGATCTTGTCGCCATCATACAAGCCGCTATGCGTCTCGAACAGGTCGGTGGAAACGCCGTTGAAGCTGTAGAACTTGACGTTGTAGGTGGTATCGGGCTCGTATTCCACGATGACGCTGGCCGCTTTGGGCAACCCGGTTATGGAAAGCGTGCCATAGGTGCTGTCCGTGGCACTTCCGTTCAACATGAGCGTTGCGCTGGCCCCGGTGGTGGTGTCAGGGTTGAGATATTGCGCAGTGCTGGTGTTAGCAAGGTCGATGGCCGTCGAATTGTCTTGGGAAGCCTCGGCCGGCCGGATGACCGTGATCGCCTTGATGTGGTAATGGGGGTTGGCGCGCAGTGCAACGGTGGCGCTGTAGCTTTGAGAGGTTCCTTGATCCCATTCCACGGAATCGGAAAGGGTGCCATCCGTGATAGTGGGCACCTCGGCGGTCCCCTTGCCCACCGCCAACGATCCGCCGCCAGATGTGATGGCGCTCACGAACGGCTGCTCGGCGAACATCGCGGTGAAGGTTGTGGCACCCTCGATGGTGAGCTTGGTGTAGTCGTAGATATAGCCGGTCTTGGTACCGCCGGATGTGTCGGTGGCCATCGAATAGTGCCACCCGATGAAAAACCAGTCGTCGACCGGGTAGGTCCCCACACCGGCAGCCGCCGTATCGCCCGTAGCCACAGACTGGGAATCCCCGTTGGTGATGGTTCCGTGGTTCGGGTCTTCGGTTGCGAAATCGACTTTGTTCGTCACGCGATCGTACTTCACGCGGATGCGGTATTGGGAGGTATCCGTGGTGGCAGGCAGCACATCCCCTGCCGCAAACGTGTTCCATGTAGCCCCATCGTCGGTGCTGTATTCCAGCGGGTCGGTTTCAGCCAAGCTGTACCCGTAGAAGGATTTTTCCATGGCTGTGATTTCCGCTGCCGTGAAGGCATGGCCCGTCAGGTCTATCTTGTTCACGCGGTCGGTAGTGGCCTCGGCATAGGTACTGCCGTCGCCGAACCAGTACTCCACGCGGTAGGGCGACCCGCCCAGCACGTAAGTGCCCGAATCGGCGTCCCACACT
>JAXGTO010000010.1:0-61498 GCA_040774885.1 Eggerthellaceae bacterium | reverse complement strand
GGTCTGCGCGGTGAAATCGCGGGTGTCGCGCATATCCACCACGATCTGCGTGGGTTCTTGTTGCGCCAACGCCGTGGTAAGCCGCTTCGAAATGGGCCAACGCCCAAATCGGACGATGACGTCGACCGAAGGGTCGTCGCCCTTCCCAAAAATGCCGTCGTAATGATCGATGATGTTGGGGTCATCGAACTGGCGCAACCCCGAAAGCGGGTCGGCCAAAAGCGGGATGTTGCGCTTGCGCGAGAATTCAAGCAAGAACTTCGCTTCGCCCGCCGAATTGCAGGCTCCCTCGCCGCAAAGCGCCACCACGCGCCTGTCCTTCATCTGGGCGAACAGCCCCGCGGCATCGCGCGGGCCGATGGCCTGGTCCGGCGTTACGTTGGCAGGCAGACCCGTGCCCAGGCTTTCCGCCACGCCCGGGGAAGGCATGAGCGGTTCGTCAAAGGGGAAGTTCACGTGAACCGGGCCGCCGTCGCAGCTGGCCGCACCCGGAACCGCACCGTAAGCCGCCGTACAGCACTCCAACGCCGTCTGCTGGGCGAATTTGATGGCCGAGCGCTCAATGGAGGGCAACGGCATCTGGACGAACTTCTTCACATGGTCGCCGAACAGCTTGAGCTGGTCGCAGGTTTGCGGAGCGCCCAGACCCTGCAGGCGCGGCGGCCTATCGCCGGAAAGCAGCAAAAGGGGCACGCGACTTGATTCGGCCTCCAGTACGGCAGGCATCCAATTTCCCACTGCCGTGCCGCTGGTGCATATCACGGCCACGGGGCGCTTTTGGGCCTTGGCCATGCCCAACGCATAAAAGGCGGCACCGCGCTCGTCCACATCCACATGGATATTGTCGAATCGCTCGTATGCTTTGCAGGCAAGCGCCGTCGAACGGCTGCCCGGGCTTACCACCACATCGCGCACGCCGCAGCGCTGCAGCTGCGAGAAGAACGCGTCGACGAAGGCCGAGGCGGCATCGCTCGTGGGCGCAGGAGGCTCCGCAGAAGACGGCGGAGCAAGCGGATCGAAACGCGAAGTAGGCTGTTCGTTGTCGGGCAGTTCGTTCATCGGTCGCCTCCATCGAAAGCGGAAAGGATGGCCTTGAGCTTCATGTCGATCTCGTCGTGTTCATCGGCGGCGCGGCTTCCAGCCACGATGCCGCATCCCGCAAACAGCCAGCCCGTGACGCCATCGAACACGCCGCAACGGATGGCCACCGAAAATTCCCCGTCGCCGGCGGCATCCACAAAACCCATGCTTCCGCCGAAGAAACCGCGATTCCATGCCTCGATGCGGCGAATGGCCATCAGGGCCTCACCTACCGGGGAGCCGGCCAGGGCGGGGGTGGGATGCAACTGCCCGGCAAGGTTTTGCAGGCTGCGTCCTTCAAGCGCGCGAGCGCGCACCGGCGTGCGAAGATGCTGGACGTTGGGCAAGGTCAAGATCGAAGGAACGGCGGGAATGTCGACGTCATAGCAGTTGCGCTCAAACACTTGACGCACGAAGTTCGCCACGAAGGCGTGTTCGCGCAGGTTCTTGTCGTCGTGCAGCAGCTCGTCGGCGGCACGACGGCGTTCCGTTTCGTCGGACGACGAAGGGCAGGTGCCCGCAAGGCACATGCTCTCGACGGCATCGCCGCGCTTGCGCACCAAGAGCTCGGGGGTGCAGGCGCAAAAGAAAACATCACCATAGCGGTACAGCACCACCGTGCCCTGCGCCGGACCGTCGATCAAGTTCACCAGCAAGTCTTTTGAAGAGAAAGGCGCTTCGGCATCCAGACGGATCCGACGGCTGAGCACAACCTTTTCCACACCGCCGGCGCCGATGGCATCCAGCGCTGCTTCCACCTGGGCGGCCCATGCTGCAGGGTCGTCCGCGCTCAAGCGATACGCGATCGAACGTCTTTGGGCGGCACCCGCTTCGCGGCAGCGTCGCACAAAGCGGTCGACGCGTCCTTCGTATACGGGGCCCAAGCTGTTAACCTGCAAATAAATTCCCGTGTCATCTTGGATTATCACCACTTCGGGCAACAGGAAGCGCAGATGCGGGAACGAATTGGAAAGATCATCGACGGGCGCGGGGTTGCCCTCGTCGAATCGTTTGAATGAAAAGCACACCGGAGCATGCGCATCGGCTTGTGCGGACTGCCAATCCAGCTCGTCCATGCCGCCCAAAGCGACGCAGCGCCCCAAGCCCAGGCAACGTACCGGCGCATCTTTGCGGTAATACACGAACTGGTCGGTGAACTCGCCTTCCAAAGCGCAGAAGGCGTCCAGGGCGGACACGCCCAAGGGCACGGTTTGGGAATAGACTTTCGGCATACGGCGAATTCGACCTCGTAATCAAGTAAATGGAGGAGCGATGCAGGGCCCGGCGGCTTCGGTTGCGCCGGTTCGGGCTCTTTGGTTATTCTAGCAGCCGTAACGTATGCTCTCCGCATATCTGAATCACTCAGCACAACACATTCAAACGGAGCTCCCATGTCTGCATTCTTCAGCGATTTCAAAGCATTCATCAACCGCGGAAACGTCATCGACCTGGCCGTCGGCGTCATAATCGGCAGCGCATTCACCAGCATCATCAATTCGCTGGTCAACGACATCTTCACGCCGCTCATCAGCTTGTTCACGGGCGACGTCGCGTTTTCCAGCCTCACTATCCCTGTGGGCGAAGATGTCATCAATCTGGGCAACTTCGTCAATGCATGCATCCAGTTCCTCATCGTAGCCTTCGCGGTCTTCTTCATGGTGCGCGGATTGGGCGCCGCGCAAAAGCGGCTGGAGGCTGCCAGCAACCAACAGCATAAAATCGCTCCGCATTGCCCCTATTGCCTTGAAGAAGTGAAGGAAGGCGCCACCCGCTGCCCGCATTGCGCGGCGGCCTTCGACGCCCCCGCGGCCCCCACCGTGGCCCCCGTGGAAGTGCCCGATGACGCCTTGAGCGGCCTGTGGCGCAAAGCGCGCGAGATGGGGTCGAAGGAACAAACCATCGTCTAACCCGGTTCCCGTCCTTGCCAACCCATAAAAGAGGGCCCCGTCCGGGGATGGCATTTACCGGGCAGTTCTTGGCACACCCTTGCCAACTTATAAAATGAGGGCCCCATCCGGGGCCCTCGCGCCATATGCTGCTTTCCGTCTAATACCCGGTGCCGTAGCCGCTGGATGAATATCCAGACGTATCGTAACCGCTGTACCCTGAAGCGTCATAGCCGGTTCCATAGGACGACGAACTAGACACCTCTCCCGTGGCATAGGGGTCGTAATCGGTGCTGTTCCAGTCAAACGACTCGCCGGTATCGGAATAGGAGTAGACCGGCGTTGCCTCGGCACCGCTCGCATCGGCTTCGGCCGAACTGCTCACCGTGTAGTCGGTGGAATAAGGCGCCGGGTCCTCTCCAGCGTTCACGGCCGTCATCATTTTGGAAAGTTGCGCGGTATCGCACACCACGTACGAAACGCCGTCGAGGTCGGCAGTGGTCGAAGGAATAAGCGCCGAATACATGGTCAGGTTTCCAGCCTTCTGGAACGCCTGGGCATATCCGACGATGTCGGTCACCTTCATGTCGGTGGTAACGCAAGCCGCCATCTTCTGAACGATGCCGGGAAGTTCGGTGGCAGGCAGGCTCATGATCTTGTTGATAACGGCTTCGATGAGGATGCGCTGGTTGGTGGTGCGCTGGAAGTCGCCGGTGGTGTAAGAACGCGACCGCGCGAAGATCAGAGCGTGTTCGCCGTCGAGGGTCTGCAGGCCTTGGTCTACATGACCGCCCGCATCAGCGTCGGTGATTTCCATGGGAACGTCCACCTCCACACCGCCGAGCGCGTCGATCAGATCGACCACGCCGTTGAAATCGATTTCGGCATAGTGGGAGATATCGACGCCCAAAAGCTCCTTGGCTTCCTTGATGGACCCTGCCGCACCGCCGTAGTTATAGGCCGCGTTGAACTTCTGGGTTCCATACCCATCGAGGTCGATGGCGGTATCGCGCGGAATGGAGATCAGGGTGACCGTGGCGGTGCTCAAGTCGACGCGCGCCACGATGTTGGTATCGGAGCGCTGCCCCGTGCCGTCATCGCGCGTGTCCGAACCGATGAGCATCACGTAGAAGGGCTCGTCGGAAACGGGCGTAGTAAGCTCTTCTTGAATAGCTGCGGCCTGTTCGGTGTCTTGTTCGGCCATCTGGCTATCGAGGTTGTTCACGTAAAGCGCTGCAGCAACGCCCACGCCCACCAGCACGACTGCCAACACCAGGCAGGTTACAAGCGCGATCTTCTTTCCGCGGCGATGTTTCTTCTTGGGCTTAACGGCGTAATGCGAGGCATTGTTGCGCGAATACGGATTGGACGACGCCGTCGAACGACCGTGTCCGGATCCGTTTGAAGCGCCGCTCTGCGGTACATAGGCAGCACGAAATGCCCCCGGCTCCGCCGTCGTGGAATACGGATCGGTGGAAATGGAAGGGATATCGTTTTCGCCCAGCGAAGCATTCGCGTCGTGGCTAACGTGCTTTGGGGTCATGCTTACTCCTCAAAATCGACCCGAGGATTGTATCATCCCCGTGTGAGCACTCTGTCCGCCTACGCCCGTCTACAACAATGTGCACACAGCATTTTAAGGTCATGCACACATGATGCGGTGGTTTTCGTCACGCGCTGCACACATTTAGGGGCCAGCGGTTCCTACAATCAGTTACAGGGAGTGCGCGGCAATGAATTCGGCGAGCTCGGAGCGCGTATCGGCGACGAACCCCGCATCAGCTGATTCCAGGTCTGGCCGCGATCGATATCCCCAACTGACGCCCAGCGGGAACACCCCCGCGTTATGGGCAACCAGCATGTCTCCCGGCGAATCGCCCACATATGCAGCAGTGGATGGATTCGAGCCCAGCTCTTCGATGGTACGCAGCAGCCCCGTAGGGTCGGGTTTGCGCGGGATGGCCGCGCATTCGCCATGGACCACGTCGAACACGCCGGGGTAATAACGGCCGATGACCTCTTTTGTGGCGGCATCGAATTTATTCGAGAGGACCGCGATGCGCAGGCCGCGCTCCTTCATGCTGGCGAAGAGCTCGGGCAGCCCGCTATAGGGACGCGTCAGGCTGTAGCCATATTCTGGATAGAGCGCCTTCCAACGCGCAACCGCGGCATCCACCGCTGCCGCATCCACGTCTTGCGGAACAGCTTGCTGCATCAAAGCGCGAGCGCCATTGCCCACATAGCTGAGGATCTCGTCGGAAGTGTGCTGCGGAAAGCCGCAATCCTCAAGCGCTTTGTTGGTGAGAACCACCAAATCGGGCAAGGTGTCGAGCACCGTGCCATCCAGATCGAAAATATACGTATCGAAAGCAACCTCGGGCATTGCGTCTCCTCTTCATAGCATTCACCCGAGTATAGCAGCCTCCGACCTCGCAAGACCCAATCGGCCCACCGCCCGCGACCTGCGTGAGTGAAGCGAGCCGCCGCAGTAGCCCGCGGAAGCGAAGCGGGCCGCCGCAGTAGCCCGCGGAAGCGAAGCGGGCCAAAGCCCCTCATGCGCGGATTGCTCAAAAAGGCCGCCATTCTACGACTTTTCGGCTATTCGGCAGGTTTTGCAAAACTGCGACCTGGGATTTTATTGAATCGGCGGCAAATGGGCTCTCAGAAGTCGTAGAATGGCGGCCTTTTTGAGCAATCCAATGTCGAATTCATCGCAACAGAGCCGACGGCCTCTAAAGCGGCGGCGAATCATCGGCCAGGCGCGCAGCGCCGAAGCCGCCGCCCCCGGCCCGCCGACCAGCAGGATGCACTCCGTCGAAACAACCTGCTCGCCCGCTTCCCCGCGGTTAGCCGTCAGCTCCAAACGCTTTCTCGGCGATGCGTGCCAGGCATCCCGCGCCGTAGCGTACTTCGCTCCGGCAGGCGCGGGACAACGCAGCAAGCATAAGAAAATGCACCGCATTTTCTTATGCGATGCATCGTCGAGAAAGCGTTTGGAGCGGGTGACGGGACTCGAACCCGCGAATACAAGCTTGGGAAGCTTGTGCCTTACCACTTGGCGACACCCGCTTTTGCGTTGCGCCATTGTAATACAAAAAGAGGGCGGATGCGAACATCCGCCCTCTTTCATTCGCAGAAGCAAGAGGCTACTTGCTGGAACCGATTCGGCAGATGGTGGTGCCGCAGTCGGGGCACTTGCCCTTGGTGATGGGCTTGCCGTTTTTCATGGTGCTCTCGACGGGATCCTTCATGATCTTCTTCGCCTTGCACTTCACGCAGTAAGCTTCGATTGCCATTGGTAACCTCTATTCTTTCTATTTCCTAACAGATCGATGATGCTTTTTCGTATCATCGCTTCCCCGATTATAGCTATTTATACCCTATCCGCCGTTCGTACACAACTTTCACGCACGATTGGTGCCCACGAAGGCACGAATAACCGCTCAAGTGCTCTATCAGATGTTTTTAAGCATGCTCATGACGAAGTCAGCGTTGTCTTCGAGCGTGGCGGGGTCGATGTTCTCAACGACGTCATCGCCTTGTCCGAAGAAAGCGGGCTTGCCGTTTTCCTCGCCAACCAGACTCATGGCTTGCAGACCTTGCTGCATGGCCACCGATGCTGCGCTCTGACGATACTTCATATCGACGGTAGCGGCGGTATGCCCCGTGGCTTGACCGGCCTTGTTGACGTAGCGCTTAAGGCGCGAAGAGGGGCTCTTGCTGAAGATGCCGCCTTCAGTGGCCACGTAGCTCAACGTGCCGGCACCGAGGCCTTCCAGATCGACCACGATGGCCCCGCGAAGCTCTTGGGCATGTTCGGCCAAAAACGCCTGGATGCCACCCTGGTGGGAAAGCTGCGAGCCCAGCGCGACGAACCAAACCTCCACGTTGACTTCGGGATTTTGGAAGTCGTACACCTGGCGAACCTCTTTTGCCACGCCATCGAAATCGGCGGCGGGCGCAGGACGTTGCGGGCGTTGCGGGCGCTTGGGCTGCCGCGTCGAAACGCGTGCCTCTTCATCATCGGGAATGCCGTCGGTCGGCTCGTCGTTCCCGCGCGCCTTGATTGAATCGGCAGCGCGACTGGCTTTGTCCCTCATCTTCGAAAACGCGCCGCCCTCCCAATCATCGAAGGTTCCCTTGTCGTCATTCGAAGCAGCGGGATGCTTGGTTCCAGCATGCTGGCCTCCACCGCGATGCATTTCTTTGCGCTCGTAGTCGCTATTCTGCTGGAAGCTTTCCCAGCCACCGCGCTCCTTGCCTACCGCACGCGCATCGAAGTCGTCATCGACATCGAGCCATTCGTTGGTGGACACCTCGTCTTCTTCATCTTTATGACGAAGGCGCCCGAACAAGCCGCGGCGTTTGGGCATTTCCATATAGCCCGGTCCGGCGAAGGCCCCGGTTTCCGTGACATGCTCGTCATACGTGGAGTCATCTGCATCGTCGATGTAGCGGTCATCGGGATCGACGTCGGCCACCAGTTCATCGCCCACGGGCTTGAACGACCCGGCAGGGCCGACCGCGGCAAACGAGCTGGTGCGGCTGACTGCGTTGTTGTCCGGTTTGGCCTTGGGTTCCGGGGCGCCCTTAATGGGGCCGCTGAGGTGCGGCAGCGAATTGCGCAGGGCGGCGCGCTTGTTGTCGGCCATGTCTCCGCTGGCGTCCAGGCTGATGCGGGGAATGCGGCCGGAAAGCATGTAGCGGGCCTCGTCTTCTTCCTCTTCGCCGGTGGCGTTGGATCCCACGGCAGCCAATGGCGCCGGCTGCTTGGCCATTTCGGCCGCAGGGGGCAAATCGCTTTCTTCAGGAACCGCGACAGCCGCAGCACCCGTCGTTATGGGCTTTGCGTCGGCCAGCTCGGCGGGAACGTCATCGGCCACGGGAGCGGGCTCGGCAATCGGTTCGCGCGACGCCGGGGCGGCATGGCGATAATGAGCCGCGGTATGGCGCGCTGCCGGAATGGGCTGCGCGTCGTCGTCGCCAGGGATGCTTGCAAAATCGAAAGAAGCCGATTCGTCTTCGGATGCGGAAAGCTCTGCTCGCAGATCGGATACATCGAGCGGGGGCATGGACGTCGTCGAGTCGACATCGATCGCCTCGTCGTCTTCGATGCCGGAGCGCGGGCGCAGCCCCGAAGTGTCGATCGGCGCAAACGGCATGGTGCCGTCGGCTCCGTCGGTTTCGTCTTCATCCGCAACGGGCTCTTCCACAGCGTCCACGACGGCTGCCGTGCGCAAATGGTGGGCAAAGCGGCGCTTGCGCTCCGGTTCGGGCGCGAACTCGGCGGCGGGCACGGACTTATCGAATGCAGCCGGCTCCCCTTCAAAGGAATCGGCGGTTTCCCCGGAGTCGGTGTCGGCCTCAACCGACGAGAATTCGCCATCGAAAGACTGCCCTGCCGCAGAAGCGTCTTCTTCGTTGGTGAAGGCCTCGTCTATCGACTCGTTTTCAGCTTCGCGCGCTTCAACGAAATCGTCGAAGCGAGAACGAAGCTTCGAGCCGAATCCGCGCATGCGGCCTGCAGCATGGGAAAGCGCCTCGCCACTCGCAGCAAGGCCGCGTTCGGCGGCCGCAGCGGCCTGGGCGCCACGCGTTTCCTGCTTTACGGCGCCGGTGCTTCGCACTTCTTCTTCAATGGCCTCATCGGCCACATCGTCAAAATCGGTTTCCTGCGAAAAGTCGAAGGTGGTGCGCTCCGGTGCAGCGGGTTCTCCCACCTCGATATTGGAATCTACGGACGCGAAGTCGAAAGCGGCATCCTCATCGGCGCCTTGCGGTGCTTCTTGCGCAGCGTCGGCATCGGCAACCGGCTGGGGCGCGAAGACTTCCTCTTCGGGAACCCAAACGGAAACGGCGGGCTTCGAATCGACCGGCATACGAGGTGCGGCGGGTTCGACCACCGGCTCTTCTGCAGGTTCCTGATCGACGGGCTCGAACGGAGCCTCGAGCGACTCATCTTCAGGCTGCTTCGATGCGACGGCTTGCCCCTCTTCACCATCGAAGAAAGCTTCCTCGATGGCCTCTTCATCCAAATCGAACGCTTCCATCTCGTCCATGTCGGGCTCACGATAGCCGATTCGAGACGGCTCTTCGTCTTGACCGTGACCGCCTTCGCCCTGACGGTCGTCGTCCTGGCCGAACGCTTCCATCTCGTCCATGTCGGGCTCACGATAATCGATCTGGGGCGGCTCTTCGTTTCCGTCGTAATCGTCTTCGCCATGGCGGACATCGTCCACGAATCGACGCGCCGAATCCTTCATACGACCGAACAGAGAAGAAAAGCGCTCGCCAACTCCTGCGTGGCGCAGCGGTTCGCCGTCATCACCCACGGGGACAGCCGACTCGAACGCGCCCTCTTCCACCTCGAAGTCTTCTTCGTATCCTTCTTCGAAATCCTGCAAAGGAGCCGCGGAGGCTTCTTCTGCGGGTTTTGCGGCCTTCTGGGATGCCGGCGGCTGGGCAACGCCATTCTCATCGACCGTTATCGGGGCGATGGGCGCAGTGCGATCCGCCTCGTCTTCGACGGGAGCCGCCGCGCGATTGGCTTCGGCGGCAACAGCGGCGATGGAAGGACCGGGATGGCGCTGGGGCTCTTGCGGCGCGCCGGCAGAAGCGGATGCGGCAGCAGGTCGAGTGTGGACGGGGACCTGCTCGATGGGCTGGGTCGCTTGTGCCGCGGCAGGTGCCTGCGGCTGCGGCTCCTCGGTTTCGGGAGCCAGCCAGGGGGCCGGGGGCGCAATGGGACGGGGCTTGGGACGCGCAGCTGCTGCCGGCGTCGCAGAAGCTGCCGCTTCAGGCGCGGGGGCTGCGGCAGAACCAGACGTTGCGGGAGCAGCAGGAGCAGCAGGGGCCGAGGCAACTGCAGGTGCGGAGGCGGCGGCCGGCGCAGGCGCGGGGGCCGCAGGTGCACCGGGTGCCGCGACGGCCGGCGCAGGTGTCTCAGCAGGCGCGGGGGCAGTTGCAGGTGCGGGGGCGGCGGCGGGCGTGGGCGCCACGGCGGATGCGGGCTCGGAAGCCTCGGCAGCCGGCGCCGCTGCAGCAGACCCATCGGCCGCTATCTCGTGGATTTCAGCATTCTGTGCACGCAGGCGTTCTTCAGCCTGGGCATCGACGGCGCGGTTCGCTTCTTCAAAGTATTCGGAGCTCTGGGCCACTGCGGCATCCAGTGCATCTGCGTATCGAGAACGAATGGCTGCGTTTTCCTTCTGCGGGGCCTTGGCGCCCGACTCCTTCGCCTTGGCACGCTCTTGCGCCTTGCGGTACCAATCGGGAACAGGCGACGTACCGGATTCGTTGGCAGCGCTCACGCCCATGATGTGAGCTTGAGTTTCCTGGGCGGACCGGGCAGCGGACTCGGAGGCAGCCGGTTCTTCTTCTGCCGCGGGCGCTTCTTCTGCCGCGGGCGCAGCAGCTTCTCCGGTAAGGGCGTCGCGCGTTTCCGCGCGCATCTGTTCGATTTCGGCTTCGGTGGGCTGCTCGACGGCAGGTTCACGCACCTGGGCAAGATTCTGGGCGATGCTTTCAGGGGAAGCAGCGCCGGGCACGGGCTTGCCGGTCATCGCCGCAACAGCGGCTTTGGCGGCAGCGAGCGCATCCGCCGGGTTGGCGGCGGGCTGGCCTTCGTATACCACTTCGGCGCCATCGGGAACAGCGCCTGCGGCACGAGCCGCCTGTTCACCTTGTATCACGGCCTGCTGGGCTGCCAGGTCGGCGGCGCTCACGCGACCCTCCCCGACACGGCGGGCCACTTCCATCATGACGGCCACACCGGCGGCATTGGAATTCGCCGCTTCGTTGTATGGAGCCACCTGATGCATGATGGCAGCCACCAGAGGCAAGGCCACCAAAACCAACAGCACGATGTCGACCACCATCAGCGCCGTGGCAACACCGCCTTCGGCATTGAGGAAGAACAGGTATTTAACCAGAATGAGTACGGGGAGGATGGCCAACGCCCAAAACGACGCCTTCTTCAAGATGGGATACACGGACATGAGCCCGCCCGACATCTCGTTTTGGACTTTGCCGCTGTCGTAATGGGCGACCACCACCACTTTGCGACGACGTGTTTGAGCCGCCTGGCTGCTGGGCTCATAGCGCGCAACCACGTTTTGGCTCACACCGCGCGAAAGCAGGCGGCTCAAGACGGGCTTGCCCTTGGCTTCCAATGCGAAGACGATCACGCAGAGCACGGCCAAGATGAAGGCGGGGATGGCAAAAGCGGGCACGAACAAGGCGATGATGGCGAAGACCAGCGGAATACCGAAGCAGATGATGTCGACCAGGTCGGGCTGGGAAACGCACGAGAAGTCTTCGATGGCAGTAGGCAGACCGGCACGTTTTTGCAGCTGTTCGGTTATATAGAGCGCCGACTGCTGTTCCTCTTCGGTACCAGCAGGCCGCGGCCCGATCTCCTGTGAAAGATATGCTACGTCGTCAAGTATCTCCGGCATGAGTGTGCGCCTTTCGCTGTCCGCATGCGCCATCTGCCCGCGGGTGCATGCAATTACAAGCTAGTATACGTCATCTGCCCACTACACCCCAAGAAAACAGTGGCGTTCCACAGCGTTATCAGACGGGTATTCCAGCTTCCAAAGCACGGATCACTTGCTCGGAGGTTGTCAGGGTGATGTTGGTGCTCGGCAGAGACCTCAAAAACACCTTGCCGTACCCCTTGGTCGCCAAGCGCTTGTCGGCAAGAATCAGGTTTCCGGTGTCCTCCGAACTGCGGATGAGCCTTCCGGCGGCCTGCTTTATCTCGAGCACGGCGGCGGGCAAGACGAAGTGCGACCACGATTGCGGATCGCTCTGGCGCCGCTCGCATGAAAGCGGGTCGGTGGGCTTGCCGAAGGGCAGCTTGGGAATGACCACGGTTTTGAGCGTGGCGCCCGGCGCATCGAAGCCTTCCCAAAAGCTTTTGAGGGCGAACAGCGAAAGATGCTCGTCAGCCAAGAAGTCATCTCGCAGGCCCTTTGTGGAAACGCCCCACTTCTGGCATACCACGCGCAGATCGTCGGAGCGCAAGGCGGCCTGCACCACGGCATAGCTCTTTTCCATTTCGCGCCTGTTGGTGAACAGCGTCAAAACGCTGCCCTCTTGTGCGCGATGCACCTCGATGAGCAGCTGGTTCAATGCATCCAAGTAGCCCGATTCGGTCGGTTCGGGCATATCCTCGGTCACGAAAACGCGCATATGGGTGTCGAAGTCGTAGCTCGAGGGCAAGCTGCACGTGCGGCAAGCCGCCGAGCCCTCCCCCACCAAGCCCAGCGGCCCGGTGAAGGAATCGAACGAATCGGCAATGGTCATGGTTGCGCTGGTGAATACCACGCTGTGGGTTCTTTCGTACAAAGATTCGCGCATACGGTCGCCCACATCGAGCATCAGGGCCTCCAACTTGCGGCCTTCTTTGCGCTTGCGGGAAAGGTGGGCCGAAAACGCATAGGCGGGCGAGCCCTCGAACAGGATGATGTCCATGGCAGGCAGCAGTTCACGCAGCTGCAGGGCCACGGCGGCTATATCGCGCTGAACCGACCCGGCACCCTCGATGTTTTCCATGAAACCCACCAGTTCCTGGCAGGCGGTGATCTCTTTTTCAGCGGCGTCGTAGAGCGCACGGCCGTATTCGGCAAGCTGCTTGAAGGTGGAGCTTGCGCGGATGTCGTCGTTGAGCCACAGCTCCACGCGGTCGTAGCCACGCGATCCGCGACTGTCGTCGAAATACAGCAGGTCATCGATATGGTCGCAAAATGCGCCTGC
Organism: Eggerthellaceae bacterium; assembly: GCA_040774885.1. Classification (GTDB taxonomy): domain Bacteria; phylum Actinomycetota; class Coriobacteriia; order Coriobacteriales; family Eggerthellaceae; genus JAXGTO01. The sequence goes on along the minus strand of JAXGTO010000010.1, from coordinate 48,773 downwards.
GGCGGCATCAAAGACCTTTCCGGCAGCACGGGCCTTCGAAGACAGCGCGAACAACAGCGTATCTCCCTGGCTGGTGCCCGTTTCTTGGGCGCGCTTGAGGCCCGCTTCGCCAAGAGCGGCGGCAACCTGGTCGTCGGTTGCCTGGGCGCGCCCGGCCAAACGGCGCTCGGCGCGCAAGAACACGTTGCGCGACGCGTCATCGGCGGCGATGCGCGAACGGAGTCGGCCGATCTCGTCCACATCGAGCGTGTAAGAGAACGCTCGGCGCGCCTCGTCTTCGGCGCCATGGGCCTCGTCCACCACCCAATAACGCACAGGTGGAAGCAGGCCGCCATCCAAGGCCAGATCGCAAAAGAGCAGCGCGTGGTTGGTCACCAAGATATCCGCCTGTTCTGCCCGGGCGCGAGCGCCGTGCACAAAGCAACTGGTGCCGAAAAACGGGCAGCGGCGGCGCAAGCATTCAGCGCTGGTGGTGGTGATGAGATAGCGCGGCAGAGCCCGATAGTCGATCTTGAGACCGTCGATGTCATCGTAGTCGCTCTGCTCGATGAAACTCAGCAGGCCGGCAAGCGCGGCTGCCTGAAACACCTCGGTGCCATTGACCTCGCGCGTTTTAGGCCCCTGATCAAGCAGATGCTGCACATTGCGCAGGCAGGGGTAGCGTGAAAAACCCTTCAGACAGGCATAGGTCAGGCCGTCTTCGGAAGCAGCCGCCAAAGCGGGGAGCTCCTTGTTCATCAGCTGGTCCAGCAACGCGTTGGTTTTGGTGGCCACGCCCACGGTAATGTTGTTGGCTTGCGCCGTGCAGCGTGCGGGCACCAGATAGGCCATCGATTTGCCGACGCCGGTGCCGGCCTCTACCGCCAGATTCGTCGAGGTCGAAAAAGCGCGATTGACCGCAAGGGCCATTTCCACCTGCTCTTCACGCGCTTCGAACTTCGGATAGATCTTGCCCAGCAAGCCATCGGTTGAAAATGCATCGGCGATGGTCTGATCGTCGGCGAACGTCAAGGTTCGCAGGGGGTCGGCAGCGATGGCTTCGGCATCGGTTTTGGCCGGCGCCTGCACAGCGGCAACCAATGCGCTGCGCGAAGCCTTCAGGTCGAAGGGCGGCGCATCGTCACGCGCGAGCTTCTTGAAAACCTCCACGGTGGGCCAATGCGACCCATCGTCCATCTGGGCTATATGCGCCACCAGGTCGGGCGGCATGGAGCAGACGGCGGCAAGCAGCACGCGATACACCGCGCACAGGGCCTCGACATCCGCATCGGCACGGTGAGTGGATACCGGAGCATCGAACGTCTTCACCAGGTCGATCAATCGATGGGACTTCAGGCGCGGCAGAGCGATGCGGGCCAAGTCGAGCGAATCGATCCACGTGTTTTCCCTGAGCGTCCAACCTGCGGGCGATTTGGTGCAGAAATGCTTGTCGAAATCGGCGTTGTGGGCCACGAGCTTGCTTTCGCCCACGAATTCGACCAACGAAGTCAGCGCCTCATCTGCGCTGGGCGCATCGGCCACGTCGGAATCGTGAATATCGGTAAGATGGGACACGTCTTCGGGGATGGGTTTGCCGGGGTTCACGAACGTGACGAACCATTCCGTGATAGCGCCTTGCTCCATGCGCGCAGCGGCTATCTGGGTCAGTTCGTCATGGTTGTACGAAATGCCGGTGGTTTCGGTGTCGATCACCACCACGTCGGAATCGAGCCCATTGAAATCCTCGGTCTGGGCACGCTTGCGCAAAGAAGCATAGCGTTCGACGATGCGGGCGGGTGCAGTCTCGGTCACGTGGTTTTGTGTGTTCTTGTTGTCCATCAACCTATCCTCGGGTAGCCGATTCAGCCTATCATGAATCCATCGAACAGACCGCGTGCGTATGCCGCGTTAGGAGAAATCCATGCCAGCCCATCCTTATTACGGTTCCTATTGCCTCTATCAAACTACCGACAAGCGAGCCGCCGCAGCGCTCCTTGGTGCTGACAACCTGGTGGGAGACCGGCTCCAAGTGCAGATGAAGCGCGATGGCGTCGACGATGTCGCGTGGATCGGCGGACGGTTCGGCGATGCGTTCTGCTATCTGAGCGCATCGGAAACGCAGCAGATCCAACTGTGCCAGGCCAAAGGCTGGGAAGTGCGTGCCTACCTTGCCTCCGTGTACTTTACCGACCGCCCCGAACCCGGCCGCTATTGGGGCGAGGCCGTGGTGCTCGCCTTCCCTCCCGATGACGTGGCCCTCCAGGCATTCGGCGATACGGTGGGCAAAATGCTGGCCGACGGGGTGCGCCCCGAAGTCGATCTTTCGGAAGGCGAACTCGAGTCCATTGAAGAGTCGTCGGGATCTTGGAAGCCCACTCGTCGCCGCGCCAAAGCCGACACGGAAAGCGGGACGGCCCTGGTGAAAGACCACCGCACCTTTACCGAATCCATGGTGGAAAAGGCCCGTCAGCGCAACATGGGTTGCATGGTGGGCGGCTGGGCCTTTCTCTTGGCACTGGTGGCCTTGGCGGTTTGGGCGTTGAAGAGCTGCGGGGCGTTCTAAGCCCGCGAAACTCCTGCGGACGCGCCCGCCAAGCGCGCGACGGCACTCGCAGCCGCTATCGCGTGCTTTATGCCTCGGCAGCGTCTTCGAGTGCAAACTCTATCAAACGTGTGCAGAGATCGGGGAACTCGATTCCCGCGGCGCGACCCGCATCGGGAAGCAGCGAGGTCTCGGTCATCCCCGGAATGGTGTTGGTCTCGAGTGCCCAGCAGTTCCCGTCTGAATCCAAGATGATATCGGTGCGCGACACGCCGCGACATTCCAACGCTTTATGCGCCTGAACAGCCACCTCTTGTACTTTTTCCGTATCTTCCGCCGAAAGGCGCGCAGGGCAGATGTGCTGCGAGCCGCCGGGGGCGTATTTCGATTCGAAATCGTAGAAGGCGTTTTGCGGAACGATCTCGATGACGGGAAGAGCCGAGGCGTCTTCGTTGCCCAAAACGGCCACGGTGAGTTCGGTTCCCGCCACAAACGTTTCCACCAATACTTCATGATCGATCTCGAAGGCCGACGCCACCGCTGCGTCCACCTCTTGGCTGCCGGTTACGATGGAAACGCCCAAAGCGCTGCCTTCGTTGGCGGGTTTTACCACACAGTGCTCCCCCACCATCTGAACCAGCTGGTCAGCAGATATCTCGTCGGCATGGTGCAGTGTTATCGAATGGGGCGTGGGCACGTCTGCAGCGTGGTAGAACACCTTCGTTTTGGCTTTGTCCATGGCCGTGGCGCTCGACCAAACACCCGATCCGATATAGGGAAGGCCCATCACTTCGAGCATTCCCTGAACGGTTCCGTCTTCGCCGAACCGGCCATGCAAGCACAGGAAGGCCACGTCAAACGAACCCTCCACCAAAGATTTAAGGTCATCGGAGCTTGCCGGATCAAGCACGTCGACGGTAAATCCAGCCGTGCGCAATGCGGCGGCGGCTCCTTTGCCCGAAGCCAAGGAAATCTCACGTTCTCCGCTGCGGCCACCAGCCAGAAGAGCCACATGGATAGTTTCCGGTTGCACGTGCATGGATGCGCCCTTTCGTCTTTTTCCTATCGGGCGGACACAAGGGCCCGCGCAGGAAGCATAGCACAGCAGATGGTCTTCTTCTGCCTGATGGCGGGTGCTGCGCGATAGCCCTATACTGGTCGCATGACTTCAGGACTCGAAACATATTCCACGCAAGATCTGGTTGACCTGTTCGAAGATTTGGAACAACCCAAATTTCGCGTGAAACAACTCCAGGAATGGATTTACGCCAAAGGCGCCGATTCGTATCGTGAGATGACCGACCTGCCCAAAGACCTGCGCAAACAGCTGGCCCAAGAGGCCCCATTCATTCCGCTTCACCCTACGGCGCGCCTGCATTCGCAAGACGGATCGCGCAAGTACCTGCTGCAGCTTCCCGACGGAAACCGCGTCGAAGCCGTCGGGATGCCGTCCGCCCGCAAAGGGTCGGACGACTCCCTCCGCTTGACTGCCTGCATTTCCACACAGGTGGGTTGTGCCATGGGGTGCAGTTTCTGCGCAACGGGGACCGAGGGTTTCACCCGAAACCTTTCACCCGCCGAAATAGCCTTGCAGGTCACCGCCGTGCAAAGCGACTTCAAAGAACGCGTATCCAACGTGGTGGTCATGGGCCAAGGAGAGCCGTTCCTCAACTACGACGCGCTCATCGATGCGCTTCACATCATCAACGACAAGCGCCTCATCGGGGTTGGTGCACGGCATATTGCTGTTTCCACCTGCGGAAACATATCCGGCATCAAGCGCTTTGCGCAAGAACCCGAACAATTCACCCTTGCCGTGTCACTGCATGCGGCGCGCCAAAACGTTCGCGACAAATTGATGCCCGGCTGCGCAAAAACGCCGCTTGGCGAGCTCAAGACGGCCCTCCAGGCCTACCAAGAAGCAAGCGGCAGGCGCATCACGTTCGAATACCTGCTTGCAAAAGGGATCAACGACTCCGCCGCCGACCTTTCCGCTCTGAAATCCTTCTGTGACGGCATCCATTCGCATGTGAACCTCCTGCCCGTCAATCCGGTGAAAGATTCGCTGCTCAAGCCCAGCCCATCCAAGCAGATGAATGCGTGGGCAGAAGAGCTTGGGCGCGCTGGCATCGAAGCAACCGTTCGGCTCCCCCGCGGGGCCGACATCGACGCGGCCTGCGGACAGCTGAAAAGCGCGCACAGCCACTGAAGCTGCCCGCGCTTTAGACAATCCGGTATCGGGACGAATCTTATTCAGCCAAGAGTATATCGAACATCCGTTCGAGGTCTTTTTCGTCCTTGAACTCGATTTCAACCTTGTTCTTCCCTTTGGCGTTCTTGATGCGCACGTTGGTGCCCAATCCCTCGCGCAGCGTACGAGCCGCAGATTTGAAATAAGCAGGCGCCGGCTCGCGCTTGGGCTGTTCGGCTGCTTTGGCCCTGCCAGACATCAAGCGCGCAAGATTTTCTGCTTCGCGGACCGAAAGCTTGTCCTTCACGATCTTCTCGGTAAGCTTCTTCCTGCCGTCCTTCATCGGTACGGACAAAATGGCACGTGCATGTCCGGCAGTGATCTTTTCTTCAAACAACAACTGCTGTGCTTCTTCCGGCAGCTCCAAAAGACGCAACGCATTGGCAACGGTGGAGCGGCCCTTCGAAACGGCTATGGCAACCTCGGACTGCGTCATTCCCTGGCGCTCCATAAGACGCTTGTAGCCATAAGCCTCTTCAATGGGGTTGAGGTCAGAACGCTGGATGTTCTCAATGAGCGCCAACTCGAGTGCCTTATCATCATCCGCGTCTATCACTCGCACGCTCAACGTTTTGCGCCCCAGGCTCTTGCATGCCTGCCAACGGCGCTCCCCTGCTACTATCTGGTACCCATCTTCTACCTTGCGAACCAAAACGGGCTGAAGGATGCCCTCTTTGTCGATAGATGCTGCAAGCTCCTCGATCTCTTCAGGCTTGAAGTGAGTTCGCGGTTGATCGGGGTTGGGCTTGACTTGGGCCATGGGAACCTCGTCGGTCTCTCCCTTTTCCCGCGTCATAACCCCTTTGATGGTTACGTTGTCTTCTTCTTCGATATAAGGTGCCTTCTTTTGGGCGGGTTTGCTTGGAGCAGCGGGCTTAGGGGCCTTTTCGGCCTTCGGCTTTTCTTCTGCAGGCTTGACCGGCTCGGGTTTCGGTGCCGGCGGCTTGACGGGTGCAGGTTTTGCGACCACAGGCTTGGGGGCGGGAGCAGCGGGCTGGGGCTTGGCAGCCGGCACGGCTTCTCTCTGTATATCAGGTGTTGCCGAAGCTATTCTCTGATCAAACGAATTGACGGGTTGCTTGGCTGCGGGCTCAGGTTCTGAAGCTGGCTGTGCAGCTTTGGGCTCTTCGCGCTTGGGCTCTTCGCGCTTGGACTCTTCGGGCTCACTCTCGTGGTACCCCTCGCCCATCAGCGAACTCAGTCCACGGCCCAAGCCGCGCTTTTCCTTCTTAGCCACGAGCAATCACTTCCTTAGCAAGAGAACGATAGGCCTGCGCGCCCTTTCCTGTAGGGTCGTACTCGGTAATGGGCTGCCCGTAGCTGGGAGCCTCGGATAACTTGACGGAACGGGGAATGAGCGTTTCGAACACTTCTTTCCCAAAATACTTTCGTACTTCTTCGGCGACCTGTTTGGATAGCGTGGTGCGGCCGTCGTACATGGTCAGAAGAACGCCGAAGATGTCCAAACTGGGGTTAAGCCTGCTTTTGACACGTTTCATCGAATCGAGGAGTTTTGTCACTCCCTCAAGAGCATAGAACTCACACTGAATGGGAATCAGCAGTTTATCTGCCGCAACCAAGGCATTAACCGTGAGCAGACCCAAAGACGGCGGGCAGTCAATGAAGATGTAGTCGTACTTGCCCCTGAGCACGCCCAAGCAATCCTTCAGTCGGTTTTCACGAGCCATCTCGTTTACCAGTTCAACCTCGGCTCCGGCAAGATTGATGGTGGCCGGAAGAACGTCCAGACCTTCGCACACGTCGGGAATGATGGCTTCCTGAGCGGGAACGTCGTTTAGCAATATGTCATACACATCATGCTTTACCTGACGCTTATCTATTCCCAAGCCGCTGGAAGAATTACCCTGGGGGTCAAGGTCTATTAGCAAGACCTGTTTATTGCACTCGCCTAAGGCTGCAGAAAGGTCAATCGCGGTGGTGGATTTACCAACGCCGCCCTTCTGGTTGAGAATCGCTACGATTTTCGTTTGGCCGACCACATGGGTAACGCGCTTCTTTTCGCTGAAAGACTTCAGCTGGGCCTCTTCGTAGTCGTCTTCATCGATCTCCGGAACCACCTCAGCCTCTTGTTGAGGCTCTTCGATCTCAACAGGCTCTTCAGGTTCCACCTCCTCCTCATCTAATTCAGATGGGAGCGGAGCGAACTCGATGTCTTCTTCTTTCGAATCCTCCTGCTCATCGACGGCCGCTTTTGCTTTTTTGTCTCGTTTAAGACCATCAAAGAATCCCACAGAGGACCCCCTTTCCGTTGTCACTTGAATTGATTATAGCTATTGAATTGCTTTTGATAATTGCAAAGTTGATGAAATGCGTTCAATCATCTCCAAGCCATCACTGTTTCACGTGAAACGGTGATGGTGGGACGCTCAGAACAGATCTCAGCACCAAGATTTCCGTCATTTGATGTTTCACGTGAAACTTTTTATCTTAGGAACCGAAGTGCCGTTGGATGTTGCAGCTCATGATCGTCATGTTTCACGTGAAACATGACACGCACTTATATTGAGACCAGCATTGATAGGCTACCAGCATGCAAAGCGCGTTTCACGTGAAACAAAAGAACGATTAGCTTATAAATCGTTTTCAAGCCGCTTAATGGTCTAACTGGTGGTTCAAGCAATAGCCTGCACCGCCCAAAAACAGTCAGTAGCAATTGCTCTCGTTAAATTGTCGCTGCTCTAAACGCACAATACACGAGTCGCATCTTCAGACAGGAACAACTTGGAACGGTGTCTCGTATATATGTTTCTGTTTCACGTGAAACAGAAATCGTTTGAACCGGGCGATCGAAGAATCCACCAAACACCAATGCTGCACCATACTATTAGCGAATTCATGAAGCAGGCTCACCGCTTAACCGCGATAAGTTGATTAGTGCGATTTGCAACCACTGACTAAAACTATTTCAGCGGATTGTTTTGAGCTTGGCCTGTTTTTCGGGGTAATTTGATTTTAGAAGCACCAGTCTTCTCGAACACAATCAGGGTTCTATGGGTAACCCCATCAGAAAGGAAGAACTCCCGTTTCGAGACAAGCGACATTCCAAGCTTTTCTTGTAAGCCAAGGGCTGCAGCTTCTTCTTCATCGGTCAAATTGGCTTTATAGCAAATCAATCTTCCTTGTGGTTTAAGAAGCGGCTGCGCCAATTCTAAAAGGGAAGGCAATGATGAAAGAGCTCGTGCTGTAATGACTGCGAAGTTGTTCGGTTTCTTAAGAGCAAGCTCTTCAATGCGGCCGTTATATGTATGCATCTCATTAGAGAGGCCCAATTCGTTTATGATGCCATCAAGTGCCTTCATCTTCTTTTTGACGGAATCGACCAATAGGGTATTTCTACCAGTTGCAATAGCCAGTGGTATTCCGGGATAACCGCCTCCGCTTCCAAGGTCGGCGTAATCTCCTTCTGGTGAATCGTCCATTTCTGGCAGAGCGCTTAAGGAATCCTCTACATGGAGCAATCTTCCTTGCTCCAAAGAGGCAATACGAGTCAAGTTGAGATATTCATTAATCTCCAACACCTTTTCAAGATGCTGTTCAATCAGGCTGTTCTGCTGTTCGTTCATTGCACGCTCCTAGGCTTCTGTTCTCACCACTATATGGGAAACGCCGCTCAAATGAGCGGCGTTTCACGTGAAACAATATAAAGGAGACTATTATTCGGGAATGATGACCACGCGCCGTGAAGAACCTTCGCCTTCAGACTCAGTGGTGACTCCATCGTAATCACGAAGAGCAATATGAACGATACGACGCTCATAAGGAGACATGGGGCGCAATTTAACGCTGCGATCCTGCGAGAGCGCACGCTTGGCGCTCGAATAAGCGAGCGATTCCAGTTTCTCACGTTGGCGGCTCTTGTACCCCTCAACATCTACGACAACAGGGAAGCGATAGCCGATCGTATGCGCGGTGATTGAAGAGATAAGGAACTGAATGGCGTCGAGCGTCTTGCCGTGGCGTCCGATAAGAACAGCCAGATCATCGCCGGTGATATCCAGGATAAGCTCTCCTTCATCACCTTCGTATTCGTCGATGGTAACTTCGCCCAGATTGAAATATCCCAAGATGCCTTCCAAGGAAGCAATCGCAGTATCGGCGATGGTATCGAGCTCTTCTTCACTGATTCCATCATCTTCGTCTTCGTCGTCTTGATCCTCGACGATTTCGTCAACAACGACCTCTTCTTCAACCGTTCCGTCTTCATCTTCTATAACGGTATCGGTGATGGTCTCTTCAACTTCCTCAGACATAAGACGCTCCTTTTCATCCAAATATACCAACAGCCCCTGATGGGGCTGCAGTCTTCAATCAGTGGGTCTTGGTAGGACGCTTCTTCTTCACTTTGCGCGTCACATCAACCTTGACGGGTTCGATATCAACGAGCTCTGCCTCTTTTTCTGCGTCCTTGCGCTTAAGGCGTCGCATGGTGAACTGTTGCTGGCACACGCCGATGACGGAAGAACCTCCCCAGTACAAAAGCACGCCAGCAGGGGAGCTCCAGCCGATCCAAAGCATGAACAGCGTCATGAAACCGCTCATGATAAGCGTCTGCTTCTTTTGGGGGTTGTCTGCGGTGCCCATCTGCTGCAGCACCATCGGCAAGAAGGTGGCACAAGCGAAGATCAAAAGCAGCACCATGTAGGGAATGCAAGTAGGGAACCCTTCTTCCAAGGATGTAGAAGGGCTGAACGTAAGGTTGGGAACCAAATTGTAGAACTGGTAATTGGTATCGCCTACGCGCGAAGTCATCTCTTGGAGCACCTGGTACAAAGCCATGAAGATAGGCATCTGCAGCAACATAGGAAGGCAGCCGGCAAGAGGATTGAATTTTGCTTCCGCATAAAGCTTCTGCATCTCTTCTTGCATGCGCTGGGGGTCGTTGGCGTACTTGGTCTGAATCTCCTGCATCAGCGGCTGAACTTTTTGCATCTGGTATGAAGACTTGGTTTGCTTGTGCATCAAAGGGCTGATCAGAAGACGGAAGATGATCGTCACGATGACGATAGCCATGCCCCAGTCGCCGACGAAGCCATAACAAGCATTTATGCACCAGAATATAAAGTCTTTAAATGCGTCCCACATAGATTATTGGTTCCTTCCGAAAAGGGCTGAGCTCAGGGAACGGGGTCGTATCCATGGGGCCCGCCAGGATGACATTTCAAAATTCGTTTGATAGTCAAAGCACTTCCCTTAAGGAACCCATATTTTTTCAATGCAATCAAACCATATTGAGAGCAAGTCGGCTCAAAGCGGCAACACGAAGGAAACAGGGGAGAGATGGCAGCTTGATAGAAGCGGATGAGAAAGGTGGCACAAGCGCACGGAACTTTCTTTATGGTATCCAAACCTATCACCGAAGCATCTCTATCTCTTGATCCCGCCGGCTTTCAACATGGACGTGCATGCATCGAGCACTCTACTATACGGAACGGCGTTAATCGACGCTTTGGCAATAAATACCACATCGTAACCGTTCCACGGTCCTCCGCATTCTCGGCATATCGCCCGGAGTCGTCGCTTTGCAGAATTGCGCCACACAGCATTGCCCAACTTTTTTCCTGCTACAAAAGCAACACGACCCTGACGGTCGTGTTCACTATCTCTCTGTTTGACCAATATCGTAGAATACGAAGAGGTCTTTCGCTTTCCCTCTTTGAACATAAGGGAAATCTGATCACTGGATTTGATGATATCCAACGCTCAGTCTTACACGCAGAGGCGCTTGCGGCCCTTTGCACGACGAGAAGAGAGCACGGCACGACCGCTCTTGGTGGCCATACGGGCACGGAAGCCGTGGCACTTAGCGCGCTTGCGCGTATTAGGTTGATACGTACGTTTCATAATCAGAATCCTTTATTCGGGAATCGAGTAACTTCAGGATTGTATTTGCTCGAGAGGGTAGAGTCAAGGCGCTTTCGAACTTAATCTGGCAATATTCACTCATCTAGATAGGAAGTTTTCCACATTCTAAAAAATGAAAAATGTGGAAAGTGTTAAAAAGCCTGATTCCACGCATAGAACCATTGTTGAAAGAATGATAGGAGCGTTGAAAGTGTGTTTTGAAGACTCTTGGCTGCAAAGGAACCAAGAGAATGTGCAGTTATATGCGTTTATGAGCGACAACCGTTCTGAACAGGCATTACATTGCATCAATCCTCTTCTTCGAGAAGCTTTCCCTATCTGTGACCAGCGCAATTGGACCGTCCTTATGACATATCTACACAGAGAAGCCGCCGATTTCCTTCATTCGTTACCAACGCTGTTTCATTCTCAACATTTCTAGGTTATTCACTTTCTCCATCCAAATATCCAGAATTCGGATCACTGAATTCGGATCACTTTTCAACATTCTCTGAACTATTTGTTGAAAACTTTGAATTTCAAGAGTGAATTGTCTTGTTTCAGTAAACCCGAATAGTGAATTTCAAATTCATGAACTATGTATTCACTCATAATTGAAGAAGCTATTCACACTTTCATCTTGAATACAACTGGAATTTCTTGAATAATGCTGAATATCAGACGAAGAAAAAGGAATCAGTGGCTAATCAGGCAGAACATAATTCGGAAAAGACTTCAGCTTTCGATTCCGACGACAACTTCGACTATTCCTTCGTCAACGGAATAGCCAGAATTGCAGTTTACGACGATCCTCGGACGCCTCCTCATATCATCGAAATACAGCCGGCACCTACCGCTGAATACATCGAAAACATCGCATCGACGGTCAACAGGGAAGTAAAGCAGACGGGCGGCAAAATCCCGTATTCCGCCATTCGCGAGGTCACGGAAAATTTCATCCATGCGCGCTTCCAAGAAATTGTCGTTTCCATCATGGACAGCGGAAACACCATTCGTTTCACCGACCAAGGGCCGGGCATCGAAGAAAAAGAGGAAGCCCAGCTTCCAGGATTCACCTCTGCGATCGAACCGATGAAGCGCTATATTCGCGGCGTCGGGTCGGGGCTGCCTTCTGCAAAGGAATGGGTGGAGATACTCGATGGCCACATCACCATTCAAGACAACCTTCATTCAGGTGCCGTCGTAACCATAAGCGTGGTTCCCGAACCGGCAAAAGAGCCGTTGCCTGTCATCGCGCCGGAAAAAACCATTCCGTTGCCGCCGTTGAGCGAACGCGAAAAACAATGCCTCCTCTTGTTTGCAAACGAAGGAGCGCTCGGTGTTTCAGACGTTTCAACCCTGACTTCCATTCCTCCGTCAAGCACACATGGAGTGCTGCGGAAACTCGAAGAATCCAACCTGATAGAGAAGACCCTGGGTAAGAAGAGAATACTGACGCAATTCGGTTACGACGTGGTCCGCCGCCTCAAATAAGCTAGAATGTGCGGTACTTCCTGCATTTGAAATTAGAAGGACCCCACAGCATGGAACCGGACCAATACAATCTCATCTGGCAAAACACCTGCCGACGGATAAAGACCTACAGCAATATCGATGTTTCGCAAGTCGATGCCTTCTTTTCCCGCGTTCACCCGCAAGCGTTCAGCGAGGGCTTCCTCATGCTGTCCGCCGATAATGCTTTCATCAAATCTTGGATCTCCAATAATTACACCGACGTCATCAAGCGAGCACTCGAAGAAGAATACGGGGTTCCCTTCAACATTTCCATTGAAGTGGATCCGACGATAGCCGACGAGGCAACAACGCAACCTTCATCCCAATCAACTTCCGTTGCGGTGCCTGTTCTCGCGGCCCCGGTCGTGAACCCCATCAAAGAAGAGTCCCAACCAGTAAAACAAGAAGCTATCAAACAGGAGTTGGAACCTGAAGAAACCGCACCTACCTCGCTGTCTTCCAACTTCACCTTCGATAACTTCGTCATCGGGTCATCAAACCGCATGGCATATTCCATGGCGCTTACCGTGGCGGAGACGCCGGGCAAAACCCAGTTAAACCCGTTGTTCATTTACGGAAAAAGCGGCTTGGGCAAGACACACCTTCTGCGGTCAATTCAAAATTACATCTCAAAAAACTACCCAAATTTGAAAACGGTGTACGTGGATGCCATGGAATTGCTGGACGAATACGTCGACGCAGCAACCCGCGGCGGCAATAAAGCTTTTTCAAATTTCCGAAAGCGCTACGAACGCGCCGATGTGCTGCTGGTGGACGATGTCCAAGGGCTTCAAAACAAAAAAGAGACGCTCAACATGGTCTTCCAAATCTTCAACCGCATGTTGGATAACGGGAAGCAGGTAGTTCTTTCCGCCGACCGCGCTCCTAAGAACATCGATGCGGATGAACGCTATGTAAGTCGATTCAACCAGGGCGGAACGTGCAATATCAACCCTCCCGAAGTCGAAACGAAACTGGGCATTCTGCGCAACTTCATCAGCGAGTGCAAACAAGAAAACCCAACCATTGCATTCGATTTTCCCAACGATGTTGTCATCTATATCGCAGAAAACTCGAGTTCGAATATTCGCGAGCTCAAAAGCGCCGTCACCAAGGTGATTTACGAAGAGTTCAACACACAGCAAAGCGATTCAGAAAAACCTCTTACCGTGGATAAAGTGGCCACTCTGTTGGCAGATCATTTTTCGGGGGGATCGCTCAACCGACTTGATGCAGAAGATGTACAAAAGGTGGTAGAGGAATACTATCGAGTGAGCCATGCCGACCTGATAGGGAAAAAGCGGACGGCCAACATAACCCACGCCCGTCAAATGGCCATGTATCTATGTCGCACGCTTCTCGATATCTCGTTCAAAGCCATTGGCGAATGCTTTGGCCGCGATCACAGCACGGTCATGTATTCCGTAACCGCGGTCGAAAGCAAAATAAAGGAAAGTCGCGAAATCTACGAGGAAATCGAAGTATTGCGACAGATGATCGTCGACCGTTGATAAAAAGAGGAAAAGCGATTATCAATTTGGGGATAAGTCTTGTTCTCGGTTGAAAAAAATAATAAGGAAATCAACAAGGTTAGATGGCAATAGAATATCCACAAGAGTGATGTTTAATAAAAAATAACCCTGAACAGGAACGAAAGGGTTATCAACCAAATCAACCGTCCTTATTATTACTACTATCTATTTGATTAAATAAAGGAAGAACGAAAAAACCGGCAGCGCTTCTTCACAAGAGCCGGAAGCGGTGAAAGGGCAACAACATGAAACTGAGCATCAACCAAAGCGAACTGCAGCAAGCACTTACTACCGTTTCGAAGGGAACCGCTTCCCGCGCGACTCTGCCCATCCTCTCTGGCATTCTTTTCAAAGCATCCGGTGACAGCCTGGTGCTGGAAGGAACCAACCTTGATCTTTCCATTCGCTGCACAGCAAATGCCCTTATTGAAGAAGAAGGCATGGCGGTCATCCCCGCCAAATTAATCGTCGATGTAATCAAGAGCCTGCCGGATGCGGCCATCCATATCGAAGCGGACGACGAAAGCGCACAGATTATCTGTGACTCAACTTCTTTTTCCCTCAAAACCATGGCTGCACAAGATTTCCCTGGTTTTCCGACAGTTGCAGAAGACCAAAGCATCGATATTCCCTTCGACCTGTTCTCCTCGATGGTCAAGCGCGTGGCAAAAGTGGTTTCCCGCGACGAATCGCGCGCCATTCTTACCGGAGTTCTTCTTCACGCCGAAGATGGCATCGTGAAGATGGTGGCCACCGACTCTTATCGTCTTGCTGTTACCGAAACCGACGTTGAGGGAATCAACGAGCCTTTTGAGGTAGTGGTGGGAGGATCCTTCCTCCAAGATGTTGCATCTCTTCCTGCTGCAGGAGCAACCATTTCGGTGGCAGCCGCCGAAAATCAGATCATCATCACGTGTCAAAACACTACGTTCGTCAATCGCCGCATTGAAGGAAACTATCCCAATTATCAGCAACTTCTTCCCGATTCCTACACCACGCGCGCTTGCTTCGACACCGTGCAGCTGGCCGACGCTGTGAAACGCACTTCTTTGTTGAGCAATCGAACCGCTCCGGTTCGACTCGATGTCAATGGGGAATCTCAAACCATCCAACTATCAACCACCAGCCAGGATATCGGTGCAGCTCATGAAACCCTGGGTGCAACCATAGAAGGAGAAGATACCGAAATCGCCTTCAATTTTGCGTATGTGCTTGAAGGTTTGGCGTCGGTTGAAACCGCAAAGGTGTTCCTTGAATTGCAAGGATCTATGAAACCGGGCATCTTCCGGGCTGAAGACAAGGAACGTTACCTCTATCTGATCATGCCGGTTCGTCTGTCGTAAGCGGCAAACATATGGATGAGGAACAAGCCTCCCAATCAGATTCTCTGCGACTTAAATCGATAGAGCTAAAAGATTTTCGCAATCTTGCACGGGCATCTTTCGATGCTTTGGGAAGTCTTGTTATTTTGAACGGTCCGAACGCAGTGGGAAAATCAAGTGTTTTGGAAGCCATCCAATTGATTTCCGGGTTGGATTCCTTCAGAAGTACGCGCAACGACCAACTGATACGCAAAGGAAGCAATCGATCCTCCGTCAGTGCGGTGGTAGAGGGAAATGGCCGCTCGTTGAACATTGTCATGACGGTAGAAGGAACGAAACGCTCTTATTCGTTGAATGGCAAGAAGAAGACGCGCTCGACATTGTTGGGCATGCTTCCTTCGGTCACTTTCACACCGGATGATTTGGACCTGGTGAAAGGGAGCCATTCCATCAAGCGCGCCGCTCTCGATAATCTCGGTTCGCAGATGTCCAAAAATTACTACGCGGTCAAAAAAGACTATGACACGTTGGTGAAGCAGAAAAACCGTGCGTTGAAAGAAGAGGAATCTCAAGATTACATCGATAGCATCGATGAGGTTTTGGTTAAAGCGGCCGCCCAGCTGATGGTGTATAGGGAAACCGTTCTGGTCAAAATAGAACCGATATTCATAGAAACCTATAAGGTCATCGCTCAAGAAGAAGAATCAGTCGCCATTCGCTATCTTCCCAGTTGGATGGAAGAAGGCTCGAAAAACGAAAAAATTTTCCCGCCGGCTTCCCGGGCTGATATAGAAGAGGCCTTGTGGACGCAATTGGGCCGCCTTCGTGAAGAGGAGCGAAGGCGTCAACACAGTGTGGTGGGACCCCACACCGACCATATCATCTTCTTGCTTTCGGGCTCCGATGCTGTGCATTTTGCCAGTCAGGGACAGCAGCGCTCCATGGTGTTGGCTTATAAGATTGCCGAACTGCGCGTTTTGGAGGACTCTCTCAAGCAGAAGCCCCTCCTGTTGCTCGACGACGTTATGAGCGAATTGGACGAACGCAGAAGGAAGGCGTTCGTTTCGCTGGTTGCGGGGGATATCCAAACGTTTATAACCACCACCAACCTCGATTATTTTGATCCTTCCTTTTTGCAAAAGTCACAGGTTGTTTCTCTTGTTAAAGAAGGGGGTTGTCGATGAAGCTGTCATCGGGTGCCTTCAACGAGGTGATGAAAAACATCCCCGGATATGATGACGACAAGATGCGTCTCGAGGCGCGCAAGAATCAAGTGCAGGACATGTGGCGTGCGCTGGTCGAAGAGATAATTCTCGATCACACCAATGCGGTGTACATCATCCGCCAAGAAGACGGCAAATTCCTTCATGTATATGTGGATGACAGTCTGTTCTCTGCGGAATTGAACGCACGCAGGGAGCTTATCAAATTGCAGCTGCATATTCGCTTCAACGAAGATGTCGATGGCTTCATCATCCATATCAGCCGCGGAAACATGCGTCACCGCTACCCGTTTAAAGAAGAAGAGAAGCAGAGTCGTGGCACCGTGAATCTTCTTCCTCTGGGAGAAGAATACCTCAAGCAGGTTGAAGAGGTGTGCGCCCTTATTCCCGATGAAAATGCCAGGATGCATTTCAAGAGGGCTATGATTGCCGATTTGCAACGCAAAAACGCGGATTCCGCTATCTGATGTCAAAAAAAGTGAAAAGGAGCTGTTAAAACGGCTCTGAAGTAGCTTAAAACACGTTCAAACCACATTCAGCACACCACATATATGGTACCATCTAGCAAGCGCTTCCCAACCTATAGCGCAAACACACCATTGCAAAGGAGCATGAACGTGGCAGATAAGAAGCCGAGCCACTACGACGGTAGTGATATTCAGGTTCTGGAAGGTTTAGAGGCGGTCCGCAAGCGACCGGGCATGTATATCGGCACCACCAGTTCCCGTGGGCTCCATCATCTGGTTTACGAGGTCGTCGACAATTCGGTGGACGAAGCCCTGGCCGGATATTGCAGCCATATTGAAGTTTGGATCAACGAAGACAATTCCATCACCGTTCAAGACGACGGCCGCGGCATTCCCGTTGACAAGCATCCCAAAGAAAAAATCCCCACGGTCGAAGTCGTTTTGACCATCCTCCATGCCGGCGGCAAATTCGGCGGCGAGGGTTACAAGGTTTCCGGCGGTTTGCACGGCGTCGGCGTTTCCGTGGTGAATGCGCTGTCTTCCCGCGTAGAGGTTGAGGTCAGCCGCGACGGCAAGAAATACCAGATTGCCTTTGAATACGGCAAGACCGTCGAAAAGCTGCATGAAATAGGAACCTCCAAGAAGACCGGCACCAAGACCACGTTCTGGCCCGACCCGCAGATCTTCACCGAGACCACTATTTTCGATTATTCCATCTTGGAAGATCGTTTCCGCGAAATGGCCTTTTTGAACAAGGGCCTCAAGATCACGCTGTACGACATGCGCACGCTGGGAGAAGATGGAAAGCCCCGCACGGATGTATTCCAGTACGCCGGCGGCATCCAGGACTTCGTCAAATATCTCAACGAGGGCAAAGAGGTCCTCAACAACAAGCCCATCTATTTCGAGGCCGAAAGCCCCGATGGCACGGTTGAAGTGGCCATGCAGTGGACCAGCTCTTATTCCACCAACAGCGTGCTTGCGTTTGCCAACAACATCCACACCGCAGAAGGCGGCACCCACCTTGAGGGCTTCAAGCAGGCGGTGACGCGCTCCATCAACGATTATGCGCGCGCCAAGGGCATCCTCAAAGAAAAGGACAACAACCTTACCGGCGACGACTGCCGCGAAGGTTTGGCCGCCATCATCTCGGTCAAGCTTCATGACCCGCAGTTCGAAGGTCAGACCAAGACGAAGCTGGGCAACAGCGAGATCCGCCAGCTGGTTTCCGGCGCGGTTACCCAGGGTCTGGGCGAATTCCTCGAAGAGAATCCAGCGCCGGCCAAGCGCATCATCAACAAGGCCAGCCAGGCGCTGAAAGCCCGCGAAGCCGCCCGCAAGGCGCGCGAGATGACGCGGCGCAAAGGCGTGCTCGATTCCTTCGCCCTGCCCGGAAAGCTGGCCGACTGCAGCAGCAAAGACGCCAGCCAGTCCGAATTGTTCATCGTAGAGGGCGATTCCGCAGGTGGGTCCGCCAAGCAAGCGCGCGACCGCAAATACCAGGCCATCCTGCCGTTGCGCGGCAAGATTTTGAATGTGGAGCGCGCCGGGTTGCACCGCAGCCTTTCCAGCGACACCATCTCGAGCCTGATCACCGCCATCGGCACCAACATCGGTGAAGATTACGACGGCGAGAAAGCCCGTTACCATCGCATCATCATCATGACCGATGCCGATGTCGACGGCGCCCACATCCGCTGCCTGCTGATGACCTTCTTCTATCGCTATATGCCCGACCTCATCGAGCGCGGTTACATCTACATCGCCCAGCCGCCGCTGTACGGCATCAAGCACGGCAAGAAAATCTCATACTTCTTCAACGATGATGCTCTGGCAGAAGAGATGAAGCAGTATGCAGGTCTTCCCGAAAACAAGAAACCCGCTGTTCAGCGATACAAGGGTTTGGGAGAAATGGACCCCGAACAGCTGTGGAGCACTACGATGGAACCTGCTTCGCGCATCATGTTGCGCGTGGACATCGACGATGCCGCCGCCGCCGAACGCGCAGTAAGCGAACTGATGGGAGACCAGGTGGAACCCCGCAAGGAATTCATCCAGAAGCATGCGAAAGACGTCCGCTTCCTGGATATCTGATTCGAAGGGCACCTGCCTAACATCTGCAATCAACGCCATGTTGCACGGCAACATGGATTCACCGAGGAGTGAAACGTGGCTGACGAAACCAAAGAAAACGAATTCGATATCGGACATATCGATTCTGCCGACATGAGTCGCGAGATGCGCACGTCGTTCTTGGAATATTCCATGAGCGTCATCGTGTCCCGCGCCTTGCCCGATGTGCGCGACGGTTTGAAGCCGGTGCATCGCCGCATCCTGTATGCGATGAATGAAAGCGGCATCACGCCGAACAAGCCGCACGCCAAGAGCGCGCGTACCGTCGGCGACGTCATCGGCAAGTACCACCCGCATGGCGACTCCGCCGTGTACGACACCATGGTCCGCTTGGCCCAACCGTTCAGCATGCGCGTGCCGCTGGTCGATGGCCACGGCAACTTCGGCAGCATCGACGGCGACAGCGCCGCCGCCATGCGCTACACCGAGGCGCGCCTTGACAAAGCCGCCATGGAACTGCTGCGCGACATGGACAAGGAAACGGTCGACTGGCAGCCCAACTACGACGAGAGCCTCAAAGAGCCCGTCGTGCTTCCCGCGCGCTTCCCCAACCTGCTGGTCAACGGCAGCCAGGGCATCGCCGTGGGCATGGCAACCAACATCCCGCCGCACAATTTAGGTGAAACCATCGACGCCACGTGCATGATGCTTGACAACCCCGACGTCACCACCGAAGAGCTGATGAAGGTGCTGCCGGGGCCCGACTTTCCCACAGGCGGCATCATCATGGGACGCAAGGGCATCGTCGACGCGTACGAAACGGGCCGCGGATCCATCACCACCCGCGCAAAATGCGAGATCGGCGAAACCAAGACCGGGCGACATCAGATCGTGGTCAAGGAAATCCCCTACACGGTCAACCGCTCCAAGCTGCTCGAAAAGCTGGCCGACCTCATTCGCGAAAAGAAGCTCCCCGAGATTTCCAACGTGCACGACGGCGCCGACCGCACGGGCATCGATATCATCATCGAGCTCAAGAACAGCGCGATTCCCCAGGTGGTTTTGAACAAGTTGTACAAGCACACGCAGCTGCAGCAAGGCTTCGGCATCAACATGCTGGCCTTGGTGGACGGTGTGCCGCGCACGCTTTCTCTCAAAGAGGTGCTGCATTTCTACATCAAGCACCAAGAAGAGGTAATCGTCCGCCGCACGCGCTACGACTTGGAAAAGGCGCAGGCACGCGAGCATATCCTCGAAGGCCTGCTCATCGCGCTGGACAACATCGATGAGGTCATCCACATCATCCGCTCCAGCCAGACCGACACCGAAGCGCGCACGCGTTTGATGGAAAGCTTCAAGCTCACCGAGATTCAGGCCAACAACATCTTGGAAATGAAGCTGCGCCGCCTGACTGGCTTGGAATACGACAAACTCACCGCCGAGCTGGCCGAGCTGCGCGAGCGTATCGCCTATTACCAGAAGGTGCTGCAGGACGAAGATCTGGTAAAGAAGATCATCAAAGAGGAAATGCTCGAGATCAAGAACAAGTTCAACACCCCGCGCAAGACCAAGATCAGCATGGATGCCGCAAAAGACATCGACATGGAAGATCTCATCGCCGACGAGGACATGGTGGTCACCATGACCAAGGGCGGCTACATGAAGCGCTTGCCGGTGAGCACGTATCGCCAGCAGAAGCGCGGCGGCAAGGGGATGCAGGGCGTCAACCTCAAGGACAACGACTTCGTCGAGCATCTATTCATCGCCAGCACGCACGCCTACATGCTGTTCTTCAGCACGGCGGGCAAAGTGTACCGCATGAAGGTGTATGAGATTCCCGAGGCCGGCCGCCATGCACGTGGAACGCATGCCGCCAACTTGCTGAGCCTGCCCAAGGGCGAAACCGTGAGCGCCGTCATCGCCACCAAGGATTTCCCCGATGACGAATACCTGTTGTTCGCTACCGAGCGCGGCATGGTGAAGAAGACCAGCATGAGCCTGTATGACCGCACACGCCGTGACGGGTTGATCGCCATCAACTTGAAAGACGACGATCGCCTGATTTCGGTCAAACGCGTGGCTCCCAACGAGAACGCCATCATGGTTTCTTCGGCCGGCAAAGCCATCATGTGGAGCGAAGAAGAGGTTCGCGCCATGGGCCGCGGCACCATGGGCGTGCGCGGCATGAACGTTGCAGCCGGTGCCAAGGTGCTGGGCATGGAAATCGCCAAGCCGGGCAGCTCGCTGTTCGTCATCACCGAAAAGGGCTATGGCAAACGCACGTTGGTGGAAGAATATCCTTCCCACCATCGCGGCGGGCAGGGTGTGTACACCATTGCCATGACCGAGAAGAAGGGCCAATTGGCCGCCATGAAGGTAGTTGCCGATGACGACCAGATGATCATCATCAGCGAAGAAGGCGTGGTTGTGCGCACTGCAGCCAAGGGTATCAGCCAGCTGGGTCGCTCCACACAGGGTGTGAAGGTAATGGATGTGGCCGCCAAGGACAAGGTGACCGCCGTGGGGCTGATCGCCGATGCCGGCCAGAAGCGCGCCAAGCGCGTGGGCGCCGCCACCAACGAAGCCGAAGTGGACCTCGAAGATGACGCGTCTTCGGATGGCGAGGGCTCGCTCGACCTGTAAGGGAGAGCAGGGTAGGAAGCAAGGGCTCTTTCGGTTTGCAGGAAAGAGCCCGGCGGGTAAACCAACGGGCTGCGCTGCACAGGAAAGCGCCCAGCAGGCAAACCGACGGGCCGCGATGCACAGGAACGAGCCCAGCGGGAAAACCGACGGGCTGCGGTTTGCGGGAAAGAGCCCAGCGGGAAAGTCAGCGGGCCGCGCAGTGCGCGGCCCGCTTTCGTTTGCCGGCGGGGGAGAGGCGGCTCGCCGCCCTGCGCTCCGCTGCCGGGGCGGCTGGTTGCACCGCGGCGCATGGGCTTTCGGCTGACGGTGCGCGGAGGCCGACTCGAGCGCTGGATGCGCAGCGCCGGCGCGGTGGGTTATTCTTCCGGAGGATTTTCGCCGTCTTCGTCCAAGGGCGGGATGTTGAAGTCTTCCGGGTCGATGTTCTGCACAAACGAGTGGAAGCGCTCGATTTCCCCTTCGTCGTCTACCGGCCCCTTGAACACGTAGGGGAACGACCCCTTCTGCAGCGCTTCTTCAGAAATATAGAGAGGCGCGTCTTCTCTGACCGCCAGCGCAATCGCGTCGCTGGGACGCGCGTCCAGGTCGATCAGGCGTCCGTGCTGGCGCAGAGCCAGGCGCGCGTAGAACGTTTGGCCCTCAACGCGGGTGATCAGCACGTGGTCGACGCAGGCATCGAGATTGGTGAGGGCGTCCAAGAACAGGTCATGGGTCATGGGGCGCTCGAAACGGCCGTGTTCCATGGCCATGCCCAGCTGGGTGGCTTCGGCGGTGCCCATCCAAACGGGCACTATACGGCAGGTTTTGTGCGGATCGACGTCTTCCACCGGGCAAAGGACCAAGATGGAAGGACCCGGTGCAGAAGCTACGATAAGAGTTTGGATGCGAATCGGAATCATAGGACCGCCTTTCGCGTTTTCAACATACTAGCAGAAAAGGGGTTGACCGATTTGCTCGGGCGTAATAGAGTAGCCAAGCGCGTTTTTTACGTGGGCCCGTAGCTCAGTTGGTTAGAGCGCACGCCTGATAAGCGTGAGGTCGCTGGTTCAAATCCATTCGGGCCCACCACTACTTCGCGATAAACGCTCCACCGTGAGCCGAGTTAGCCGGTGGAGCGTTTATTAATAGTAGAGGGAATCGCGCCGCGGCTGCCATGCCGTATCCCGGGGCCTTAGCTCAGCTGGGAGAGCGCGGGCTTTGCAAGCCTGAGGTCAGGGGTTCGATCCCCCTAGGCTCCACCAAACGTCACGAAGCAGGTCCGGAAACGGGCCTGCTTCTTTTTTTGCGCGCGCGAAGTGGCGAGCGCCGCATCCGCGGGCTTCCGCTGCACCTTCCTCGCCGCCGCCCCCGCCGTCGCGTTCGCCCTCGTCGCCATCGCCATCGCTGTCGCTGTCGCTGTCGCCGTTGCCGTTGCTGGCAGGGTTGTCCTCGCCCTCTCATGTACCTCTGCGACTTCTGCGCATGCGCGCTCGTTCACGCTGCAGTTCTGTCTATTTGCAAGCTGATGAGGCCATAAATTAACAAAATCGCGAGCTTTCCGCGATTTTTTGGCAGCCTGCGCTCTCGAGAAAACCGTCACCTGGGGTTATGCGCAGCTCGCCTGCGGAAGTGGTCGCAAAAATCGCGGAAAGCTCGCGATTTTGTTAATAATTCCTCGGATTGTGAGGTAAAACCGCAGATCGCAGATTCCATCTGGCGGCATTTGCGTCGAACTCGCCGCGCTGGATAACTTTGCCCGTTGCTTTAGCAAAAGCGCGGGCTGCATTCTCCATGCTCCGGGCATCCATGATTTGTTTGCGGGTCACGGTAATCACGGATATGCCGAGGTTCGACAACGCCATTCTCCTTTTAGAGTCAGCGAAGATGCGGTCCGACCCCGTATGGAAGGCATCGCTGTCGTATTCTCCGGCCACCTGATACGCGGGCCAAAACAGGTCGCATACCAGATGCTCACGTCCAGCTATCTGCTTGGCCTGGCGCGTAAGGGAAATGGAATGGTTCAGGATTGGCCGCTCTATGCCGAATCCGCCCATGGCGCAGGGGAGGCAGAGCAGCATGGCCAGCGATGTTTCCATGGGCGATGCAGAGCCGTCCATGATTTGGCCGCACGCCCGCTTGGTCCCCGCTATCCCGTAGCACCCCCTTGCCGCACTGACGAACGACGATAGCTGCTTTTGGGTGGTGAGCGCCGGTCGCGCGGCGAACCCTTTTGCGTTCCCGGGCATCAGCGAGTAGTCTCCGCACATTTCGAATCCTGTGGCTATGAGTTCGGGCAAGCTGCAACCAAGCGCCAATTGCATAAAGCAAAGTTCCGGTGAGCATACCGCGCAGTTCTTGCTGACCAGATAGAGAGAGCGCGCGACCAAATGAGACTTCCAAACTCGACTCTGCACATTTTGGGAAGAGCGCGCCCGCGCTTTTTCGGGAACGAGGACGTTCACGGGGTGCGAGAAATCGACCCAAGGCGGCAGGCTGGCTTTGAGCGCGAGTGCGCCCGCTTCGCTTCGCTGCAAAAGCCTGTTGGCTTGTCGGATGGGAATGCGCTCCCCGCGGGCGGATGCACGCCAATATTCGAGCGCTGATATGTGGCTCAGGATGATCATGGGCAAACGCTAGCATGCCTACCGAAGACCGAAGGCGAGGTTTTATGTGCCGTTATCTAACGGATGATCTGCGTTTGAAAAGGGTAAAAGTCAGCGAAATAAAAGCGCAAGAAAGCAGGGAAGGTGATTAGGGGGTCGGGTTAAAGAGACGGAATGGCAAAAGTTTGATAGGCGTATGCCAGGCAGGAAGAAGGTAGGAAAGCGGATGCAGAAATGGGGAGGGTGCGCGGGAAGGAGCGAGGACTCGAGGGGCGGTGAAGCGAGGAGAGGGGAGACGCGAAAGCGGGGCCGGACGAGAACGAAGCGGGGCCGGCGTGGAGGACGTGGGGTCTCCGGCGTGGAGGAACCCAGGCGGGAAGGGCGCGGATTGGGCAAGCAGAAGGCAAAAAAGCGGAAGCAGGGGTCGGGCGGCTGCGGGAATACCACGAGCAAGGCCCAATAATTAACAAAAACGCGAGCTTTCCGCGATTTTTGCGACACCTTTCGTAGGCGAACTGATCATAACCCCAGGTGACGGTTTTCTCGAAGGCGAATATGACCCCGAAAATCGCGGAAAGCTCGCGATTCTGTTAGTTTTCGCACGCAAACGCAGGATTTAGTTGGGACCCCATCTCTTTTGTCCGCTCCCACCCACACGCTGCGTCCCGCTGCCGACCCGCACTACGCGCTGTACCGCATCCCGGCGCCGCTCCCGCGTCGCACCTGCCGCTAGCCCTCGTGCCCTTCGGCTCTCCGCAGTCCGTGCTCGTCGGTTTCTTGTGTGGCGCACTGCGCGGAAGGGGGATGCGTGATAGCATGCTCTATCGTGTGACGTTACGGCAGACGAAAGGTTAAGGAGCCGAGGTGAATCGCAAGGAGGCGCTGCGCAGGCTGGGGTTGGAGGACGACGCGACGGCCGAGGACATCAAGGCCGCGTATCGGGAAACCGCCCAGATACTGCACCCCGACCGCTTTGCGGGCAACAAGAAGCTCCAAAACCGCGCCACCGAGCAGTTCAAGGATTTGCAAGAAGCCTACGACGCGCTCACCAGCGGCACGGCTTCGTCCGGGTCCGCGGGCGCCTCGCGCGCCACGGCGTCGAGCGGGTCGCGCAGCGCAGCGCAGATCGAAGCGCAGCTGGCGGGCATCCAGGCGGCACGCACGCAGTTGGTGGCCGAGCGCGACACTCTGCTGGACAGCCGCCGCAACGGGCTCATCATGGTGGGGCTGGGCGCCATCGGCGCGTTTTTCCTGCGCCGGCTGGTGTGGGTCGCCGCCATCGCGGGCACGCTGGTGGTGTGGGGAATCGTGCAGGTCATTTCGGCGCAGGGCAACATCAACACCCTCAACGACCACCTGTCCGAACTGAAGGCAGAAAAACAACGGCTGCTAGAACAGCTTGAAGATTTGGAATAAGGCGCACTGCCCAAACGGCGCGCAGCAACGATAGGCCGGCTCCGTCGGTCGAAGGAAGAAGAGGAATATGCGACAAGAACATCTTCGCAACGTGGCCATCATCGCTCACGTCGACCACGGCAAGACCACCCTGGTGGACCGCCTGCTGTACACCAGCGGCGTCTTCCGTGAAAACCAGCAGGTGGAAGAGCGCGTCCTGGACAGCAACGACCAAGAACGCGAGCGCGGCATCACCATCCTTTCCAAGAACATCTCCATCACCTATAAAGGCACCAAGATCAACGTCATCGACACGCCGGGCCACGCTGACTTCGGCGGCGAGGTCGAGCGCGTGCTCAACATGGCCGACGGCGCGCTGCTCATCGTGGACGCCTTCGAAGGCCCCATGCCGCAGACGCGTTTCGTACTGCGCCATGCCCTGGACCAGGGCCTGCGCATCGTGGTGGTCATCAACAAGATAGACCGCCCCGGCGCCCGCCCCGAAGAAGTGGTGGACGAGGTCTTCGACCTGATGGTCGAACTTGAAGCCAGTGACGCCCAGCTCGATTTCCCCATCATCTACGCCAGCGCCGTCAACGGCTATGCGCGCTACGAGCCCGATGATGACAACAACAACATGTTGCCGCTGCTCGATACTATCCTCAAGGAAATCCCCGCGCCCGACGTGCAGCCCGACGGCCCCGTTGCGCTGCAGATCTGCACGGTCGACCATTCCAGCTTCGTCGGTCGCATCGGCGTGGGCCGCCTGCATTCCGGCACCATGCACAAGGGCGAACCCGTGCTGGTCATCAAGAACGACGGCACCCGCTACAACGCCAACATCAAGCAGCTGTTCACCTTCGAAGAGCTGGGCAAGAAGGAACAAGACCAGGCCGACGCCGGCGACATCATCGCCGTGGTGGGCGTGGAAGACGCCGATATCGGCGACATCGTCACTAGCCGCGAGCACCCTGTCCAGATGGAGCCCATCAAGATCGATGAACCCACCATGGCTGTGGTCTTCGCCGCATCGGACAGCCCGCTTGTGGGCCGCGAAGGCGATATCGTGGGCGGCCGCCAGTTGAAGGAGCGCCTGGAAAAAGAGGCCGAAAGCAACGTGGCCATGCGCATCACCGAGCTGGAAGACAAAACCGGCATGGAAGTTGCCGGCCGCGGCGTGTTGCAGATTTCCGTGCTCATCGAAACCATGCGCCGCGAAGGCTTCGAGCTGCAGGTGGGCCGTCCGCGCGTCATCATCAAGACCGATGATGCCGGCCATAAGATGGAGCCCATCGAAGAAGCCACCGTGGAATGCCCCAGCGAATACGCGGGCAAGGCCATCGAGGTGTTCGGCACCGCCGGCGGCGAAATGGTGGACATGCATTCCAAGGGCGACCAGACCCACATCGTGTTCAAGATTCCCACGCGCGGCACCATGGGCTTGCGCACCAAGCTGCTCAACGCCACGCACGGCGAAGCGACCATGTTCCATCGCTTCAGCGAATACGGCCAGTTCCGCGGCGAATACGCCGGCCGCAAAAACGGCTGCATGATCGCCATGGCCACCGAGAAGTCCGTGGCTTACGCGCTCGACACGCTGCAGACGCGCGGCACCCTGTTCGTGGGCCCGGGCGAAGATTGCTACGAAGGCATGATCGTGGGCGAAAACGCCAAAGAGGGCGACATGGTGGTCAACGTGGCCAAGACCAAGAACCTGGGCAATCAGCGCTCGAGCGGCGCGGACAAGGCCATCGCGCTGACCCCGCCCGTGGAATTCACGCTTGAAGAAGCGCTTGAATACATCGAAGACGACGAACTGGTGGAAGTGACGCCCAAGTCCATCCGCCTGCGCAAGCGCATTCTTTCCACCACGGCCCGCAAGAAGGCCAACAAGAAGTAAGAAGCGTGCGAAAGCAAGCGCGCAAGCAGGCAGGCAACGCTGTTCGTGCATGAGTGCCGATGAACGGGCCTCGGAAATTGAACTAGACCCCAAAAGCGGGACGGTTAAATAAAGTTTTAAGCGGCGCCTATGGAATGACTTCGGTATTGCACCGGGGTCATTCCTTTTTATCGTTGTTGAAATCGCTGCTTTCCAGCAGATGATGTATTTATCGAGGCGTATTTGGCGAGCCGAAGGGTCGAGCCGCCCAACGATGCGACGACTGCCTGCATTTTGGGGAATGAGAGGTGCGGCTTGGGAACGACGCCCTCCGAAGGCTACGCATATCCCTATTATGCAGAGCACAGGGCCTTGAAGATTCCGGTGCGTCCCCACCCTACGCACCGGAATCGCTTTGTTTGTGTGTCAAGCCCTGTGCCAGAGGGGCGGGATTTGACGCGCCTTCCCCAGCAGTGCCGCACCCCGCCCTTCGTCCGTCTGCCCGCCGGTGCGCACGTACGGCGGGCGTCTTCTGTGACGCGTCCCTTCGCACGTGGTAGGATGAGCGCGATAAACAGAAGCGATAGGAGCAACGCATCATGTGCCTGGCAATACCCGCTAAAATCACCGAGATAAAAGAAGACGGCCTGGCCGTCAGCGACATCATGGGCGTCACGCGCGAGATCTCGATCGACCTGACCCCCCAAGCAAAACTGGGCGACTACGTGCTGGTGCACGCCGGTTTCGCCATCGAGGTGGTCGATGAGCAGTTCGCGCAAGAAACGCTCGAGCTGATCAAAGACTTCCCCGAAATGGCCGAAGCCATTTAGGCGGCCCGCATGAATCTCGACGCTTTCAAAGACCCCGAGCTCGCCCGCGGCCTTATCGAATCCATCCAAGAACTGGCCCCCGCGCAGGGCGCCACCCTTATGGAAGTGTGCGGAACGCACACCGTGGCCATCGCCCGCAACGGCATCCGCGCTCTCATGCCTCCGGGGACGCGCCTGGCCAGCGGCCCGGGCTGCCCCGTGTGCGTAACCAGCAACCGCGACATCGACACCGTCATCGCGCTGGCCCGCATCCCCGAAGTCACCATCGCCACGTTCGGTGACATGACCCGCGTGCCCGGCTCCACTTCGAGCCTCATTGCCGAGCAAGCCGCCGGCCGCGACATCCAGATCGTCTATTCGCCGCTCGATGCCCTCAAGATGGCGCAGGAAAACCCCGACCGCCAGATAGTGTTCGTGGGCGTCGGTTTCGAAACCACCACGCCGCTGGTGGCCGTGGCCATCAAGCGCGCCGATGCCATGGGCTTGAAGAACTTCACCGTGTTCGCCGCGCACAAGAACATGCCCGGTGCCTTGGACGTCATCGTGAGCGACCCGCAGCTCAAGGTGGACGCGCTCATCCTGCCCGGCCACGTGAGCACCATCATCGGCAGCCATCCGTATGAATTCCTGGCCAAGAAATACGGCATCCCCGGCGTCATCACCGGCTTCGAAGCCGTCGACGTGCTCCAGGGCATCGCCATGATCATGCGCCAGCTGCACGAAGGCCGCGCCGAAATCGAGATCGCCTACGCGCGCGGCGTCATGGAAGAAGGCAACCCCGTGGCCCTGGCCGCTATCGACGAAGTGTTCGAAACCTGCACCGCCACCTGGCGCGGGCTGGGCGAAATACCCGGCAGCGGATATCGCATCCGCCCTGAATTCGCCCGTTTCGATGCCATCGAGCGCTTCCACCCCCAAGTGGAACCCACCATCGAGCCCAAAGGTTGCCGCTGCGGCGACGTTCTGCGCGGCATCATGGCGCCCGACGAATGCCCTCTGTTCGCCAAAGTGTGCACGCCCGAAAATCCCGTGGGCCCTTGCATGGTGAGCAGTGAGGGGAGCTGCGCCGCCTACTACCGCTACTACCGCTGAGCCGTTCTGGCGGCACGGGGAAGACGGCGGGCTTCGGTCACCGCGCGCAAGGCGGCTCCCTGCGCCCATTAACTGCTCTTTTGCGAGCGAGGTTGTGGCAATCCCCCCTTTTTTCTTGACATCGGCCCAGACCATGACTATTTTTGACAATAAGGCGCAATAGCGCCGTTCGTGCTGCAAACGTATACCGGGGAAAATAGACAACGCAGTCGATTGAAAAGGGTGATCCAGAATGGAAAAGCAGACCCGAGCCTTGAGCTCGAGGGCTATTCGCGTCGTATGCGCGTTCGCTCTCGCACTCATGCTCATTCCCTCCAATGCATTCGGGGAGATGAGTGCTCAAGCGGATTCCAACCAGGAAGCAGCAGCCGTCCAAGCTGACGCGACCACTGCTGGTACCGAAGCCGCAGCAAACACCGGCGCCACTACCGGCACCGATGCCACCAATACGGACTCCACGGCCGGAACGGGCACGGACTCCACGGCTGGCACCTCCACGGGTTCTGCCACCGATACGACCAAGGACACCACGGCCGATACGTCAAAGGACACCGCGGCCGACACATCGAAGGACTCTTCGGGCAAGACCGATACGGTCATCAACGAGCCCACCACCGACACCGCCGCTGCGCAGACGGCTCTCAACGAGCTTCAGTCGCAGGCCGACGACAATGAGATCGTCCCTCAGGCCGACAATGGGTTGACCTTCAAGTGGGTCATCAATGACAAGTGGAGCGGTAGCGGCACCGACACTAATTACACCTTCACGCCTTCCAGCACGGGCGAAGTGGCCATTCAGGCCCAGGTGGGCATCACGTCCTCCAAGGCGTATGGCGTCGGCGAGGCCACGTTCACCATCAGCAAGACGCTGCTTACCTATCGTGACGGCTCAACGTGCGACATCGCCAGTTTGGGCGTAGAGGCCAAGAGCAGCGATCCCGATCACGACTACGGTGCCGCTTTCTGGTACTACGAAGATAACGGTGACGGCACCTATACCTTCACCAACTGCAAAGCAATTCCTTCAAACGACACCAAGGTGTTCTCCATCACCTATAAAATCGACCAAGGCAAAGTTGCCAATGGCACAGTGGGCGAAATCACCCCGTCCAAAGTGACCGAGGGCATCTCGGCTTCTGGCTGCAAGGTCACCTTTGAGAATCAAGTGACGCTCAAGAATTTTACCAAGAACGTCATCAAGAACGGCACCGGCGAGCGCAAGCTTCCCGCTGCAGTCGACCCCAGCTCCGTCCCCCAGGGGTCGGGCTACTGGTTCGGACATGATTCTTCCGACTATAATTTCAATGATAATTACTACATGATCTATCGCCTTGACACCACGACGAGCGGATCGCAACCCTATTATCTGACGTTCAGGGACGAGCTTTCCTCTGACGATGTAGATAATGGAGCTACGATTCTCGGCATGAGTACTGACAGCGAAGGCCTGCACTACTGCAAGACGGTCAACAGCACAACCAGCGCCACCGACCCCAACCGCGGCGTCGGCATCTATACCGTCGGTTCTTATGATTACGATAACAATGCAACCGAGGCTGGCAAAACCGCGCAGTCTGTCGGGACGCAGTACTGCTATGTGATGGTCCAGTATCCCAAGGCCAACTACACGGCGCTCAAGCCCGGTGAAAGCCTCAAGTTCAACAACACTGCAACGTCTTCCATCACGGACATAGACAAAACGCAGGGTGTCACCAGCGACCCCAGCTCGGCTACCGCAACATGGACCAAGGGCGCGCCCGTCGGTCCTGGTGGCGGTGACGGCAGCACCAAGACGGTTACCGCTGACGGCAGCGATGGCGCAGTGTCCGTCTTGAAGAAGGGCTACGACGTCGATATCCAGACTGACAAGCTCGCCGTTCAGAACAATTACTTCACTGTCGAAAAAGACCAAGACGGCAACATCACGAAAGTGAACACGCCATCCCATGATGCCTATGCCATCGATGACACCCTGCAGGTCTACAGTTCATCAAATGGAACCCTTAAAACGCTGACGGCGAGCGATTACTCCTTGAAGAGCTTGTCGTTCGACAGCAATTGCACCGATCAGTACATGGAATACAATGCGGAGGAAGACACGTATGGCTATGTCACCAAAGCAGCCGACGATGCCAATGCCGGTACGTTCGAAATCTATGGCGCAACCAGCCCGCAGGCATCCCTCAGCGATTATTCTCTGATCACCACGCGTACGTACAACGAAATCAAGAGCGGAACCAACTTGACCGTTGATGTTTCGGGTGCCAACTACGTGGCGTTTTATGTGGTCTACAAGGGCAACACCAGTGCCCCCGATGGCAAGCAAGACTGCAGCGTCAGCTACAACGTGTATCCTACTTGGACGCTCAAGGGCAGCAGTACTGCCACCTGGAACACTCTTGCTCCCAACGACACCGATACCTTCTGGTTCGCCAACAGCGCTGCGTTCCCGTTCACGAGTTCCGCCACGGGCAAGATGTTCACCGAGCAGGAATCCAAAGACTACACGAGTTCATACATGGATACCTGGAACCCGAATCATCAAGCTTCTGCCCAGATCGCCGCAGACACAACCAACTTCAGCAGCTTGATGGACAGCGACCGTACCGGAGTGGGCGTTCCCCGTTCGTCGGAAAACACCATCCGCAGCCTGACGCCCATCGAAGGACGCAGCGGCACGGTCAAGACATCGGGCAAGCAGACCAACGACATGACCAATTCCCAGGTGATCATCGACAACCAACAAACGGGCTACGAGTATTACAACATCACCGGGCTTAATCTCGACCAGGCCATAGACAAGCTGAGCTATAAGCTGTCGGAGAACACGGCCGTGTTCGACGACCTGCTGCCGGCAGGCGAAAAGTACTACAGCGACGATAACCATCCAACTACGGCCGTGGGCACCACCAACGAATGCACCGCATCCGTCGTGGCCGAGCCCACCGACAACTACAAGGGCACCGGGCGGCAGCTGGTCAAGTTCACGGTGACCTATACGGGCAACACGGGAACCGCAACGAAGGGCAATACGTACTATCCGGCGAGTACCGATGGGACGTCGCATACCGCTTCCGGCAGCTCGGCGGGGTCCGTGGTCGGTGCCGGCTATCTGCAGTCCGGGTTCCGCGTCAACTACAGCACAGTGGTCAAGTGGGACGCCATGAACGACGTGAGCGCCATTCCTTCTGACACCGCTTACCAGATCCACGGAACGTCGCTGTTGGGCACCGCCTATGCCGACCAGGTGAACATGAAAACCGACGGCGTCGGCGACCGCGAGGACGTGAGCCCGCATGACACCATCTATGTGAACAACGATAAGACCGAGAAAAAATGCGCGCTCAACAATCTGTACGGTGATGCCAACTATGACGAAACAACGCTTGGCGACCGCAAGATGGACACCGTGTACAGCAGCTTGACCACCACGGTCACTGCCGACTATGCAGCCGACAGCGGGCTTACCAAGAAGGTGGCTCCCTCTGTGGGCACCGGCGCAGGCGAATACGTCAACGACACCGGAGTCGAGATCGGCGACGACTACACCTACAAGCTCACCTACAACAATTCCCAGTACATCCAAGTTACCGACCTGGTCTTGTACGACAACTTCGAACAGGCCGGCACCGACCCCAAGTGGCAAGGAACGCTCAAGGGCATCGATACCAGCGTTGCCGAATCCAAGGGCATCGTCCCGGTGATCTACTTCTCTACCGAACCGAATACTTCGCTCGACGTCCACGATGGGTCTTGGACCAAGTACGACGGAACGCAGGACATGTCCACCTTCAAAGCGGTGGCCATCGACCTGACGTATACCGACGTTGCGCAGGAAAACAAGTACACGCTCCCGCAGCTGTCCAACATCAGCGCAACGCTCACCTTCACCGCTCCCAGCAGCATGGAGCTTGATGATTCCTCGAACACTGCCGTCAGCAAACAGACGGGCAAGTCCTACAATTCTGCGGGCGCCAGCCTGATGTACTACATCACCACGGGTGGAGATGGCCACGCCACCACCACCAGCGATCCGAACAAGTTCACTTCCGTTACGCTGACCGACACCCGCACGGGCATCGCTTTGAGCAAGGTTGATGACACCACTGCACAGAACTACGTGCCGGGCGCGCAGTTCAAGCTTGAAGCCGAATTGAGCTCGGGCGACTGGGCTGTGCTTTCCGCTGACGACGTGTGGTCCGCCACCGCCGACGACGTGACGGCAGCAGCCGCAAAGGGCATCACCATTTCCGAAGGCGATATCGTGTATGGCAACGCCGACTACACACCTGCTGCCGACGCTTGCAAGACGCCGCTCAAGTTGTATGCTTCCGGCTCCATTTATGGCAGCGATCCCGTCAGCGGTGCTACCATCACCTACACGGGCAACTACAAACTCACCGAGATTGCGGCTCCCGATGGTTATCAGGTTTCTTCGCCTGACGAGACCGACATCACGGTGACGGCTGCGGCTACTGAAGGCGACGATCCGACGGTAACCATCACGCCGGCCGGCAGCACCGAAGCGCTGCCTACCAAGGATGGCAAGTCTCAGATCACCGACCCCAAGATCGACGTGAGCATCGCCAAGGAACTCAAGTCGACGGCTATCGACGACAACGGCAACGTCACGTATACCATTACCTTGCATAACAACAAGGAAGCTGCCGTTACCGACTACAAGGTGGCCGACACCATGACGGGGCTCACCTACGTCAGCAGTTCTGCCACCGGCGCCACCGTCACCTACGACGCTGCCACCGGCACGTTCACGGTGGACAAGATCTTGGCTGCCAACGACGACAATTACGAAGACGTGGTCATCACCGTGGTTTGCAAGGTGACCGACGACAAGTTCACCAACCAAGTGGAACCCACCACCAACCCTGAAGCCAAGAGCGACAAGGTGCGTGTCGATGCCGACGGCAGCGACACAGCGGCCACCGATACGGTTAAGGTGGGCGACAAGGTCTACTACAAGGTGACCGTGGACAACACCACCGGCACGGCTGCTTTGGCGGCCGGCTACAAGACCACCGAAACCTTCACCGGCCTGCGTTATGTAGGCACCGATGCTGCGGTTACGTCCAATACCGACGGATCGCTCACGTGGACCACGACCGCCGATGTCGCTGCGGGCGAAACCACCAGCATCTGGCTGCCCTTCATCGTGGAGCCCACCGTCACTGGCGATGGCGCCACCGTTGACACCTCCATCATCAACAACAGCGCCAACGGCACCGCCGTGGGCGAAAAGGTGGCCAACGTCACGCAGACCAAGGAAATGACCACCAAGGGCATTGCCGATGACGGCACTGTTACCTACAAGATCACGCTTTCCAACAGCGGCGCCATTGCTTCCGACGCCTATGACGTGACCGACACCATGACCAACCTCGAGTACGTCAGCCATACCGCTACCGGCGCCACCGTCACCAAGACCAGCACCGGTTTCAAGGTAGACTCCGTGCCCATGGGCAACAACAGCGTAGTAATCACGGTCATCGCCAAGCCCACCGCTGATACGTTCTCCAACGCTCTCGGTCCCATCGGCACCGCCGATCCCACCGACAGCAAGGTGCGTACCGACGAGAATGGCAACCCTGCAACCGACCAGGTCATCCCCGGCCAGACGGTGTACTACAAGCTTTCCGTTGACAACACCGCCACCGACGCCAAGGATCAGACCGGCTACACCATGACCGACACCTTCACCGGCATGAGCTATACCGGCACCGTTGACGGCGTGGTAGACAATGGCGACGGAACGCTCACTTGGACCACCGATGTCAGCAAGGGTGCAACCGCCGAGGTCATCCTGCCCTTCAAGATCGACAAGACCGACGCTGCGGGTGAGAGCACTACACTCATCTCCAACAAGGCCAACAACGTCGTGGTATCCGAGAAGATTCCAAACGTCGGCGTGGTCAAAGATTTGGTGACCCCGGCCGACGAAGTGGGCGGAACGGCTACCTACACTCTGACTCTTTCGAACACCGGGTCGGCTGATGCCACCAACTTCAAGGTGTCCGACTTCATGACCAACCTTACCTACGACAGTTCTTCTGTTGTCACCGGTAGCGCCACGGCAACGTGGACGGGCGACGGCTTCACGGTCGACAATGTCCCCGTGGGCGAAGACACCGTGGTGATCATGGTCAAGTGCACCACCACCGACACCACGTACACCAATGCTGCCAAGGTGACCGGTGACACCGAGCCGACGCTTACCAAGAGCCGCGTCGATGCCGACGGCAATCCCGCCACCGATGCCGCGCTTGCGGGCTCCACGGTGTACTACAAGATCACCTATGACAACTCCAAGGGCGAAACCGACGTTGAATCGGGCAAGACCTTCACCGATAAGTTCGACGGTCTGACCTACGTGTCCTATACGGGCGACGGTATGGTTTCCGCTGATGGCACCACATGGACTGCACCCAAGGTCAATGCCGGCGAGTCTGCCTCCGTCATCATGGAGTTCACCGTCAACGATGATGTGACCTCGTTCACCAACAGGGTCGTTGCCGATGACGGATCCGGTTCGGCAGTAGTAAGCGATCAGGTAGGCGAGGCACCGGTCGACAACACCAAGGGCGCCACAGCCGCCAAGACCGCTACGGTCAAGACCGGCGACAACACGCCGTTCGGTTCGATCGCTTTGCTGCTGGCTGGCGGAGTGACGCTGCTGGTGTACAGTCGCCGTCGCGCCAAGAACCTGCAGCAGTAAGCAGGATGAGGCAAGAAGGTTGAGCCGCATGCGCTAGTCGGCAAGCTGCCACCAGCGCAAAAGAGTTGAGAGTTCGATCGTGGGCCCCGTCTCAGAACGGGGCCCACGTGCGTGTTGCGGTGCTGCGCGCAGATGCGTCCGCATGCATATAGGGGTTCGCATGCAGATGGGCCCGTATGCGTTAGGGGTGCACCAGCAGATGGGCCCACGTGCGTGTTGGGGGTGCTGCGCACGGATGTGCCGCATGCGTATAGGGGCGCACGTTCGGATGGGCCCGTATGCGATAGGGGTGTACCAGCAGATGGGTCCACGTGCGTGCTGAGGAGCTGCGCACAGGCGGTTCAGGGCACAGGCAGGGAGCAATCACGGCCAATGTCGGCTTCCTTTTGGTGCCTATGGCATGCGCGGACCCAGTCAGTGGCCGCTGCGCGCACGAACCCACTTGGTTGATGCACTTGCCGGATATAGGTGCCGATGTCACCGCATCGGGCTGAAAATTAACAAAAAGCGGCACTTTCCGCGATTTTCAAGTCGAAAAAAGCACGCCGAGGGAAAGCTGATTGGCGTTTTACCAGGTCAGGTGATTTTGCTGTAAATCGGACGCGAAAAAAATCGCGGAAAGTGCCGCTTTTTGTTAAAAACGACGCACCTTGGCTGGCTAAACCTCTTTGTTGCGGCCAGTCGCTTGCGTCCTTCACCGTGTTGCGCGGTGACGAGCTCTTCGCCACGTCACCGCGCGGCTAATTTGCGCCCTTCAATGTGCCGTATGATGCCGCGCCGTTGTGCTGTGCCACGTGCGATGGGTTCTTTGTAGCAGTCGATGTTTTGCGTCCTTCACCCCGCTGCGTGGTGACGAGCTCTTCGCCGCGTCGCATGGCGCCGGTCTGTTGTTTCGTTGGGCGGGCAATATTGCAGCCCGCGTCCCCTTGCGGATAGCGACAATCAGCGGGACTTCAGTTGACGCTTATAGATGTTGTCGGGGTCTTCCAGCGTGTTCTTTATGCTACGCCAGTTGGGCAGTGCGGTGTCGAACATCGCTTCGCGCTCTGCAACGGAGGCATCGGGCATCAACTTTTTGCAGGCATCCACCAAGAACCCGTATGCCGTGCAATCAACGGGGTAGGGCAGCAAGTCCTGCGACACCCACGTGCTGTTGTGCTCGACATCCACGTGCACCCAGCCCGTTCGCATGGGCCGTACGCGCACCGTTGCGGTCAGGCCGTCGGGCAGTCCGGCTTTGGCGCGGCACTGCCGGAGCACGTTGCGCACGTTGCTTTCGAATACCGGCAGCGCGAAGGCTTCGAACGCCGCGCGACCCTGGTCGTGGTTGCCCGTCTGCATGACGAACAGGTCGATGACGCTCACGTCGCTGTGCATCTTGCAGTTGACGTTGACGCGCCCATGCGCGCCGTGCTTCATCTTCTTGCCGTGAGGCAACGGGAACACGCGCAGCATGAACGGCCGGCCGAACAGATAGGCCACGTCGCCGCTGGTGTAGTGGCACTTGAGCGAAGTCGATTTCTGGTAGCGCTTGAGCATATCTTCGCGCAGCTCGTTGATGATGCCAACGCGCTCTTGGACGAATTTCACCAGCACTTCGGGCTCGATTTCGTTTTGCGTGATGAGATAGGGCGCAGCCGTAGGGGGCTGCAGCGCCAGGTAGGTTTCGGTTTGCGCCCGTCGATAGATGGGGATGTCCACATCGTCGAAATGGAGTTGCTCCTGCTTTTGCTCGCCCATGGCGCGCCTCCTCTGTCCTGGCATGTTGCCCATATGCAATGATACGCGAAATCGCCGGGCTTGTTTCGCTTGGCGCGAAAGACGAAAAAGCAACGTACCTGTTAGTATGTTTGTAACGCGGCAACAACAAAGCAAGGAGCGTTTTATGAAGGATCTGCCCGCAAACAAACTCAACCCCAAGGTTAAAAACGTCTGGCGCATCAACGACGCGCTGTGGATCACCCTTTCGTGCTTTTGCTGTTACCTCATCTTCTTCTGCATCGGCTTCGATCCCGAAGCTGCACCCGTTACCGATGTGCTGTGCCTGTTCACGCTGGCCGTATACGTGGTGATGATGGTGATCTGGATGCTGGTGCTGCCGCCCATTCGCTTTGTGCGG
This sequence comes from Eggerthellaceae bacterium, assembly GCA_040774885.1. Taxonomy (GTDB): domain Bacteria; phylum Actinomycetota; class Coriobacteriia; order Coriobacteriales; family Eggerthellaceae; genus JAXGTO01. The sequence continues at coordinate 10,737 of JAXGTO010000010.1, read as the reverse complement.
TGGCGCTACGAACTTACCGATGAATACCTGGACATCGCCCGCGGCATCATCTGGCGCAAGCGCTTCATCATTCCGTTCATCCGCGTGCAGAATACCGACACGCGCCAAGGGCCCATTCAGCGGATGTTCGGCTTGGCCAGCGTGACGGTGGCGACGGCGGCGGGATCGCACGAGATTCCCGGACTCGATTTTGCCACCGCCGAAACCGTGCGCGATAAAGCCGCCGAGCTGGCACGGCTGGCGCGCGAGGACGTGTAGGCCGAGCCATGGACGAGCAATTCCCCACGCAACCTGAAGTACCCGAGATGCCTCCGCAGCGTCCGGCCTACTATGCGCCCGCCTCGCAAGAGGCGCGCGACCCGCTGATGCCGCCGGTTCCCGCTGCGCACGTCCCCGCCTCGGCTGCCTATGATGGCACCTTGCAACCGCCGCAGATGCCCGCGCCTGTGGCGCCGACAGCCATCCCCGCAGGGCAGCGAATCAAAGTGCACCACAGCTATATCTGGCTGGCCGCAGTGAGCGCTTTCATCCCGCTTGCCATCGGGCTTGGTTTCGGCATGGCGATTCCAGCCCTCAATCTGGTTGTGAAAGGCGGAGATTCGACCGCGTTGGGCGTGAGCCTCCTGGTGGGGTCCGTCGTGCTGTTCGTGCTGATCATAGGTCTTATTGTGGGAATTCAGGCGCTTTCGTACCACTTCATGTGGTATCAGTTCGACCAAAAGGAATTCAGCCTGTATTCGGGCATCATCGTGAAGAAGAAAGTGCACGTGCCGTACAGCCGCGTGCAGTCGGTCAACCATACCGCCAGCTTGCTACAGCGCATCGTGGGTGTGTGCAGCGTGGCCATCGATACCGCTGGCGGCGCATCCAACAAGGCCGTGCGCGTGCCCTATGTTACCAACGCCGCCGCCGAGCAGATCCGCGTCGAGCTGTTCACGCGAAAGGCCGGCGCTTCTGCATCCGCCGTAGCTCCTGCGCCGACATCCGCCGCGGCCATGGCCGTTCCCGTCGCGGCTGCTTCCGACGTTTCGGCAAACGCTGCCGCGCCCGCCGCCTCTGGAGCCTCGGCAAACGTGGCGGCAGCTGCAACCGCCGCCTCTGGAGCCGCCGCACCCGGAACTCCCGGCGCCCCGATGGCCCCGAGCCAGGCGGGCGCACCCCCAATCCCTGCCACCGCCCCCAACGCGCTCGATCAAGTGGCCGGCGCCGCCGGCACGCTGCGCGGCGTGTTCGGCGGTCAAGAGGTGGATACCGGTGCCGTAACCTACAGCTTCGGCCTTTCCAACAAAGAACTGTTTCTCACCGGTCTTTCCAACAGCACCGGAGTCGGAGCTATCATCATCGCCGCCGCATTTGCGCTGTTGGGAACCGTGGGCGGTTCCTGGATCGGCAGCGCCATCCAAAACACGCTCGGGTCCGCCGCCCCTTCGAAGGTGGCCAGCGATCTCGCGGTTGTCCTGACGAACACTCTATGGGCCCTGGCGGGGCTTATGGTGCTGGTGGCGGTTGTTGCCTGGGTGGCTGGAATCATCTCCACCTGCATCGGCTATGGCAGTTTCCAGGCCGTGCGCCGCGGCAGCCGCATCGAGGTTCAGCGCGGGCTGATCCAGCGTGAGTTTTCCGGCCTCGACATCGACCGCGTGCAGTCCGTGGTAATCAAGCAGACGCTCATTCGACGCCTTATGGGGTACTGCGAGGTTTCCCTGGGCCGCATCGACGCCGGTGCGGAAGGCGGGCAGAACAACCAGAACCAAGCAAAACTCAATGCTCAGGGCCTGGTGGTGCATCCCTTCGTCAAAAAGGACCGCGTACCCCAGATCGTAGCCGGCCTTATACCCGAATTCGCCGACTTTCCCGCAACGCTCCAGCCGCTGCCCCGGGTGGCCTTGCGCCGCGGAATCGTGCGCGGCACCATATGGCGCAGCGGCTGGTGCTTGGCTCTGGTGCTCCTTGCCATTGCGCTTCTGGGCGTGAACTCGATCGATGGGTCGCGCACCCTCCTCGATATGGACGGCCTGCTTGCCGGTGCGAAGGCCACGCTGGGTACGTTCATGGTGCTGTGCCTTGCCGGGATGGCGCTGCAGGCCGTGCGCGCCGTTCTGTGGCAGCGCGACAGCGGATTCGCCGTCAACCGCCGATTCATGACCATACGCAACAGTGGTTTTTCCACCGAGCAGATCAGCTTTCCCCGCACCAAGATCCAGTTCGGCTTCACGCGCCGCAATCCCTTCCAGGCGTATGCTCACGTGGCCACCATCGTGGCCGTCACGGCCAGCGGCGTGGGCGGCACGGCCACTCGCCTATGGGATGTGGATGAAAAAGAGGCCGCAGCATGGCTCGACTGGCTGAAGCCGGGCGGCGATACGCTACAATAGCCGCATGAAGCACAGCTCTGCACACAACGGAAAGGAAGGCCGAAGTAGCACTTCGACCGATTCGGCCCACCCCGGGCCCGCCCGCAGTGCGTCCTCTTCTGCAGACGGTTCCGCCCCTGCAAAGCCCTCATCCACCGCGGCGCCCGTAGCCTGGACGCCTTCCCAGTTCAAGCCCCGCACCATGGCGGAGGCTCGGGCGGCTTCAGACCAGCCGGCCGGCACTTCGGCCAATGAATCCAACAAGCAGCACAACGTGCGCGAGTACACCTTGGGCGAAGAGATATTCAACTCGGTCACCCACGGAGTCGGAGCGCTTCTGGCCATCGCGGCCATTCCCCTGTGCATCATCATGGCGGTAAACCACGGCGGCGGGGTCAACTTGGCGGCGGCCATCATCTATTCCGTCACCATGCTGGTGGAATACCTCATGTCCACGCTCTACCATGCCATCGCCGTCGACAAGGCGAAGCGCGTGTTCAAGGTGCTCGACCACAGCGCCATCTATCTGTTCATCGCCGGTTCGTACACGCCGTATTGCCTGATAAGCCTGGCCGACAACGGCGGCGGCATCCTGTGCGCCGTGGTGTGGGGCTTGGCAGCGGTGGGCGTGGCGTGCGAAGCTTTTTGGGTGTTTCGCCCGCGCTGGGTCTCGGCGGTGCTCTACCTGCTGCTGGGTTGGTGCGTGGTGTGGTATCTGCCCCCGCTCATCGCCATCCTGCCCGCGCCGGGTCTCTGGTTGCTGGTGGCAGGCGGCATCTGCTATTCCATCGGGTGCATCTTCTACGTGCTCAAGAAGATCCCCTACATGCATTCCATCTTCCACATCTGGATTCTGGCGGGCAGCGTCTGCCAGTTTTTCTCCATCTTCCTGTATGTTCTCTAGCCCCCAGAAGGAGTGTTTCCGATGATAATCGGAATCAGCATCGTAGTAACGTTCATCCTCATCGTGGTGAACGGCTTTTTCAGCGCGTCGGAGATGTCGCTGGTAAACGCCCGCCGCACCAAGCTGCAGGCCATGGCCGACGAAGGCAACGCCAAAGCGGCGCACGCCATCGAGATATCTTCCAATGCCGACGACCTGCTGGCCACCATCCAGGTTGCCATCACGTTGGTGGGATTCTTCGCATCCGCCGCCGCTGCCACCACGCTTTCCGACCCGTTGGCGCAATGGATGGAAAGCTTGGGCATGCATGCCGGTTTGGCGGCGCCCTTGGCCACCGTCATCATCACGCTCATCGTGTCGTATTTCAGCATCGTCATCGGCGAATTGCTGCCCAAGCGCATGGCCTTGGCCGACGCCGAGGGCATGAGCGCCAGGGTGGCCGGGCCCATTGCCGTTTTCCAGAAGATCACCAAACCGCTGGTGCGCTTGACCAGCGCTTCGTGCAACGGGTTGGCCAAGCTGCTGCATGTTAAAACCGCCGATGACCGCCAGAGCGTTTCTGAAGAAGAGATCAAGGTCATCGTCACCGACAACGAAGAATTGCAAGACGACGAAAAACGCATGATCCACGAAATCATCGACTTGGGCGACACCGTGGCGCATGAGATCATGACGCCACGCGCCGACATGATCTTGGTGGAAGACACCGAAACCGTCAAACAGGCGCTCGACCGCATGCGCGGGACGGGGTATTCGCGCCTGCCGGTGTTCCACGAAGACTACGACCGCATCATCGGCGTGGTCAAATACAAAGACCTGGTGCCAGCCTTGATGGAAGACAACGAAGACCAGCCGGTGGGCCAGTTCGCCAAAGAGGCGTACTTCGTGCCCGAGACCAAAGACATCTTCCCGATGCTTTCCGAGATGCAAACGAATAGGCAACAAATGGCCATAGTGGTTGACGAGTACGGTGGCACCGATGGTTTAATCACCTTGGAAGACATCGTCGAGGAAATCGTGGGCGACATCGTCGACGAGACCGACCTCGAAGACAAATTCGTCACCCAGCTTTCCGATACCGAATGGCTGGTGGACGGAAGCATGCCCGCCGAAGACGCTGCAGAGCTGGGCTTTCCGGTAGAAGATTCCGACGACTACGAAACCATAGCCGGGTGGCTTATGGACACGGTTGATTCCATCCCCCAGATAGGGGATGAATTCACGGTTCGCGGGTATCGGTTCAAGGTGCAGACCATGCGCCGCCATCGGATATCGCTCATGCACGTCTGGCGCACGCCGGAAGCCGACCGTCTGCAGAACGAGGAGCAAGGTGCCGCAGAGCAAGCAGAAACGGACGCTGTATAGGAGCCGCGACTCCCTGGTCGGAGGCGTGTGCGGCGGCATCGCGCACTATTTCGAGGTAGATACGGGCGTCGTGCGCATTTTGACCGTGGTGCTGACGGCCCTTACAGGCGGCATTTTGGCCTTGGTCTACCTGGTGCTGTGGCTGGTGCTGCCCAGTGCACCCGAAAGCGAAACCCCGGTCGAAGTGGACCCCGACTCCATCGCCAGCGACATCTACCGCCAAGTGGTGGGTACCGCGCGTCCGGAGTCCGGCCGTACCGCTGCCACCAGCGCCACCAGCGCCACCAGCGCCGGGCAGGTGCCCCCGCCCGCACCGCGCGCCGTCGATGAGCCGCGGGTGACCGTGGCCCAGACCGTCGCACCCGCAAGCGCGGCCCCCGCCAAGATCGCTCCCGACCGATCAGTGGTGGTGGGCATGGTGGCCGGTTTGGCGCTGGTGTCGCTGGGAGTGGCGCTGCTGGTGGGTGCGATGGTCCCCGAACTCGACGCCTGGCAGCTGTGGCCGGTGTTCCTCATCGTGCCCGGCATCGCGCGCATAGTGGTGCCCGGTCGTCCGGGGAGCCGCATGGCTTGCTTCGTCGAAGGGCTCATGATGCTGTCCGCCGGCGTTACGGCGCTGGCTTGCACCGTCGGCTTCATCGAAATAGACCTTTGGGATTGGCTCGACCAAACCTGGCCGCTGCTGAGCATCATGGCGGGGTTGTTCGTGTTGGGCCGTGCTCTCCATTCTCCGCTTTTGCTGCTGTTGGGTGGAATCGGGTTCGTTGCCTTCTGCATCGCAGGTTTGGTGATGTTCTCGTTTCCCGGACCGGTGCCGGAAGCTCACGTGATGGGCCCGGCCGGCAACATGGTCATCGAGAACCCCTTCGAGCAAGGAGCCTGGAATGGCTAGGAAATTCGGCGAACTGCCGCGCAACACGCAGGGAATGGTGGTGTGCGGTTTGGTGCTCATCGCCGTCGGAGTGGCGGGATCTATCGAGCACGCTACGCAGGCCGACTGGTTGTGGGGGTCGTTTTCGCTGGTGAAAGCCGTGGGCGCTTGGATTTCGCCCTTGGCGCTGATAGCGGCGGTGCTCTATTTGCTGTGGGCGCAGAAATCGGGGCACCTGGCTGCACGCGTCGATCTCCCGCGCGATCGTGCTTTCGGCTGCAGCACCACCGACAAGCGCTTCGCCGGCGTGTGCGGCGGCATCGCGCAGTATTTCGGCATCGATTCGACCATCGTGCGCATCACTGCAATCTTGCTGCTGTTTGCCAGCGTGCCGCTCACCGGCATCATCTACGTGGTGCTGGCCATCGCGCTGCCCAAGGTGTAGCGTACAGGCTCCCCTTTTGGGCGGTAGCGGAAAAGCCGCCGGCAATTGGCAAACGAGCTTCGATGGATGGGCAGGCCGATGGGCAAACCGGCGGCCGTTGCGACAAGCGGGCATTTGCCGCGGGATAGCGGGCCCTTGCTTTGGAAGGCGAAAGGAACAACGCCATGAAACTGTTCTTTGCATCCGACATACACGGAAGCGCCGTGTGGGCGCGCAAGATGACGGAAGCCATCGAACGTGAAAACCCCGATACGGTCATTCTTCTGGGCGACTTGCTGTATCACGGGCCGCGCAACGATCTGCCGGAAGGCTATGCGCCCAAAGAGGTGATTCCCCTTCTCAACAGTTTGGTGGGCAAGGTGGTGGCGGTGCGCGGGAACTGTGAGGCCGAAGTGGACCAGATGGTGCTCGATTTTTCCTGCATGGACGACTATGTGCTGCTTGAAGATGCGGGCGTGCAGCTGTTCTGCACGCACGGGCACTTGTTTTCGCCCGACGATCCCGTCAGCATGCCCAACCTGCCGGTGGGCAGCTGGTTTTTCAGCGGGCATACCCACGTGAAGCGCGATATTGAAGTGGCGGGCATCCGCTGCGTGAACCCCGGCAGCGTGGGCATTCCCAAAGACGGCACGCACAGTTGCGCGGTCTACGAAGACGGACAGGTGCGCTTCATCGAGCTGTAGGGCCCGCCCGGCCCGCTTCCGCATGATTGCAGATACTCTGCAGCGACCGCCCGCATCGACCGCACGGCTCGGGGTTGGCGTATACTCTGCTCACGTACTCAACGGCATCTCGTGGGTGGGTCAAAAGAAAGGAAGCTGATGAGCGGCAATATCATCGTGGTAGGGTGCGGGCGCGTGGGTTCGCAGCTGGCCAACATGCTTTCCGAAAACGACAGCAACGTCTGCGTCATCGACAAGAATCCTGACGCTTTCGCCAATCTGGGACGCGAATTCAACGGCTCCATGATCCAGGGCGTCGGCTTCGACGAGGAGACGCTGATTCGCTCCGGCATTGAGACGTGCGACTGCGTGGCTGCGGTCACGCAATTCGACAACACCAACCTCATGGTGTCTGAAGTTGCCAGCCGCCTGTTCCACGTGCCCCATGTCATCTCGCGCCTGTACAACCCAGGCCATGAGCGCGCTTACGAACAGCTGGGAATAGATTATGTCTGCGGCACCAGCCTGGTGGCCCAAGACGTGTTCGCCAAGGTGGCGGCCGGTCATGGCAGCCATATCGACACGTTCGGCGAATTCGAGGTGCTGCGTTTTTCCATCAACCTGCGCGCCAACGGCAAAAAGACCATCCGCGTTTCAGAATTGGAACGTCCGCACGACGTGCGCATCGTCGCGTTCCAGCGAGCCGATGGTTCGGCCAGCTCCATTCCCACGGGCGAGAGCATCCTGTACCATGGCGACTCGGTGCTGGCTTGCGTACGTCATGAGCTCATCGCATCGTTCGGCAAATGGATTCAGGACTAGGGAGGCCGCACCATGTACATCGTTATCAACGGCGGCGGCAAGATCGGCGAATACCTGGCCACCATCATGCTGAAAGACGGCAATGAAGTGGCCATCATCGAAGAAGACGAAGCCACGGCCGACCGGCTTTCCGGCATCCTTACCGGGCGCTACCTCATCATCCAGGGCGACGGCTGCATGAGCCGCTATCAAGAAGATGCCGATATCCGACGCGCCGACGTGTTCGTGGCCACCACCGGCCAAGACGACGACAACCTGGTTTCAAGTGAGATCGCGCTGCGCGTGTTCAATGTTCCGCGCTGCATCGCGCGCGTCAACAGCCCCAAGAACCTGCGTATCTTCCGCGAAGTGGGCATCGAGTGCGTGAGCTCCACCACGCTCATCGCCAAGCTCATCGAAGAAGAAGCCATGCTCGGCGGCATCAGCGTGCTTTCGCGCTTGGGTCATGGCGACGTGGCGCTCAACGAGGTCACAGTGCCGCGCATGAAGCACCACAGCAACGACGACGGTCTTCTGGCCCGCAATGTGCCGCTGCCCGACGGCTGCTTGCTGGTGGCCGTTTCCAACGACGACGACATGGAAGTGGTCAGTTCGAAGACCACTTTGTTCCCGGGCGACGTGGTGGTTTTGGCCAGCGACACCGACAAGACGTCCGCAGCTCTGGCGGCCATCAAGCAACTTTAGCAATTCCGCGGCGTGCACCCGACGTGCGGCCGCGCAACGAATCGCCCGCCTGCGCGGGCAGCACGCACAAGGAGGAAATGCATGATATCCCGTTACACCCGTCCCGACATGGGCCATATCTGGGAACCGGTCAACAAGTTCGCCATCTGGAAGGAAATCGAGCTTGCCGCCTGCGAAGCCCAGGCCGAACTGGGACAATGCGGAATCACGCAAGAAGATGCCGCATGGATTCGCGAACATGCCGACTTCACGGTGGAGCGCATCGATCAGATCGAGGCCGTCACCAACCACGACGTCATCGCATTCCTCACCTGCATGGCTGAATACATCGACGCCGATGTGCCCGAAGGCGACGAAAAGCCCAGTCGGTGGGTGCACTACGGCATGACCAGTTCCGATTTGGGCGATACCGCGCTTTCCTATCAGATCACCCAAGCGCTCGACATCATCTTGGACGACGTGGCGCAGATCGGTGAAATCTGCAAGCGCCGCGCCTTCGAATTCAAGGACACCTTGTGCGTAGGCCGTACCCACGGCATCCACGCCGAGCCCATGACCTTTGGCATGAAGTTCGGCAGTTGGGCCTGGTCGATGAAGCGGGCCCAGACGCGTCTGCGCGAAGCGCGCGCCGTGGCCGCCACCGGAGCCATCAGCGGCGCGGTGGGCACGTATTCCAGCATCGACCCGTTCGTGGAAGACTACGTGTGCGGCAAGTTGGGGCTCACCCCCGATCCGCTTTCCACCCAGGTTCTGGCGCGCGATCGCCACGCCCAGGTGATGAGCGCGCTGGCCGTGACCGCATCGAGCCTTGAGAGCATTGCCATGCAGGTGCGCCTGTGCCAGGAAAGCGATGTCATCGAAGCCGAAGAGCCGTTCAAGAAAGGCCAGAAGGGTTCCAGCGCCATGCCCCACAAGCGCAATCCCATCACGGCCGAGCGCGTTTGCGGCCTGGCGCGCACCATCAAGGCGAACGCCCAAGTGGGATATGACGATGTGGCCCTGTGGTTCGAGCGCGATATCAGCCACAGCGGTGCCGAGCGCGTGGCGCTGGCCGACAGCTTCATCGCGCTGGACTACATCGCCGACAAGATGCGCTGGATCTTGGACGGGCTGCAGACCTATCCTGAATCGATGATGGCCAACTTGAACAAGACGCGCGGACTCATCTATTCCAGCAAGGTGCTGTTGGCGCTGGTGAACACCGGCATCACGCGCGAAGACGCCTACGCCATCGTGCAGCGCAACGCCATGGACACCTGGCACGATGTGCAGCAGGCCAAGCAAGGCCCCACCTATCGCGAGCGTTTGGAGGCCGACGACGCCTGCACGCTCGATGCCGCCACGCTCGACGAGATCTTCGATCCGTGGGATTTTTTGCAGCGCAAAGACGTGGTCTTCGACCGCCTGGAAACGCTGGAGTTCTAGCGCGCAGCCTTTGGGGCTGCAGAGCAAATGAGAGGTTTCGGCATGGATGAGAATTACAAGATATACCAAGTGGGTGCCGGCGAAGGCGGCGAGGCCTTCCTCGTCCGCACACGTGCGGGCCTGACGGCGCTCATCGATGCCGGCTATGCCTATTGCGCTCCGCAGACTTACGAGCACATCCGCGCCATCATGGGTGGCGCCCCCATTGACTGGCTGTTGCTCACCCATTCCCATTACGACCACGCCAGCGCGGGCGGCTATTTGAAGCAGCGCATGCCCAGCATGAAGGTGGCGGCGTCTTCCCATGCCGCCAGCGTGTTCGGCCGGCCCGGAGCCGTGGCCACCATGCGCAAACTCAACGACAACCAGGCGCACCTGTGCGGGTTGGACGTTTATGAAGACGTGGCCGACAGCCTGCCCGTCGATCGCATTCTGCACGAAGGAGACCTGATCGACCTGGGCGATTTGCGCTTGCATGTGCTCGAAGCACCCGGCCATACCAAGTGCTCGCTGGCGTTTTGGGATCCGCAGGCAGGGCTGCTGGTGTCGTGCGAAACCATGGGCGTCTATGGCGGCGAAGTGCCCGACGACGTGGAGGTGCCCGACGGCGTCGACATGCTGGTAGAGCCCGCCTACCTTACCGGCTACGCCCAGTCCATGGACTTCATCCGCCGCGTGCGTGCCCTTCAGCCGCGCCGGGTGGTGGTGCCCCACAGCGAAGCACCGTTCGACGGCGATCGCGCCGACGCCTTCGTCCGTTCTGCCGCCTTCTGGAATGAATATGCCGCCCGCCGCATCATGGAGCTGCACGACCAAGGCGCTTCCGACGACGAGGTGGTCGCCGACTACAAAGCCCGCTTCTACGTTGGCGAAGTTTGCCGCATCCAGCCCGAAATGGCCTTCGACCTGAATGCGAGCTATACCATCCCCTTGATCCTCCGCGAATCCCCGACATTCTGAGGCGCCTTGGGGCGGCACAGGGCCGGCGCTGGGCTCCGGTCGCCGCGCCGAAGGCGGCTCCCTCCGCCCATCACCACCCCTGCACTCGCCCCAAGGCGCCTGCGGCTGCATGCTCGCTGCGTTGCGCAAGGACTTGCGTAGCGAAGTACGCTGCGCCCTTGCGCGCCTCGCGACCAGCCGTCTCGGAATGTCGGAACCGTCGGGGTGCGGCACGGGGCCGGCGCTGGGGGGCGGGGCCCCCCCCG
>JAXGTO010000009.1:0-63057 GCA_040774885.1 Eggerthellaceae bacterium | reverse complement strand
TCTTCAGGCACATGGTCGAAATCGGCAAGGAAGCCGTTTTCTGCCTTCATGGGCATGAAATAGGTATGAGCGCTTTGCAAAGTGGCACCGCCGGAATATACGGGGTATCCGATAGAAGGAGCCAGCACGTAGTCGCCGGGATTGACGAAAGCCGTATGCAAGTGAGCGATGCCTTCCTTCGATCCGATGACGGCAAGAACCTCTGTCTTCGGATCCAAATCAACGCCGAAGCGGCGTTTCATCCACTGGGCGCATGCCGTGCGATATTCAATCGAGCCGGCATAGTCTGGATACTGATGATTAGCAGGCTTGCGGATAGCCTCCGCCATGGCATCAACGATATGATCAGGCGTGGGGATGTCGGGATCGCCGATGCCGAGCGAAATGACGTCAACGCCCTGAGCCTTGAGCGCATCGCGCTTCTTATCGATTTGAGCGAACAGATATGGTGCCATGTGGTTGAGGCAATCGGCAGTTTTCATTGAGTTCCTTTCAGGATCAAAGTTCTAGGTAGGAGAAGTTGATGGCAGCGCGCGTCAGAGTTCGATAGTCCCCTCGAACACTTGCTCTGCAGGGCCGGTCATCATGACGTGGTCATCTGCATCCCAAGCGATATGCAACGTGCCACCAAGCAGATGGATGTCGTTTTCTCTTCCACGGAGTTCAGTGACGGCAGCAGCGACGTCGGTGGCACAGGTGCCCGTTCCGCACGCGAGGGTTTCTCCACAACCCCGCTCGTAAACGCGCATAGACAAACTATCGGAATCGATAGAAGCGAATTCCACGTTCGTCTTTTCAGGGAAGGCCGGATGAGATTCGAAGAATGCCCCCACAGTATCGATGTCGAGAGTGGAAAGGCGCTTATCAGCCGGGTCGGAAAACAAGGAGTCATCGATAGCGTTCCAGTCATCCACGAAGCAAATGGCATGGGGGTTGCCCATGGAAACGCAAGTAAATGCAAATGGACCCCAAGGCGAATCGAATTCGAGCGAACAGACGCCTTCTCGAACTTTTGAACTATCGATACTGCGAACGCCAAGGGCAGACTCGTCAACGGGGATATCCTCCGCCTTCAATACAGGATGGCCCATATCAACCGTAGCGCTTACCAAGCGATCGCTATCATCGACGGAAAACGTGATTGGTTTGGGGCCGGAAAGCGTGTCGGCCACGAAACGACCGTCGGCTGGATGTACGAAGCCGCGATCGACCAGATATTTGGCAAAGCAGCGAACACCATTGCCGCACATTTGAGCCAATGTGCCATCGGCGTTGATGTAGTGCATGTAAGCTGCGCATCCTGCAGTCTCGCTGGGACGTACCAAGATAACGCCGTCGGCGCCGATACCGAAATGGCGATCGCACATGAAGGCTACCTGGTCAGATGAAAGCTCGACATCACGAGAAAAATCATCGATGAAGATGAAGTCGTTGCCTAAACCATGCATCTTGACGAAATCGAGTTCCATTCCTATCCTTCAGCTCCTTGCTCGAAGTATCTTTCATCCATTATAGACAGGTGCTCGAGAGCCTCTTCGGCGAGGCTCGATGCATCCGTCGAATCTGCACGGATCCAGGTAATGCGGTCGTCTTTGCGAAACCACGTTCGCTGCCGCTTGGCATAGCGACGCGTTGCCTGTTTGATATCGTCGGATGCCTGTTGCAAAGAGCACTGGCCCTCAAGCGCTGCAACTACTTCTTTGTAGCCGATGGCTTGTTTGGCGGTCAGCGCGTCGTGCAACCCGCGATCGAGCAAGGTTTCGACTTCGTCCACCAGCCCTTCTTCAAACATCCGATCGACTCGGGCATTGATTCGAGCGTTGAGAACCTCCGTATCCACCAGCAGGCCGATCAAAGTCGTTGGGAAAAAAGCGGGTATGCGATTCGCCGGCGCCGAACGCTCGGAATACGAAGTGCCCTCGTCAAAAAGCTCGAGAGCTCTTATGACGCGTCTAACGTTGTTGGGGTGTATGAGTTCGGCAGAAGAAGGATCGCGCTGTTGCAGCTCATTCCAAAGCGCTGTAACGCCCTGTTCCTCGGCGAAACGAGTCCATTGCCGGCGTGAAGGATTGTCTATCAGATCTCCGGCTGCAAACGAGTAGTCGTCGATGACGGCTTGGATGTAGAGGCCCGTTCCCCCGCAGAGCACGCAACGAGAATCCTGGTCATCAAGGGTGATTGCAACATCTCGGCCATAGCTCTGGAACAAAGCAGCGGAATAGGCTTGTCCCGGTTCGATCAGATCCAGGCCGTAGTACGGCACCGTGCGTGCCTCGGGTGCGATCTTCCCCGTGCCGATATTCATGCCGCGATAGATCTGCATGCTGTCGGCAGAAAGCACAGATGCTCCCAGCTGTTCGGCAATGAGCTGGGATACAGCGGTTTTGCCCGACGCGGTGGGACCGACCACTGCGATAAGAGGGCGATGCAGCTGAGAATGCAGCGCGCTCAATGCGGCAAACCGCCATCGTCTTGGAGGACGGACGTCCCTTGCAGATACCAGGTTTTTGCCGTGTCTATGCGTACGTCGACGATTCGTCCGGACATTGCGTTGCCTTCGCTCGATCGAGGGAAATGAACGGTCTGGTTGAACGGAGAGCGCCCGGAAAGCATGCTGTCATCGCGAGGAGAAACGCCTTCGACCAAGACGGGCATTGTGCGCCCGACAAACGGCTGATTGAGCTCGTATGCCTTTTTCTGAACGAGTTCGACAAGCGAATCGAACCGTCGCTGGACAACTTCTTTGGGCGTGTCGTCTTTCAACTTTGCCGCAGGAGTTCCCTCTCGCTTGGAGTAGATGAACGTGAAAACCTGATGGTAGCCGACAGACTCCACAAGGTTGTAGGTAGCTTGGAAGTCTTCTTCGGTTTCGCCGGGAAAACCGACGATGATATCCGTAGAAAGAGCGATATCGGGAACGGCGGCTCGAACCTTTCCCACAAGCTCAAGATAATGCTCCCTCGTATAACGGCGATTCATCGCATCCAAAATCCGATTGGATCCGGACTGTACGGGAAGATGAAGGGCGGGCATCAAATTCGGCAACATCGCGAAACGTTCTATGACGTCATCGGTGAGGTCTTTGGGGTGGCTGGTGGCAAACCTAATGCGTTCGACTCCAGACTGGGAAACAGCATCGAGCACACGGTCAAACGAGGCCTCGCCATAAAGGTCGCGACCATAGGAATTGACGTTTTGCCCTAAAAGAGTGATCTCGCGAACGCCATCGGCAACCAGACGGCCGGCCTCATCAGAAATCTCATCCAACGGCCGGGATTTTTCCCTTCCGCGCACATAGGGAACGATGCAGTAGGTGCAAAAGTTATCGCAGCCCGTGGTGATGGGAAGCCACGCCGCCCAAGGGGTGGCGCGATCTTGCGGAAGGTCGGTAGCGAATCCGTCAGATTCATCGACCGTATGCACGGCGGAAGAACCGCTTTCCATCGACTCAACCAACAAAGCGGGAAGCTCAGAGAGGTTATGAGTTCCGAAAACGACATCGATATGGCTGAGTTTTTCAACCAACGATTCCGCATCCCTTTGACCGATGCACCCACCTATGGCGATAAGGCGCTTTTTTACAGGAGACCCAGGACGCAAAGGGAGATTTTTGATGGAAGCGGCCTGTCCGTAAAGACGCTCATCGGCACGCTCGCGGACGCAGCAAGTCATGAAAACGACGATATCGGCTTGCTCGAAAGAACGAACAGGCACAGCACCGGTACTCTCGAGCAAACCCGCGATGCGTTCAGCATCATGCTCGTTCATCTGGCACCCATAGGTTTTAACGAAGAATGTAAGAGAGGAAAGCTGCATGAAACAGGCCGAAAGCCCTATCTAGTCTTGCGAAGAAACACCGTTGAGATAACGGGGCTCGACGTCGAAGCGGATGGCAGTTCGATATTCGCCATCGATGACGATATCGGCGAAACTGGGAACGCAAACGATTTCTATGCCAACGGGAGATAGAAAGCCGCGAGAAATAGCGATTGCCTTGACAGCTTGATTCACCGCCCCGGCGCCAACTGACTGAATTTTAACCGGAACGCCGTCTTTGACCATGCCGGCAATGGCTCCAGCTACCGAAGCTGGCGATGACTTAGAAGACACCTTGAGGCAATCGATGTCGGAAGGATGTTCCGAAGTTGACACGTCTGGTTCCTTAATGGTCGGTTTGAAGTATGTTTGTGAGTCGTAGGCACTCGTGCAAAAGCCAGGAAACGAATGCAGGGTGTATTTTACCTATTCGTGCCCATAAGGGCAAACGAGAGCCCTCAGTCTATTTTACGAAGAGGGACACGGACGGTGAGGAATTCTTTCGAGACGCGAATTTCCGGTTCAACATCCGCTTCAAGATAATACGAATCGGCCAAAGGCCCATACGCGCGCTTCACCTTATCCGTGAAATCAGCTCGGTCCGCAGCAGAGAGCTTGAGCCCCCTCTGATCGCCTCCTGCATGCTTCTTTCCTCGTTGCGTCGCGCTGGCCGGCTGATGCACATGCAACGATCCCAGAACATCATCAAGACCCGCGATATCACCGTCGATGATGCGTCGCGCGCTCCTTTCGGATAGCGGCAAACCGAGTTTCTCCGCAACGTCAGCGAACTGCTTGGGATCCGCACAGGTAGCCAAGCGCTTGCACAGGGGCAAGCAAGACAAGTCTGCGCTGAAGGCCCGTTGCCGCGAAGACAACGTAGCGCAGCCGAAGGCATAAAGCGTGGCGGCGATATCGACCGGCGATCCGCAATACACGGTAACCGACGAACGGTCGAAATATGAAAACTCGGCAATGATGCGGTTGATGTTGCGGGGCCCGCGCACGACAAGCGTGCCGTCATCGGTACGGATGAACTCAGGCAGACTCGACTGGTCGGTTTTTTCGGAAAGGCGGCTCGTGTCCGTTTCGATATGGATGGCGCTCCCTCCGCCGACGGCAGAATCGAGCACTGATGCTTTCTGCGCGTTTTGCTTGATCGAGTACAACGCCATGCCGCGTCCGTGAATGCCCCACGTATCCATATGGAAGCTGTCCAGCTTGGATGTGACGCGCGGTTCGAAAACGAGTTCACGCATATGCTCGGGAATGCCCTCGCCGTCATCGATCAGAGTAAGGCAGCGCTTATCTCCCGACTTCCAAGTAGCTACGAATATGCTGCATGCAGAAGCATCGCGAGAATTCCTGAGCATCTCGATGACGATATCCTCGGTAGAACGAATATCGTCTTTGGCTTGGCGCCGCTCGGCTTCACTGCTCCGCAGACGAACAAAGCCATCTCCGAGGTCGTCCTCGACCCGAAGATGGCTGTCTCCACATACGTCTTCAATAAAATCTGTCAGATCGTCTTGTGCCATGCCGATGTGCTATTTTGCAACGTCGACAGCGCGACTTTCACGGATGACGACGACCTTGACCTGCCCGGGATACTGCATTTCCTTTTCGATCTGCTGCGCGATGTCATGCGCAAGCACCGTAGTGGCAGCTTCATCGACGACCTCTGGCTCGACCATAACGCGCACTTCACGGCCGGCCTGGATGGCATAGGTGCGTTCAACGCCTTTATGGGCATTGGCGATTTCTTCGAGCTTCTCGAGACGCTTGACGTAAGCATCGAGGGTTTCCTTACGCGCGCCCGGACGAGCGGCAGAAATAGCATCGGCGGCCTGAATGAGCACGTCAAGAACGCTATTGGGCTCGACATCGGCATGATGGGCCTCGATAGCATGGACGATTTCGGGCTTCTCGCCAAAACGACGGGCAAGGTCGGCGCCGATGACGGCATGGCTGCCGTCAACCTCATGGTCGATGGCTTTGCCAAGGTCGTGGAGAAGCCCAGCGCGTTTGGCGGGAACAGGGTCAAGGCCGAGCTCGGATGCCATCACGCCCGCAAGATAGGCAACTTCAAGCGAATGGTTGAGTACGTTTTGTCCATACGAAGTACGGTAGCGCAAACGTCCTAGCGTGTTCTCGAGTTCGGGATGCAAATCATGCACGCCGACATCGAACGTTGCTTGCTCGCCGGCTTCTTTGACCTTCTGGTTGACGTTTTTCTCGGCCTTCTTGAACATCTCTTCGATGCGGGCCGGGTGAATACGACCATCAGCGATGAGGTTTTCCATCGTAACTTGGCCGATAGCTCGACGAACAGGATCGAAGCACGAGATGGTGACGCATTCCGGCGTGTCATCGATAATGAGATTGGTGCCGGTGAGTTGTTCGAACGAACGGATGTTGCGACCCTCGCGACCGATGATGCGGCCCTTGAGGTCATCGCTGGGGATATGGATGGGAGAAACCGTGATCTCGGAGGTGTAGTCGGCAGCAACTCGCTGGATGGCAATGGAGAGGATCTCGCGGGATTTTTTGTCGGCCTCGGCCTTGGTGCGAGCTTCCTCGGTACGGATGATGGCGGCTGATTCGCCTACAACCTCGTCTTTGAGGTTGTCGAGAAGCTCCTGCTTGGCATCATCCTGGGTAAGACCGGCGACCTGCTCGAGCTTGCGGTTGATTTCGTGGCCACGCTCGGTGATCTCCTGCTCTTGGCTCTGCAGCTCTTCGACCTTCTGATCAAGGTCACGATCGCGTTTTTCGACCTGCCCCTGCAGCGAAGAAACCTGATGCTCGCGGTCATCGAGGGAATCACTGCGACGATCGAGAGATTTCTCTCGTTGGTTCAAACGATCCTCGGCTTCACGGGCCTGAGCAAGACGATCCTTGTTTTCGGCCTGGGCTTCTTGACGCAAACGCAGAGCTTCGTCTTTGGCTTCAATCTCAGCTTCGCGACGAACTTGATCCGCCTTCTTCTGAGCTTCGTTGACGATTTCATCGGCTTCTTGCGCTTTCTGCTTTGCAGATTGAGATGCAATGGCCTTGACTATGATGACGCCGATAATGATGCCGACGACGGCTCCGATGATGAGCCAGATGAATTCGGGCATCCGGACCCCTTTCCTATTCAGCGTTTCTGAATATATCTCATGGCAAAAATTTGCCGGGCTCTTCACAAGTCGATGAGACAATCGCACGCAAAAACAGGGCGTCCTATTCGTTTGTATCTATGAAAAATACCTTGTCAGGTACGAAAATCTCTCGATTGAACATAATAGATGTTAGGCCCCTGTTTGCAAAGCGTAATACCGAAAAGAACAAAAGCACGTCAACAGTGCCCTTGGTGAAATATAGGCTGAATGCGTGGATGCAAGGGGGTTGGATCCGTTACAAAGAAGCACACCATGTGCGGGCAGCAACGGTGGACACCTCTTGCGAATAGCCTTTTGCCGCAAGTTTTCGATATGCTGCTGAGCGCAGATTGTTGCCGTGAGGAGGTTTTCGAGAGAGGAAGGAAACGGCTCGATCGATCTGAGCATCCCTGTCGCATCCGTAGGCTTCAGGCCACCCTTCCAGTAGAAATGGGTCGATTCCGCGACGCTCGAGTTCCCGCGAGATCGATGCTGCCCCCTTGCCAGAAGAAATCCTCGACCGAACGAGCATATCGGCAAAACGAAGATCGTCGACGAGTCCGCATCGTACCGCCCGGGAGAGCGCCTCTTCAATATCGGCAGACCGATAGTCTTCCTTCAAGAGCCGTTCATGCAATTCGCTTTGACAGCGATCGCGTACCGAGCTCAATCTGATAATGCGTGCGAAGGCATCATCAGATTGAGATGTGTTGAAATGGTCAGAGAGAGCAGCTGCGGGCTCATTGGGGATTTGCTTGCCGGCAGGTGCCTCGCTTTGCCGGCAATCGCTTGATTCGATAGAGGCAATACGCTCGCGAAGATTCTCAATGTCGATTTCGCGGCCCATTGAAATGCTGCCCTACTTCGAAGATTTTGGTTTGGGCGCAGGCGTGCTTTCCTGATGCTCGGCTTTCTCGGCCGAATCGACCAAGCCATACTCAGCCCGTACCTTGGCTTCGATTTCGTTGCGCAGATCGGCGTTGTCGGCAAGAGTCTTCTTCGCGGCTTCACGTCCTTGCCCCAAACGCTCTTCGCCATAGGTATACCAAGCACCGCTTTTCTTGGCAACGCCGCACTCTACCGCCATATCCACTATGCATCCTTCGCGCGAGATTCCTTCGCCGTACATAAGGTCGAACTCTGCCTGCCTGAAAGGAGGGGCGACTTTGTTCTTCACTACCTTGACCCGCACACGGTTGCCGATGGTCTCGCCATCTTTTTTAACATAATCGCAGCGACGGATATCGAGTCGAACGCTTGAGAAGAATTTAAGCGCACGACCTCCCGTCGTCGTTTCGGGACTGCCGAACATGACGCCGATCTTCTCGCGCAGCTGGTTGATGAATATGCACGTGGTGTTCGACTTGGAAAGAGAACCGGCAAGCTTACGCAACGCCTGTGACATGAGACGAGCCTGAAGGCCGACTGAGGCATCGCCGATTTCACCTTCGATTTCTGCACGGGGAACCAATGCGGCAACGGAGTCGATGACGATTGCGTCGATGGCACCGCTTCTGACCAGCATGTCGCAAATTTCCAATGCCTGCTCACCCGTATCAGGCTGAGAAATCAAAACATCGTCGATATCGACGCCCAAACGGGCGGCGTAAACGGGATCGAGTGCATGCTCGGCATCGATGAAGGCAACCACGCCACCCGTTGCCTGGGCTTCAGCAAGTATGTGCAGAGCCAAAGTGGTTTTACCGCTTGATTCAGGCCCGTAAATCTCAACGATCCTCCCACGGGGAACTCCCCCGATACCCAAGGCAACGTCAAGCGGCAACGCACCGGTCGGAATGACGCCTATTTCGAGATTCTTCCCATTTTCCCCGAGCTTCATGATGGAACCCTGACCGAACTTCTGCTCGATCTGGTCAGTGGTGAGTTTGAGGTTCTTGGCTTGATCTTGGTTCATCGGTTCTCCTTTTACCTGCCGTCAAAGCGGTTGAGACCATTATACGAACATATGTTTGTACGTCAAGGTCTCTTGCTGTTTAGCAGCATACTTGGGGAATTGTTGCGAAAAGCTTTCGGATTCCTTGCATAGCACTTTCATGAATCATCCGTTGATGATGCCAAAATCAACTGCATCTATTGGACGGGTGCCTCGCTATCGCAAGCCGCATGACCCGCAATCGATTCTGAGAAAAACTCGAGAGCCCGGCAAACCGCCTGACGACGGACCTCTTCTCGATTTCCTTCGAAATGGAAGAGCTTGGCGCAGGTCATACCGGCATCGGAAAGTCCTATCCAAACGGTGCCGACGGGCTTGCCGGAAACTGCACCGCCCGGTCCGGCGATGCCGGTAACCGATACGGCAGCATCGGCTCCAAGATGCTTGCGAGCACCACGAGCCATCTCGCAGGCCGTTTCCTCGCTGACGGCTCCATATGTCGAAAGCGTCAGTTCGCGCACACCCAGCACTTCGCATTTGACATCATTGGAATAGCTGACGATTCCCCCGGCGAATACGTCGGAAGAACCGGGAATAGCCGTGAGCGCTTCTGAGATCATACCTCCCGTACAGCTTTCAGCGGTGCCCAGCATCATTCCTTCTTTGCGCGCTGAAGAAAGCACATCGGCAGCAAGCTGGCTGATGGACGCATCGGGCATATCGACTTGCGAGGCGCCAGCCGCTGTGACTTCAGAACCGCCTTTAGGGGCCTTGGTGAAGCCGAGAAGCTCGCGGGCTTTAACGAAATAATCGAGCATTGAAACGATTGTGAGAATCAAAGCAACGATCATCACAGCCCAAGAAAGAAGGTACAGCCAATCGCTCAACACGGCCGAAAAGCTGGTTACCTGATGGGAATCTTTGATGATGAACAGCACGATGGCAATGATCTGGGTTACCGTTTTGGCCTTGCCATACCAACTTGCCGCAATGACGACGCCTTGGCTTGCAGCAACCATACGTATGCCGGAAACGATGAACTCACGCGTAAGAATGACAAGTGCAACCCATGAAGGCAGAACTCCAAGCTCGATCAATGCCAAAAGGGCGGCTGCAACCAGTATCTTGTCGGCGAGCGGATCCATGAACTTGCCGAGATTGGTTACTTCTCCCCTGCTGCGGGCCAAATAGCCATCAAGCGCGTCGGTGGCAGCCAAGACGATGAAGACGCCGGCGGCAACCCATGGCTTCCATACGGCAGCATCCGCCCATTGCGGGAACCAGGCGGGCCAAGGACTGATGATTGCGATGACGAAAACGGGAATGAAGCAGATGCGCAGGAGCGTCACCACGTTAGCCGGCGTCCAAAGCCGCTCATGCGAGGCTTCATTCATCTTCGCACTCCCCTTCCATCTCGTAGAGCATCGTATCGGCAATCTTATACCTACCCACGCAACCGGGAACACCGCGATCGACGAACGTCACCCCATCCACGTCAGGGGCTTGGCACTGAGCACGCCCGTATAATTGGCCATCTTCTTCAGCGCCTTCAACGAGAACGTCGAGAACCGATCCGATGCGCGAAGCGACAACCCCCATGGAAACAGCATCGGCTGCATCGCGAAGCTCGGATGCACGCTGCTGCTTCACATCTTCATCGATCTGATTGTCCAGCGAAGCGGCACGGGTTCCTTCTTCGCGAGAATAGGGGAATACCCCTATGTAATCGAATTCCGCTTCAGAGATGAAATCCAGCAGCTCATCGAAATCTGCGTCGGATTCACCGGGGAAGCCCACAATGAGGGTCGTTCGCAGCGTTATGTCGGGAACGATCGACCTGATATGCGCGATCAGAGATAGATACGATTGCGAGCTGCCCTTCCGATTCATTGCCGACAAAACGCCAGAAGCGCAATGCTGCAAGGGAATGTCAAGGTAGTTGCAGATATTGGGATACCTCTTCATCGTTTCGATCAATTGATCGTCAATGCCTTCGGGTTGAAGGTACATGACGCGAAACCACGTATCAGGATGAGACTGGGCAAGCGATTCCAACAAGTGCGCAAGTCGGTCGGGCTCACTGAAATCGGTTCCCCAGATACCTGTGTCTTGACCGATGAGGACGATCTCCCGTGCACCGGAGGCAATGGCAGAATCGACATCTCGGCCAATGGAATCAAGCGTGAAACTGTGATAGCGGCCGCGAATGAAGGGTATGGTGCAGTACGAGCAAAAACGGTCGCACCCATCCGAGATCTTCACGTAGGAGAAAACGGTTTCAGGCGCAACTTCGACAGCAACCTCTTGATCGGTCGTACATGGCTCGACATCAAGGGCGCGGCCGACTGCGGCCACGATATCGTCTTCGCGGCTGCAAGGCACAAAGCCGCGCGCTTCTGGCAGCTCTCCTTCAAGCTCGGAGCCATAGCGCGCCGGCATGCAGCCGGCGACGATGAGAACCGCATCTCCAGCTTCGAAATGCGGGAGCTCGCACACCTCGAAGATAGCCTGCAGGCTTTCCTCGGTGGCAGACTGGATGAACGAACAGGTGTTGACGATGATCGCATCTGCTTGGGAAGGGTCGTCGACAAGGGAAAACCCGGCTTGCTTCAACCGGGTCCCCATCTCGCGCGAATCGACTTCGTTTTTAGCGCAACCGAGCGTGATGATGCTCACGTGGCTTCTCGAACCATGGGCAAGAGGCAAAACCGACCCCTATCGATAGTTGATGAACTGAAGCGGCTGACCGTAATCGTTGCCCTTCACAAAGGCGATCACTTCTTGGAGCGTGTCCAAAGAAGCAGAGGAAACACGCAGCTTGTCACCTTCGATTTGGACTTTTGCCTTGAACTTCTTGGCTTTGACATCCTTGTTGATCTTTCCGGCCACATCTCGATCGATTCCTTGGACCACCGTTCCGGTCTGACGAACGGTAGCGCCCGAAGCGGGTTGAATCGTTCCCCAACCCACAGCGGAAAGTTCGATGCCGCGCTTTACCAACTTGCTCAAAACGATGTCTTTTACCTGGCCGCATACGAAATCGCTCGGAGCTTTGAGCGTAATTGCTCCCGCTTGTTTGTCAAGTTCGACCGATGACCCCGTATCTTTGAGATCATAGCGCTGCGAAACTTCGCGGGAAGCTTGCGAGCAGGCGTTGTCGAGCTCTTGGATATCGACATTCGAAACGATGTCGAAACTGGATTCTTTGGCCATGGACGTTCCTTTCTAAAGATACCCGCATTCACAAGACGCAGATACGAACAATGGAGCTCACTGAGCAGTCGTGGTAGAGGAACCGGTATCGTAACCGGTTCCATAGGAAGACGAATTCCCAGAAGTGTCTGTCGAAGTACCGTAAGAATACGTATCGTACGTACTCGAATCAGTTGTGCCGTATGCGCTGGCGCCCGAGCCGTCATATGAAGAATAGCCGGATGCGTCGGTTCCGTACGTCGAATCATACGAAGTAGAAGAAGCATCGGTCGTGATAGAAGAAGTAGCGTCTTGCACGGTAGCAGCGCTGGCTTCGGAAGCAGAAGCATCCTTGGCTGCTTGAGAATCGGGATGATCGGCGATCCACTGCTTGAGAACATCGCTGAAATTGATGGTGAGATCGACGACGCCGTCCGTTCCCGAGGTCAAAGTCAAATCGGAGCCATCCTGCTGGGCTGTCACACCAGTGGGATTTGCGCAGATGAATTCAAGGGTACCGGAACAATCAAAGGATTCGGTGACAGGACCGGTGACCGACTGCGCAACCTTGACTTCGTCATCCACGATGACTTCGATCCAAGAAGTGGTCCCTTCTGCAACCGTATACGAGAACGTGAATTTCGTCGGCGCCGTATCGGAAGCGGTTTGCGTCTGCGTCGTCTCATCTTGGGTGGCTTGATTGTCTGCAACGCCACTCACAGGAACATTGGGAACCGCATCTTGGCTACCTGAACCTTTGTTGCCGAACAAAAGAACGCCGACAATGATGATGATAAGCAAAATAATTGCCGCTGCCAAAATATACGGAAGACGTTTGCGCCATATCGATTGGTTCTGGGGTCCCGTGTAAAAACTGGTGTATGCATTATGCGCCGCAACGGAATCGGTTTGGCGACGTTGGCCGGAACGGCTGGAGCGTCGAGAAGACTCCGACCCGGATGCTGATCGCTGCTGCGAGCGCGAACGGCTGCCAGACCGGGGAGACTCGTCCTCCCGACCGGAAGAACGGCGTTTGCGCGTATCGGACATACGGGCATCTTCGCCTCTATGCGAATGATCGGAACGACGATTGTCTTGCGAACGGGACGGACGGGATTCCGAATCCCTATTCCCTACCCGCTGGTTGCGAGAGGTGCGACCCATCCTGCTGTTATCGGCTTCCGACATGTCTATGCCCGTCGAGCGCGATACCGCGCGAGCGGCACCGACCTGATAGGCGTAGAGTTCATCGAGGTATTTTCCGGTGATATCGGTGGGATTGAGCCCCAGATAACGCGCATACCCATTGACCATGTTTCGGGAGTAGCCGCGAGGAGGCATGGCGGCGAAATTACCTTCTTCTATCGCCTTGAGGATGTCGGGGCGAATGCGCAGACGACGAGCAGTCGCATTGAGGTCAAGGCCCTTGCGCTCACGCGTCTGTCGCAGAATATCGCCGAATCCCAGCTGATCCATCTACTCACTCTCCGCCATCTGAAGCAGCATCGTTGGCTTCGAAGGCCTTGAGGCTCTCGAGCTCTAAAGCATCCACCAGTACCTCGCGCGGTTTGCTGCCGTTGGGAGGACCGACGATGCCCTTTTCTTCAAGCATATCCATTATACGCCCGGCACGTGAATAACCAACCTTGAGCCTGCGTTGTATGTTTGATGTGGAGCCGAGTCCGCTGTTTACCACGATATCGGCGGCCTCCCAGATGAGGGGATCATCAGAGGTACTGCTTCCTCCCGAACCATCGGGTGCAGAATCCCCCAAAGTAATGAGGTTGGTCTTGAGGATCTCGTTATGATATTCGGGCTCGCCCTGGCTCTTGAGCTCTTCCACTACACAAGCTATCTCTTCTTCCGAAACGAAGCATCCTTGCAGACGCTGAGGCTTGGGGAGTTCAGGCTTCGAAAGCAGCATATCGCCCAAACCGATAAGGTTTTCCGCGCCGGTGGAATCGAGAATGACACGGCTGTCCGTGCCCGATGCCACGTTGAAGGCGATGCGGTTGGTGATATTCGCCTTGATAAGGCCGGTGACCACATTGGCCGACGGGCGCTGGGTGGCGACTATCATGTGGATGCCGGCAGCACGGGCCAATTGGGCCAAACGGCTGATACTGAATTCAACCTCTTTTCCGACGTTCATCATAAGATCGGCCAACTCGTCGATGACGATGACGATATAGGGCAGTTCTTCTGCCGGTTCATCGCCGATTTGCATTCCCTTTTGAACTTTGCCGTTGTATTGGCTGATATTGCGTGCGCCGACCTTTGAAAACACCTTGAGGCGCCGCTCCATTTCGGCAACGGCCCAAGAAAGCGCACTGGCCGCTTCACGGCATTCGGTGACAACGGGCACATAAAGATGGGGAATCCCGTTGTACGGAGAAAACTCAACGCGTTTGGGATCGATCATGATGAAACGAACCTCGGCAGGAGTCGCCCTCATAAGAATGCTCATGATCATCGAATTGACCGACACGGACTTGCCCGAACCGGTAGTGCCGCCGATAAGCAAATGGGGCATCTTGGACAGATCGCCGACAACGCTGCGG
The DNA here is from genome assembly GCA_040774885.1 of Eggerthellaceae bacterium. GTDB lineage: Bacteria > Actinomycetota > Coriobacteriia > Coriobacteriales > Eggerthellaceae > JAXGTO01. Next base: position 48,451 of record JAXGTO010000009.1, on the reverse strand, counting down.
CCTTCAACATCCTTGCCCAGAGCAACCTGCAACGGCCCTTTGCCTGCAGCGGGCAACACGTCTCCCAACAAGACATTTTGCCGTTTTACGTTGGGAACTTCGATTCCTACGTAGTTGGTGCCGGGAATGGGAGCAAAAATGCGAACACCCGGTGCGGCGAGGGCAAGGGCGATATCATCCTCGAGGTTGGAGATGCGCGAAACGCGCACACCGCTTGCAGGATTGACCTTGAACAAGGTGAACGTAGGACCTGCCGCCCAGCCGACGACCTCGGCCTCCACGCCGAAATCCCCCAAGGTTTCCTGCAACATCGCAGAAGTTTCCCTGAGGGTTTCCTCGCTTTCGCGATTTCCATCGTTTTTGGGCGTGGTCTTGAGAACAGAAGGGTCAGGGAGAACGAAGCCATCCGAAGGTTTGGGAGTGACGGCTCCCGTGCGTTTGAGAGACTGGGTTTTAGCGGCGGGATCAGCCGGTTGCTTCGATCGCGGCTTATCGCCTAAACGCCGCGTCATCGATTCGCTGGTAGAAGAGCCCTGGGGCTCTGACCCGTCGAAAGCACGCGTGGCAATGGATTGCGTGGCGCGATGCGGCTTCGATCGCCCATCAAGCTCTTGAGTGGGAGCTGCCTCAACCTGCGGCATGCGAGAACGCACGCCTTTGGAGCCGCCGCGTTTAATTGCAGCACTGGGAATAGGCTGGTACGCAGGAGAATCGAGAGCGGTCGGCTCTTCTTCTTCCGCCTGCTCTTTTTCGGCCCTCTTCTGACGGATCTTGTCCAAGAATTTCGAAATAGAGAAGCCGATGATGATCAGTGCGATGATGATGACGCCCACCATTATGATGGTGGATACAAGCTGCCCGAACAAGAGCATGCAAACCCAAGCAACGCCAGCTCCGATAAGACCGCCTTGCGAAATCAGGTTGGCATGGTCGAAAAGCGCATCGATGTTGGATGCCGTCAAATTGGGCGTGTAGAGCGACAAGAGCACCAAAACAGCGAAAAAGATGAGCAGCAGCCCGATGGCCACGCGGGCCGGAACCTGCTGGCCGTCGCTTTTGACGAATAGGCTGGCACCGACAAGCAGCAAAAAGAAGGGCAGCAGATATGCGCCCAACCCCAACCCCGTATGGAGAGCGCCTCCAAGCCAGGCAGTGACAAGGGCATCGGTCGGCATCGAAGTGATGATGAACAGCGCAATGGCGGCAATGGCGCAAACCACGCCCCAGATATCCCTGCGTGTGCGCTCATCGAGAAGGCGCGGCTTTTCCTGCAGCTGCTCATCAGCCGCACGGGCAGCACGCGCCTTTTTCTGGTCGCTCTTGTCTTTGGGCGAAGCCGCCTTCTTACCCGAAGGCTTCGAATTGGAACGGGGCTTGGTTGTGCGAGCCACCTACGTGCTCCTTTGCTGCGTTTAAACTACGATTACGTTTGTTACCCCAGTATAGCTCATACCTCCAACAGGTTCACAATAGCCATGGGGCGCTGCTTTATGCGATCCCATAGCAGGCCATGAAGTGCATTGCGGCAGCTCTTTTCCAATTCACGGTCCTTCAACTGCTTTTTGAGTCCGGCCTCCAAAACGCGTTTGACCTCATCCTGGGCGTCTTCGACCAAAACGTAGTCGTCTCCACCGGTGATGCCCTTCATCTGGACTTCCACCTTGCCCACCACGCAACCGCGAGCACGGTCCAAAGCGGCAGCTGCTGAAACGAAACCCTGCTCGGCCAAAGAGCTGCGATCATCGAGGACGTTTTGGCTGGTATCCCCTACCGAAAGCCCGTCGACGAACACAACGCCGCTTTCAACGGTGTCGCCACGCTTGACGCCGCGCGAAGAAACTTCGAGTCCTTCACCGTTTTCCATGATGAAGATGTTCTTGGATGGAACGCCGGTGGCTTCTGCCAAACGGGCATGGGCGCGCAAATGGGTCGCTTCACCATGGACGGGCATGAACGCACGCGGTTTGACGATGGAAAGGACTATTTTCAGTTCTTCGGCGCCGGCGTGTCCGGAAACATGCACTTGGGCACGGTTCTTGTCGTAAACATCTGCACCGATTTTGGCCAGCATGTTGATGACGCGTGTAACGGCTTTCTCATTGCCGGGAACCGGCGTGGCGCTGATGATCACCGTGTCGCCGGCTTCCAAGTCGATGGTTTTGTGATCGCCATTGGCAATTCGAGCCAACGCCGAAAGCGGTTCGCCCTGGCTTCCCGTGCACATGATGACGACCTTTTCGGGCGGAATGCCCTTGAGATCGTAGGCGTCGATAAGATCGGCATCACGTACATGAAGGTAACCCAACCGTCGGGCGATATCCGTATTCTGAACCATGGAACGGCCCGTGACGACCACTTTGCGCCCCGAGGCCACCGCAGCATCGCAAATCTGCTGCAGCCGATGTATATGACTGGCGAAACTGGCGATAATGACGCGACCTTTTGCTTGGGAGATGATCTGGCTGAGCGCAGCGCCTACGGAAGCCTCGCTTTTGGTGAAATTCGGGTTGTTGGCATTGGTGGAGTCGCTCATGAGCAAATCGACGCCGGTCTTGCCGAAACGAGCCAACGCACCGAAATCGGTGGTGACGCCGTCGATAGGTGTTTGATCGAGCTTGAAGTCGCCGGTATGGAGCACCGTGCCCGCAGGAGACTGGAAGAACACGCCCACGGCACCCGGGATGGAATGGTTGACGGCGAAGAATTCGCAGTCGAAGCAACCGAGTTTGATCTTCTGGCCGGGCTTGATCTCGATGAGCTTGGCATTTTTGATGTTGTGCTCTTTGAACTTGCCCTCGATAAGACCGAGTGTCATCTTCGTGCCATAGATAGGCACGCTGCGATCGAGGTCCTTCAAAAGATACGGAAGGCTGCCCGTGTGGTCTTCGTGGCCATGGGTGATGACGATGCCGCGCAACTTGTCGGCATTTTCAAGGACGTAGGTGTAATCGGGCAGGATGAGATCGATGCCCGGATGGTCGTCGTCGGGAAACATGAGGCCGGCGTCGTCGAGAACCATGTCTCCCTTGCATTCGAAGACGGTCATGTTCTTGCCGATGGCATCGAGCCCGCCGAGGGGAATCACCTTGAGCTTTGCCGATGCATCGCGCTTGGGGCCGCCGGCACGCGAAGGTCCGTTTGCGCGCCCAGAGCCTCTACGCTGCCCGTTCTTCTTCGTGGGCGCAGCGCCCTTTGCGGCATTCGCGGTTTGTTGGGCGCCGTCTTCACGCGTGAGCTTGGGACGCTCGCGCTTGATGTCGACATGCTTGTATGAACGCGTGCCTTGACGGCCTGCGTTGCGGTTCTGCTTATTCTGTTCGGTCATACGGTTCCTTACTGGTGTCAGAGCACTCCGACTTGACGCATAACTGCAGCCAAGGCTTCAGATTGCTCGGGTGTGGCATCCACCAGCGGCAGTCGCACGCCTCCAACGGGAAAGCCGGCCAAAGCCAGAGCTTCCTTGACCAAGATGGGGTTGGAAGTAGTGAACAACTGATGCATCAGCGGATGCAGTTTCTCATGAGCCATGAGGGCGGCATCGAAATCGCCTTCCGCACACAGCTCGACTATCTCTTTCATGCGCTGAGGCGCGACATTGGCGATAGTGGAAATGACCCCCACGCCGCCGCGCTTCATGATCTCATAGGTGAGCGCATCGTCACCCGAATATACATCGAATCCCTCGGGAGCGCCTTGGACTATCGCGCTCACTTGATCGAGGTCTCCCGATGCTTCCTTGATGGCCACGATGTTATCGCAATCGCGTGCAAGGCGAAGCGTGGTTTCAGGGAGCATATTGATAACGCAGCGTCCGGGGATGTTGTACAAGATGATGGGAAGTTCGACCGCATCGGCAATGGCCTTGAAATGACGATACAGGCCTTCTTGCGGCGGCTTGTTGTAGTACGGAACGACGCACATGAGACCGTCGACGCCGAGCTGGGAAACCTCACGGGCGAAGTCAACCGTATCGGCCGTGCAGTTGTCCCCCACATTGGCGATGACGGGCACGGCACCATCGATTGCATCCACAATGGCGCGGAACAATTCGAGTTTCTGCGGATAGAACACCGTGGGACTCTCACCCGTGGTGGCATTGATGATGAGGCTGTCGCTGCCGCCCTCGACAAGACGCAGTGCCAGAGCCTGGGCACGCTCCAAATCGAGCTGGCGATCAGCATCGAACGGGGTGACCATTGCAGGTATCATGCGGCCGAAACGAGGGCCCTCGTCGTACAACATGCGGCTCCTTTGACGTAGTGCGTTTCACGCGGTTGCTGGACGTATAGAACAGCAGTATGACATGGCTGGGCGGCTCATGCCATAAAACTCTCCAAACCTACAATCAGGCCGGAGTGCGAGCGGACGCTTCTGATCCCCAAAAGGACACCCGGCATATAGCTGGTGCGATCCCATGAATCATGCTTGATGGTAAGCGTCTGCCCCATCGAACCAAATATAACTTCTTGCGTAGCGACGAAGCCCATGGAGCGGACCGAATGGACCGGCACGCCATCGACAAGAGCGCCTCGGGCACCCTGCGCTCCCTCGATTTCCGTTTCAGCACCGGGAGCTTGCGAATCGAAGCCGCGAGACTCCTTGATTATCGAGGCCGTGCGAACAGCGGTGCCGCTGGGAGCATCGCGTTTGTTGGCATGGTGGAACTCGATGACTTCCGCTTCGGGGAAATAGGGTGCAGCCGCGCGGGCGAACTCCATCATGAGCACGGCACCGGTCGTGAAGTTGGGGGCATAGAACAAACAAGCCTCGCCGGCAGCATGCCCAGCAAGTTCTTCCAGGGCATCTTGCGAGAGCCCAGTGGTGCCGATAACGCAATCAACGCCGGCCGCCAGGGCCGCCTTGATGTTCTCAGCGACGACATCGGGGCGGGTGAAGTCCACCATCACATCCGGCTTCACGGCTTCAAGCGCAGAATCGATATCGGCAAACACCGGGAAAGACGCCTCTTTGAGCTGCGGGTCAACGCCGCAAGCCACTTCCATATCTTCTGCCTGGGTAACGGCATCCACCACGGCGGAACCCATCCGACCCTCGAACCCGCAAACGGCAACTTCAATCATGGATATCCTCTCTATCTGCGCGCACTCAGGCGATGCCGAGTTTTTCGCGCACCTGGTCTTCGGAATAGGGACTGACGACGGCAATGGTGGGAGCCGCTTCCAAAAACTCCTGTGCCACCTGGCGCACATCGTCTGCAGTGATGCTGCGATAGCGCTTCTCAAGTTCATCGGCGCTGCGATACGGCGCACCCATGGTTTCATTGCGACCCAACCGCACCATGCGCGAACTCGTTGACTCGAGTCCCAGCAGCAATTGCCCGCAGATGCTCTCGCAGGTGCGCTCGAGCTCGTCGGCTTCCGCACCGTGCTCAACCAGTTTGGCCAACTCGATGCGGATGAGATCGACAACTTGAGCCAGGTTTTCAGGCCGCGTACCCGCATAAACGCTGAACTGGCCGAGATGCTGATAACCGGCTGCATTGGTGTATACCGCATACACCAATCCGCGTTTTTCACGCACCTCTTGGAACAATCGGCTGCTCATTGAACCGCCCAGAAGAGCGCTCATGATGGCGCCGGCATAACGACGCTCATCGTCGAAAGGCATCCAAGGCATGCCATAGAGAACATGCGCTTGCTCGGTTTCCTTTTGCCGTGCGATGAATCCGCTGCGCGCACCGACGGCGAGCCGGGGACGGACTTCTTTGGTCCCGGAAGCGATGCCCTCGAACGACGTTTCGACAAGTTTTACCAGCGCATCATGGTCGACGTTGCCCACAGCGGCAACGGTAAGGTTTCCCTTATGGTAATGCTGCTGATGGAAGGCCGCGCAGTCGGCATGGCGGTAAGACCCCACCGCTTCCCGCGTACCTAAAACGGGCTTCCCCAGCGGATGGCCGGGCATGAGTGCCGACCCGAATAAATCGTAGACGAAATCATCGGGAGTATCTTCGGTACGGGCGATTTCTTCGAGCACTACCTTGCGTTCCGGATCGATGGTGTCTTGCGTGAAAGAGGAGTTCACCACCATATCGGCCAAGATGGGAAACGCCTCGGGAAGCTTCTCATCGACGAATCGCGCGTAATAGCACGTGTACTCCTTGGCCGTGAAGGCATTGAGCTCGGCGCCCAGACGATCGAAATCCCGCGAGATGGCCAAAGCATCGCGCGTGGGTGTGCCTTTGAACATCATGTGCTCCATGAAGTGAGTGAGCCCGGCCTGATCATCGTGTTCGTCTCTGCTGCCGACGTTGTACCACATGCCCAGAGCAATGCTGCGCACGTCGGGCATGGACTCGGAAACGACTACGATGCCGTTGGAAGATACTGTTCTGCGATAAGCCATGGTTGCCATCCCATCGATGGGTGATCGGTTCTTTTCAACGCGTCATGATACCCGTTTTACCGTTCACCGTAGCGTTCCTTACAAAAAACGGCAGATGATTATTCGCCTCCAAGATTCATTTGACTATCATTATTTTCAAATCTAGGAAAGGAAAAGACATGGGTCTCACCAACACCGTCAAGCGCTATGGTTTGAACAAAGTCCTCGATTACCTCGAAAAGGACCCCCAGACCAACCTCCCCAAAGTCATGGATTTTGTGGACAAGGTGACACCTGGCGACATGATGAAAAGCCAACGAGACCAGTTCCGCCGCGTTCTCAACGACCCCGACAACAACTGGAACAAGATGATCTGCAGCCTCTGGGACGACATCGACCACGAGGTCATCAAGACCACCTTCAACAACTTCATCATGAACGGTTCCCTTCTGGGATGGGAAAAGCAAGTCGAGATGCGCAAGAAATACCAGTGCAACATCCCTTGGGCCATCCTGCTCGATCCCACCAGCGCCTGCAACAAGCACTGCGTCGGCTGCTGGGCCGGCGAATACGGCAACAAGCTCAACCTGAGCTTCGATGAGATCGATTCGATCATCAGCCAGGGCAAGGAACTCGGTTGCTACGTGTACATCTACACCGGCGGCGAACCGCTGATGCGCAAGAAGGACCTTATGGCCATCTGCAACAAGCACAACGACTGCGAATTCCTTTGCTTCACCAACGGATCGCTCATCGACCAGGCTTTTTGCGACGAATTGCTGCGTGTGAAGAACTTCGTTCCCATCATCTCCGTGGAAGGCACCAAAGAATCCACGGACGCGCGCCGCGGCGAAGGTACCTTCGACGAGACCGAAGTGGCCATGGGCCTGCTGCGCAAGAACAAGCTCCCCTTCGGCATCTCGGCCTGTTACACCAGCCAAAACGTCGACATCATCGGCAGTTCCGAATTCTTCGACCAGATGATCGATTGGGGCGCGAAGTTCTGCTGGTTCTTCAGCTACATGCCCGTGGGCTCTGGTGCAGACGTCGATTTGATCACCCAACCCGAACAACGCGAATTCATGTACCAGCAGGTTCGCAAGTTCCGCAATGAGAAGATGCTGTTCACGCTCGACTTCTTCAACGACGGAGAATACGTGGGCGGCTGCATCGCCGGCGGGCGTCGCTATCTGCATATCAACGCCAACGGCGATGTGGATCCGTGCGTGTTCATCCACTACTCCACTGACAACATCCGTGACAAGAGCCTGTTGGAATGCCTGCAAGGACCGATGTTCATGGAATACTACAAGAACCAGCCCTTCAATAAGAACATGCTGCGTCCCTGCCCTGTGCTCGACAACCCGGGACGTCTGGCCGACATGGTGCACGAATGCGGCGCCAAGTCCACCGAAGTCCTCTCGCCCGAAAACGTCGATGAATATTGCTCTCGCACGGTCGAAGTCGCCACGGAATGGAAGCCCCGCGCCGACCGACTGTGGGTCAGCAAAGAGCACAACCCCGCATTGCTTGAAAAATAGCGCTCGACTGCCATCTTATCCAATGGAAAAGGCCCCAAATGGGGCCTTTTCCTTATGCGCCGAACAAGCATAGGCGATCAGCGTTTGCGGGCAAAGGGACGCGTATTGTTCTTGATGAAGCGATCGACGGCATCGATGTAGTCGATGGGATCGAAATCAAGATCGCGGTCCATCCAGGTTTTGAGCATTCCAATCAAAGTGAAGGTGCACACCTCTACAACGGTATGCTGGTCGGTCTCGTCCAAAGCGCCTGGTTTGAGCATGACCTCGAATGCCTGCTCGACCATCCGATGAAAGATTGCGAACGCATGACGGTCGAGAATATATGGATCGAGATGGCGGTAGTTATCTAAAACATGCAGTTCATTGTCGCTGATGATCCTCACGATGCGGACCAAGACATCGCGCCATGCTTCGGTGCGCTTGCGCCCCGAGTTCTCCGCCAACGCCAAATCCAGTTCGTGCTGGAAATAGCTTCCATAGAGCCAGTCGAACAAATCATAGATATCGTGAAAATGGTAATAAAAAGTCATGCGCGATATTTCGGCGCGATCAACCACATCGGTAACGGAAATTACTTGATCCCCGCCTTCTTCAAGCAGCGATAGATACGCCTGAGCAATAGTGCTCTTCATGCCGTCTGCCATCAACGACGCCCCCTTCATCCCGAGCAATCTGCACTCTATTATCATCCTAACAAAACTGCTCGAAATACCGTGAAAGAAAACGATGAACGCCCATGGAATGCAAAGAAACGGGAGCCGCTGGGGCTCCCGTTTACAGATGATGCGATATAGAACGAATCAATTGCGATGACGCGGCTTGCGATGGGCACCATTGCCGCCGCCATCGCCCGGACGACGACGATTGCCTTCGTCTCGACCATGATCGTGACGAGGAGCCGAACCTTCGGGCGCATCGGGCTTGTCAACGCGATCAAGGCTGATCTTTCCGTTGTCGCCGACTTCGAGAACCTCGACCTTGATGATGTCGCCCAAGCTGAGGACATCTTCGACCTTGCCGACGCGGCCATTGGCCATACGGCTGATGTGGAGGAGTCCGTCTTTGCCGGGAGTGAGCTTGACGAAAGCGCCGAAGTCTTTGATGCCGACGACCTCTCCGTCGTAGATTTCGCCCACTTCAGGTTCTTTCACGATGCCGAGGATGGCTTCCTTGGCGGCTTCACCGGCAGGGCCCTCGATGGCGGCGATATGCACGGTGCCGTCTTCTTGGACCTCGATTGTGGCACCGGTCTCTTCTTGCAGACCGCGAATAACCTTGCCGCCCGAGCCGATGACGTCGCGGATCTTGTCAACCGGGATGTGGATGGTCTCGATGCGCGGGGCGAAGTCGGAAAGCTGTTCGCGCGGTTGCGCGATGGTCTGCAGCATAGCGTCGAGAATGAAGGCACGGCCTTCACGGGCCTGCTTGAGGGCACGGGCCAAGATGTCGACGGAAAGGCCTTTCGCCTTGTTGTCCATCTGCAATGCGGTGATGCCGTTTTCGGTACCGCAGACCTTGAAGTCCATGTCGCCCAAGAAGTCCTCGATGCCCTGGATGTCAGAGAGAATGACGACATCGTCGCCCTCCTTGATAAGACCCATGGCGATGCCGGATACAGGGTGCTTGATGGGAACGCCCGCATCCATCAGAGCAAGCGTGGAACCGCACGTGGACGCCATGGAGCTCGAACCGTTGGATTCGAGAATCTCGCTGACGACGCGGATGCTGTAAGGGAATTCGTCTTCATCGGGCAGAACCGGGAGCAACGCGCGCTCGGCAAGAGCTCCGTGACCGATTTCGCGGCGCTTGGGTGCTCCCATGCGGCCGACTTCGCCGGTGCAATACGGCGGGAAGTTGTACTGGTGCATGTAGCGCTTGCCCTCGGCCGGATCGATGGTGTCAAGACGCTGCCATTCGCGCAGCATGCCCAATGTGCAGACGGACAGAGCCTGGGTCTGTCCGCGCTGGAAGAGGCCGGAACCATGGACGCGCGGCAGATAACCGGGAATGATATAGAGAGGACGGATCTCATCGGCAACGCGGCCATCGGCACGTTCGCCGGTTTCAATGACCATCTTGCGCATGGCGTGCTTTTCGAGAGCCTTGCAGGCAGCAGCGATATCGCTGGCCCAGTCGGCGCGCTCTTCATCTGAGAAGTCGTCGGCTTTGATGGCTTCCTTCAAAGCCTCGACCTTACCCATGCGAGAAAGTTTGTCAGCATCTTTGAGAGCAGCGGCCATATCGTCGAAATGTGCATCGACGCGCTCGGCGATGCACGGATCGGCTTTATGGATATCGTATTCCTTGGGCGTTGGCGCCACGCGGTCGAGGAAGCGCTGCTGGGCCTTGCAGAACTCGCCGATGGCTTCCTGGCCGAAGTTCATAGCGGCCAGCATGTCATCTTCGCTGATTTCGTTGGCTCCTGCTTCAACCATGCTGATGTAGTCGGCCGTGCCGGCAATGGTCAGCTCGACGTCGCTGGATTCCTGCTCTTCATAGGTGGGGTTGATAATGAATTCGCCGGTTTCCACATTGCGGGCCACGCGCACGCAGGCCGCAGGGCCGTCGAAGGGCGCACCGCCGCAAAGCAGGGCTGCGCTTGCACCGCCGACGCAGATGCAATCGGGAGGATTCTGCCCGTCGCACACGAACGTGGTGGCAACGATATGGACTTCGTTTTTGAAGCCATCGGGGAATCCGGGGCGAATGGGACGGTCGATCATACGAGCCGTCAGCGTTCCCTTTTCACTGGGACGCGCTTCGCGCTTGAGGTATCCACCCGGAATGCGGCCCACGGAATACATCTTTTCCATGAAGTCGACGGTGAGCGGGAAGAAGCCGAAATCCTTTTGCTGGTCGGAAACGACGGCGGTAACCAGGCAGGTGGTGTCGCCCTGGGTGACCAAGACGGCTCCGCTGGTCTGCTTGGCGAGCTCGCCCGTTTCCAATCGATAGTTCTTTCCGTAGAGTTCGAATGACTCGACGATTTTCTCCATGCTGCTGTTCTTTCTCTTGCCTTCGCGCCCGATTGCACGAAGCTTCTTCGTCCGGGAAGCATCTTCCCGAGCCCGAGCAGATACGCCCTGCGTATCCGACCGGCGGCGCCCGATGCGCATCCTGCGCTGGGCTCCGATATGCAAAGGCCCGCCGAAGCGGGCCCGAGCTGCTTAGATGTTGTCGCGAATGCCGAGCTTCTTGATGAGAACGCGGTATTCTTCGATATTGCGGTTCTTGATGTACTTCAAGAGGCCGCGGCGCTTGCCGATGAGCTGCATCAGGCCACGACGGGTATGATTGTCCTTCTTGTGGGTCTTGAGATGCTCGGTAAGAGCGGAAATGCGGGCCGTGAGGATGGCCACCTGAACCTCGGCGCTGCCGGAATCCTGGTCATTCTTGCCGTATTCCTTGATCAAAGCCTCGGTCTGTTCTTTGGAGATGCTGAGTTTGTCAGCCATGCTTCCACCTTTCTCGCCCTTTCAGGGCTCGTCGTCACTTTCGTCCAGGTTGGCAAGCAGGTGTCGCATGCGAACTGGGAAGAAAGTCAAATACAGTCACTATGCCTTTTGCACAGCGACGATGATTATACGGTAACCATGCCATCTTCAACAACAATCTTTATAAAAAGCCGACAAGCAGGCTGTGGTACCATCTCGAAAAACGAGAAGAGGAGATGCTGTGTACACCTACAAAACCAAAGGGACCTGCAGCCGCGCCATCCATGTTCAGCTCGATGGCGACGTCGTCGATACCGTCGAGTTCGATGGGGGCTGCAACGGAAACCTCAAAGCCATCGGAAAACTGGTCCATGGGATGAAGATCGATGACGTGGCGGCCTTGCTGGAAGGAAACACGTGCGGCCGTCGCAGCACCAGCTGTGCAGACCAGATGGTGAAAGCACTGCGCGAAGCGCGTCAGGCCGACTGAGCCGCTAGAACAAACCGCACGTCATAAGTGAATCCAGGCTTTTCAGCCGCTCTCCCATGGCTTGGGCAATCCATTGCTTGCAAAACTGCAGCACCTCGAAGGCGACGGTCTGGTCTGCCCGGACAGTCGAGATATCGGCGAATCCATGCCCTATGAGGTAGCGGATCCATCCGATGAGGGCAGCATCGAGGCTGACGGCATCACGGCCGGTTCGACAGGTTTCGCACAGCACGCCGCCCTCAGTGAAAGAAAACCATATTCGGCACGTGCCGGGCACGGCAGCGCCGCAACAGGTGCAATCCGTGCCGATTTGCGGACGAAACCCGGCGATCGCGGCGCATTTGAGCAAAAAGGCCGCACACAGCATGGGGGCATCTTGAGGCTTGGAGGCATCGAGAACGCTCAGCGCCACATGGACCGCCTCGAAAAGATGCGGTGATTCGAGCCCATCATGCGTGCAGCGATCGAGCAGTTCGACCATAGGAAACGCTGCCGTTGATTTTTCAAGCGAAGAGCGCACCCCATCGTGAGGGCACACCAAGTCCGCCTCCTTGACGATGTCGAGCGTGCGCCCGCGCGCAAGAAGGAGCTCGACTTCGCTGAACACCTCGAGACGCGACGCGAAAGAACTCGTGGGCTTGCGCGCGCCCTTTGCAACAGCGCGAACCTGCTGCCCGTCCCCGGCCATCAGCGTGATGATGAGGTCGGTCTCCCCCAGCTTCGTCTTTTTGAGGACCAGCCCCATGCAGCGATAGGTGCGTTCGGGCATGCAGACGTCACGCGCCCTCGCCGTAACCGAAGCGTCGAATCTGGTTGAGGTCGCGACGCCAATTCTTGCGCACTTTCACATGAAGGTCCAAAAAAATCTTGCAACCGAAGAGCTGCTCGAGGTCGATCCTGGCCTGGGTCCCAACGCGTTTGAGCGCTTCCCCGCCCTTGCCGATGATGATTCCCTTTTGCGAATCGCGCTCGACGTATACCGTCGCATAGATACGATAGAGATCTTTCTTTTTGACATAAGAGAGTTCATCGACGGCAACGCCGATGGCATGGGGAATCTCATCGTTGAACGACCGCAAAATCTTTTCGCGGATGAACTCGGCGACGATGGCCTCGATGGGCTGGTCTGTTTCCATATCGGCGGGAAACCACTGAGGTCCGATGGGAAGTTGGGCCGAGACAACATCGAGAAACGTATCGAGGTTTTCGCCCGATACCGAAGAAAGCGGAATCACTTCATCCCAGTCGCCGAGAGCATCGGCCTGTACGATCTGATCCAAAACACGTTTGCCCTCGACCAAATCCGTTTTGGTGATTACCAGCAGTTTGCGCGCTTTGACCGAAGCTAGATGATCCGCCACCCAACGATCGCCTGCACCTACGGGTTCGCTGGCATCGACGCAAAAGGCAACCACATCGACACCTTCGAGGCCCTTGAGAGCTGATTCGTTGAGCTCCTGGCCCAAGACATCATGGGGTTTGTGAATGCCGGGAGTATCAACCAATATCAACTGGAAGCCCTCACGTGTGATCACTGCGCGAAAACGGTTTCGCGTGGTTTGCGCCGTCGAGCTCGTGATGGCGATTTTCTTCCCCATCAAGGCATTCACCAGCGTCGATTTACCCGCGTTGGGCCTTCCGACCAAAGTGAGGAAACCCGATCTGAAGGAGACGGGGTCGATCTCGGCTACCATCCTGCCACCGCCAGCAAACGGGGAACGAACACGATGAGCCCGATGATGAAAGAGGCAATGGACCAAACCAGAACGCCTGCTGCGGCAAGGTCTTTGGCGGCTTTGGCCTTAGGATGAATTTCTGGACAAGCGAGATCGACGACATCCTCGAAAGACGTATTGAAGCATTCGGCTCCAAGGACGCCCCCGATGCAGAAGATGATGACGACCCACTCCACCAAGCTGATACCGAGCAAAAAACCCAGAAGGACCGCAACCACCGCCGCACAGCTTTGGATGCGAATGTTGCGTCCCTGCCTGAAGCACTCGGCGATTCCTTCGAATGCGTACTTGAACGATTTCAAGAAAGACGTTGCATGGCTGCGCCCGGGCTTCATCGCAACGACCGCCATTCCTCAAGCAGCTCCTGCTCGCGCGTTTCCATACGTACCGCATCGGATTCTTCGATATGATCGTATCCGCACAAATGCAGCATGCCATGAACGGTCAGAAGCTCCATTTCATGGGCAAAGGTGGTTTCATAGAGTTCCGTCTGGCGCTCGGCGATATCCACTGCGATGACGACATCACCCAACTCATAGGGTTTGTCATGGCCGCACGGCGTCTTCTCGAACCCATCATCCAATCCATCGCATTCAAAACTCAAGACATCGGTCGGCCCCTTCTTGCCTCGATACTCTTCGTTGAGTCGGGTGATTTCAGCGTCATCGACAAATGCAAGCGAGGCCTCGCAATTGGCCGGTTGATGCTCTCGGTCCATCACCAAAAGCGCCAGTTCGTCCAAATGCAAATCGAACACGTCATCAGCACGATAGGCGAAATCCGTTGATACATTCATCGAGAATCCTCTTTCTTCGAGGTTTGGTCTTGGGCTGCGCGATCATATGCCGATACGATGGCGGCAACAAGGGAATGGCGCACCACGTCCTTGCCATTGAAGTCGCAAAAGGCAATGTCATCGGTGCCTTCGAGAACATGCCTGACATGCTTGAGTCCCGATATGCCCCGTGGAAGATCCATCTGGGTAATGTCTCCAGTCACCACGATCTTGGAACCGAATCCCAATCGAGTGAGGAACATCTTCATCTGCTCGGGAGTGGTGTTCTGGGCTTCGTCCAAGATAATGAAGCTGTCATTGAGCGTGCGTCCGCGCATGAAAGCCAGCGGCGCGATCTCGATTATTCCATCTTCGAGCATTTTATTGGCTCGCTCCATGTCCGTCATATCGAAGAGGGCATCGTAGAGCGGTCGGATATACGGGTCGACTTTTTCGGTGAGCGTGCCCGGCAAAAAGCCCAGGCTCTCCCCCGCTTCTACCACCGGACGCGTCAAGATGATCCTGCCAACCTCTTTGCGCTTGAGCGCGGCGACGGCCATGGCCATGGCAAGATAGGTCTTGCCCGTGCCGGCAGGCCCGATGCCGAACGTGATGGTGTTGGCGCGAATGGAATCGGTATAGTGCTTCTGCCCCGCCGTTTTAGGACGAATGGCCCGGCCGCGATACGTGAGGACGATATCTTCGCGCAAGGCAGCTGGAGCGAACTCGCCCGTGTGCAGCAAATCGATGGCTCGACGAACATAATCGGCATCGGGTGCATGACCGCTTTCCACGGACTTGATAAGGTCAGAAAACAAAGCGGTGAGGCTTTGAACTTCAAGCGAATCGCCGGTGATCTCGATGGAAGAACCGCGCACGGTTATCCGGGAATGAAAGGCGTCTTCGACAAGGTGAAGCAACTCGTCGTTTTGCCCGACAAGAAGGGCCATATCGACCGCATCGGGGGCGGTTAGGGAAATATGCGTTTGATCTGTCATAAAGAGAAGATACCATCCTGTCCGAATTCTGTTAAGGCTCCCCGCACCGAAACGCCGGCTTCCCATGCAGGGGGAACCCGAACGCTATAGTAAGATTCCGCCATCGCCAAACCGTCGCGCTCAACCACCAGGTCTTCGCACGTCCCCACGCGCGATAACGCATCTGCCTTACGGGCTGCATCGGCGCAAACCTGCAATTCATGGGCCCGATGCGAAACGACCGACGGATCAACCTGATCGCAGCGAAGTGCGGCCGGCGTTCCGTCTCTTCGCGAATAACGGAAGACATGCACCTTCGAAAACCTGCAAAGCCGTACCGCAGAAAGCGTGCAGTCGAAATCTTCTTCCGTTTCACCGGGGAAGCCGACGATCACGTCGGTGGAAAGGGCCAATGAAGGCATGAGCTCGCGTGCCTTGCAAACAAGCGTGAAATAGTCTTCGAATGAATACGGGCGCGCCATCTGGCGCAACACCGCATCGCTGCCAGATTGCAATGGAAGATGGAGGTGACGGCAGATCTTCCCTTGGGACCGTTCCATTAAGCGGAGGAGTCCATCGGTCACATCGCACGGCTCGATGCTGGATAAACGGAATCTGACTTCAGGGCACGAGCGAAGAAGCTCATCGAGCAAACCGACGAGATCAAGATCCGCATCCCGATAACGACCGAGATTGATGCCCGTCAAGACTATTTCCCGCACGCCTGCACCCTGAAGTCGTCGAGCTTCGGCACGTACATCCTCGAAACAGCGCGAACGAGACCGGCCGCGGGCGGTATGGACGATGCAGTAGGTGCAAGCATTGTCGCAGCCATCTTGAATCTTCAAACCGACTCTTGTAGGAAAATCGGAACCGACGCGCAATGCGCCGGAACCCCAGTCTCCCAGATCTGACCCAGCAGCGCCTAGAGCATCGATCACCGAAGCCTTGGAGACGACTTCGACGCGATCGTCGATTCCCAACAATTCATCGGCAGCCACCACAGCGGCGCAACCGGTGACGATGATACGAGCTTCCGGATGGCGCGCAATGCACTGACGGATGCATTTACGTGTCTTTTTCTGGGCCTCGCCTGTAACCGTGCACGTGTTGACGACGATCGCCTGAGGGGCTGCAGAATCAAACGTCCACCCCAGGCTTTCGAGTTCGGCCGATATCGAATCGCTTTCCACACGATTGACCTTGCAGCCCAAGTTAACGACTTCGAATCTCATTGAAGACCGCCCAATTGATACAGAACAAGGGCTGGAGCAACGATGCCGGCAGTCTCTGTGCGCAAAATGGTTTGACCAAGCGTTACGACGCGAACGAACTCGAGACGTTTGAGACGTTCGACTTCTTGGGAAGTGAGACCGCCTTCGGGGCCAACGACAACAGCAACCCGCGCATCGTGAAAATCAACCGACAGGGAATGAAGGCATTCGTCCAGAGCCTCGCCGATTCCCTCTCCTTCCGATTCTTCCCAGCAAACAAGTACGCAATCGAATCCTGAGCACCAGCGGCACAATGAGCCGACGTCCATAGGTTCCGTGATTTCCGGAAGAGACATGCGTCCCGACTGCATGGCGGCGCTGCGGGCAATGGAATTCCAACGCTCCAAGCGCCGAGAACCCTTCTTCGCATCAAGTTTGACAACGCTTCGATCGCACGCCAACGGCACGAAGCGCTCGATGCCCAACTCGGTAGCGTGTCGAATAACGGCATCCATCTTGTCGCCTTTGGCCAGCCCCTGCACAAGCGTCACATGGGGCATGTCAGGCAAAGGCGAACCATGACCGCATACGCTCACTATCATCGGGCCATCGAACGATTCGATCTTGCATTCGAAATAGTCGGAATCAGCATCGATGACGGCGATATGCTCGCCGGCGCGCAAACGCAGCACGCGCGCATGCTTGCCGTCTTCCTCAGACAGCTGCAATTCAAAGGAAGAATCCTCTTGCGTTGCGATGACCTGGTCATCCAAAAAGAAATGCGGAAGGCTCATCGCGTCCTCAGTTGAAAGCGTCTTTGATCTTCTGGAACGCGCTGCGCGGCTGAGCCACATCCTCGCCAGCCTCATGAGCAAGCTCTTCCATCAATTCGCGCTCGCGCTTGGAGAGACGACGAGGGATCTCAACGGTCACATGCGTATACAAATCACCGCGGTTGTCGCTCTTGAACCGGGGCATTCCATGTCCGCGCGTGCGGACTACCTGACCATTCTGGCAGCCTTGCGGAATACGGACCTTGACGGCTTCGTCCTCGAAGATGCCGCTGCATTCGATTTCCGCGCCCAAACTTGCCTGGGTGATGGAAATGCTCGCGTGGGCATGGAGATCATCGCCCTCGCGCTGGAAATATTCATGCGGCTGAATGCGGCACGTCACGATAAGGTCGCCCGAAGCAGAACCCCTCATGCCCGCCTCGCCATACCCGGAAAGCCTGAGCTGCTGGCCGTCGCGAATGCCGACAGGTACTTCGACAGTAATGCGCTGGCGATCCGGAACGCGTCCTTGACCTTCACATTCAGGGCAAGGGTTCTCGATGATATGTCCAGTGCCTTGGCACTTGGGACACGTCGTTGCCGTCTGCATATCACCCAAAAACGTCCGTTGAACGGTTACCACTCGACCGCGGCCATTGCAATCAGGGCAGGTCGTCTCTTTACCGTCTTCGCCCAACCCCGATCCGCCGCAGTCAGGGCATGGAGCAAGGCGGTCGTATACGATCTCTTTTTTCGCACCGGCTGCGACCTCTTCAAGCGTAAGGCGCAAGCCCACGCCCATGTCACGCCCCTCGCGCCGCTGCTGGGCAGACGCTCCACCTGCCCCCGCGCCGCCGAAAAAGCTGCTGAACAGGTCTCCCATTCCAAAACCACCGCCGAAGATATCTTCGAAATCCACGTATTGCGGCCCACCGGCAGCAGCACCCGGAATGGTGCCGAAGCGATCGTATTGCGAGCGCTTGCCGGCATCGGATAAAACATCGTAGGCCTCATTGAGCTCCTTGAAGCGATCCTCGGCATCTTCGGCCTTGTTGACATCAGGATGAAGTTCGCGAGCCTTTTTGCGGAAAGCTTTCTTGATATCATCATCGGTTGCCGTTTTGGGGACACCGAGTATTTCGTAGAGGTCTTTGCTCATAGCTTATGGGAAACCCTTCCTGCCCGCAGGCATCTTTCACTGATGTGCGTCATCGTTCTCTCAGGTTCTGCTGGGCCGTATGGACGGCCTTGATGACCTGGGGGTAATCCATACGCGTCGGCCCGATGACCGCGACGACGCCCGCTGCATCTCCTCGACCGAAGCGACCGGCGACAACCGACACACCCGCCAGCTGTTCGTTTCCGTTTTCATGGCCGATACGAACCAGCGGTATGTCATCGTCGGATGCCTCATCGTCCAGAAGCTCCAATAAAACCGTGTCGTCTTCAAGCAAATGAAGCACGGGAACGAGGGCTTGGGAATTGACGAATTCAGGTTGCTTGAGCAGCGCAGGCAATCCCAAATGATGACTGCGGTTGGCACCGCCTTGCTTAAGGCAATCGAACAGTTCGCCGATGAGCGCCTGCACCAGAGGCGCACGCAGCGCTTCTACCGTCTTGAGGTCCATCACGCCGCGGATTTCTTGAAGGCTTTTGCCGACAAGGACCCGGGAAACGAGCTCTTGTGCTCGTGCGAGCTCGTCAGAATCAACTTCGGAAGCGAAATCAACTTGTCGGTTGAGGACCTGGCCATCATCGCTCACTACAACGATGAGAACACGATACGGTGTAAGCAAGACGAAAGAAATCTGCTTGACGTTCAAGCCCAAAGACGAAGGAGGAACAACGACGGAGAGGCATTCAGTAAGCCTTGAGAGCTGTTGGCTGGTCTGCTCCATGAGGTCATCGAGCCGTGCCGCGCTTTGACGCAAATCGTCTACGGCACCCTCGACATCTCCGTCTTGCTCATCGGATAGCGGCTTGGCGTCAAGAAGATCGTCTACAAACGAACGATAGCCGTAGTCGGTGGGAACGCGACCGGAAGAAGTATGGGGCTGCTCGATATAGCCATCGTCTTCAAGCACCGAAAGTTCATTGCGAACCGTGGCAGGACTGACGCCAAGATGGTATTGCTCGACGAGCGTACGAGATCCCACGGGCACGGCCCGAGAAACGTACTCTTCTATGAGCGCTGCCAAAACGCGCTGTCGCCTGTCGGATAGCATCAATCGCCTTACGTAGTCATTGTTCTTTCAAACGCGTATTCTAGCAGCCAGAACCGGTGAGTGCTAAACGAAGCGGCAAAAGATACCGAGTTGTCATATGGCAAACGCAATCATCACGGAGCGAGCGCATACATCTCGCCGTAGAGCTCGTTGCCGCACAACCAACCGCCCAACGTGGGAATCCAGCGCCCATCAACATGTTCGATGATGCTTTTGAGCTCGAGGTCGTGGATCGTGCGAGGAAGATCGGGCAGCAGCAAAGATGCGGAAGCGACGTCTTCATCTGAAATCCCGCAGCTCATACGCATTTTCAACATAAGATCCTCTGCGCACATCTGCCTGCGATCGAGGTCGTCGACCACTTCCCCATCTTGAATGCGCATACGACGTTGATCGTTTTGAGTCATGGTAACCGCCGAGGGGCCGAAGCCAAGATACGGCTTGCCCGTCCAATACGCTTGATTGTGGCGGCAGGCGAAACCAGGACGCGCATAGCTGGCTACTTCGTAGCGCTGCAAGCCCGCAGGCTCCAAGACGCTTGCCGCCATCGCCATGAACAAAGCCTGGTCGTCTTGGGGCGCCTCTTCCATAAGGCCGGCGCGAACCATGTCATCGAAAGCAGTGCCTTCTTCAACCGTGAGAGGATAAACGCTCACATGTTTCACGCCAGCATCGACGACCCTCTGCAAATCCTCGCAAAACATCTCTCCTGTTTGACCGGGGATAGCGCACATCATATCGACGCTCACGTTTTCGAAACGAGTCTGGGCTATCTCGATGGCTTCGAGCGCACGATGAGCATCATGGATGCGGCCGAGCCGTTGCAGCACATCATCATGAAGGCTCTGGACTCCGATTGAAAGACGATTCACTCCCAAAGCCCAAATGTCACGCACCATCGGTTCGGTAAGGCTTTCGGGATTGGCCTCCATGCTCACTTCGACTTCGTCAGTCAAATGCATGGAAAGTCCCAAGGTGTACAGAATTTGGGCAAGACGCTTCAATCCGATGTAACTCGGGGTGCCGCCGCCCAAATAGACGGTCTCTATCGCGGAGAGCTTTCCCTCTTTGCCGGCATGCCTGATATCGAGGATGAGCTGTTCGACGTAGTCGTCGATCAAAGGACTGTCGACATCCACGGCTTCCGTGGAAAAATCGCAGTAACGACAGCGCTTTTTGCAAAACGGGATATGGATATAGAGCGCTTTATAGGGGTCGAAGACCATGCGATCATCTTCCTTCCTGCAAATCTTCCAAGTGGTCGAACACCGCATTGAACTGCGACAGCGTTGAGCATTCATTGAGCTCTCGGCGCGCCTCGGCGGCTCCCTTCAGTCCCTTGAAATACCAAGCTGCCTGCTTGCGCATGCTCGCCATGCCATGAGACCCGATTGAGTCGAGCAGTTCGGCATGGCGTCGGGCCATGGCGATGCGCTGCAGGGGCTCGGGTGCAGAAGGACTCGGCGCTTCCTCAAGCGCCGCACGTACTTCGGCGAAGATCCAAGGGTTGCCGCGTGAAGCCCGACCCACCATGACGGCATCGCAGCCTGTTTGCGCAATCATGTCGAGAGCATCCTGGCCGCAAGTGATATCTCCGTTGCCAATGACAGGGATGTCGACAGCTGATTTTACCCGCGCAATCACACCCCACTCGGCACGGCCCCGATAGAATTGACGAGAGTATCGACCATGGACGCAAACGGCCGCAGCTCCCGATTGCTCAGCCATGTGAGCGAACTCCACTGCAGACTCTTCACCCTCATCGAACCCCCGTCGGAACTTCACGCTGACAGGCGAATCAACCGCCTGGGAAACCGCTTCGATAACCTTAGAAGCCAAGGCGGGCTCGAGCATCAAAGCGCTTCCATCGCCTTTTGAAACGATTTTGCGCGCCGGGCATCCCATGTTGATATCGATGACCGCCAACGAATCCCCCAGCAACTGTTCTACGATGCGAGCCTGGTCAGCCATCGTTGCGGGTTCGTGTCCGAAAAGCTGAACCCCCACATAACGCTCATTGGGAGCGAGCTTGAGGAGATCGCGCGTCTTTGCGCTTTCGTACTGCAGCCCCTTGGCCGAAACCATCTCGGTGAAAGACAACTGGGCGCCCTGTTCGATGCAAAGTGAGCGCATTGGAGCATCGCCCACCCCCGCCATAGGAGCAAGGATGACGCGATGGTTGTTCAGAAAATCGGCGTAATCCGCCATCATGCCAGTTCCGAGAGCACGCTCACCGTGCCCGTGATGGCATATATCAACAAAGCAATGACCACGATCACAACGGCAAGGCAGCCTACGCCAACAAGAGCCTTGCTGCCGCCACCCATGCCGGAGCGCTGCTCTTCTTGCTGCTGTTTTTTCTCATCGAATGGATCATCGAGCCAATCGTAATCCTTCTTATCCGACATATTCACCTCACTCGTCAACCTTCAGGATGGCCATGAACGCCTCCTGCGGCACCTCGACGTTGCCGATGTTTTTCATGCGCTTCTTGCCCTGCTTCTGCTTTTCGAGCAGCTTCCTTTTACGGCTGATGTCGCCACCGTAGCATTTTGCGAGAACGTCCTTGCGTTTCGCCTTCACCGTTTCGCGAGCTAAGACCCTGCCGCCGATAGCGGCCTGAATGGGAACCTCGAACATCTGGCGCGGAATTATGTCCTTGAGTTTTTCGACCAGCACCCTGCCGCGCTCGTATGCCTTATCGCGATGGACGATGAAGCTGAGGGCATCGATGGGTTTGCCCGAAAGCAGGATATCGAGCTTTACCAGTTTGCTGGGCTTGTATCCGTCGAATTCGTAATCAAGCGATGCATAGCCTTTGGTATTGCTCTTCAGCTTGTCGAAATAATCCATGATCAATTCGGACAGAGGCATGTCCCAAAGCATCTCGACCGTTGTCGTGGACAGGTAATTCATAGTGATGAAATTGCCTCGTCGAGCCACCGTCAAATCCATGACCGCGCCGACATAATCGGGCGGAATGAGGATCTTTGCCTTCAAAAACGGCTCCTCTATATGCTCGATTTCGCCCGGGTCCGGCATGTCCTGAGGAGAATGGAGGCTGAGCATCTCACCGTCGGTGGTGAATACGTGGTATTCAACCGATGGGGCGGTTGCAAGCAAGTCGAGCCCGAACTCGCGTTCAAGCCGCTCTTTGACGACCTCCATATGGAGCAAACCCAAAAAGCCAACGCGAAAGCCGAAACCAAGAGCATGGCTGGTTTCGGGATCGTAGACGAGGGCGGGGTCGTTGAGATTCAGTTTTTCAAGCGCATCGCGCAAGTCAGGGTACTGGTCGCCTTCCAAGGGGAACAGCCCGGTGAACACCATGGGCTTCACATCGCGATACCCGGGCAAAGGTTCGGTCACGCCGCCGCGCGCCAATGTCACGGTATCGCCGACCTTGACGAGACTGGGATCTTTCAGTCCGGTTACCAGATAGCCCACCTCTCCCACCGAAAGGGAGTCGCATGCGACCTCAGCGGGACGCCTGACGCCCACTTCTTCGACGGGAGTAACAGTATCGGTGGCCATCAAACGGACCTTCTCGCCTGAGACCATGCTCCCATCGTAGATGCGCACCAAAGCCACGACGCCACGGTAGGCATCGAAATACGAATCGAAGATGAGAGCACGCAACGGCTTGGCAGCATCGCCGATAGGAGCAGGAATGTTGTAAACGATGCTCTCGAGCAGATCATGGACGCCAACGCCGGTTTTACCGCTGGCCAGCACCGCATCATCGGCAGGAATGGCGAGACCGTCCTCGATTTCTTGTTTCACCCGTTCGGGCTCGGCGGCAGGAAGGTCTATCTTGTTGATCAAGGGGATGATCTCCAAGTTGGCATTCATGGCCATCATCGCATTGGCCACAGTTTGGGCCTCAACTCCCTGCGTTGCATCCACCACGAGAACCGCGCCTTCGCAAGCAGCAAGGCTCCGCGAAACCTCGTAGGTGAAATCGACGTGGCCGGGTGTATCGATAAGGTTGAAATGATACGTTTGGCCGTCATCGGCATGGTAATCGACGCGGACGGCTTGGCTTTTGATGGTAATGCCCCGTTCGCGCTCGATGTCCATCGAATCGAGTATCTGTTCGTGCATATCGCGTTCAGCGACAGTCCCCGTCATTTCGAGGATGCGATCGGAAAGCGTCGACTTGCCATGGTCGATATGCGCAATGATGCTGAAGTTCCTGATATGTTTCGGGTCTGCGTTCATGGGGGGAACTATAGCTCAATAGTCGGCGTATCGTCGCCGCCATCCCCCACCACCACGATTTGACCAACTGATGAAGAGTCCTTTTCCACGCATACAGCCCAAACGCCGGGTTCCAAACTAAGCTCGACCATGCCGTCAACCGTCTTCGTCGAGGTCCGCTTCAGCGGCACAAAGGTGGATCCATCTTCCGAAGTGAACTCGGGTGTGCAGACATCGACAGAATCGGCGGTCGTCTTGACGACGACGTCACCGCCCGACGCAACCGCATTTTTAGGTTGGGAAACCTCATAGGTCTGCTTTTGATCGCTATGACACTGCGTGCAGTCTTGCCCTACGGATATAACCTGATGAGCACCGGAGGAACAAGCGGTTCCAAAGAGCGCCGAGCCCAGAAGCAGGCAAAGCACCAAGGCCCTGAAATTGCTCGAGCGCCTCATTGCTGTTGAATCGTTGGTGGACATACGCTATTCTTCCCTTCGCATCAGTGATTCATTCAGATGGTACAAGTTCTGCCGTTGCAGCATTTTAGCAATTGGCACGTACCAAATGAATGGAAACTGTGGTACGCTTTCAAAGTTTCCGACTGAACCAACCTGATTTACCAATGGAGGATTAATAGTGGCGAACATCAAGAGCCAGAAAAAACGCATCATCACCAACGAAAAGGCCCGTATGCGCAATCGTGCGGTCCGTTCCGAGCTTAAGACCGCCACGCGCGCCGTCCATGAAGCTGTCGAAGCCAAGGACGGAGCCGCCGCCATCGCTGCTGCGCACAAAGCGTGCAAGCTGCTCGACCGAGCCGTCACCAAGGGCGTCGTTCACAAGAACCAAGCAGCCAACCGCAAGAGCGGCCTCATGAAATTGGCCGTCAGCGTTGCTTCCGAAAAAGAAATCGCCGGTTACAAGGCTCCTGCCAAGAAGAAGCCCGCGACCGTCAAGGGTGGCTCCAAGAAGGCCCAGGCAAAGGCCGAACGCACCAAGGCCATGGAAACCGCCGCCAAAGAGAAGGACAAGCGTCGCGCCGCCACCAAGAAATCTCAGGAAGCTGCTGCCAAGAAAAAGGCCAAGGAAGAATCCGAAGCCGCCAAGGCCGCTGAAGCCGAGGCTCCTGCTGAAGAGAGTGCCGAATAACCTATCGTCGTTTTACTGCGGTCCAGCCGCATATCAAGTGAAAAGGAGGCCGAAAGGCCTCCTTTTTTCCATGGGCGCGAAAGATGGCCGGCTTATCGAGAAATCACTTCGAGGAACCACTGCTTGAAGCGCTCATCCGGGTCAGACCCGCTCTTCATATCCTTTTCAGCATCGCGAGCCGAAAGCAAAGCCGCCCGCAATTCGACGTCATCGAAGCGACGAGCCCACATCATATGGTTTTTCACACGCCAATCAGGGAGCTTCAAAACTCGGGCAAGCTGATTGCCCTGCCCTCGTTGCTCCAAAGACTTGGCGGAAATGAGCTCGCGAATCCTGGTAACGCACATCGCCAAAAGCGAGTAAGGCGAAACGCTATCCATCTTCTGGAGCAAAGCAAGACACTTTGAACTGTTGCGTGAAGCGAACGCATCGACGAACTCCCAGGGTTTGACCTCGGCCGTACGGCTTACCAGAGACGAAACCTCCCCATCTCCGATTGGATCCGATCCATTATGGGCCAAAGCGAGCTTTTGCAACTGGGCATCTAGGGAAACGGTGTTCTCTCCCACCAGTTCGATGAGCCTGACCGCTGCAGAATCCGTGATGGTGGCTCCGTGCGATGTAGCCATGGCGCGGACGAGAGCCGGGAGCTCTCGGCGTTTTTTGGGAGCACAGTCGATGACGCACTGGGGACCATGGGCGGCAACGGATTTGCTCAAACGGGTATTACGAGCCAAAGAAGCCGATACCAAAGCCAAAACCGTTTGATCATTGGGTGAATCAAGATACGTTACAAGCGCTTCTTGGTCCGCCTTTTTCAGCTTATCGGCATTGTCTACTTGGACCAAGCGGATATCACTTGCAAAAGGCAAGGTATTGCAGGCGGCGACGATATCTTCTCCAACAGCGTTTTCGCCATTGAACTCATCGCAATTGAAAGAGAGGTCTCCCCTTTGTGCAATGCGATCCCTCAAGCGCTTCACAACAGCAGTGCGCTTGAGCTCGTCTTGTCCGTTGACCAGATAAGCAGGTTGCAATTTGTCCGAATCATTTGCCATGAAACCATCTTATCCCATGGCGTCTACCGCGATGGAATCGGATCTCAATCGACATGAAATGTCACCGCTCTGATCGGTTCTGAACACCGTAGCGCCGACGCTATCCAAGCAGGCAAGCGATTCATCAGTTGGGTGGCCATAGCGATTGAGAGCCCCCACGCTGATCAAGGCGATACGAGGACAAAGCACCGATGCAGAAGCTTCGTCAAGACTTACCCGAGATCCATGATGACCGACTTTGAGAATATCTATCATGCCGATGCTGCCCTGGGCAATGAGGTCGTTGAGGATGGGCGCTTCTGCATCTCCGGTCAACAAGGCCCGTACATCCGTCAAACCGTCATCGTCTCCGTCGTAATCAACGCCCATCACCAGACTGTCGCCATTGCCGCCTTCCTCTTCATAGCGAGAGGGCCAAAGGACGGATAGCGCAAACGGACCAAACACGATGCGCTGGCCGCACTCCAGCGGCACAATCCTCGCATCAACCATAGTCGCGCGCAATTTAGCGCAATTACGGCAGGGACACGACAAGAGATCAGAAGCAACGCAGACGCAGCCAACGGGAACGGTATCGAGCAATGCGCCTAACGAACCGCAATGATCATCATCTGGATGCGTGATGAACACGGCATCAAGCGACACGATTCCATGACGGGCAAGCCCCGCTTTGATAGCGGCATCATCGGTACCCGTGTCAACGAGTATGGCGCTGGATCCCGATCGAAGCGCAATCGCATCGCCCTGCCCCACATCGATCATCACGATTTCATCACCTGCAACAGCAGGTATGAACAACAGAGAAGCAACGATGCAAAACAGGGCAGACACTGAAGCAAACCGAGCTTTTATTGCACTTGCCTGCGGCCAGATGCAATACAATGCAGCAGCCGCAAGCACGCACATCGATTCTGCTGCCAGGAAATCGACCTGAACGGGTATGCTCGCAAAGGGAATAGATGCCAACAGATGCGTAGCCTGACAAAATATTTCAGCGAAGAAACGCGCAGCCGCCAGCAAAGCAGATCCAACGAACGGGAGCAGCACTCCAATCGAAAGGGAAGCGATTCCAAGCATGCCGACCACCGAGAACAACGGCGCAACGATAACATTCGATAAAGGCGACACAAGCGGGACCTGGCTGAACAGAGAAGCGGTGAGGGGCAGCGTGAACAGGTTCGCCGCAAGCGTGAGACCCAAAGCATCCGAAACGGCTGCAGGGCAAACTGCAGGCAGGCAGCAAGATACCCACGATGAGAACAAACGGCCGAACAGCACGATGCCGATTGTGGCACCGGCAGATAAAGCCAATGAAACCGAAAGAGCTGAAAACGGATCAAGCACAAGTATGAAGAGCAAACAGACAGATAACGCGGAAAGCGAAGACGATCGTTTCTTGACAAACAGCGCATTCAAAGCGCACGCAGCCATGAATCCAGCGCGAATAGCCGATCGAGGCATGCCGGCGAATAAGACGAAAGCGATAACAAGCACAATGAGCAGAACCGTCCTCAAACGGCGAGGCAGCCCAGCTCGGCCAAGAACCCATCCGGCAAACGCCATCACGATGACGACATGCGCACCGGAAACAGCAACGATATGCGCCAATCCAGCGGTCTTGGCATCAGCATACAAAGAAGAGCCGTGAAGTGAAGAACGGTCGCCGACCAATATCGCTTTGAGAAAGGCTCCGGATTCTTCACCATCATCTAAAGCAGTTGAGGCGCCGTCTCGCAGCTGAGCCAATACTCCCGCCGCGCCATAGGAACGGCCCTCGATATGCCCCTGCAAGGTAATGACGGAGCTGACCCCTCGCTCGCGACAATAGTCTTCATTGGACCCCGATGGTCGTTTCAATGAAGAAGACGACTCGATCACCTGCCAGCATCTTATAGAACTTCCAATCGGCAAGCGGATGTCTGATTTAACCAATGACCCATCCTCGAGTTTCGTCACCCCTACGGCAGAAGATCCATATTGGCCATCAACTCCATCCTCGACAATCAAAAACTTATGGACAGATCCGGGCCTCTCTGCTTCTATGCCATCGATCGCACTGCACAAAGCGCAAGATGCGTTGAAAGCAAGACAGGCTCCGATCAGGATGCCCAAAACAGCGCAGATGACGATCAAACCAGTTCGACCGAATACGATGCAGCGTTTGATAAGAGCGACAACAAAAGCAGAGCAAAGCGCAAGGAGCAGCAGAATGCAGATTGCAGCCCCGCGCGCACATGACAAGGCATCCCAGGAACCCGTAGCAGACAGCACGAAGGCACACGATCCCCATGCACCCAAGGCCGCAACGAACACCACCGGAATTCCGGTACGGTGCATGCGGGATTTGCTAAATGCAGATAGATCCGGCGATGGCGGCATATTTCTTGTCACCTATCCCGCTTACCCGCTTCAGGTCTTCCAGAGACGAAAACGGACCGTCTTGCTCTCTGCTGTCTATGATCTTATTTGCAATCGATTCGCCAATGCCGTTGAGCGTTTGGAGCTGTTCCGAAGAAGCAAGGTTGATGTTCACCTTGCCATCTGATGCTATGCCCGGAGAAGAGGGAGAAGTCGCCTGCTCGTCCACCGACAAGGGCTCGGAGGAAACCGCAGGAACGACTATCTGTTCACCATCCGAAACGACGCGGGCAAGGTTGACGGCGCTGCCGTCGGCATCGAGAGACAGGCCACCGGCCGCCTCAACGACAGCCTGCACGCGAGAGCCTTCGGCAACTTCGTACACACCAGGAGAAACGACAGCTCCTACGATGTATGCGACAACCGTTTTTTCGGCTTGAGCCGTTGCAGGCTGCTCTGCCGCTGCGTTTGCATCAGAGGAAGACGATACCGAATTATCCAAAGAAAAAGACGGACCCGTGAACAAGGAAACGCAATTCTGAAACAAAAGGAATGCAACGAGCAAAGCGAGCGCCATGACGAAGATAATAGCCGGCATCCCCACTTCACTGAGATGGGCTTTCGCACGCAAACTGTCTGCAGAATCGATGAACGGCACGAAACCACCTCCACACAAGAGGATAGGCCGATGCCTTTTCAATAATCCTGCAGAAAGCTCACGTTACAATCGACGCCTGTCATTCAGAATCTTTGACACACGTCCGACAGGCGCTCAGCCAAGCGCAGACTTGAACCAACCGGTTATCGAAGTGGGATGGGTGATGGCGGTACCGACGACAACGGCCCATGCGCCGGCAGCCAAAGCGTCATGAGCCTGTTCGGGCGTATGGAGGCGTCCTTCGCAGAACACGGGGATATCGGAAGAAGCTTCGAGTGCCTGCTTCAGAAATTCCAAATCAGGACCCTCTGTTTTTTCCCTGTCGGGAGTGTATCCCGCCAAAGTGGTGGAAACTATATCAACGTCGGCACGCACTGCTCGACGAACGTCTTCCACGCACCCGCAATCAGCCATGACCAAGGTCTTTCCTCGAAGCGCATCAACCGTCTGCTCAAAGGTAAGACCGTCAAGGCGCGGTCTGCCGGTAGCGTCAATGGCGACCGCATCCGCACCAGCGGCGATGCAAGCTTCCGCATGCCGAAGGGATGGAGTGATGTAAACACCCTCGTGCCCCTCTTTCCACAAGCCCAAAACAGGAAGCTCCACGCGCCCCTTGATGGCGGAAATATCGGAAAGGCCCTGGCATCTGATAGCGCACGCACCGCCCAGCTCAGCCGCACGCGCCATTTGAGCCATGGTTTCGGGATGACGCAGCGGTTCGCCCGGATACGCCTGGCAACTGACTACCAGCCCACCCTCCATAGCTTTGATTCGAGGATCGATTACGTTCATGACCTGCATCCTTCCAAAGAATCCAGCAACTGTTCGGCGGCGCCGATCAAAGCAGCATCGGAGCCAAGGCAAGATTCCACTATCGGCGTATCGGCAATCACCGGCAAAGCTTGGCAGCGGAATCCCAGACCAACTGAATTACGCCATATTTCCCCTGCCTTGCAAACCGATCCGGAAAGCACGATGAGCTCAGGGTCGAGCAGATTGGCCGTCGAACCCAACGTCTCACCCAAGGCCTTTCCCGCTGCTTCCAGCGTAGCACGGCACTCAGCATCGCCTTGCGCGGCGCCACGTGCGATTTGAGAAGACTCCAAAGTCGAAGAAGGATGGCTCGTGCGATGGAGGGCGGCTATTCCCGTCCCCGACGCAATCGATTCGATATGTGATTTCGAGCCGCAGGCGCATGGTACACCAGCGGCCTCGACGGACAGCGTGTGGCCGATATGGCCCGCTGCGCCATGATAGCCGCGCACAACCCTTCCATCGAGCACATACGCACCGCCGATACCCGTGCCAACTGCAACCATAAGACAGCTTTCAGCACGGCGGGCAGCCCCCCAACGAGCCTCACCGAGGGCATGGGCATGAACATCGCCCAACACAGTCGAAGGAATGCCCAAAGCAGACGAAACGGCAACAGCCACGGGTTGACCCGTCCAATCGGGCATAAGCTCGTTGGCGAAGGCGATAGAGCCATCGAAGGGATCCACGCACCCGGCACAACCCACACCGATTCCAGAAGGAGCATCGTCACAGCAAGCAGCAAGTTTCCGGGCCACATCCACGACATGGGCCAAAACGTCGGCTCCACCGGATTCGGCATTGGTCGGCTCTTCGATGCCGCATAGCACTTGGGGAGCCCCTCCATCACTTGGGTAGACGACGATCCCCCCGGCTATCTTGGTACCGCCCACGTCGATGGCGATCACCGATGTGGGTGCTCCTTCGATAGAATTACTCTGGATTCGAGCCATCATCTGCCTCCAAACAGGCGAAACAGCAACCTGTTATGCACGAATGGGAGCCGCTTTGTCCAAAAGACCCACATGGCGCAAAATGTCGACGATGCCGCGAACGTCGTCCCCGACCAAAGGCTGAACAGGTTCGCGCATCTGATTGCTGTCGAAAACGCCCATCTGCCACAGCGCCGTCTTGAAAGCGCCGACGCCGGCACCGAAGCCTACCGTAGCCTGTACGTGACGCGTAATCCACATCAAACGAGCCAGCAAATCCTGCTCTTTGCGCACTTCGTCCCAGTCACCTTCCTGGCAGGCTTTCCACATGCGGATATAGCCATCAGGATACACATTGGCCAATCCGGGAACAGCACCATCGGCCCCGCCCAAAAGCGCACCGTCGACGACCACTTCATGTCCCGTAAGAAGAGTAAGGGGATGGCCGACGGCCTCGTTTTCAAGGCACAGCCAGCGGAACTGGACGTCGTCACCGGAAGAATCCTTGACGCCTTCCAGCACGCCATCGTGGCCCAAGCGAACCAACATAGTGGGGTCGAGTTTGGTATGAACGCAAACAGGCAAATCATAAGCGAACAGCGGAAGATCGACTGCTTCCCGGATAAGCCTGAAATGACGTTCGGTTTCCTTTGGACCTCCCAACGCATAAAAAGGAGAGGTGGCCACCAAGGCGTCGACGCCGAATTCAGAAGTTCGCTTGGCCTGTTCGATAACGCGAAGCGTTTCCATATCGATGACACCGGCAAGCACGGGCACGCGTCCGTCGACGATTCGAACCGCTTCGCCCAGCATCTCATAGCGCTGGTCGTCATTGAGGAAAGCAACTTCCCCACTCGACCCCAAAAAGAACAAGCCATCGACTCCTGCATCGATCATGCGATCGATATGGCGCTCGAACGCCGGGATATCAAGATTGCGATCGTCATCCAAAGGAATGATGACGGGGGGAATGATGCCGTGGAACTTATCGGAAGACATGGATCCTGCTTTCTATCGTTTGAATGCCGTGGAGACTATATTGCCGCTTCATGCGCACGTCAAGCGCGCCCGAAAACACGGACGCGCTTGACGATGGCAATTGATTCTTATTTCCCCAAGTCAGGATGGAGCAACGAAGGAGCGGCCCCAAGAAGCTTCTTGGTATACGCATCTTTGGGGTCGTTGAACACCTGTTCCGAAGATCCGCGCTCAACGCATACTCCCCCGTTCATAACGCAGATATTATCCGAGATGTAACGAACCGTCTGAATATCATGGCTGATGAAAACCATGCTCAAACCGAGCTCTTTTTTGAGGTCGGTAAGCAGGTTGAGAATCTGCGCACGCACCGAAACGTCAAGGGCCGAGGTGGGCTCATCGGCGATGATGGCATCGGGAGACAGGGCGAGTGCACGTGCGATGGCCACGCGCTGACGCTGACCACCCGAGAGCTGACCGGGAAGCGCATCCATGACCGAATGGGGCAAACCGACCATTTCGATGAGCTCGTCGGCACGCTTCTCGCGCTCATCCTTGGTTCCCACCTTGTGAACGGTCAGAGGGTCGATCAGCTGATCATGAACGCTCATGCGGGCATTGAGCGCCGTGGCGGGGTCTTGGAAGACGACGGATATAACTCGGCCTATGATACGACGCTGCGCGGCAGTGCGGTTGGTGACGTCGGTGCCCTTGAAATACACCTGGCCGCTCGTAGGATCCTGAAGACCGCACATGACATTGGCCGTGGTCGATTTACCGCAGCCGGACTCACCTACGATGCCGAGCGTTTCCCCCGGCATAACGCGCATGGTGAGGTCCTTCACAGCCTGAACCTTGTTGGGATGCAAAAGCGATCCGGTACGCGTCTTGAAGATCACGTTCACCTTGTCCAAGAAGATGATGGGAGTCACTCCATCAATCGTTCCATCGACCGCTCCAACCGCGTCGGTATTCTGCGAAGTCATTGCGCACCTCCTTCGCTGATCATTGGCAAGCCGAGACGACGCATCTCGTCGTCAGGCAATTCGGCATAGAAATGGTTGCTTTGCCCCAGCCGTTTGAGAATGGGCGGAATGTCGGAATGGACATCCGGATGGCTTGAACGCGGTGCGAAACGGTCTCCTGCAGGGAAATCCGCAGGGGAAGGAACCGACCCCGGCACCTGATGCAGACGGCCGGCACCGGCCTCGATGGAGAGCACGGATCCGAGAAGCCCACGCGTGTACTCGTGCTTGGGATCAGTAAGGATGTCGTTGACCGAACCTTGCTCGACGACCTGCCCGGCATACATGACGGTAATGGAGTTAGCAACTTCAGCGACCAAAGCAAGGTCGTGGCTGACGAACACCATGGCAAAGCCCAGTTCCTTCTGAAGGCGATTGAGCAGCTCGATGACCTGTTTTTGAACCGTGACGTCGAGAGCGGTAGTGGGCTCGTCGCAGATGATCAACTGAGGGTCGCGCGTGAGCGCCATAGCGATCAGCACACGCTGGCGTTGTCCGCCCGAAAGCTCATGGGGATACGAATCAAGAGTGCGCTTCGGATCCAAACCGACGAGTTCAAGCAAATCCTCTGCCGTACGCGTGCCTCCACGCTTGGTAAGCTGCTTCATCTGAGACTTGATGAGCATCGAAGGGTTGAGCGAAGAAAGGGCATCTTGGTACACCATTGAGATTTCCTTGCCACGCAACACGTTCAACTGCTTGGCGGAAAGCTTCAAGAGGTCTTGGCCTTTGTAGAGAATCTCGCCAGAACTGATAATGGCTTTGGGATCCAAAAGACCCATGATGGCCAAGCTTGTAATGGATTTGCCGCAGCCAGACTCCCCTACCAAACCCATGGTTTGACGCGGACGGACCACGAAGCTGATGTGGTCGATCACGTCGACATCGCCATGGCGGGGGAAGCGAATCGAAAGGTCTTTCACCTCAAGGATCGGTTCGACGTCGGTGTGGGCGCTGAAGCGGTCTTGTCGTTGCGATTCAACGGATCGAAGTTCCTCGAGACGTTTGCCGAGCATCTCAGCCTGCGCGGAATAGGCGAGCTTGGGATCGGCGATGAACTTGTCAGCCGTGCGCTCGGCAAGAACGTTGGAGTCGCTGGGCTTAACGGCAGACTTGGGGGCTGCCGCCATAGCGTCTGTGACGCTTTCGGATACTACATTGAGGCACAGCACCGTCACCATGATGGCCAAGCCGGGGAACAGAGCCTGCCACCAACGACCAGCCAAAACGCCCTGACGGGCATCAGCCAAGATATTGCCCCACGTCGGAGTGGGCTCGGGAATGCCGGCATTGATGAACGAAAGGGAAGCTTCGAACACGATGGCATCGGCCACCAACACGATGGTGAACACCATGACGGGAGCGATGCAGTTGCGCACGACATGCTTGACCAGAATCCAGGGTGCCCGAGCGCCGGATACGACCACTGCTCGC
The DNA here is from genome assembly GCA_040774885.1 of Eggerthellaceae bacterium. Classification (GTDB taxonomy): domain Bacteria; phylum Actinomycetota; class Coriobacteriia; order Coriobacteriales; family Eggerthellaceae; genus JAXGTO01. Next base: position 14,330 of record JAXGTO010000009.1, on the reverse strand, counting down.
ACGTAATCTTTGCCATATTCCGAAACCACATTGGCGCGCACAACACGGGTGATTTGCGGAATGTAGAGAAATCCGATGGCGAATACAAGCGAAGGCAAGCTGTTGCCGAACACCGTCACGAACACCGCGGCCAAAGCAATGCCGGGGAAGGACATGATGATGTCCATGCAGCGCATGATGACCTCGGAAACACCCTTGCGGGAAACCGCAGCCAGCGACCCGAAGAAAGCACCGAAAACCAGAGCGAAAGCCGTGGCGCACAAACCAATGACCAGCGAGTAACGCGCACCGTAGATCATGCGCGACAAGACATCGCGGCCTTTGTCGTCGGTGCCGAACAAAAAGTCGGCACTGGGAGCCTGCCGAGCAGTGAAAATCTCGAGAGGATCGTGCGGGGCCACATACTGGGCAAACACAGCAGCCAAGGCGATGAGCGCCAAGATGATGAGGCAGAAGCGAGCGCCCCAAGTCAGATTCTTCCATCGACGGAAATGAACGCGCCCCGCAGCGTTCTCCATCTTCTTAGTTTTATTCTCACGCAATCCCATGGTCTACACGCTCCTGATTCGCGGATTGATGACGATGTAGAGCATATCGACCACTATGTTGATGATGATGAAGGTAAGGGCAACGACCAAAGTAACGCCCTGAACCAGGGTTGGATAGTTTTCCTGAACACCTTGGAGAATGGCCATGCCCATGCCCGGAAGGTTGAAGATGACCTCGATGACAACTGCGCCGCCAATGAGGTAGCCGATGCGCAAGCCCAAAACGGTGACGGGAGTGATGAGCGCATTGCGAAGCACATTGCGCGCCACCACGACGGATTTTGGAATGCCGAATCCAATGGCTGTACGCACATAATCCTTATCGAGTTCTTCAACCATAGCGGTTCGGATGACTCGGGTAAGTTGACCCGCGACGGGAACGCCCAGGGCGAAGGACGGCAAAATCATGCGATAGAGCCACGCCCCCGGGTCTTCGGCAAACGGAGTCAAAGAGCCCGATGCGATGCCCTTGAATCCAAGGATGCCGCTGAATAGCAAGATCAACAGAACAGCCAACCAGAAAGAAGGTGTTGCGATGCAGGCGATAGAGAACACACGTATGACCTTGTCAGGCCAACGATCACGATACAGAGCCGAAACCACGCCCAAAACCAGCGCGATGACGACGGCGATCAGCAGACCCATGAACGTAAGTTGCAGCGTGACGGGCAGAGCCGATGAAATGGTATCGGCCACAGACGTCTGATTGGCGCCGTAGGTTCCCAAATCACCGTGGAACAAGCCAACCATGAAATTCCAGTATTGCACGATCCAGGGGTCGTTGAGCCCATGGGCCGTGCGATACGCATCGAGGGCTTCCTGCGAAGCGCCTTCGCCCAAAGCTGAGTACGCTGGATCGATGGGAGAAAACGACATGAGGAAGAAAACGAGGAGGGTGACGCCCAGCACCATGATGGGCAGGGCGATCAACCGGTTACCGATCAACCGGATAAGATTATTCACACCTGGCCTCCCTTCTTACATCGAGGGTCCGACGGACCCGGCTTCTGGTTATGATTATCCGCTTTGCGTTAAAAGGACCTGCACCGAAACCTCGGTGCAGGTCCGTCTTGCTCAAAATCTTTTCTCCGGCGCAGATCGCATTACTTGGTGGAAGCGCCGATGAAGTTGAGGCCGGTGGTGCCGATAGGCGTGTAGCCGGTGATCTTGGTCTCGTAGTATCCGGTGGCCATCTTGCGATGGAACAGAGGATAGAGCGGGCACTGCTCGGCCAAAAGGTCGAAGCACTTGTTCCATTCGCTCTGCTGTTCCTTGGAATCGGAAGACTCCACGGCAGCCTGCATGTACTCGTGCAGCTCGGTGTACTTGTCGCTGCCCTTCCAGCCGGTGCGCTTCTTGGTCCAGCTGTTGTCGCCGTACCACCAGTTCATCAGCAGGTCGGGGTCGTTGCCGAAGACGCTGGGGTCACCCGGGGCCAAGACGACATCGAACGTGGGGTCATCGACATCGCAGACGTTGGAATACAGGGAAGAAGATGCCTGAGAGGCAACCTCGACGGAAATTCCGATGGCATCGAGATCGTTCTTGATTTGCGGAGCCAAAGCGGTGATCCAGCCGGCATCGGTGCTGTCCAGCGTGATGGAGAGACCGGAAACGCCGGCTTCCTCCAAGAGGCTCTTGGCCTTGTCCTGGTCGTAAGTGAACACCGTAGCGGCTTCATGATAGTTTGCATGGTCCTTGGGAAGGAAGCAAGTAACCTTCTCGGCCTTGCCGGAAAGCGCATTGGAGATGAGCTTGTCGGTGTCGATAGCGTAATGGAACGCCTGGCGCACGCGATAGTCATCGAAAGGAGCCTTTTTGGTGTTGAACATCAAGAAAGCCTGGTTGAAGCCCTGAACATCATCGACGGTGGCACCAGCAGCAGTAACCATGTCGCTGTTCTCGGCCGGAACGGATTCCATGACGGAAACGGTAGCCTCGGTCATGGCCGTGGTACGGGCCGTATCGTCTTTGATGATCTGCCACGTCATCGAACCATCTTTGGCGGCATAGTTGCCGTTGTAGTTGGTGTTGGGGGCGAAGGAGATCTGCTTCTCGGTGATGCTGTCGTACATCCAAGGACCGGTACCTACCGGCTTGGAGGTGAGCTCGTCATCGGAAGCGCCGGCAGGAACGACCTTTATAAGGCTCAAGCGCTCCTTGACCAGTGAGAACGGGAAGGCAAGATCGATGACGACCGTCTTGTCGTCCTTGGCGGAAACAGCTGAGATCCAAGACAGCATGGGGGCATACAGGCCATCGGCCTTGTTTGCGCGCTCATAAGAGGCAACGACGTCGGCTGCGGTGACCGCGGTGCCGTCAGAGAACTTGGCATCGGTGCGCAGCGTAACCTCGAACTGGGTGCTGGTGACCTCAGTGGGATCGCCGGCAGCCAATGCGGCATAAGGCTTGTACGTGGACATATTGAGCTCGTAGAGGCCCTCGACCACATGCCAGTTGGCGCCCAAAGCAAGCGCGGACGACGTGGTGGACGGATGGTAGTTCTTGGTCTCGTAAGCCACGGCGGCGGTGAGCTCACCGGAACCCGAGTTTGAAGAGGTGGAGCTTGAAGAGGTCGAGGAGCTGCTCGACCCACCCGAGCTGCAGCCGGCAAGGCCGAGGCTGACGGCCGCCGCAGCAGCGGCGCTGCCGGCGACGAAATTGCGACGACTAACGCTGAACTTCTTGATTTCTTCCATAATCCCTCCTAAAAGACATGGTTAAGTCCCGAACGCAGTTACTGGTTTGAAACGCTATTATTTTACCGTCATTCCCGATAAAGGCAACGTCCTATTTACCCAACGGCAACAACGATTCGGAGGTTGACGATGCCGCTGGTATACTCGTTGACCAAGACGCCGCCGAAAATGCGGTCTTCAACCTAATAATTTGAAAGGTGCGCTGAAACGAATATGGAGCTTGCCCTCTTCTTCATCATCGCCCTGGTGATCATCGGAGCCTTTTGGTGGCACCGGTATCGCAGCGAGAATCTGCACTTCGATGACGGCGCATTGGACGCTGTATGGGAAAGCGGATTCAGCGAACATGTGGCCGACATCCCCGATGGCGGGCGCATCGCCTATATAGAAGGCCCTGATAACGGACCCGAGCTGCTGCTCGTGCACATGCAAATGACCGGTTGGCAGGATTATGCCGAGGCGCTCCCCTCCCTTGCGTGCTCATATCATGTCTTTGCCGTGGACTGCTTTGGGCACGGAGAGTCAACCCATGACCCCGCCTACTATCCATGCAAAGTCAATGCCATGGAACTAGCCTGGTTCATCGTCAAGATAATCGGCCGCTCATGCATCGTTTCGGGAAATGGAACCGGCGGTATCATCGCAGCATGGCTCGGCGCCTATGCGCCGGAATGCGTGCGCGGCCTGGTACTCGAAGATCCGCCTTTGCTGCATGTGGGCGCCGATGCCCTTGCCAGCGGTTCGGGTTGCCTGCTGTACAACGACGTCGCTCGACCCTGCCATACTTTCATCCAAAATGGATCCGACGGCGATTTTGTCATCCAATGCCTGGAAACGGGAACCATGGCATCTTCCTTCGATTCGATGCGAGATAAACTACTGGCCCAAGCTCGGCAATGGCGCAGCGTCCATCCGCGCGGTCCGCTCAAGCTCCAGAACTTCCCCCACGAATGGTTCAGAATGCTGCAATGGGCCGATGATTTCGATCCGCACTATGGCGATGCGCTCTACGAAGGATCATGGATGGCGGGAATAGACGAGCAGGAAATGCTGCACACCATCGCCTGTCCGACGGTCTATCTCAAGTCGCAGACGGAATTCGACGACTCGGGCATGCTTCTTTCAGCCAACGATGATGACGAGGCCCGCAGGGCGGTCGACCTCATGGGCCCGACATGCAAGATGGTCCCTGTGAAGCGCTGCGGACAAAACGTCCATTACGAAAAACCGCACATCTTCCAAGCAGCCGTCGACGTCTTGGATCAAGAAGTTCTCGGTTGATCGACTGTCAGTTATCGCGCCTTGGAATCATCCGGAAATCCGCATCTTCGGAAATGAAAAACGGGCCCGAAGGCCCGTTCCGATTTCTGGTGGGCGTTACAGGATTTGAACCTGTGACCCCTACCGTGTGAAGGTAGTGCGCTCCCGCTGCGCCAAACGCCCAGAATGGCTCCCCGGGTAGGATTCGAACCTACAACCCTTCGGTTAACAGCCGAATGCTCTGCCGTTGAGCTACCGAGGAATAAGCACGTTTCATCAACGCGCAAGGTAGCATTATAACGGAACGAGGAAAGCGCGCAAGCCCCAATTCACCGAGCATGTCTGACCATGTAGCAATGGTGAATCTTGGCATTGCGTTTGAAGTCTTCAGGAATGGTTTGAGGCGTGACGTCCTCCAAAGAAACGCCCAGGCGGGCAAGCTCCTCCGTTTCCGGTTTGAAATCACGCAAGTTGCAGGAAAACACCGCGACGCCTTCAGGGGCAAGCAGACGCGATACGCCTACAAGGAGCTCAACGTGGTCGCGCTGAACGCTCCAACTGCGCTTCCCCATCGCTTTGGAGTTGCTGAAGGTAGGCGGGTCTACGAAAACGACCTCGTAACGACGTCGACTGCGCCGTTCCTGAGTTATCCATGAGAGAACATCGGCTCGAACGAAACGATGCTTTGTTCCAGAGAAGCCGTTGCTCCGCATATTGCGCTGCGCCCAATCAAGATATGTCTGGGAAAGATCGACCGTCGTGGTCTCACGAGCACCATCATGCGCCGCGACAACCGTCGCCGCCCCGGTATATGCGAAAAGGTTGAGGAAGCTCTTGCCCTGTGCAAGCTGCCCCACCAAAGCACGGGTATCGCGATGATCGAGAAACAGGCCCGTATCAAGATGTCCGGCCAAATCAACCAGAAGGTGGCAGCCCGATTCCTCAACGGTCAATTCAAATGAGCGCCCCACCGCCGACGTCCGATACTGGGATCCGCCTTTGGCTCGCTCACGTTGCTTCAAGAACAGCCGATCGCACGGTATCCCCGCGATAACCGGAGCAACGGCCAATACATCATCGAGCCTTCTGCGAGCGCGCACGGCATCGACAGAAGCAGGCGCACGGTATTCCTGGACCACCAGACAACGCTGATGCCCCTGGACCGATTCGCCTTCATACCAATCGATGGCAACCGCATAGTCGGGAAGGTCGGCATCGTAGATGCGATAGCAATAAACTCCGCTGCGGCGCGCCCATTTTCGACGCTCGCGCACCATCTTCTTGAATCGACCGGCGAATTGCTCCGTGTTCGCTTCGAGCACCGACAGCTTTACCGTCTTGCCCGTCCCTCCCTCATCCAGCACAAGCTGCCTTCGATGAACGGCGCGCATATCATAGAGTCGAGCATCAAAGGAAGCCCGCCCCTCACGCACCTCGCCCGACCAAGAAGGCTCGATGCTGCACAGCGCATCGAGCTCGACACCGTCGTCTACCAAGCCGAGCAGTTTCCATCCGCTGGGAATAGACCCCATGATCCTGGCCAAACGGGCGCGAGAAGACGGCAGGCGCACGTCGTCGCGGCGGCCCTGCGCATCCCGAACAAACACTATGCCATTCGAATGAGAATCCATAAGAGTGGTCGGATCGGCATCGCATTCGATTCTGATGATTCCGCTGACGCCTGCACGTTTGGCACACGATTCAAGATGCTTGGCATCACCGGAATCGGCAGCCAATGCGACGATGCGAGCTTTGGCACAATCGCACCGTTGCGCGCGATCGTCCGCATCTTCCAGCAACGACGACCAACCGTCATCATCGTGAGATGCCAAGCCGAAAAAGCCCCACCTATCGCGCAGCAAGCCCGGGGCGCGATCGCATGACATCGAAGCTGCTTCTATTGCAGCAACGGAAAAAGGAGCCGTCAGGTCGACGAGACTGCCGGAAGCTGTAGACAGCGAGGGCCAGCCAGCACGAACAAGCAAGCTTGCAGCCAATACTTCACGGTCGCCGGATTGCTCTCCTTCGCCATCGGCATAACCGCGTTTTCCCAGCGATGGCCCCGACAGATCGAACCCGATTGACACGCGATGCCCCTTGACGGAAACACGTATAAGGGCTCCGGGCTGATGACGGTCAACGGAAGGACGCTCACCCACCGCATTCCTCATTCGATCGCACAAAGCATCTTTCACCTTGAGGGCGATGAATTCGACGCTGCTCAAAGAATCGCTGCCGCCACGGGCGCGAATGGCGATAGTGGCTCCAGGCGCGATGATCTCTTCCCACGGGATGTCGCGCGCACCTGCATACAGCGAATCTGCATCGGCGGCATCGAAGCGACCGAGCATCAAAATGACATGCGTCGCGCACCTGCTCCACAGGCAGATGCGATAGGCGTCTTCAAGCGACCCGAAAAAAGCGACGCCCCCTTTGAGGGGGCGAACGCGAGAAATGCCCAGATTCTTCAACTCGGCGGCAAGCACATCCTCGAATCCGAAGATGCAGCGGGCCGAAAACTCGGAATCAGCCACGAAATCAGTCCTCCAGGTAATCCTTCAATTTAGAAGAACGGCTGGGATGACGCAATTTGGCCAGCGTCTTGCTTTCAATCTGGCGAATTCGCTCACGAGTCACACCGAATTCGCGGCCGACTTCTTCGAGCGTACGCGGATGCCCGTCTTCCAAGCCGAAGCGAAGGCTGATAACCTTGCGCTCACGTTCGGCGAGCCCGTCCAACACCTTGTTCAGCTGTTCTTGCAGCATGCTGAAGCTGGCCGCATCGGGCGGAACCACGGCGGCATCATCTTCGATGAAGTCGCCCAGCTGACTGTCTTCCTCTTCGCCGATAGGCGTTTCCAAAGAAACAGGTTCTTGAGAGATCTTCTGGATCTCCCTGACGCGTTCGGGCGACAAATCCATTTCCTTGCCGATTTCTTCCGGAGTCGGTTCGCGACCGAGCTCTTGAAGAAGCGAGCGCTGGATACGAACGAGCTTGTTGATCGTCTCAACCATATGCACGGGAATGCGAATGGTGCGAGCCTGGTCGGCAATGGCGCGGGTGATAGCCTGACGAATCCACCAGGTAGCATACGTGGAGAACTTGAAGCCTTTTGTGTAATCGAACTTCTCAACAGCACGGATCAAACCCAGATTGCCCTCTTGGATAAGGTCCAAAAACAACATGCCGCGACCGACATAGCGCTTGGCGATAGACACGACCAGGCGGAGGTTCGCTTCGATCAGCTGCTGCTTGGCATCAAGCCCTACTTGCTCGATACGGGAAAGGCGACGTCGTTCACGTCGTTCCATCTCAATGCCGTCTTGATCGGCACGCTCAAGTTGCTCACCGGCATCGACACCGGCTTCGATTTTCATGGCCAAGTCGATTTCCTCGGCTGCAGTGAGCAAGGGGACTTTGCCGATTTCTTTGAGATACATGCGAACCGGATCGCCGGTAAGCATGGTAACGGAGGCGTCCGCCGTACGGCGGCGAGAGCGCTGAGCGGTCTTGGCGCGCGCGTTGGTCACCTTGGGGAGCTTCACGTCGACGGTAGCTTTGAGCTCTTCTTCGGGAATACCCTCGAGAAGATCCTCGTCATCATCGCCATCAGAGCTTTCAGCTTTGTCTTCTTCGGCCGATTCGTCTTCGGCGTTTTCCGGCGCTTCGATATCTTCAACCTCTTCGATGTTCACATCGTCATGCTCGTCGACCTCTGTTGCATCCGCTTTCGCAGTGCTTTTCTTCTTAGAGGCGGTTTCTTCTTTCGGCGAACTTTTCTTTGAGGCTTTGGCCACGTGAACTTCCTTTCAAAGAAGAAATATCCAACATGCAAGATCAGGGCACAAACATGCGAAAGATTAAGATACCACAAACATATCGATTGCGATAGAGGCAAAATCAAGGGACGGCATAAATGCCGTCCCTTGCTCGTGCAGACCGGAAGACCTCGGCGATCAGAAGGTTTGCGCCATCAATTCATCGCCTTGTGCCTTAGTCAACCAACCATCGGGGATTTCAACATCTTCATGCTGATGGCAGCCCGTGCATTCCATAACCGACGCCCGATGTCCCTTATGGCACGTGGTGCACTGCATTTCGATGCCTTCGTGATGTTGGGCATGCGGATTGAACGACAGGTCGATGGTAGTGGCTTCCAGCTTGTCGCGATCGACCAACCCATCGCTTCCACGAAGATAGGCATGGCAATTCTCATTCATGCAGAATGTGGTGCCATCAACATCATCGCCCCACCAATGCGTCAGATCGTCACCGACCCGCTCGTAAAGAGGGTAGTAATAGTTGCCTGCGATATATCCCAAACCTTCGCTCACCTGCTCTCCGATGATGGCATGATGGCAATCAAGACAGGTTATCTCGCTTTTGCCCGTGGTCGCATTGCTGCTATGCAGCGTAGCCATCATTGCGTTGGTGTTGGACACGTCGTTGCCGTACTTGTCGTGGCCTGCCACACCTTGCGGTTGCGAATACGTATCAAGGTATTCGTCCATGTTGTGGCAGATTGCCGCACAAAACGAGGGCGTCTCATGCCATTGCCAGAAGCCTGCGCCTGCGATGCCGATCACCGCGCAAATGATGACGACAACGATGATCACATGGTTTCGTTTGTGCTTCGTCTTCGGCTGCGGCTGTTCGCGCAAGTCAGAACCTGCAACCTCATCCTGCTTGTCTTCTGCTTCATTCATGACCGATCACTTCCTTTCGTCACGCCCGAACCTACTGGGCAGAAGCAGTGGTCGTCGGCGGCAGGTTTTTTTCAGTGATCGTGCTGTGGAAGATGTCGCCCTGCGCATCTTTCCATGTTTCAAAGCCCTGAACGGTAGAGGCCTTCCCCAAAATGACATCGCCATCATTGAGCAAAGCCTCGGCCTTATCGAGGACTTCGGTGTACAAAGCGGAATTGTGCGCACCCTCGCTGTTTTCGGCTGCGGCAGAATTCCAGTAGAACGCGGCATCCCGCTGGATGGTCTGAAGTCGAGCAGTCTGGTCTTCAGTTAACGAACCCTGCTGAATTGCATCCTCGAAATTATGGATGAAATCGGCGCAGCGCTCCCCTATTTCATGGGTACGCCCGTCAATCGTCGCCTGGGTCTGCTTGACCTCGCCAACCAAATCGGCATGGCAGGTACTGCAATCGTTTGCGATGAGCTCGCTGTTTTCGAGAGGGCTTTGCCAATAGTGGCTGGAATACGCATTGCCTTCAGCATCCGTTTCCACCGGCATATGGCAATCTGCGCAGTCGTAGCCCAGCTGCGTCATGTGGTTGCCCGACCCTCCATAGTTGTATTCGTATTCGGAGTGGCGGACGGCAATCATCTTGGCGCCTGTGGAAGAATACGTCCAATCGGCATACCCGTTGGCATCGTAATAGGCCAATGCCGCATCAGGGGTCATAGTGCTGATGCCGGTATAAGGACTGGTCGGTTCACCCGTGGTCGGACTCATGGAGTAGTCGCAATGGCATTGCCCGCACACCTCGCCAGACAAAGAACGCGTGCCGGCATCGTCGCCAAGCGCTTCTATCCACTGCTGCCGCGTTACCTTCAACTGACTCGGATCGTCGTTTTGATGGCAGTTGGCGCAGGTGATTCCCTCATCGAGCGTCAAGACCGTATCCCAAAACGGCGCCTTCCAGTCATAGGAGTCTCCCGCCGCATCGACTATTGAATTGAACTGAGCGCTTTTGCAGGCGATGCATCCAACGGTGCTCTTGGAAGAAACACGGCCGTTGTTCTCGACGGTTTCGAGCGAATAGGTATGGCCAAGCGGCTCTGTGTAGTAATTGGCATAACCATACCCAAGTCCGAGAACCTTGATCTCGGGGTACTCCTCAAGATAATCCGCCTTGCCCTCTTCGCTGTTTTGGCTGTTCTGCTGATAGGTTGCATACTCGTTGGGATACTGATCGGCCCAAGAGTTTGCATCGATAACACCAAAGCTGTCCGCTTCCGGAACCGTGGTCGGAGAAGTCGCGCTCGGCGTAGGATTGCCGGGATTGGCTTGCGCAGCGCATCCCGCGATGCAGACGACTGCCAAAACGACGGCAATGCCTGCAATCCGCCGAGTAACCCCCTTGCGGTCAATTGATTTGAACATAGTATCCCCTTCCCTGTAGCGCTTCCCACGATCTGCGTGCCCTCACCTCGAACCCACAGGCATCCGCATGATCCCCTTTGGGGGAAGCATATAATTTTCAGAACAGGAATGGTGTTGTAATTCCAACATCTTATCTTTGAGATTGGAGTATGCTCCCCCACAGATGAAAGGGGCATCATGGTCGATCAAGCAGGCATTTTCGAAAAGCTGAAAGATACGCCGCTGTTCCATAAGATCGGATACGAGGATTTCCTCAAAATGATGGACTGCTGGAACGCACAGGTGAAAACGTACCTCCCCGATGAGACGATCACCCGTTCAGGCGAAGCGGATTATGATTTCGAAATAGTGGTAGAAGGCGGGGCTTTTGTATATCAAGAGTCCTACTTCGGAGTACGAACGCTGCTGCGCGCGAAAGGCCGCGGAGAATCGACCACTATAGGAACGGAAGAATTCCTGGATGACGGCATGCATTACGTCATCGTGGCCAACGGGCAGACCATGACGCTTGTTTTCGATGGGAAGAAAGTGCTTGGTGCATGCGAACACCCCTGCCCATTCCACACACAGATGCTGGCGAACATGGTAGTGGTGCTCAGACGCGCTCACTATCGAATGTTCGAGCACCTTGTACACGTTTCCAAACGAACCACGCGCGCCAAACTGCTCAGCTACCTTTCAACTTGTCAGCAGGCGTCTCACGCCAGCAAATTCGAAACTCCTTTCAATCGGCAGCAGATGGCCGATTATCTTTGCGTCGATCGCAGCGCCATGTGCTCCGAGCTGTCCAAAATGAAGAAAGCGGGCCTCATAGATTACGATGGGCGCTGGTTCAAAATCATCGAGCACCCTGCAGAAGACCGCTTGGCTTGATGCCTAAATCGCTGAGATGATGAGCACACCGAATGCGTCCTGGTAAGAAAATGGGCAGCAGCCATAATGGCCGCCGCCCATTGAACACGCAAGAAGCTGAGCGCTACTTCCAATTGGCCTGCGAAGTGGCGGAAAGGCGCTGGGGCTCATCCATCGCGGCGATTTCCTTCACACGCGCGATATCCAACTTGAGAGCCTCGGCCAAACGAGTACCGTATTCCTCGTCAGCCAGATAGCAATGGGCCGCATGGCGGTATTTGATGTTGTCGGTGACCGGCATGATGTCACCGGCCGTGTTGGAGATCAGCAGCGCACGCTTGTCTTCGGTCATCAGGCGATACAAATCACCTGGCTGATAGAAGACATCATCGGTGGGATCGTCTTCGGGGTCGTAATGATAGATCTCGCCAGCCGTGGCCAAAGGCGGCTCGGAAGCGCTTGCCGCATCCTGCAGCTGGCCGTAGCCGTTCGGCGTATAGGTGATGTCGCCGCCGTTGTTGCCGTCCGTGCGCATCGCACCGTCTCGATGATAATTATGGAACGGGCATTGCGGAGCATTGACGGGAATCTCGTTGCTGTTGACGCCCAAACGATAGCGCTGGGCATCGCCGTAAGCGAACAGACGACCCTGCAGCAACTTGTCGGGAGACAAGCCCAAGCCCGGCACCAGATGCTGCGGGTTGAAAGCAGCCTGTTCCACATCGGCGAAGTAGTTCTCGGGGTTGCGATTCAATTCCAACGTGCCGACATCGATGAGCGGGAACTCTTTATGGCTCCACGTCTTGGTGATGTCGAAGGGGTTTTCCTTGTAATGGTTTGCCTCGTCTTCGCTCATGACCTGAATGCACAACTGCCACTTGGGGAAATCTCCACGCTCGATGGCTTCATACAGGTCGCGTTGTGCGCTTTCGCGGTCGCCTGCGATCTTGGCGGCAGCTTCCTCGTTGGTGAGGTTCTTGATTCCCTGTTGGCATACGAAATGGTATTTGACCCATGTGCGCGTTCCGTCGGCGGCCAGCATCGAATAGGTATGGCTGCCGAATCCGTGCATATGGCGGAAACCATCGGGGATGCCGCGGTCGCTCATGACGACAGTCACTTGATGCAGCGCTTCGGGCAGCATGGTCCAGAAATCCCAGTTGCTTTGTGCAGAATGCATGTTGGTGCGCGGATCGCGCTTCACCACATGGTTGAGGTCGGGGAACTGGAGCGGGTCGCGCAAGAAGAATACCGGCGTGTTGTTGCCGACCAGGTCCCAATTGCCCTCCTCGGTGTAGAACTTGACCGCGAACCCGCGGATATCACGCTCGGCATCTGCCGCGCCGCGCTCGCCGGCAACGGTTGAGAATCGAGTGAAGACCGGTGTCTGCTTGCCGACGGTTTCGAACAGCTTGGCCTTGGTGTACTTGGTGATGTCGCCGGTAACGGTGAACGTGCCGAAAGCACCGGAGCCCTTGGCATGCATGCGACGCTCGGGAATGACTTCGCGATCGAAATGCGCCAGCTTCTCGATGAGCCAGTTGTCCTGCATCATGATGGGGCCGCGCTCGCCAGCTGTAAGGCTGTTGATGTTATCCCCTACCGGAGCACCTGCGGCGGTTGTCAGATTCTTAGATTGATCCATGATCGAACCTCCTTGACGAGATTGGTTTGGATTACATGCTTAATGATACATTGTATCAATAGCATTTACAATCGATAACCATTTATCCGCTGCAAGAGGTCACAAACGTGTTACAACATGCTCACAGGATCGATGTCAACAGCGGCGTTGACGCCCGCCACGGCCTTGCGCCGTCGGAATACATGAGCAACGACTTCGGAAAGGTCCGCAGTCACGGGAGCCTTGAGCGTTATGTGGTATCGATACGACCCACGAACCTTCGAAAGCACGCAAGGCGTGGCCGGAAGCAACACCCAATCTTGCATCTCGAGCCCGCCGATCTCGCGTTGAAGCTCCTTTGTGAGAGCAACGGCTTCGTCGCGTACAGCAGATTCGATCTTGCCCCAGACCAAAACATCCGCCATGCGCACGAAAGGCGGATACCGTAGAGCTTTACGCTTGGGAAGCTCATCATCAAGAAACATCTGGCGATCGTAGCGCGCTGCAGCACGTATCGCTCGATTGTCGGCCCAGTACGTTTGAACCAAGACGCGTCCAGGAAGCTCTGCGCGTCCAGCGCGTCCGGCAACCTGTTCTATCAAATCGAAAGTGCGCTCTGCGCTGCGAAAATCGGGCAGCCTCAATTGGGTGTCGGCGTTGATGACCCCCACCAACGTGACATCATCGAAATCAAGGCCTTTGGCTATCATCTGCGTGCCCAGAAGAACACCGGCGTCGAGCGAAGCGAATTCATCAAGCAGCCTTTGGTGCGCACCCTTGCCCTTCGTAGTATCGGCATCCATGCGGATGATAGGAGCATCTACATCATCGAACGTTGCGATAATCGCCTTCAGCTCGGCTTCCACACGCTGGGTTCCAGCGCCGAATTTCTTGAGATAGGGACTGCCGCATTCAGGACAAACCGCCGGCGCCGGCATGCTGCGTCCGCAATGATGGCAGACGAGCTTGTTGCCACGCTCGTGATACGTGAGCGAAGTGGAGCATTCAGTACAGGTGGGAACATAGCCGCATTCACGGCAGAGCAAGAACTTTGCAAAACCGCGCTGGTTGAGCAGCAATACGGCCTTATGCTGGGCGCGAAGCTCTTCTTCGAGCGCGATCTGCAGATCGCGTCCGAACATGGATTTTGCACCGCCCCGAAACTCGCGCGCCATATCGACAACCTGGATGCGCGGCAACGGACGCCCGTTTGCCCGCTCGGGCAACTC